>JAJCYP010000053.1 GCA_029262855.1 Bacteroidota bacterium | reverse complement strand
CTGCACCGGGGAGACCGCCAGCAGACGCTGCTCGGGGCGACGGGGACGGGAAAGACGTTCACGATCTCGAACGTCATCCAACAGGCTGGCCGCCCGACTCTGGTCATGAGTCACAACAAGACCCTGGCGGCGCAGCTTTATGCGGAACTCAAGCAGTTCTTCCCGAACAACGCGGTAGAGTTTTTCATCTCGTACTACGACTATTATCAGCCCGAGGCCTACATCGTCCACTCGGATACCTACATCGAGAAGGACATGTCGATCAATGACCGGATCGACCGAATGCGGCTGAGGACCTCGAGTTCGCTGGTGTCGGGGCGCCGGGACGTGATCGTGGTGGCAAGCGTTTCCTGTATCTATGGTCTCGGGTCGCCCGAGGAATTCAAGGCCGAAATCGTTCAGGTCACTCCCGGCACCAGTGTCGAGCGCAACGAGCTCCTGAAACGGCTGATCTCGATTTTCTACTCCAGGAACGACGTGGAATTTGAGCCGGGGACCTTCCGGGTCCGGGGCGATGTGGTCGAGGTATTTCCCGCCTACCTGGAAGACCGGGCGTACCGGATTGCCTTCTGGGGGGATGAGGTCGAGAAGATCTCGATCTTCGATCCGGAGACGGGTCAGGACGTGTCGGTCGAGTCGCTACTGACCATCTATCCGGCCAAGATCTTTGTCACGCCCAAGGAGAAGGTCGAGGAGGCCGTCAAGTCCATCGAAACCGAGTTGAATTGGCGTCTCGCGGTACTCCGGGACAACGGCCAGATGCTCGAGGCACATCGGCTTGAGCAGCGCACCCTGTTCGACATCGAAATGATGCGCGAGGTGGGCTACTGCTCGGGAATCGAGAACTACTCGCGCCATCTGACCGGCATGGAGCCCGGCGAGCGACCCTACTGTCTCCTGGACTATTTCCCGGACGACTACCTGATGGTGATTGACGAGAGCCATGTGACCCTGCCTCAGGTCAGGGCCATGTACAACGGAGACCGGGCGCGGAAACTCACACTTGTGGAGCACGGCTTTCGGCTTCCTTCGGCGCTGGACAACCGCCCCATGACCTTTGAGGAATTTGAAGCCAAGCAGAGCCAGGTGCTCTATGTCAGTGCCACCCCCGGTGATTTTGAGTTGGAGCAGTGCGGCGGTGTGTTCGTTGAGCAGGTAATCCGGCCAACCGGCGTTGCGGATCCCATCGTCACCATCCGGCCGTCGAAGGGGCAGATCGACGATCTGCTGCACGAAGTCCAGGAAGTTGCACGGAAGGGTGAGCGCACGCTCGTGACGACGCTCACGAAGCGAATGGCGGAGGATCTGGCCGACTATCTGGCGTCCTACAACGTCAAGGTGCGGTATCTGCATTCCGACATTGCATCGCTGGAGCGGGTCGAAATCCTGCGTGATCTGCGGCTTGGCGAGTTTAACGTACTCATCGGAGTCAACCTGCTGAGGGAGGGACTCGATCTTCCCGAGGTGTCCCTGGTGGCGATTCTCGACGCGGACAAGGAGGGATTTCTGCGTTCGGACCGGTCCCTCATCCAGACCGCGGGGCGGGCCGCCCGGAACGCCAATGGCCGGATTATCATGTATGCCGACAACCTGACCGGCTCCATGGAGCGGATGATGGACGAGACCAGTCGTCGACGCGAGATCCAGCTTGCCTACAACGAGAAGCACGGAATCACCCCGACGACCGTCATCAAGTCCCGCGAGCAGATCATGCAGGGGACCATCATTGCCGAGGAAAAGAAGGACAAAACAGGACGACAGGATTACTATGTCGGACCGGATGAGAAGGTGGCGGTTGCTGATCCACTGGTGAAGTATCTGGACGAAAATCAGAAGCGCGATTTGCTCATCCAGATGCGCAACGACATGTTGGCGGCGGCCGAGAATCTCGAATTCGAGAAGGCCGCTCAGCTGCGGGACAGCATCGCCCAGATGGAGACCGCCATCAGACTGGGATGAAAGCGTTCCTGAGGTTTGCCGCTGTATGCGCTGTCTGGACGGCGATGCCCTGTGCGGCAACGTCCTGGCGCAGCGCAGAGCCTTGTCCTCCCGGCGACAACCACTGCATCAAGCTGGAACCCTCGGCCCGGGTGTACGGCGCGACTGGGACGGTGCGTCTTGTCCGCCCACCCGGCACGCCCTTCACCGTGGATGTTGACCGGGACGGCCGGCACCGGTATGTGACAGAGTTCGAACTTGGAGGCCTGCCCGCTCCCGAGGCCCTTGGTAAGTACCGCCACTACGTGGCCTGGGTGGTCGATCCGACGTTGGGGAATCTGAAGAGGCTGGGCGTGGTGGACAACGGGGTCAGCAGAGCCGGCCTTCTTGCACGCAACAAGTACATGGTCTGGGTCTCGGCTGAAGCCGATTCCGCGGCCGCCGAGCGGAGGGGCCCACTTGTGCTGCGAGGACTGTCGCCGAGCACACGGATGGAGGCCCACGGCTTCATGGGGCTTGGTGCGTTTCTTCCTCCGGAGCCCCCATCGGACGACGGCTGGACACCACCCTCCATGGTGCCGGGTGTGAGCATGATGCCGGGCATGGACCGAACACGGCCGTCCGTTTCTCCACTTCAGTTGGAGCGATTCGGCGATGTCGGCCCGGCCGAGTCGGCTGGAGAGTCACGGGAAATCCGGTTCGCCGACGGAGATACGCTCCGACTCCGGGCTGCCCGCGTGGAACGAACCGTCGGGGGACAGGCGCTGATCGCCTTCGCCTACAATGGGCAGATTCCTGGTCCCGCGATTCGGGTCGATCGAGGCTCTGAGATTGTGGTCGTGGTCACGAACGACACTCCCGAACCGACCGCGGTTCACTGGCACGGACTTCGCCTCGACAACCGGTTCGACGGAGTCCCTGGAGTCACCCAGGATCCGATTCCCGTGGGCGGGGAATTCGAGTACCGCTTGAGATTTCCAGACGCCGGGATCTACTGGTACCATCCCCACCACCGGGAGGACATCTGGCAGGACGCAGGACTGTTCGGCAACATTCGCGTCGATGCGGACTGGCTTCCGCCGGTCCGGCGGGAGGAACTCCTGGTGCTTGATGACCTGCTTCTCAGAGACGGCGCCCAGCTACCCTATGGCCGCGAGGCGCCCAATTTCGCCCTCATGGGCCGATTCGGGAATCTCCTGCTGACGAACGACAAGCCCCGCTTCGACCTGGCCGTAAGCTCGGGCGAGCGTCTGCGCCTCTATCTGACGAACGTCTCCAATACCCGCACCTTCAACTGGTCCATCGATGGGCATGCCCTTGAGGTAATGGCGACAGACGTGGGTCCGTTTGCAGAGCCCGCGTGGGTGGAAAGCACCGTCATAGCTCCGGCCGAACGATACGTGCTCGATCTGACGGCCGGCGCTCCGGGCCGCTATGCCATTACCAACAGGGTCCAGTCTATCGACCACGCGAGAGGGCGGTTCTTCAGCCAGGTGGACACGCTGGGCTTCCTGGACGTCGGGGCTCCGGCCGGGGAGGCGACGCCGCCGGTCCCCGCCGGACCTGCCTCACAGGCTGACGTGCCGCGCCCCACTGCGCCGGATCTGCTCGAGGCCCTTCCGGTGCTGACCCTGGACCTCATGCTTCGTACCAAGGGTCTGCCGGCCATTACGCGCCAGATGATGCTCCTGGATGAATCCTACTTCAACCCGGTCGAATGGACCGGGACGATGCCTCTCATGAACTGGTCGAGCACGGGCCAGGAGGTGTCATGGATCCTGCGTGACCCGGATGCCGGCACGGAGAACATGAACGTTGCCTGGAGCTTCAGCCCGGGCGACCTCGTCCGGGTTCGGCTCCGCAATGACGAGGGTGCGCGGCATGCCATGCAGCATCCCATTCACATTCATGGCCAGCGGTTCGTTGTACTGAGCGTCGACGGTGAAGTCAACAACCACCGCGCGTGGAAGGACACGGTGCTTGTTCCGGTCGGCTCGGAAGTCGAGATCCTGTTGGAGGTGTCCAATCCCGGTGCGTGGATGATTCACTGTCACATTGCCGAGCACTTGGCCTCCGGGATGAAGATGGTGTTTGAGGTAGACCGGTAGGGTCGTTTCTTAGGAAGATCCAATCGAGTTCTCCCATGCGCGCTTCCCTGATTGCTTTCCTGCTCTTCCTGCTGATCGCTCCTGCCTACGGGCAGCGGGCCCAGTCAATGTCGGCTCAGGTTCGAGGGTTCGTGGCCGATGACGCCGAGGTGATCGCCCTGACCAATGTGCGCCTGTTGGACGGGACCGGAACTCCCGTGCAGACCGGCACCACGATACTGATCGAGGGTGGCCGGATAACGGCGGTAGGGTCGGAGGTGGACATCCCGCCTTTCGCCTCCGTGCACGACCTGGAGGGGCATACGGTATTTCCCGGCTTCGTCGGGCTCCACAACCACACGTTTTATACCACCTCGGCCCGGCGTGTCCAACTGAGCGACACGGCACCGCTGCTCTATCTGGCATCGGGCGTCACAACTATTCGGACTACCGGATCCTACGCGCCCTATAGCGAACTGAACCTCAAGCAGGCCGTGGAGCTCGGTGAGCGCGCGGGCCCGAGGATGTTTGTCACCGGTCCGTATATCACGGGCGGTGAGGGTATGACTTACATGACCCGCCTCGAAGGTGCAGAGGACGCAAGACGCGTCGTTCGATACTGGTCCGAGGAGGGCGTCGACTGGATCAAGGCGTACACACTGATTACCCGGGATGAACTCGCCGCGGCCGTCGATGAGGCGCACAAGTACGGGGTAAAAGTCACGGGCCACCTCTGTTCCGTAAGCTTCAAGGAGGCGGTGGCGGCGGGCATCGATAATCTGGAGCACGGCTTCTTTACAAACACCGACTACGATGCTGACCGGGCTCCCGACACCTGTCCGTCCGACTTCCGCGACTCCCTCTTGGAGGTCGATCTGGACTCGGAGGAAGTTCAATCCACTTTTCGCACGATGATTGACGCGGGTGTTCCGATGACCTCGACGCTCGCGGTCTATGAGATGTACGTTCCGAACCGGCCGCCCCTGGAGCAGCGAACGCTGGACGCGATGTCCGAGGAGGTCCGGGGAGATTTCCTGCTAACGCGGGCCTCGATTGCCGAGCAGAACTCGGACCTGTGGACCAGGCTGTTTCCCAAGGCTCAGGCCTATGAGCGCGCCTTTGTTGCGGCCGGCGGGCTACTCGCGGCCGGCGTGGATCCGACGGGCTACGGCGGCGCGCTGCCGGGCTACGGTGATCAAAGGAACTATGAGCTGCTCCGCGAGGCTGGTTTCTCAGCCGCGGAGACGGTCCGGATCATGTCTCTCAATGGGGCGACGGTCCTCGGAATCGAGGACGAAACCGGAAGCGTAGTAGTTGGAAAGGCAGCGGACCTCATGGTCATTGAAGGCGCCCCGGATGCGATTCCCAGCGACATCAGGCGCGTGAAGCTGGTCTTCCGGGACGGCATCGCATACGACTCGAGTAAGATTATTGAGTCCGTTCGCGGACGAGTGGGTATTCAATAGCAACCTTGGGCCGCGTCGTGCATCTCTCACACAGGCATATCTCCCACAAGCATCTCTCTGCGTGAAAAACCTATTGCTCCTTCTTGCTGCGTCTGGCCTGGTGTTGATTACTGGCTGCGGCGAGGACAGCGAAATCCTTACCGAGGGCGACTACCTCTTCTTCGAGCGCGTCGGGAGCGGGCAGAGCGGCTCGGTTTCCGAGGTTTCTGAATGGGTTCTCCGGGACTCCGCGTCCTGGGCGGAGGCGCAGACCCGCCTGCGGCCGCTGGCTCCCTTCGAGCCTGTAGATTTTACGCAGGCGGTTGTGGTTGCCATCGCAATCCCAACCGAATCCGGCGGCTATCACGTTGAGGTAGAGTCCGTCGAAGAGTTGGAGGACCACGTCCTGGTCACTTACCTGTTCCAAAAGCCTGCGCTCGACTGCATCACGCTCAGCGCGCTGGCGGTCCCATTTCTGGTGGTCGAAGTACGACGATTCGATGACAAGGAGGTACGTTTCGAGCGGCGCGAGCAGAAGTACGAGTGCACCTGGAAGCAGTAGCCTCTGAGCCTTGGCGGCAGAGCTTCGCCTGCCGGACTCAGACCTCGGCCTCGGCGTCGGTCAGCACATCTTCAACGTCCGCACCGGCCAGCGCGGGATCGTTCACGGGCTCGTCGATCTCAATGAGCCCATCACGGAGGCGAATGATCCGCCGGGCGTGGCGGGCCACTTCCTCTTCGTGCGTCACAACCAGGACCGTATTGCCACGGCGATACAGCGCCTCGAAGAGGAGCATGATCTCGTTGCCTGTCTTCGTATCCAGGTTTCCCGTGGGCTCATCAGCAAGCAGAATCGAAGGCTCGTTGACGATGGCCCGGGCGACCGCAACGCGCTGGCGCTGACCACCAGACAATTCGTTGGGGCGATGGGTCATTCGATCACCCAGTCCAACGTTTCGGAGCGCCTGAGCCGCCATCTCACGCCGTTCGTTCTTTCGGCGCCCGGAATAAATCAGTGGCAGCTCCACGTTCTGCAGACAGTTCACGCGCGGTAGCAGATTGAACGTCTGAAACACGAAACCAATTTCACGATTTCGGACGTTGGCCAGCTCGTTGTCATCCATCTCGCTGACCTCCTGACCGTTCAGGATGTAGGTCCCGTCGGTTGGCGAGTCCAGACACCCGATGATGTTCATCATCGTTGATTTACCAGAGCCAGACGGGCCCATGATGGCCACGTACTCGTTGTGATTGATGACCAGATCGACGCCGTCAAGCGCACGGACACGTTCCGTACCCATCTGGTAGATCTTCTTGACGCCCTTCAGTTCAATGATCGGGCGGTCGCGCTCGGAGTCCGTCATGTTTACCTCGTTCGCGCTAGTCGCGAGCCACAGATGCCCGGTTTCGATCCGCCACAGTGACAGCATCCTCCGGGTTGAGCGTTCTGGAGACGGCGCGGAAGGGTCCGATAATGACCTGCTCGCCGCCCGAAAGTCCCGAGGTAATCTGGATGTGCGTGTCGTCGGTAATGCC
Source organism: Bacteroidota bacterium (assembly GCA_029262855.1). GTDB lineage: Bacteria > Bacteroidota > Rhodothermia > Rhodothermales > UBA10348 > JABDJZ01. Next base: position 15,589 of record JAJCYP010000053.1, on the reverse strand, counting down.
GGTCTCGACCTCCCGCATCTTTGCGACGCCGTCCTCAATGACAAAGACTACGCGCCTTAGATCCTCAGCATCAGGGACCTCTTCGACCGCAGTGGAGTCGGCCCTGCTACGCCGAGCCTTCGCCAGCGAATCACGTTTGATGGCGTTGAAATCGCGAACCGTGACGGCCTGGATGGGAACGGCGACAACATCACGAACCGTCTCCGCAAAGACGTCGACCGTGCCGCTCATACCGGGGCGGAATTTGGGGACGGGCTGACCCGTCCCGGGAACCTCGGCGGATGCCGCCAACATCTGACCGGCCGCCTGGGCCGCTGCGACATTGTGGGGATCCAGGATTCGGATCTTGATGGGGAAGTTCGTGACCTGCTCCTGGGTTCCGGCGCCCGCCACGCGAGCCGAGTTCGCGATCTCGGTGACCATCCCGTGGAACTCGCGCCCGGGGTAGGCATCGATCTCAATGGCAGCCGTATCGGAGAGGGCGACGTTGACCACGTCATTCTCGTTGATGTCCACCTCGACCTCCATCGCGTCCAGCTTCGCGACACGCATCATCTCCGTACCGGTCATTTGGGTGGTCCCGACAACCCGCTCGCCGAGTTCGACGTTGAGACGGGAGACGGTACCGTCGATCGGCGCAAAGATTCTGGTCTTCGCCAATTGCTCTCTGGACTCGCGCAGCCGCGCGTTTGCGGCCGCATCTGCGTATTGGGAGGCCTCCAGGCCGGCCTTCGCCGTCTCGAACCGGTTCTCGCTCGCCTGAATGTCCGCATCCGAGATGGCTCCAGATTCGAACAGCGTCTTCTGGCGATTGTACTCCAGCTCTGCCGTCCTAAGCTCGGCGCGTCTCTGTGAAGTACTGGCCCGCGACTGAAGAAGACTGGCTTGCGCCTGCTCAACCTGGGCATCGTAGAAGTCAGGCTTGATGCGCGCCAGCAGTTCGCCCTGCGCGACGTGGTCGCCTTCTCGGACATTGAGTGCGACAATCTCGCCGGAGACATCGGGGCTGATGATCACCTCGACCTCGGGCTGGACCCGACCGGACGCCGTAACAACCTGCGTCAGGGTCCGGGTGGCGGCCACTTCGATCTCAACTTCGGCCGCTTTATCGCCGCCGCCAAGAACGGCCCTCGCGGCGAAGGCCGCCACGATGATGAGCACAACCAGAACACCAATGATTACGAGGAGACGCTTCGTAGCGTTCTTCTTTTTCTTCGCCATGGGTAGGGAGGGAGGAGATGAGCCGAGTGTGCGACTTCTAAAAGAGGGACTCGGCGGGATTCAGAATGCCCAGGTAGTACTCGATCAACCTGTGCTGAAGATGGAACTGATAGATGGCCTGGACACGCTGGCTTTCCGAGCTCACAAAGTTGGCCCGGGCCTGGGTCAGCTCTACAAGTGTTGACGAGGCGACATCATACCGGGCCTGCTCGACTTCGAGTGCCTGGCGTGAGGCCCGCAACTGCTTCTCAGTGACCTCAAGACGCAGCACGTAGGTCTGGTAGTCCAGGTAGGCCTGACGGACCTCAAGGGCAATCGACTGCTGAAGATTCTCAAGGTCGAGGTTCGCGTTGTTGAGCTGAACCTGGGCGCGCTCGACGGATGTGCGGGTCTGGAAGCGATTGAAAACCGGGACGCTCAAGCTGAGGCCGATGTTCTCCGACCGGTTATCCGAGAGCTGATCGCCGAAGCTGGCCTGCTGGTTTGTACCGGGAATGCGACCAAATGAGGAATAGCTGGATCCGAAGCCCGCGCTCGCGCTCAAGCGCGGCAGTTTGGATGCCTTCGCTATGGTAATTCCCTGCTCGGCAGCCCTTATCGCGTACTCCTGAGCCGTCAGATCGGCACGCGCGTCGTAGGCAGCGACCAGCAAATCATTGGGGTCATACGTCCGAGCGGCGAGGGAAATGGCGTCGGCCGATGGGGCGGAGAACTCGTAGGCAGCCAGTGGGTCCAGCTGCAGGGTCGAAATGAGGCGGGACTCGTTCAGTTGCAGTGACCGCTGCGCGGTAAGCAGCGTGGCCTCGGCGTTAGCCGTGATGGCCTCCTGTGAGTACTGATCCGAAATCGGTCGTTGACCGACTCGGACAAATTCCGAGATCCGCTCCAGTTGTCGAGCCTGGGCCTCGAGGTCTTCCTCACGGATGCGAATCTGCTCCTGACCCAGGATGACCTCGAGGTAATTGGAGATCACCGTGAACACCACGGTCTGCTCGCTTCGAGCGAAGGATGCCTCGGTCGCGGCCAAGTTGCTCCTTGCCTGATCAATAGTGGCACCCGTCGCGAACCCGTTGAACAGGGTTATCCCAGAACTGGCATTGAGGGAGAAGCGGTCGCTGGCCTGATTTTGCAGGGACCCCGTAGTAAGGTCAAACTGGAGACCCCAGTTTCTCCCGACGCTCGAACCCAGGTTGAGGTTGGGAAGGCGGGCGGCCTTGGCCTGAGTCAGTGAGGTCTCCTGAAGCTCAACCGTGTTGCGAGCTCTCTTGAGCGTCGCATTCTGTTCGAGGGCAATCACAACCGCGTCATCAAAAGAGATAACCTGCTGCGCAGAGGCGGCTGGCACGACGAACAGAGCGCCGAGAAGAGCAAGAGAAAGAGTGCGGAAGCGCATGGCCTTTGAGAGTCCGTGAAACGTGTACAGAGAGCGTCGAGACGCGGGAAGGCCCGTACACGCAGGCTTGTTGGGGGTGTTGCACGCGAGAGACGCCGTGACAGAATCTCCGTATTTCAGCGTAGGTACGGTCACAATCGCGGGAGAGTTACGCGAAGAGCCGGCGAACTGGAGTGGGCCCTGCTGCGACGGTCCTCGCCAGGCACCCGATAACCTGCTGGGACCGATGGATTCCGAGGTCTCAGAACCCGGAAAACTCCTGGTAGCGCAGGACGGAGGTAACATTAGCATTAGCAACGGGGAGGTAGCCGCATCTATTCGGAGAGGCTACATCATCAATTCTGTCTTGATGATGCCATACGGAGAGGATTCAAAGAGATGGGTGGGTGGTGGCTCCCTCACCGGAATCTGGATGGCCTCGACCTGAACCCGGATCGGTACATCGTTCCGCTCATGCCAGCGAAGGTGCGACCGGGCAGCCAGGAGGCCTTCGAGGAGATCAAGGAGAAGACGGCGATCGTCAACAAGAATCTCCGGTTCGTGTGATGGTCTTGGGATCGAGACTCCGCTCACGACGCACGTGGCGCGTCACACCTTTAGCCATTTCCCGGACGGTTCGGGGATGGGAGATCCAAGACATACAGCAGCTGCTCCGGCATTCGGAGTCCAAGACCACCGTGGGGTATGTCAGCTTCCCGCTTGACCGCTCGAACGAAGCCGGTCGTCACATTTCCGTGAACGGAGTTGCCTCTGTTTCGTACAGGGTACAAAATCATTGAAACGAGCCGCGCGAGTTCGTTGGGGCCCGTGACGGTAGTCCGTTTAGAGGAATGAGTTGATCACAAATCGAAGAAGACAGCCGCTGGATTGGAAGTTGATCGTCGGTCTGGCGGCATCGGCCGGGGTGGCGTATGCCGCGCTCACCATCTATGGCGTCATTGCGGGATGGGAGTCGCTCATCGCGCTCGGGATGTTGGCCGTCGTCAATGGTGCCGCAGCAGCCTGGCTTCGTCATCGCATAGCCGCGCACGGTCTGATACTCGGTTTTCTGACGGGAATCTTCGCCATCGAACTCCAGGCACTGTTCCTACCTCTCTATTTCCAGCATAATCCAACGTACTTGGCAATCGAGATTCCTTTCGGTCTATCGGCGAGGGCGGCAACCGCGCTCGGAGCCCCGATTCCTTCGCTGATTGCAGCCGTCATTTCTGTAGTGATGATTTCACTCTTTTCCTATGGAAGACGACGATTCTCTGGCGCCGAGAAAGACATCGATGACGCTGAATGAACAACCCCATTGATCATGTTGTGTTGGGCGCGTAGGTGAGTGGTTGAAGGAGTGCCTCCGGCCGCCCATCATCGCCGAATGGCGGCGCGATGGGTCTGGTTGGATGAGTCGTAGAGTTCATGTGGGTGCACCGCTGACCAATTCCTTGCCTTTCGGGCCTTGGCATTTGGATGGGAGCGGAGGTCGGCGACAGACCGCCGGAACCCGGCCTTCTCTGAATAGCCAGCCACACCTTATGGAACGGGACCAGGTCTATCATTCCGATCCGGACATCCTGGGAGGCACGCCTGTCTTTCGAGGTACGCGCGTCCCGGTTCAGAATCTCCTCGACTATCTCGCGGCGAGCCGGCCACTGGACGACTTCCTGACAGGATTTCCCAGCGTAAGCCGTGAGCAGGCGGTTGCGTTTCTTGCTCTCGCAAAAGATGCCGCCTCGCCTCCGCTGGATGCGAGTGCTGCTGGACGAGAATCTCGACTGGCGGCTTCGACGCGGTGTATGACGTTGTCACCGTTCGGTACCAGGGATGGAGCGGGAAGAAGAACGGGGATTTTGCTTCGCGCAGCGGCAGCAGAGTTCGATGTGTTCGTGACGCTCGATTGAGTGTAGAATACCAGCAGAATTACGGCGCTCGACATCGCTGTGGTCGCTCGTATGTCGTTGCGCCATAACCCGCCGTTGGGCAGACAGTAGATGAAGGCAAGTATTTCCAAGGTTATCTGCATCGGCTGCGGTGCCGCCGTCCCCGCCATCGACGGACCGACGCACCGGTACATGGAGTCCTCACCAGGATGCTGGCAGCTCTACGGCGAGGTCCTTGCGCGGGAGTACAGCGACCGGACCTTCTGGGCGTCCCACCGCCTTACGGTAGACACCTACGCAGTGCAACACCCTGGTCGACCGTCCCCTCAATCTATCCAGTCGGTAGCTGTTCACCTCATCAGCCTTCTCCTAGTGCTTGAGCAGGAAGCAACACCCGAGCACGCTCTTCGCGCCATTCGCGCTGCAGCCACGGTTAGCGAGCGATTCACGTGGTTGCCTCCGCCCTCCTCGATGGGAAGCGTGACCGTGGCCAACGTGCACGGCGCGCGCAATGCGTTAGACCACGCCAAACACGTTCGAGCGTGGGCGGAGGCCGCGTGGGCTTCGTGGTCCCACCACCATCAGACAATTCGTTCCTGGGTTCCGGAGGGCGCATGAGGCTGCCCAACAAGCGCTGGCAGGGGACGCTGCTCCACAGCGCCGCTGAACCACCGAGCCGTTATGCCCATAGGCTCGATAAGAGTCCCGCCGAGTACCGCTGTGGCTGCTCAAGATGCTCCGTGCGCGTCGGGAGGCCGGCGGGCGCGTTCGACGAACCAATATCATTCGGGGCCCACAGCCCTGGGGTGGTGGATTCCGGGTGGCCCATTTCACTAGCGCGAAGGGTGGGTCCCATTGAGCGCATCAATGGGGTGGGTCAGCCCGGCCGGTTGTCGCGCGACGAGTTAGACGGGGCGCTGGTTTCCGGCACACGACTGACCCCGTTGGCAGCAAAGGCACACCGAAAGGCGCCGCGACGGGTCTGGTTGGATGAGTTGATGAGCTTGTGTGGGTATTTGAGTCATGCCGAGCGCCTCCTCCGGGTCACGAACATTCGCATGGCCAAGTGATTGTCTTTCGGGCCTTGGCATTTGGATGGGAGCGGAGGTCGGCGACAGACCGCCCGGAACCCGGCCTTGCACCGGTAGTAGGTCGAATACCGTCGGCTTGCAGTGACCCTTCAACACGTCCCGCTTCCGTCATGACCCGTACCGCACGGCCGATTGTCGCCGCACTCGCCGTCCTCCTGCTTCATGCCACGCCCGGGTTTGCGCAGGGCGCCGCCGAGCGCGAGGGCGTCCGCCGGGCAGTGCTCGACTACGTGGAAGGTTTCTACGAAGGCGACACGGCCAAGCTCGAGCGGGGTGTCAGCACGGATGTCCAGAAGTACGGGTTCTGGATTCCAGACGATTCCGCCGAATACGAAGGTGGTACCATGCCGTGGCCCGAATTACTGGAGTACGCCCGGGAATTCAAGGAGAGTGGTCAACCCACGCCGTCCGACGCCCCGAAGGAGATCGAGATCTTCGATGTGCTCGATCAGACGGCATCGGCGAAACTCACCGCGTGGTGGGGCACCGACTACCTCTTGTTGGCGAAGATCAACGGGCGGTGGATGATCCGCATGGTACTCTGGCAGACGCCCGCTTCTGACGCAGATCACTGATCACGGCGCTGGCCAGCGAGCCGGCTCGGACGAGGACGACGACGATGAAGTCTGGGCTCGCCGCACAAACCCCCAAACGAGGCACAGTACCATGCTTTTCAGACTGATTTGTGCCGTCGCCCTGCTCGGATGTATTAGCGTTTCCCTCTTCTACAGAAAACGCGCGCGTGCAGAAACGGGAACCATCAAACGAAGCAGCGAAAGCCCAATGCTGATCGCGGGCCGCCTGCTGGTCGGACTCCCACTTTTTGGGATCGTGATTATCGAGATCATCGATCCGGAGCTCATGGCCTGGAATCACATGGGTGTCCCTACGCCATTGAAGCAATTGGGCGCGGTGACGGGGTTGCTGTGCATCCCATTTACTGTCTGGATTTTTCGCTCAATTGGAAGCAATATCAGAGAGACAGTATTGACGAAAACGGATCATCGACTGGTCACCTGGGGACCCTACAGATGGGTTCGCCATCCCCTGTATACGGCTGGGTTCATGCTCTTTCTGTCGGCCTCGCTCATGCTCGAAAGCACCATCATTCCCTTCTTGATCGTCATCACGATTCTTGCGGTATCGCTCGTTGTCGTACCGAAAGAGGAGGCCAATCTGATCAAGGTCTTCGGAGATCGCTACCGTGAATAGATGCTCTCGACAAGCAGATTCTTTCCAGGAATCTGAAAAGGGTTCCGCAGAGAAGACCGATTGCCTTGAAAACCGGTCCTCCCAGCGGGGTCGGCTCCCGGCGCTTCAGTCGGGCCTGACGACGCGCCTCACCCATCCGACTGGGCACCTTCCGGATCTGACGCGGCACGTTTCGGAATTGGCGTTGCGAGTCGCCGTGTTGGTTTGTTTCTTGGTTCCCGTTGAGGCGCACGGGCAACAAACGGTGGTTGCTGGACCGAATGTGTGGGTTTCCCGGGATAATGCCGAGGTCGTTCAGGTCGAGGCAGTTATCGCAGTGGATCCGACCGACCCGGGCCGAATGGTCATTGCGGCCATTGGGCTCCGACGCCCGCACGCTTCGGATTGGCAGGACCACCAAACTATTCTCATCTATCATTCCGAGGATGGCGGCGCATCATGGGTGAATCGCACGGTGACTGCGCTGCCGGAAGCTTGGACGGCAGGTGATCCCTGGCTCGCATGGCTCCCGGAGGAGGGCCTTCTACTTTCTGCAATCGCCGGCGAAGCCCTCACCAGGCGGGGAGATCCGCCGGCTCGAGCCCGACTGTTCTTTTCCCCAGACGGCGGTCAGACATGGGACGACCGGGACCGTACACCGTTTCTGCCTGGGTCGTCAGAGGATCACCCGGTCCTCGCTGTCGGACGTGACCGTACGGGGGGTACCAAAGTCTTCTCGGTCGCGACACACGCCACGATGCAGTACGAGGGCGTGGATGCGGCGCTGGTCCAGATTCCCAGCCTCGAGGCTGAGCCGGTTCCGTCCTTTCGTCCGATCCGCGAGCAAGTGAACCTGGGTGGAGCGGTCGTACTTCCTGGCGGGGATCTCGTCATCTCCTACTACAGCATGCGCCCACCCAGGAGTCTCTGGTCGTCGCGTCGCGATTCGATGACCGAAACATGGTCGGAGACTCGGATTCGCGATTCGATCCTTCCGGTGGGGTTTCCGGCGCTCGCCTTGGACATGTCAACGGGCCCGCACGCAGGTCGGATCTACAGCGTGTGGGTGGAGGCTGCGGACCTGGCAGGCCACCGGGTGCTTCTCGCCTGGTCCGACGACGGTGGTGGATCATGGTCCTCGCCGACCCGCGTAAATGCGGACCGCAATCGGGTTAGCCGTACCCTACCGGCCGTTGCGGTTGCGCCCGGCGGCGCGGTGGCGGTTGTGTGGCAGGACCAGCGAAACGCCGGGGGACGCGCGTGCACGGATCTCTACGGCACCGTTTCTGAGAACGGGGGAGCCACATTTCTCCCTGAAGTCCGTGTTTCGTCCGTGACGGCATGCATGGGCGGCGAAGACAACGGAGCCGCCGCCGGCCGCTTCCGTCTCGGCGGCGGGGATTACCAGAGCGTCACGGCGACGGGTCGCGGGACCTTTCAGGTGGCGTGGTCCGACAGCCGGACGGGTCGGTTTCAACTTTGGACGGCGCGGCTGGCGGTGCGATGAACCCATTGAAGCGACAGTCCGCAGTACGGGGCACTGCATATTGTCATTGAGCGACCTGGCTTGTCTTCTTCCCGCTTGCACCGCTCATGGCCCCCGACATCCATACTCAGACGCTTTTTCAATTCGAAACGACGGCGATCCTGTTGTCCGACGTATTCCGATCGATCAGAATGGAGTATGGGTCAATACCGGCCGTAGAAGGTCTTCCGTCGACTACGATCCTGAAACGCTTTCTGCTCGCGTCTATCCTGAATTTCTGGTTGACTAATATGCTGTCCTCGTCCGCGAATACCGCGATGTCGATGTAATCGTCAATGGGCACCTCTGATTCGGCACCACGGCCGTCGGCTCGCATTTTTTTCGCTGCCACATCAAGGTGCCCTTCGAAACGTCCGTCTGAAAGCCGGGTGTAGGTCGCGCTTGTCGCTTCGAGCGCATAGAGCGTGATGCTCTCGAAAAGATCAAAGATCAGATACATCAACGAATCGGGCGTCACCGCTCGAAGCTCACGCAGAAGATCCGATGTTGTTGGAAAGGGGCCCTCGGACCACGCGAAATCATCGACTAGCCGCCGGAGGGCTGCATTCACCGAATCGGGACCGATATAGTCGCCGAGGGCATACATGACGATCGTACCCTTGTTGTACAGCAGGCTGCTTGACGAAGCCCTAGTCATCGGCACTTCCGGATCGTCGGTGCCGCGACGGCAGAGATAATTCTGGAGCTCGTCCCGCCTGAATCGCAGGGTGGTCGCCCGGCCCAACGATTCCTCCATTACCCTAACCCGTACCCACTGGGCCAAGGTCTCGACCAGGACGCGCTGACCTTCCACCTGGGCCGGGTTCACTTGGTTGCCCCACCACTGATGCGCCATCTCATGCGTCGTCGTACTGAAGACATGGTCGATTGCATCGGTGTCGTCGATCCGACCGAGGAATCCCCCGGTTTCGGTCCAAACGAACAATCCTGGAAGAGCCCGTGCCCTGCCGCTGATCTTTCCATACGGCGGCACCTCGGCGATGCGAAGGCCTTGGAAGGGATACGGGCCAAAATGTCGCTCTCCGTACTCCAGTGACGCCTTTGCTCCAGACAACATCCGATCCAGATTGTAGGCGTGATCGGGATGGAAGTACACCTCTACGGATCGTCCGGCCACCCGTTGCTCTGTGACAGAATACCTGCCGGAAAGAAATCCAAGGCCCCGGTCGATCATCTTGGTTGTGCTTCGGAAATGGTAGAACCGACGACCAGCATCCTCCCAAACCCGAACCAGATCTCCCGGGGATACGACTGTCTGATCCATGTCTGCACTGACCAGTGCATCGAACGTGATCCATTGGTTCTCGCTTCGACGACCGGCGTCTGGATCGTCAGGCAGAACCGGGGTGGTTGCCGGAAGACCGAATTCGCGGCGCTGACGATTGTCCCTCAGTTCGGGAAGCGACGAGTAACCAACCAGGGGAAAGAAAAAACCGGGCCGGAAGCTGTCGACGTACATGCCATTGTGAGCGAGATCGTTGAGCGGCCTGGTGTCGCTAAACCCCGGTGTATTCGCACTCAGGTCGAAGTCGAAGCGAAGGGTGTCACCCGGTTGAATCGGCGTATCGATCGCAATGCGTCTGTATCCCGTTTCTTCCCTTTCCGCGACCAGCCGATGCGGCGATCGAGGCTGAAGGACATGGACACTCGATACCCGAAATGGGAATTCAAAGACGTCCAGCTCGTCGATAGGGGAGGTCGTTTCGTTCCGCATCAGATAGGACCCCGAAATATGGACATCGCGTGTTTCCGGAAAGAGCTCCAAATCCAGATCAACATGCTTGATCCGGAGCGACGGCCGGGTCTGAGTTGCTTTGTGGCTCATGTCGTAGTCGGCCGAGAATTGGGAGAAGATGAATCCTCCCGTCCCGATCCAACCGATGAGCATGATACTCAAGCCAGTCTGATGCAGCGAGTCGATGCGGCCTGCAACAGATCGAATCTCGCGCCACAATCCGTCACGGTATGCCCTGACCCAAAGCAGCGAACAAAGTTTGATGAGCAGTCCAGCAAAGAACATCCCGTAAATACGGTACCAGATAATGGATGTGGAGAAATGGCCGAACCCGTTCATATCCGATAAGACGTACCCGGGTACTGCCCCGAGTTGCGCCAGCAGATCAACCCCCTACGCGGCCGAGATCTTCAGTCCCACGAGGTATACACCGGTCAGCACGAATCCCAGATACTTGTTATTGGCCACGGTCTGTATGAAGACGGCGACGGCCGCGAGGTGCCAGTAGCCAAGGAGATCGATGCCTACCAGACCCTTGAAGTAGAGTCCCAGCTCGAAGTGCGTGTGCCCTTGCGAAAGTTGAGCGATGATGCCGGAGATGACCGCCAATGCGACGTAAGGGTCTGCAGCATCATGAGGGCGCCGATTCGGGAGGCAACTGCGACTCCATTGGGCACCGGTAGTATCCCAAAAAGCTCGTGCGTCTCGTGATCACGTTCCTGCCAGACCAGGACGCCAGCAAAAAACAACGTGATCCCTTGCATGTAGCCAGCAACGTGCACCGAGGCGACTGAGACGAGCAGAAAGGTGTGCGGATATACCCTGTTTCCGGCTACTCCAACGATCTGCAGGAAGTTGGAAAAGGTCTCCGCGGTAGCAAGCAGCGTCAGAACTATAAATGCGGGGTGCAACGCCAGGGCTGGGGACAACGCAACCGCTATGCAGATTCCTTTCACATTAATGGTGCGCCGAGCGCCGGACGGTGGATCGAATTGATCGGATTCTAGACTTCTAGATCTAGACAGCGGAAGATCGTTCTTCAATCTTGGGCGACCAACGGATCATCTCGCAGCACAGATTGGGACACTATCGCCCAAGAGGTTGCACCTATGTTGTACCGCAATCGGGATAGGGCCGCCGAATAGAATCAGTAATAGCGTGGTTGCTCATGGCCGCTTCTTTGGGAGTGACTCCACCATGTGGCGGATGGGTACTTCGCCTCCCAGCACGTTCCGGCCGCCACGCTCCAACAAGAGATCGACCTCCGTCCCTTCGCGGTCGCGTGGCTGCCATGACGGAGTCCAGAGTGACTCAGGAAGTGTCCGCAACTATGCCAGCGGCCTCACGTCATATCCAACACACAGACACAAGCACTCGATGACAACTCCCACGAAGGCCGGACTCAAGTACGGCATCATCCTCGGGCTCCTTCTGGTTGCCAACGTACAAATCCTCACGTGGCTGGGGTTGGGCCTGACGAGTTGGGTGTTCGCCGGCCACCTGTTTCTGCTGCTCGTAACGGCCTACCTGGCGCTCAAACAGTTCAGGGCAGCCAAAGAAGGCGTCCTTTCGATCGGCAATGCGCTGGTGATCAACGCAGTGATGGTCCTCGTCGCCACGTTCATAAACCAAGCGTACATGTTTGTCTACATCACGATGATCGACCCGATGTGGGTCGACGCGGTCGCGGAGATGAGACGACAGACGTTGCTGGACGCGGGCTTAGAGGGCGCGGGTGTCGACGATCGGGTGATGGCCTTCCGCCAGGCGTTCACGCCACTACGCATGTTCACGCGGGGCGTCATCATGCCGAGCCTTTGGGACTTCGTCTTCGCGGGGATCGTGGCCGTCTTCATGCGAACGAAGGCGATTTCGGCAGCGGCGGCCTGATCCAAGGGCCAAACGCCCATGACGCCGACAGTGAGCGGGTTCTTTTTGGCGATTGGGTCCTGACGCCAGGCCGTTTTATGCGATTCGGGTGTGTAGATGGGGATAGATCAGAGCAGGTATGGACGCGATTTCGGGAAGGCGTCCCGAGCCGCGACCGAGTTCGGAAGCCGTCGCAGCCGCACGATCACGCTAGGCACCTGGTTGCGGCGCAATATCGCCAGACCGCCCGGTGTCTGTCTTGACCGAGGCCGTTTCGGGATGTCACCAAACCTGGACGGCGCCATCATCACAGGTCCATCAGGACCGCATCGACCATTGAGTCGTTACAGACGCAGCAGTCAACCCAGGAGGGGATGGACAAGAGATCGATTTCCGTCACTACGTTCAAGGAAGCGGAGGAAGACGACCGTCGCTACTGGTCTTCCAAGTCTCCTTCCGAACGTGATGCGCGGTATCTGGTGATCGGTGGATTCGCCGTGGCCTTCCATGGCTTTCCGCGGGCCAGAAGTAGTCCAGCAAAGGTTGGCATCCCCCGTCAGGCGGTCAGCCGTCTCCAAGAACTTGCGCACCTGGTTGCGGCGCAACAGCACTAGACCGCCGATTGTCCACATCTCCTGGGGTGCGGGAAATGAACAGGTTCGGAAACGGCTTTTTGTCGCGCACGGACCCGCGCGCTCGGGAGCCAACGAGCGCCTCGAACCGCTGACCTGCTCATTATGAGAAGGTGGTGTCGTGGCGATTCCTCCGATGTGCCCCAAGCCCTGAAGAGAGCGCTCGATGTCGCGCTCACCGTCGACTACCAGAACTTTCATCGTTTTGCTGGGGTGTAATCGCTGCCCCGCAGGCGATGTGTTTGGGGATGGACGACACCACCTCCATAGCCCTCTGCTTGAGGCCGCCAGAAGCGGAGAGCGAGGGGCAATCGACAGACTCTTCCCTATTGAATACGACGAATTGCGAGAAGGGCTCGGGCGCATGCCGGCGACTCTCCCCGAAGTTGAGGGCATTGAGGTCTACGGCTTCAGTGCCCCCGCGAGAGACGTGTCCGGTCACGTTCTTCGACGCGTTTGTAGTCAAAAACCGACTGGCCCGGGTGCAGGGGGAGGTCTCCGGCCGCGGCGTACCCTCGGCGCTGCTCGTCGCCATGGGCCAGACCCTCCTCCGGAGCTTCCTTAAGCAGGGGCTATCGCCCGCGACGGCGCTCCCGCCGGAACGGTTAAGAGCTATCTCTTTCGGGGCCGGCTGACGCTCAGAGCACGGCTTGTTTCGTCGTCGCAGACCAACCTGGACCAAGAACGATGACAAAGGATTTGAGAAAGGCCGGGAACCTTCGGCGAGTTGATTTCCCGTTTGGCGACGACTATTCAGCCGCAGATGGGCCGTTGCATGATGGCTCGGCGATAGACGTCATTCTTGATACGGCGCTTTCGAAAGCACCGGAGTTCGAGCTTTCCGCTACGTTCTCGGCCGATCTGGCCAGGAAGTTGACACCCGTCCGATTCCCGATTCCATGGTTTGCTCTCGTTGGACTCGCTGTCCTTTCCATATTCCTGCTTTCGACCGTGCTACTGATCTGGAGCTCCATGACAGATCGTGTGAGTCAGATGGTTGACGTTGTTTCCTCCGTCGCTACCGACCCGCAAATCGCTGGCCCGGTCGAGCTGGTTCTGACTATAGCTGTCCTCCTGATGCTCATCTCGATGGTGGTCCGCATTGCATCGAGGGGCGCTTTGACTGGAGAATCTATTGCACGGCCCCGCGGCTGGAGTTTCCCCTACAGGAAGTTCAATTGACTCCCTTCAATGAAGGCACCCCTGGTTCTCGATCTGGCGGCCGAAATCCGAGTTTCGAGCTACCGCGAGAACCAGATACGGGACCAGTCGCCGGTCTGAGAGGTTCTCTGTCGGCATCAACCAGCCGGGGGGGCTCGGCGCCGACTCGAACTGGGCCTGGGGCAGGTGATTGCCATCGTGCAGGACCCTGGCATGAGCTGTTCCTCCTTCGGTAACGACGACGCGGTCTTGAGATGACACGGGGCAAAGTAGCGCTCTCGCCACGCCGACTCTTGTTCGATGGGCTGACCCTCAGCGTCGTCTTTTCAGTGGTGGTGCTTGCTTCTCTGTGGGTCAACCCATCCATCTGGTTGGAAGACTACCCACCGGATGTGCGAGCCGTCGTCGGTGGTCAGGTAGCAGAGCCGGTACTCGTGAAGGCCATAGTCGGCGGGGTCCTTCTGGTCGTCATCGTGGGCGGCCTAATTGTAACCCTTCGACGACTCGACATCGAACTTGGCGGCGTCGGGGCTCCGACGGTCGCCCTCCACACGTTCCTGATGTTCTGGATAGTAAATGCGGCCGATGTCGTTGTGGTGGACTGGCTCTTCTTTATGACGCTTTGGCGCGAGCGAGTCATTCTACCAGGCACCGAAGGGCTTGCGGGCTACGATGATTATTTTTTTCACTTCAAGAGCAGCTTTCTCTCTTTGGCACCGTGGATAGGCTCGCTTTTCTTGGCTGGGGTGATGGCGATGGGGTGGTGGGTTCTTGTCATTCGTCGTCGGCATCATAGCTAGCTTACCTAGTCCTAGCCCTTAGTCCTAGTCGACACCTTTATCACTGCGGCCCTCACCGGGGAAGGAGTCGCTTCTCAAAGCTCAGTCGCAGACCGGAAATGTCGCGTCGGAGCCCGGAGAACTCCCCGTCACCTCCGGCCGTTTCCAAGGGTCACCTGGTTCTCTGCACAACGACGCGGCAGCCTGGAAGACCCGCGACCTCCGGTGATTCGGCCAGCCCGTTTACGCCACAGAGCGTATCGCAACACTGAGCCCAACGGTCACGTTGGCCATGGCGTGAATCAGCCGGACTTGATACGCACCCAGCCGGCAAACAGTGCTCCAGCGAACACCGCGGGCAGAATCGGCCACATCTCGGGAAGGACAAGCAGGATGAGCAGGTGTGGGGCCAGGAAGATGAGCGCCTGAACCAGGTTGGCCGACACCAGCGAGAGACGGAGTGAGAGGCTCCCGGCTATCAGGCCGCGAAACAGGAACTCCTCGGCAAATCCGGTCTTGATCCCCCCATAGATCAGTGCCACGGCGACGGTGGACAGGTTCAGCCCCAGGCCTCGAAACTCCTCAAAGGCCGATCCTTCCCTGACTTATGCCTCCACCGAGGGCGGCCAGATCAACAATGCTCCTACCATCAGGAGCCCTGCACCGAACGATATCCAGAGGTAGCGGACTTCGCCGATCCGAAGGCCCACTCTCCGGGCGACCTCGAGAAACCCACGCCCGTGTTTCCTGCGGTGGTAGAAATAATAGAAGCCGAACGGAATTGCCACCAGGAGGACGAGGTTGGCAAGGGCGTTGATGCTGCTGTCGATAACCATGACGAGGGGGGTAGGTAGCAGGGATCCGGTTGTCTATCCTGAAGTTCTGAATCATGTCGGCACGCAAGTACTTACAAAACAGTCAAGTAGGGCCCAGTCGGGATCACCGGTTCTGACTACATTCTGGGGGTCAGGCCCAGCAGGTCAAAGGCTCGCTGTTGCAGGGATGTGGGCTGCGTGAGCATGTTGAACTCGGCCTCGGTCGGTTTGGCCTGCATGGTGTTCACGCACAGCGTGGAGAGATCGCTTAGGAGCGTCCGAAGGCTG
>JAJCYP010000052.1 GCA_029262855.1 Bacteroidota bacterium | reverse complement strand
GTACCAGTATCAGACCAGTAGCGGAGTTGCCAGCCGGTTGATCCAAGTGGTTGGATGAGTTAGACTTAAGGACAACCCAGTGGTAGATCTGCGGCTGTTGAAGTGGTCGGGGAGTGCCGCTGGACGGCCCGGAGCCACTCGAGGTCGCTCATGTTAAGACGATCATTTGACGCCGCGTGGAGGACAGTTGTTGGCGGACTCGTGTTCGCAACCGGGCTGGTCGCGAGCAGGCTCGCATTTCAGTTGGCAGGCGTGAGCGTGCCTCGAATGCCCGCTCAGGCTCCGGAGGCTATCGCCGGGTGGTATCTCTTGGCCGGAAGCATTGTTGTGGCTGCGGGCATGCTGTTGTCTTCTCGAGGCACTCGAGGGTCGCTGCCGGTTCGATGGCTTGTTCTCTCAACATTCTTGTTCATCGGGTTTGGTGTGAGCAGCACCATTGAGACGTCGATCTACACCGGCACTGACGGCGTACTCTGGATAATTCCTGTCCTCGTCCTGCCGTGCCTGCTGCTCGCGGGCACCGAAGCGGCCCTGCTCAAGTCGCCACTCGCGCAGCTAACTCCTCCACAGCGTGTTGGAGTCGTTTTTCACGGCCGAACCTGGGTCCAGTGGGCCTTGCGGAGCTTGGCCGCGATTGCGGCGTTCCCGCTCGTCTATTTCATATTCGGACTGATCGTGTCTCCTCTGGTTTCCAACTACTACGAGCTAGGGGTTTCCGGATTGGTTCTACCCGAACCGGGGGTCATTGTCTCAACCCAGTTCTTCCGCGGAGGTCTCCATCTTCTGGCGGTGATTCCGCTGATGTCCATTTGGAGCGGCTCCAGAGGGCAACTCGTCTTGTCCCTGGGCCTGGCCTTTTTCGTGTTTGTTGCGGCTCATGACTTCGTATTGGCTTACGAGGTTCCGGCTGTGCTTGTCGTGATTCATGGAATCGAGGTTCTAGCGAGCTCACTCGTGTACGCCTGGATCCTCGTGACAATCTTGACGCGTGAAGGGCAGGCAAGCGTTGGTGAGGCCGTCAAATCATAGGGCCTCGAGCCATTTGAGCAGGTCGGGATCGCGCTGCCAAGAGGCCCTCCCTGCGCGAGTAGTTCTGTAGCTGACCGCGGGCGTCGTCGCCCCCACGCCCTACAGGCCCTCCCCGCGCGAGTAGTTCTGTAGCCTCCAGGGCGCGGCGCTTCATGTCGAGATCGATGCGTGCGTAGTGGTCCGTGGTCACCACGCTGATGTGGCCGAGCCAGCTCCGTATTACAGGCAATGCATTTGCCGCCCGCAACAGATGAAGGGCCGCACTACAACGAAAAGTACGGGCACCAACGCGATTGGACGCCAGAGAGGGCAGGGTGGCGGCGGCGGATCGCGCGCGACGCTGTACAACGCGCAGGATGCCGTGGCGCGTGAGGGGGGTGACCGGTTACGCTCACGAGCAGCGGCCCATCCTGCCCATCGGCCAAGCCCTGCTCTCCCCGGTACTGGCGCACGTTCCGGGGCAGGCAGTCTGGACCTCGAGAACCGGCGCTTCCGGCGAACCGCAACTGGTCCGCTACAGACCGAAGGACGTTTAGTTTGGTGCAGAAGATCCAACACCGGCAATTGGCGGGCGCAGTATTGATGGAGGCGGTAGCCAGTCTGGTTCGGCACGGCCTCGGATGACCGGAGCCATGAACGAGGAGCGCGGCCCAGCCAGGAGGCGATGCGCCTCGTGCAGGTGGGCGCATACGCGTCGGAGTGGACGTTCGCAACCCCCAAAAGAGAGCTGTCCATCAGGTCAACTTCCGTACACAATCCGAGGCCACAACGTTGAACATCGTCGTGCCATTGAACACATCATCATCTGCCACGTGGCAATCGCCACGGGCGAGTCCCAGATCAAGATCCTGGGTACCGACATGAATCTCTGGATCCGTAGTGGTGGTGGGCCGGATGAGCAATCTCGGAACCAGACCTCCCACTACCGAAGGCGTGGCATGAAGTCACCGAGCCGAGTGGCGACAAACAGGCAGAGACGTTCAACGGATGCCGATGTCCCGAGAGTATACCCGCTAATGTACTGAGGCTTGTTGGGCATTTTCAGGTGTCTGGAACAAGGTCGATTTCAATTCGCCAATAGCATCATTTGATCTCTCCGGTTGATCCTTAAGATCCAGGTACGTCTGTATCGCGCTTGCGAACACGACGCCCTCGTGCCGCACGGAATCCCAGAACACCCCTTCGTCGTTGGGCTCTGCGAGCCAGACATTCGCTCCCTTGTGCTCTGGAATGAAGCCTAAGTCTTCGATCTCGTTCGGGGTCAGGGGCGCTCGTGTGTACAGGGAGGCTAGACGAAAATTTGCGAATGGGGCGTAATGCCAGGCCGCAGCTAGTCCGGTGAACGCATACTCTACACCGAGTCGTGAGAGCCTGTGTGCAAGATCCTTTACTCGCTTCGGCCCTTCGCCATTGGAGTAGACGTGGCCTCTGGTAACTCTGTGATCTGCGAATGAGTAGCGTTGTTGCCACTCGTCGAGTAAAAGCCCGGGATCGAGCACTCGAATCCCCTTGCCGGTACGTCGTTCTAGGAAACCCTCCTGGATGAGCGTGCTCACAACTTGACTGACGAGGGCCTTTGATACTCTTGCCCGCGCCACGAGCTCGCTTTGATGGAGCGACTCGTGAGGGCAGGATAGCAGAACCCTAACGATCCTGGAGCTCTTGATGGAGAATGGGTTCCTGGGGCGCCCGGGGCGCTTGTACTTGTTCTGCTTCCCCTCAATCGATATGACGATCTGTTCGTGCCGAATAGACGCGTTTCCCGAAAGGTCAAGCCATGACATACTCGCACTCATACACTGCTGCTTTCCCGATTCGATCATAAACGGGACGACCAGCAAGTGGATGCTGTTCGTGTCGGTAGAGGTTCTCTTCAGTTGCTCGATTCCACGCTGGATTGCTGCCCTCGTTGATGTCTCTTTGAACTCGACGATGAACTTGTAGGGCGGCAGTTCGACTACGGTATCCACATCGCTTTGGAGGAGACGGATCTCAGAAGTCGACGCAAAGATGTCCTCGAGGAGTTCTCGTATTCGTTGTAGCGCCGTGGTTTCAGAGAGTCGTGCCATGTTCGTTTAATGAGCCGGTTTACACATGTGGTAAACTAATGCATTTGGCGAACGATGCAAAGGGAGTTCGCCAAATCGTCCAGTTTACATCTTGTGTGAACCAGTCTTCCGCGCGCATATCGCGTTCCTGGTCAGGTCCCTCAGCCACAGGCCTCCGGCAGATCCCGCCAGCCAACGTGGCGAACTCCCGCACGCGTAAACGACTCGTCGCCGCCGTACACGACCATTCCCGTTCCGGCCGAGTCGCCAGCCAAATCTGTCCACCAACGGATCGCTCGCCTCGCGTCGGACGGAATCGTGACCCCGGATTTGACCTCGATAGGCACCAGTGCCTCGTCTGGTCCGATCAGTAGATCAATTTCGCGCCCACTACGATCCCGCCAGAAGTGTAGATCGCTCTCCAGACCCCGGTGAACGCGTGCCTTCAGCAGTTCCGAGGCCACCCACGTCTGGAAAAGCGCGCCCCTAAGTGGATGGGTATCCAGTTGGGAGGGCGTCTCGATCCGAAGGAGGCGACACGCCAGGCCGGCATCGAGGAAGTACAACACCGGCGTCTTGACAAGCCGTTTGTTGAAATTGCGGTGGTGGGGACGGACCAGATGAATGAGGTATCCGGCCTCAAGAACCGAGATCCAGCCTCTCGCGGTTGTGTGACTTACACCGGCATCGCCCGCCAACGCAGAGAGGTTGAGAAGCTGGCCGGTCCTGCCGGCGCAGAGAGCGACGAAGCGCTGAAAGCTTCCAAGATTTCGGATGTTGATCAGTTCACGGACATCGCGCTCCACGTAGGTTCGGATGTAGTTGCCGTACCACGTGGACGCTTCCAGAGCGCGATCGTGAACGGGTGGATACAGCCCGCGCAGCAGCAGCTCGTTGAGGTTGTCCGGAGCCAGATTGGCACTGTCCAATTCTCGCAGCGAAAAGGGAAGCAGGGAAACCGTGGCTACCCGCCCGGCAAGGCTCTGTGATATACCCGTCAGGAGACCGAAGCGATGGGATGCGGTGAGCACGTACAGTCCCATCCGCCCGTCCCGGTCCACCCGGGTCTGCAGATAGGAGAACAAGCCGGGTGCCCGCTGAACCTCGTCGAACACGGCGCCATCTGGAAAGCGGTCGAGGAAGCCTCTGGGGTCCTCATCCGCAAATGCCCGTTCGTCGAGATCCTCGAGCGAGACGTACGGGCGATCCGGAAAGGTCTCCCGCACCAGTGTGGTCTTTCCCGACTGTCGGGGTCCGGTGACGGCCAGGACGGGGTACTGGGTCACCAGCTGCCGGACCGTATTGATTAGCGTCCTTGTAACCCGCATGGTCGCTGGGCTCGCTGATTGAAAGTACAATCTTCAATCAGCGGGTCGGAGAACGGTTCCGAAGGGAAGAAGACTGCTCCGGCACCGGCTTCGACAATCATTCGTGCAGTCCGCCGAGTGGACTAGGTGTAAAGTAGAAAGTGGACCAGATGTAAAGTAGAAGGCGTACTACCTGTGGTGCCCGCCGCGCTGTTGGGGCCGTAGGTACCGGTCTGCGCCGGGACACGCCCGACCTCCCCCCAACAAGAAGGGGCCCGACACCAACACGGCCTCGGACCCCTCCCATAGATCGAACCCAGACCCCCTACTTCAGCAGCACAAAGCTCCCCACATTCATCTCGTACCCACGTACGCCAGACACCTGCACCTGGTACAGATAGGTCCCCGTCGGCAAACTGCTGGCATCCACCTGGATCCGTCGCGCGGCACCGGCCGAGAAGCTCTCCGCGGATGTAGCCAGCACTGTCCTTCCCAGCATGTCCCGAACAATCACCCGCGCCTCACCGGCCTCCGGCAGGTCAAACACAATCGAAGTCACGGGATTGAACGGATTGGGATAGTTGCCCTGCAGCTTGAACTCGGCGGGCAGCTCATCTGACTCGATGGCCACGCCGGACACGTTGTTCCAGAACGAAGCGTCGAGTGTCTGATCGCCACTGAACTGGAAGACGCGATTGTCTGTGCCCCCTGGGCCGACGGAACCCTCCCAGAAGAGGTCGCCCGTTCCCGGGTCCTCAAACACGAATTTGTACTCTACACTCGTGCTCGCGGTCTGCGTAAACGTGAAGCTTCCCGTGTAGATGCCATCGCCATCTGAGTCGCTCAGCGGCTGTGTGGTGTTCCAGTCCAGGGGAGCGACACTCCCTCGGATGCCCACTACGTCGGTGGTAAGCAGGTTTCCGAGG
Source organism: Bacteroidota bacterium (assembly GCA_029262855.1). Lineage (GTDB taxonomy): Bacteria > Bacteroidota > Rhodothermia > Rhodothermales > UBA10348 > JABDJZ01. Next base: position 55,052 of record JAJCYP010000052.1, on the reverse strand, counting down.
GCAAGTTCACGCGACATGTCCACGGAAAACACGACCGCGCCGGTGATGGTGGTTACCACCTGGACGGCCTGGATGGTGAAGGACTGCGAGGCCGATACATTGACGCCCCCGTTGGCGGTTCCGCCATCGTCACGGAGAAGAACCGAAACGTTGGTCGTTCCGTCAGCGCCGGCAGCCGGAGCGAACGTCAGCGTTCCGTCGGACGAGACCGCGGGCAGAACCGAAAACAGCGCAGCGTTGTCCGCTGTGACCTCGAATGAGACAGTCTGACCCGACTCGTTGGCTGGGCCTGCGCTGATACTCCCGGCCCAGCCGGTAATACTCACGGCGGTGTCCAGAGTCACCTGATTGGCTCCAACCGTGAAGGAAGGCGCATCGTTCACTGCGGCCACCGTGACGGTCACCGTCGCGGAGTTCGATGAGGCAGACCCGTCACTGGCCGTGAAGGTAAAGGTGTCTGTTCCGTTGAAGTCCGCGGTGGGCGTATAGGTCACAACGCCGCCCGATTCCGCGGCGGTGCCGTTGGCTGGAGTGCCGACGGTGTAGGTGAGGTTATCACCATTTGCGTCGCTGGCAGACAGGTTGATTGTGGTGGCCGCGTCCTCGTTGGTGCTTCCTGTGCCGTCGCTGGCTACGGGTGCCGAGTTGGTGACACCGGCCATGGGAGTTCCTACAAAAATGCCTCGACCATGCGTTGCCACAGCGACCCTGCCGTCGGAAGGCCGATAGTCCAGCCACGACACTGGAGCCATTCCCATTGTGCCACTTCCAACCTGGGCCCAAACCGTCTGGGGCCCGTTGAGGGATGAGGTCATGTAGAGTCCGGTACTGGTCCCGGCCAGGTAGGCTTTCTCGCCCTGGAACGTGGCAATGACGGCACTCCTCACGGAGGGCCCGTCTTCGATGCCGGACAGGTTGCCCTCAACTGCGGTGTAGTTTTGCCCGCCATCCGTGGAGTGGAACAGGCTCTCGACCCCAAAATTGGAAATCGAGACCATGATCTCGTCCGCATCCACCGGGTTTACGGCGATGTGAAGCACGTAGGATCCAGCAGAGGCCGCCGCAATCGACCGGTCCTGCGGGGCAGCGGTCGAGGTCTCTGCGTCCGCCAGGCGGAAGACCTTCGGTGCTCCGGTCTCTGAGTATCCACCCACGTAGAGGACGCCTCGTGGGCTGGCGGACACGGACAGCGCGCTATATCCGTAGCCCGCAGGCATGGTCATCGCATTGAGCTGGGTCCATGTACCATTGGTCGAGCGGTGCAAATCAGCGCCGGCCGGGTAGAAAAGCGTTGCCTCGTCGTTTGGCTCCATGGTCACCGGATTGACAAAGAGCGCCCCGCAGTTTGTACAGGGAACGAGATCCAGGCTGTTGAACCAGTCAGGCGTGCCAGTCGGCCCGATCTCCTCAATCAACAATGCCCCGTTTTGGGCCGAGGCGTACACGGCCGCACTCCCCAGATATCCCCAGCCGCCGTCACCGGTAGAGAGGTCTTTTGACGCCGTGGCGGTCGTACCGTCCCATCGGAAGTAGGGACTCCCGTTGTCCTGGGTTCCTCCCAGGAACCGGTCGTCGCCCGCCGCTCTTGCGATACTGACCGTGAAGAACTGGGTCACATTGAAGCCATTGTTCAGCTTGCCCCAGCCGATAGGCCCGTTCGGTGTCACATCCTGAGCAACGCTCAAGCCGCCGTCATGACCATTGTACAGGCGATTCGCATTGTGCGGATCAAAAAAGAGGTCGTGATGATCCGGGTGGCTGTTGGTGTACTGGCTGTTGTCGTCTGCCGTGGAGTAGCCGCCAATCCAGCCGTCTTCCTTATCCGCAATTGCGGAGGCAAACCCATCCCGGCTGCGGTAGAGTACTGTCCCGCCTATGAACACATGATTCTCGTCATTCGGGTGGACGGCAATGGTCATGTTGTATGCCTGCTGGGTGTCCAACTGGCCGTTGTTCACAGCTCCAGTGCCGTCCGGAAACAGAGGCATGTTGTCGGAGCGGTCCTCGTAGGTACCGGTCGAGAGCGTAACCTTGTGGAACCGGATGTCATCCACGTCTCCGGCCGAAGTGGTCTTTTTCTCGTCCATGTACGTGTACAGGTAGGCCACGTCCGGATTGGATGGGGCGATGGCCAGGACGACGCGACCGAAATAGTCGTCGAAGGGCGCGGGAGCGGAGCCGACCGCCTGCCAGCTCGCTCCGTCGTCCGTGGATCGCCAGATTCCCGTCGTGGCATCCTGGGCATCTCCGGACAGCGCAGCCAAGAGCGTACCCTGGGCATCAACCGCGATGTCTGACCAGGCGTGGGCCTGATCTGTCCCCTGAGACGCGGCAAACGTTGATCCACCATCGGTGGACCGGAAGATTCCCAGATCATGATCAGCCAGAAAGACTGAACCTGTTGTGGGACTGACAACCAGACGCCCTGTAAAGTCAAACAGCGTGTCGTATGCGGTCCGATTTCCGGCAGTCTGGACTCGCGTCCACGAATTCCCGTTGTCGGTCGATTTGTAGAGGCCGGTACCATTCAGCGATGCTCCCGACGAGCCGTTGTCGCTGAAAGAACCTCTGCGCTCTCCCGTCGAGGCGTACCAGGTGCCAGTTTGACCAGCGCGCGGATCCTGGGCAATAGCCGTCACCGTCAGGTGGTTTTCAGAAACCAGCGACCACGTAGTTCCGGCGTTGGTCGACTTCCAGATGCCTCCCGAAGCACCGCCCGCAATCAACGTACTGGCGTCGGCCACGTCCACGCGGATAGCTCTGGAGCGACCGCCGACATCTGTGGGGCCTGCCTCCTTCCAGTCATATTCGAAAGCCGCTGTCTTCCCTGCGATGGACTCGAAGGTGGGCCGGAGACGTGCAGCAGCCAGTGTGCGGGCATGAATGGTGGCTGGGACGGCATTCAGAGCCGGGTCGCGGTACAGGTCGAACAGGTAGGACTCACGCTCCACCTGTCGGCGAAGGGACTCGGGCCTCTGGCCATCCGAATCGACCGTGTTGCCTCGTTGCGCCGCAGTATCAATGCCGAAATTGGCCGGAAGGACCAACAAAATGGACACAAAGAGAACCACCAGTGCTGCCAGAATACTGGCATTGGTCTTCAGGGACCGGGGTGCTTTCGACATCTGTGAGACTACTTATCGCTGTAAATGAACCAGGCCTCAGGCGTCTGGCGTTGCAATGGTCATGAGTTGCCAGGAACGGGGACTGCCGGGAGTTCCGGAGGCGACCACGAGCATGTGATAGACTCCGATGCGAGGAGCGCCGGAGTCATCTGCGATTTCGGCCGGGACCCTGGACAGGTTGCGTATTTCAATGGCAATCTCAGTCCCAGGAGGCAGCTGTGGGGTGGCTGACCCATAGGCCATGACGTTTTGTACAGACACCCGGCAGGATACCTGGTCAGATAAGGCGTCACAGCCCAAGACTTCCCCAAGAATCGAGGCGCTGCCGGGGGCTGGCGCCGCCGGCGGGATGGGTTTGGTCTGGTCTCCGCCGTCCTGGGTGGACGTCCCGGCGCCGCAAGCGGCCAGCAGAAAGACAGGGAGCACCACGACGAGCAGCGAGCGGGCAGTGGAGGGGCGTCGGTTTGTAAGTAGGGCTTCCATGAATCCTGCCTCTGTCAGATGAGACGGTGCTGACGGCCGCCCAAATACCCAGCCGTTCACGTGAGGCTCAACGTACGACCAAGGCAAGTCGCAAGCGCGGTCTGGCAGCCGGATCCGTCGGAGTGTGAGATTGAATACCGCAACGCTTGGCGGTTCGGAGTACGCTGCCGTGTAGTACTGATCTCAGCCCCGCAACCGCCGTATTTGCACCCTTCGTGTCCCACCCCTCCTTTCGCCTGCTTTCACTCAGCCTACTCCTTCTCGCAGGCTGCAGTTCAACGAAATCACTGACCAGCGGTCTGGCCACCGTGCGCCGGGCCATCATGACCGGCCTTGAGATATGGGTGGACCCATCGGGCGGAAAGAAGGAATCGATCGGGATCAGGAGGTGGTGGCCGGGCAGGCGGCGGCGGACGCGGAGGGCGCGGCGGAGGTCGAGCGGGACAGGGCGGTCGAGGCGCCGGAGGCCCCGGTGGCGGCCAGCAGCCGGATCCACTGAATCTGTGGGTGAAGCTCTCACTGGCCCGGTAGCCCCAGAGCCGCCATCGAACATTAAGGGCGGTCTGGGCGTCTTCAGCGCCTTCGCCGGTCAGGAAGCCCGGTTTCAGGTTGTTGCCACAGAGGGATCTTGACAATCAGCGTTCGACCGCCATGGCGGTCCATGTGGACAGGGTTCGCCCTCTGGGTTCTCCTTCAGCCATCAGCAGTGATGGCCCAATCGGTGACCGTCGGGCAAGGCAGCTACAGCACTTCGCTACCGCCTGGTGCCGTTGGACCGAAGGATTTCTCCGGGGCAAGCGTGGCGCCCAAGGTCTCGGGTGCCTTCGCCCTTCCGGCACAGACGAATGACTTCTGGAGCAGCCTGATCTTCCCGTTCTTTCGGGATCCGCACTCCAATGTCATGTACGCCCATCCCGTGAATGCCCGGGCGAGGGACAGCGGCCTGCAAATCGGCTACACCACCGAGCACGTATTTGCGGCCCAGGATTATCTCTACCCCTTTGCCCACCAGCTCACGGTTGGGATCACCGGGTTGACGGCTGCACAAACCGTAACGGATGCGTATGGCGATTGGACCGTCTCGGCCCTCTGGGAGCAGGGAGACAAATCGCTGAGGGCCACGTTGGGGCACGGGCTCCCGTTTGTGTTTTTCGAAGCCGAGGGCGGTGATGCGCTCGTGACCCTCGCGGCCACCCCCAACATCTGGTATGACCAGGATGGCGTGGTGGGCCTGACCGTTCAGGGCAGGCACTTCGGCCTGTTCGCTCCGTCAGGATCCACGTGGTCGTACGATGGCCGCCTGCAATCATCCCTGGACGGGAAGGACTACTTCTCGGTCGCACTCCTGCCCGACGCCAGCCCGTCGACGCTGGAGCTCTTTCGCTCGCACGCGTACGCCTTCGTGACGGACAGCGTGGTGGACTGGACGTACGACGAGTCAAACGCCACGCTCACCAGTGCATTCCGGTACGAGACGACCCTCAAGGAGGGAACCGTCAACGAGACCCTCACGGCGCTCTATCGGCACCAGTGGTTGAACACGCCCGACGTTACCACGGGCCTGACATACGAGTCCCCCAGGGGCGAGATGAGGCTGCTTGAGGGCAACGTCTTCACGACCGATCTGGCCTTTTCGGGTATTGTCCCGGCGCTACCAGATCGGGGAGACTACAACCCGGAAACCCTGCTGGGCTTCGTTCGGGACGCTGCCTCCGAGACGCTTGACGCAGGCCCCACCTACGAAAACGGAAAGGCGATGGGCCGGTTTGCCCAACTGGTTCACATAGCCGACCAGATTGGGGCGACCGCGGAGAGAGACTACTTCCTCGCGCAAATCAAAGTACGCCTGGAGGAGTGGTTCACGGTGGGCGGCGATTCGGAGTATTCGTACAACGACTCCTGGGATGTGCTCACGGGGTACCCGTCGGGCTTTGGCGCTGACGATCAGATCAACGATCACCACTTTCACGCCAGCTATGCGGTGATGAGTGCCGCCACCGTCGCACAGTACGACCCCACGTGGGCCGCTCAGGAGAACTGGGGTGGGATGGTCAACCTGTTGATCAGGGATGCCAACAACTGGGACCGATCCGACCCGCAGTTCCCCTTCCTGCGTTCTCACGACGCCTATGCCGGCCATTCTTGGGCCGCGGGCCACGGGGACTTTGGCGACGGCAACAATCAGGAGTCGAGTTCGGAGTCATTGAACTTCGCCACGGCCGCATTCCTGTGGGGCGCAGTGACCGGGCAGCGGGAGATCCGGGATCTGGGCATCTTCCTGCACACAACAGAGACTTCAGCGGTTGAGCAGTACTGGTTTGATGTCGACAACGCCGTCTTTCCGGAGACGTATCCACACGTCGCCATCGGGATGGTGTGGGGCGGAAAAGGGGTGCATTCGACCTGGTTTGGTGCCGATCCGGAGTTCATTCACGGCATCAACATTCTGCCTGTCACCAGCGGTTCGCTGTATCTGGGACGGCACCCGGAACACGTGACGGCCAACTACGACGAGATTGTGTCAGAGCGTAGTGGGCAACCGATAATCTGGCAGGATGTGCTCTGGCAGTACCTGGCAACGGCCGACCCTGCTCGCGCGCTGTCACACTACTACGCCGATGTGAACTACGCCCCTTTCGATGGCGAGTCCCGAGCCCACACGCTCCACTGGCTCTACAATCTCAAGAAGATGGGCCGGATGGACACGAGCATCCAGGCGGATATTCCCAGCTATACGGTCTTCACGACCTCGGCGGGCGAGAAGACCTACGTGGCTTACAATCCGGAGACGGAATCGCGGGTGGTCGCATTCACGGACGGGTACTCGATGACCGTTGCGCCCGGCGCCATGGCTTCCGAGACTACGTCGCAGGAGAATCCGGATGCGCCCGTGGCGCTACTCATCGCGGACAGGACCTCGGGCAAGTCGCCACTGACCGTGGCCTTTCTGGGAGGCAACAGTTTCGATCGAAACGGGGAGCAGCTCGTGTTCGCGTGGGACTTCGGGGGACTGGGATCCAGCTCCGCCAGCGACACGACCTACACCTTCACGGAAATCGGCGCGCACCAGGTCACGCTGACGGTCACGAACGAGCGGCAACTCGTGGCGAGGGACAGTGTCATCGTCACGGTGCTGGGCAACGGAACACCCTTTTCGGGCAGTCCGAAGATGGTGCCGGGAAGGATCGAGGCCGAGAACTTCGACATCGGAGGAGAAGGGGTTGCGTATCACGATACCGAGGCCGGCAACATCGGCCTGGCCTATCGGCCGAGTGAAGGCGTGGACATCGAGGGCGCGAGCGACGGCGGATTCGATGTCTACTGGATCACGGCCGGCGAGTGGATCGAGTACACCTTCGAGGTGGCGGAGTCCGGCACCTACGAATTCACGCCCTACGTCAGCACGGTCCCCGGCTTCGGCAACTTCCGGATGCTCATCGACAACGTGGATGTCAGCGGGAAACGGGCCGTGACCGGTACCGGCGGCTGGCAGAACTGGAGAGGGCTGCCGGTGCGGGATGTGGTGCTTGAGGCGGGCGTTCACATTCTGCGATTCGACTTCGATTCGGACTCCGACAAGCAGGGCTGGTTGTTCAGCCTGAACTACATCCGTGTGTCGAGGACCAGTTCGGTGGGCACCGAAGGCGAAGACCCCGTGCCGTCCGAGTTCGCGCTGTCGGAGAACTACCCGAACCCGTTCAACCCGACCACGCAGATCGAGTACTCGCTCCCTGCTGAAGGGCTCGTTTCGCTGACGGTCTACAACGTTCTGGGCCAGGAGGTGCAGTCGCTGGTTCGGGGGCGCCAGTCGGCGGGTCTGCACTCGGTGCGTCTGGACGCGTCTGATCTTCCCGGCGGGGTGTATTTCTATCGCGCTGAGTTTGGCGGGTTGGTCGAAACGAAGAGCATGATCCTGTTGAAGTAGGCGGGTGCGCGCGGGGTTGCACGCCGGGCTGCAGCCGGGGCGAAACCAGCGCCGGTTCACCATGGCTCAGTTGGCATTGGCCGGCGTGATCATGATGTGCGCGCCTGCCGTCCCGGGAAACATCAGCCAGGGCTGGACGCTGCCGTCCGGCGTGGTGGTCAGTCCCGTCGACTCGGCCGTGGCGTAGGGCGAGTACAGGACGTAGCGCAGGAATGCGTTCTGCACTTCGCCCGATGCGGCGTCAAACCCGTCTCCGGTCAGGACATAGAGCGCGGCCGGCTTGTCCGGCATGGCCAGCGTCCCATCGTCCGCGGCCTGAAACCGCCGATTCCGGATTTCAGTCGCATCTGTCACCCCCTGCATGCGAAGATCGCGGCCCATGGCCATGTACGGATCCAGTGAGGCGTGATAGCAGGCGACGCTCCAGTCATCCCGGGACGGGTTATCGGCAAGACACACCATCTCGTTCGTGCCTGGCCTGATTTCCACCATGGAGCCGTCGGACGCGAATCCGAGAACCCTGGCGCCCTCTCTGAAGGACTCGGGAGCCGCTTGGACGGCCTCCGCGATCTGCGCACCCTCGTTCGAAACCTGGGCGTTGGTGGCCGGCGGAGCGCAGTGAATCGCGGTCACGAGAAGTGCGGCGAGGAGCGCCGTGCGAGGAGCGTTGCCTCGCCATGGGAAAGCGAGCATGAGACCTGCGGGTTTAGTGCCACATGGAGGGCAAATATAGTCGGTCCGACCCCTAAGCCACCAACTGCATGTCCACGTCCACTTCCGGGTTGAACTCAACCCCCACCAGGCTCGAAACGCCCTGCTGCTGCATGGTAATCCCGTACATCCGATCCGCCGCCTCCATGGTCCGCTTGTTGTGCGTCACGAGCACGAACTGCGTGGACTCGGAGAATGACCGGATCAGGTCCATGAAACGGTCCACGTTCGCGTCATCGAGCGGTGCATCGACCTCGTCCAGGATACAGAACGGGCTGGGCTTGACCAGGTAAATGGCGAAGAGCAGGGCGATGGCCGTCAGCGTCTTCTCGCCGCCCGAAAGCTGCGCGAGCACGCTCGGTTTCTTGCCGCTGGGTTTGGCGAAGACCTCGATGTCGGACTCCAGTGGGTCATTCTCATCCTGCAGCACGACCCGGGCATGGGCATCCTCGCCGAAGAGGTCGCTGAACAGGCGGGAGAAGTTGGCCTGGATGGCGGAGAAGGTCTTGTCGAAGCGGTCGGAGGCGGTCGTGTTGATTTCCGAGATGGTCTCCATCAGGGTCGATTCGGCGCTCTCCAGATCCTGGAGCTGTGTCGTGAGGAATTCGAACCGTTCCTTCTCTTCCTCAAACGTCTCCAGAGCGAGTTCATTCACCGGTCCGAGGCCGCGGATCTTGGCTCGGATCTCCTGGACCCTGGCGGGAGCCGATTCGGCGTCGAAGTCCTCGGGCGCCTCAATTCGGGTGGTCTCCAGGTCGATCTCGTACTCCTCCGCGGTCGACGTAACCAGATTCTCGGTCCGGGTCTGCACTTCGGCCAGTCGAACGGCCAGCGCGTTCTCTTCCTGCACACGCTGGTCGCGGTTTCGCCGGAGCACGCGAACCTCAGCCTCGATCTCCGAGATCTCAACCTTGACCAGGCTCAGCGTATCCTTCGCCGTAATCACGTCGCGCTCGACACTGGTCTTGGCCACGTGCAGGTCGGCGATTGTGGTCTCCAAGAGGGCGATGCGCTCGCCTGCCTTGACGCGCTGGTCTTCGAGTTCGGCCAGCCGCTCGGTGCGGTTGACGCGCTCCTGCTCCAGTCGGACGATTTCCTGCTGAACCCGCGACAGGTCGCGGTTCAGGTTATCCAGGTGGTTGCGCGCCTGGACCGCGGTGATGTTGGCCTCGCTGTATCGACTGATGGCCGCCCGCCCGTCCACCTCCAGGGTCTGGAGAGTCTCTTCGTGACGCGCGCGTTCCCCCTCCCACTCGGTCACACGTTCCTGTGCTTCCTGGACCGCTTCTGATCGGGACGCGATGTCTTCGCGGAACGTCTCGAGAGACCGGGACAACTCCTGGCGCCGCTTGGCCAGTTCGGTGTCGCGGCGGGCGAGGTTGTCGCGCTCAAGGACCGCCCGGGCGTGGGTGGACCGGGCGGTGGACTGCTCGGACATGCACTCACGGTGCCGGCGTTCGACCTCGGGTAGAAGCACTTCTGAAAGCGCCTGCTGGGCGAGGTTCACGCGCTCGCGCAAGGCACGGGCCTCGGCCTGCGCCTCCGCCAACGCACGTTGGGCGGTGTCCAATTGCTCGCGGCGGCCAAGACGGCCTCCGCCAGAGCGCGACCCGCTACCGGCCGACCCCGCATGGACCACGCCGCCGTCCTGCACCCACTCGCCGGCTTCGGTAAAGCAGCGGATACCCGGGCCGGACGCACGCAATGCGGCCTCAAGATCATCCACGACCACCGCGTCATGCAGCAGGAGTTGAACCAGGGCCTCGTAGCCGGTCTCGAAACGCACTTCGTCGATCAGGGCTCGGGCGCCCACAGGAACGGGCGCCTTCGCTCCCGGACTCGGAAGCCGATCCAGAATCACGAACGTGGTTCGACCCTTCTCGGACTCCTTCAGTTTGGAGATGGCCCGCCGGGCTTCGGCCTGGGTTTGGACCACCAGGCACGACGCAAAGTCGCCGAGTGCGGCCTCGACCGCCGGTTTGACGGTCGGATCGCAGCCGACAATGTCAGCCACGGTGATGAGCTCATTCTCGGTCCAGTCCGAATCGCCTACCAAAAACTGCACCGACTCGGAAAAATCATCGAAGCTCGCCAGAAGGCTTTCGAGCAGGCCCACCTCGGCCGCCACGGCATCCATCCGGCGCTGGGCCACAGCGAGCTCCTCCTTCAGGTCGGCAAGCTCCTGGCCGCGCGCCTGCCTGCGCTCGACGGCCTCTTCGACGGCCTCGGCAGCGCCGACGACGGCCGTCTCGGCCAAATCGACGGCTTCCAGTTTCGCCTCCAGGTTTCGCTCCGCCAGATCGAGCTGGTCCTTCACCTGGGACTCCCGCTCGTCCAGCCCGGTCAGTTCCTCCTGCATCATCTCGACGCGGCTCGAGGAACGATCCAGGGTTCGACGAAGCTGCGCCAGGGACTCGGTAGCCTTCCGTTCTTCGTTCCGGGCAGTCTGCACGCGAGCCCGCTGCGTGTCCACGGCCTTGACCGCCGCGTCCCGGGCCTGGCGGGCCTTGTCCAGGGCCAACTCGGCCTCTTCGGAGGCCGGCCTGGCGCCGGCGACGGTAACCTGGAGGGTCTCCAGTGATTCGCCGAGGACGCTCGACTGGATGGCGGCAGCCTCACGCTCCTGGCCCAGTCGAAGAATGTCGCGTTCGGTCACAGCAAGGCGCTCATGAACCAGACGCTCGTCGGACTCGGCCGCCCGCAGTTTTTCGAGATGGGCACTCAGGTGGGTCTGGATGGCAACCAGCGCTTGCTCACGCTCTACATGTCGTGTGCGAAGGGCCTCGTGGGCGGCTTCGGCCTTGGCGAGGGCGGCGCCGTCCTGCTCCAGGAGATCCTTCAGTTCGCCCCGTTTGCCGCTTGATTCCTCTTGCTCGGACGCAAGCTGATCGTAGCGAAGCTGGGCCAGCGCCAATTCGAGCTCCCGCAGGCGGGCGCGATGCTTCTTAAACCGTGCCGCCTTCTTGGCCTGACGCTCCAGCGACCGAACCCGCCGATCCAGTTCCTCGGTCAGGTCCCGGACCCGCGTAAGGTCAACCTGTGTGGACTGGAGCTTCCTAAGCGTCTGCGTCCGCCGAATCTTGTACTTGGTGATACCGGCCGCCTCTTCAAACAGGCGGCGGCGGTCCTGCGCATTATCCGAGAGCAACTCCTCGATCATCTTCAGCTCGATCACCGAGTAGGCACCCGCGCCCATCCCGGTATCCATGAAGAGGTCGGTGATGTCTTTGAGCCGGCACTGGGTTCCGTTCAGCAGGTACTCGGACTCACCGGATCGGTAGAGGCGCCTGCCAATGGTCACCTCATCGTACTCGGTCGGAAGCACGCCTCGATTGTTCTCAATCGTCAGCATGACCTCAGCCACACCCAGCGCTTTTCGGTGTCCGGCGCCATTGAAAATGACGTTCTCCATCTTCTCGGAGCGCAGGATGCGAGCCCGCTGCTCGCCAATCACCCACCGGACCGCGTCGACGACGTTGGATTTGCCACAGCCATTCGGCCCCACCACGACGGTGACGCCGGGCGCGAAGTTCACGACCGTTCTGTCAGCAAAGCTTTTGAAGCCGTGCAGCTCCAGCTTACTCAGATACATGGCGGGGGACTATTCCGATTCAGGTTCAACCAACCAAGTAAACGGTGTCTAAAGCCGTTTTGCAAGGCGGTGTTTTCCACATCGCTGCCGGGAGGGTGTGCGGTGATAACCACAGGTTTTACAGCCACCTGGGGCCAATTCGTTCCGCGGTGCGAAAACTGAGGGCCGTTATTGTGAATAATAATGCAACGAAGCCGCACTGCAACTGGAGGTACGGACCACTCCAGAAGAATGGTGTCTAGCTGCGATTGAATAACCACCTTTCAGTACGTATACATAATTGACTGAGCCTCTCCCCCAGCACGGTGCCCCTGCAAAACGACGTAACCCAACTCCTCGTGAGCCATCGCCAAGGCGAGGAAGGTGCGTCTGCGCAGTTGTTCACCCTGGTCTATGACGAGCTCCGGGCGATGGCGCACCGGCAACTGCGCTTCAGGAGTCCCGGGGAGACCATCAACACCACCGGGCTGGTCCACGAAGCCTACCTGAAACTGTTCAACCGGGCCGACGCCGAATGGACGGACCGTGTTCATTTTTTCGCCGTTACGGCCAAAGCCATGCGGCAGATTCTGGTGGACTATGCCCGCGCGAGCCGCGCCGAAAAGCGGGGCGGCGAAGCGCACCGCACGGAACTGGTTTCGGGCATCCTGTACGAGGATGCGCGGTCCCTGGACCTCCTCGATCTCGAGGATGCTCTGACTCGACTCAACGAACTGAACCCCAGACTGGCTCAGATCGTAGAAATGCGGTTCTACGGAGGAATGTCGGTGGAAGAAATCGGAACTGCCTTGGACCTGTCGGGACGAACCGTCGACCGGGATTGGTTCAAGGCGAAGAGCTTTCTCTACCTGGCGCTTAAAGGAACGGACGGCGTTTGATATGAAGGATGTCCCCACCGGCCAATGGAAGCGGATAGACGCCATCATGGATGGCGCGCTGGATCTCGAACCGGAATTGCGGGACGAGTACGTCCACAAGGAATGCGGCGATGACCGGGCACTGCTGAAGCAGGTTCAGGCCATGTTGGGCGCCGGCGAGGTTGCCGGTACCTTCCTCGAGAACGAAGGGCCCGAGATGCTCGGCGAAATGAGGGACGCAGTGCGCAAGGCCGTGGACCACAAGGAAGACGCGTTCGCCGATACACACGTCGGCCCCTACCGTCTCATCCGCCCCATCGGTCACGGAGGCATGGGCCAGGTGTACCTGGCGATGCGCGATGACGCGTCGTATACCCGATACGTCGCCGTCAAGGTGATCCGTCGGGGGATGGATACGGACGAAATCCTGAAGCGCTTCAAGATGGAGCGCCGGATTCTGGCGAGTCTTGCGCATCCGAACATCGCGAGGCTCCTGGACGGTGGTGCCACCGAAGACGGGTTGTCCTACTTCGTCATGGAGTACATCGAGGGACAGCCAATCGGCGAGTACTGCGATGCGCACAAGCTGCCGGTGCGCCAGCGCCTGGAGCTTTTCCGGAAGGTCTGCGATGCCGTGCAGTTTGCGCACAGGAATCTGATCGTCCATCGGGACCTGAAGCCGTCCAACATCCTGGTGACGGCAGACGGCACCCCGAAGCTGTTGGACTTCGGCATCGCCAAGGTGCTCAATCCGAACCTGGCGGGGTACACGATGCCCATGACCAACCTGGATGTTCGGGTCATGACACCGGAGTACGCGAGTCCCGAGCAGATGAGGGGCGATGCGGTCACGACGGCCAGCGACGTATACCAGCTGGGCATCCTCCTCTACGAACTGCTGACCGGTGGGCGTCCCCACAAGACGCAGGGGCGCAGCCGAAAGGAGATCGAAGAGCTGGTGCTCTCGGCGGAGCCGGAGAAGCCGAGTACGGCCATCAGCGGGATTACCGGCGAGGAAGCCAGCAAGCGAACCCACCGGGATGCCACCGGAGGGACCGCTGTCGAGCTGCTCCGGAAGACGCTTTCCGGAGACCTGGACCGCATCGTGCTCATGGCGCTGCGGAAGGAGCCGGATCGGCGATACGCCTCGGCCGACCTGTTTCAGGAGGACATCAGGCGCTTCCTGGAGGGCATGCCGGTCTCCGCTCAGGCCGATACCGTGTCGTATCGGGCGCGGAAGTTCATCCAGCGGCACAGGGTCGGCGTGGCTGCTTCGTCGGTCCTGGTGATCCTGCTGATTGCCGTGACCGTGCTGGCGGTGCGGTTTGCACTGGTCACGAGCGAGCAGTCCGAACGAATTGCGTTGGCGGCCGCCAAGACCGAGCAGGTCAGCCGCTTCCTGGTAAGCACCTTCCAATGGGCGAATCCTGAGTATTCGCTTGGCGAGACCGTCACGGTGCCCCAACTCATGGATCGCGCCGTGGTCCAGATTGATCAGGAGTTGGCCGGTCAGCCCGAAGTGCAGGCCCACATGCTGATGGAACTCGGCATTGCCTACAGGGAAATGGGGGATTTCGATGCCTCCGAACGACTCTTGACCCGTGCGCTCGCCATGCGGAGGGCAGATGCCGATGTCCCGAGGCTGGATCTGGCCGCCAGCATCTTTCAACTCGGCGTCCTGCGGGACTGGACAGGAGAATGGGAAGAGGCCGAAGGACTGCTGGTTGAATCACTCACGTTGAGGGAGCAGGAGGTGGGCCGAAACGATCCCCTGATTTCCGCCAACCTGAACTCACTTGCCTCGATCTACGCGTATTCCGGTCGCAGGGAAGACGCGCAGGCGATGTTTCAGGAAGCCCTGGAAATCGAACGTGCCACGGCGGGAGACGGTACGCTGACCTTTGCCGAGATCCTCGCCAATCTGGGGTGGGCCTTTCATGACATTGGTCTGGAGAACGAGGACGATGCGTTGCTCGATAGGGCCGAAGAGGCGTACCGAACCTCGCTTGATCTCCAGGTAGGGCTGCTTGGCGATGGCCATCCCAACGTGGCCTCCATGTACAACAATCTGGGGTCGCTGCTACAGGATCGCGGCCGGTATGCAGAGGCCGAGGAAATGCATCGCGAGACGCTGGCCATGCGCCGCGTCATCTACGGCGAGGAGCACTCCCGAATCGGCAACTCAATCAGTCAGGTCGCCCGCGCGGTTTATGCACAGGGCAACGTGGAAGAGGCCGAAACGCTATTCCGTCAGGCCCTGAATCATCATCTGACGAGTCTGCCCCCGGGTCACCCCTTCACTGGCCGCGATCGGGCACTGCTGGGCACCCTCTTGGTTGACAAGCATGAGTACGCCGAGGCGGAGCAGCTGCTCTCCGAGGCCTTGGTCATCTACGAGGCCAACCTGGACGACGAGCATCCCTGGATCGCCCAGGCTCGCGGCATGATGGAGGTCATCTTGCGCGAAACCGGCCGGAGCGGCTAGCTCTCCGACACCTCCGGCTCGGCCACGACTTCCGTGGGTAGCGTCTCGAAGGTGAGGCCGGATCCGTCTTCGGACAGGTCCACGCGGATGGTCTCGCCCTTCTCGATCCAGCCGGACAACAGCTCCTCGGCCAGTTTGTTGGTGACCTCTCGCTGAATGACCCGCTTGAGAGGTCTGGCGCCGAACACCGGGTCGAATCCCTGGTCTCCCAGCCAGACGCGGGCGTCCGGCGTAATCTCAAGCGTAACTCCGGCGCTGTTGGACGCCAGCTTCTGGACATGCGCAATCTGGAGATCCACGATCTGGCCGATGGCCCCACGACCAAGCGGATGGAACACTACAGTTTCGTCAATACGATTGAGAAACTCGGGGCGCAGCCGCTTCTTGAGCAGGTTCATCACCTCGTCCTTGAGGCTCTCCTCTGCGCGCTCGGTCAGCTCACCGTCCAGGGCATCGAGTCGATCGCGGATGACCTCTGAACCCAGATTCGAGGTCATGATCACAATCGTGTTCTTGAAATCGACGGTCCGTCCCTGGTTGTCAGTCAGGCGACCGTCGTCGAGCACCTGGAGGAGGATGTTGAAGACCTCGGGATGTGCTTTCTCGATTTCGTCCAGCAGCACCACAGCGTAGGGTCGACGCCGGACCTTCTCGGTGAGCTGCCCGCCCTCCTCGTAGCCGACGTAGCCGGGAGGCGCGCCCACGAGTCGACTCACGGTGTGCCGCTCCTGGTACTCACTCATGTCGATTCGAATGAGCGCCTGTTCGTCATTGAACAGGAACTCGGCGAGCGCCTTGGCAAGCTCCGTCTTGCCGACGCCGGTGGTCCCCAGGAAGATGAATGAACCGATGGGGCGACTCTCTTCCTGAAGTCCCGCGCGGCCGCGGCGGACGGCGTGCGACACAGCCGCGACCGCCTCGCGCTGACCGATCACCCGGTGCTCCAGCTCATCTTCCATTCGGAGAAGCTTGGCACGCTCACTCTCCAGCATCCTGGAGACCGGGACGCCGGTCCAGCGCGACACGATGTTGGCGATGTCTTCCGCGTCGATTTCCTCCTTGAGGAGCGCACCGTTCCGCTGGATGACCATGAGCCGCTCCTTCGTGTCGGTGACGGTCTGCTCCAGTTGCGGAATCCGCCCGTACCGGATTTCGGCCACATCGCCGTACTTGCCCTGACGCTCCAGCGTCTCGGCTTCCAATCGGGCTTCCTCAATCTGCTCCTTGCTCTGGCGGAGCTCCTGGATGAGTTCTTTTTCCTGATTCCAGCGGGCACGCAAGGCTGTCCGCTTTTCCTCCAGGTCGGCCAGGGTCTCGCCGATACTCATGAGCTTGGTCTCGTCCCGCTCCCGCTTGACGGCCTCGCGCTCGATCTCCAACTGGCGGATCTGGCGCTCCAGTTGATCGAGTTCCTCCGGCATCGAGTCGATCTCGATACGCAAGCGGGACGCCGCCTCGTCGATCAGGTCAATCGCCTTGTCGGGAAGAAACCGCTCGGTGATATAGCGGCTCGAGAGCTGCGCGGCGGCTACCAGGGCGCCGTCCGTTATCCGGACGCCGTGATGGACTTCGTAGCGTTCCTTGATGCCCCGGAGAATGGAAATCGTGTCTTCCTGGCTTGGCTCGGCCACCACCACTGATTGGAATCGGCGTTCGAGTGCCTTGTCCTTTTCGAGGTACTTCCTGAACTCGTCCAGCGTCGTGGCGCCGATGGCTCTGAGTTCGCCGCGCGCCAGGGCGGGCTTCAGAATATTGGCGGCGTCCATCTGGCCTTCCGAGGCTCCCGCTCCCACCAGCGTGTGGATCTCGTCGATGAAAAGGATGATCTGTCCGGCGGCCTCGGTGACCTCCTTGATGACGGCCTTCAGGCGATCCTCGAACTCACCCCGGTACTTGGCTCCGGCAATCAGCGACCCCATGTCCAGGGCCAGGATGCGGCGGTCCTTGAGGCCTTCCGGCACGTCGCCCTGGACGATGCGAATGGCCAGGCCTTCGGCGATGGCGGTCTTGCCCACGCCGGGCTCACCGATCAGGACGGGGTTGTTCTTGGTGCGCCGCGCCAGAATCTGGAGTACCCGGCGGATCTCGTCATCCCGACCGATGACCGGGTCAATCTTGCCTTTGCGCGCCAGTTCGTTCAGGTCGCGGGTGTAGCGTTCGAGCGACTGGTACCTGCTCTCGGCGTGCTGATCGGTCACCCGCTGGCTCCCGCGGACCTCCTTCAGCACCGCGAGGATGCGCTCCTTGGTGATGTCCTGCCCCTTGAACGCCTCGGTCAAGGTATCGGCAGCGGAGAGGGCGATGAGCACGTGCTCGCTGGCCACGAAGTCGTCCTTGAGCAGTTCGGCCTCGGCCAACGCGCGGTCAAACACCTTCTTCGCGCCCTTTCCGAGATACTGTCCCGAGACGCTCGAGCCCGTGACTACGGGCAACCGGTCCATCTCCTGCTGCGTCCGGTTGCGCAGCAACTCCAGGTTGGCACCCAGTTTCTCCAGGATGGACGGGACCACTCCGCCCTCGTCCTGAAGGAAGGCAAACAGGAGGTGCGGTGGCTCCAGACCCTGATGGTTCTTGGACTGAGCCAACTCCACAGCGGTCTGGATGACCTCCTGGGCCTTAGTCGTAAACTTCTGCAGGTTCATAAGGCGCTCGAAAAAGCGATAGGTCAATATGGCAGACGATCCACGCGGGATTCGCCTATGTGACTACGGTCCAACGCCGTGCCAAACCGGCTGCCTCTGACGAGGTGTCAGGCCTGCCGCGCTTGCCCGCGCGGGCGGAACCTAGTGGTCCTGCGCTTCCGTGCCCGCCTCGTGTTCGTGATCCGCGGCCTCGGTCGCGGCCTCGGTCGCGGCGTTCTCGAGCGAGGCCTCGGCTGCGGCCTCGTCGGTCGTAACCTCCTCATCACCCATCTCCATGGCCCCGCCCGCGGCCGTGGCAAGGTCCACTGCCTGCATGCTGGCGAGCCTCACCGTACCGGTACCGTTCAGCCTCAGGCCAACCTGTCCCGGTTCGAAGGCCGTGCCGTGACCGTGGATGGCCAGGCGCGTATTGACATAGCTGCGGTAATGAGCCCCATCGACCACCACGCGGACGTCCTGCCAACCGGTCTCCGATATGGCCTCGGTCGCCTGAACCAGCAGGTCCGAGTTCTCGGTTTTGCCGAGCCTGATCTGACCGTTGCCAACCGACGTGAATCCATAGGCGCCGCCCTCCTGTACGTGGTGGGCTACGAGCGCCGTGCCTTCAAAGTCAGAAAGATCAATGGACAGATCCACCTGCAGTCGGTCAATCGACCCCGGCATGACAAACAGCGTGGGTTCGGTCACTTCGAACTGAAAAACGTCGCCGCGTTCGCCGGCGTCCACGAGGCTGGACTGGAGCGATTCGGCCGATCCCTCGACCCAGATGACGGAGTTTTTCCAGGCGCCTGCACGGGCAGGCGTCCACATCCATCCCACGGCTGATCTGGCGATCCCGTCGTCTCCCGCCTCCGCGGTGATCAGCGGCTCGGAAGGCCGAGTCTCAACCGCTTCCACGCCGACGCCATACCGGTACACCAGTTCGGCTCCGTGCGTGGCCGTGACCGAGATGAGGACGAGCCCTCCCAGGCCAATAACCAACAGTCCGAGTCGCGGAACGAGGCCTGCGGCAAACTTGGTTGCGCTCAGGCCCGTCCGGATGACGCCGTATCCTCCAAAGAACCAGGCGGTCCAGAGTCCGAGGTCGGCATGCTCGGTCAGCAGCGCGTTGGCCTCGGTGGGAAGGAAGACCGAATCGGCAGCGAGCGTGCCCGTATACCACGTTGCGACAGCAGAGACGGCGCCAACGGCGTAGAGCCAGTTGGCAGATTTTCTCCAGCTCCCACGGTCGCCAGAGGCAATGCCGACGGCATCAAGCGCGGCCGCCACAAAAAGCAGCGCGATCGGAAAATGCAGCACCAGTGGGTGCAGGTTCGGGGCCCATTCTGGAAGGAGTGACATCGAAGGAATCTGAAGGTGAGCTGGGAACGGGTTTTACCCGTCAATCGGGCGGAAGTTACCCCGGACACGAATTGAAACCCTGCCATGGATCCCGGGTTGGCCGGCCCGGTTTGAAGGATCGCACGGCTCACTCGAGCCCAGATAAAACAGGCAGATGGAAGGTGAGCGCACATCCAAAGATGACTGGTGGGACCGGTTTCAGAAGCTGCTCGACGATCAAAACGAGTGGCCCACCGACTATACGTTCAAGTTCATCGCACCGGCCGCCCGCGTGGACGAGCTGAAGGCAGTCTTCGGTCAGGTGGATCTGTCGGTCCGTGAATCACGGAAGGGGAAGTACCAGTCGGTCACGGCTGTGATGAACATGCATTCCAGCGACGAGGTGGTGGCGATGTACCACGCAGTCGGAAAAATCGACGGCGTTATAGCTCTCTGAGGCTCCCTCAGGAGTAGGTGTCCAGGTGGCCGCCCGACTTGGATGAGTCGGATTCGTAGGTGGACTTCTCTTTTGGGGGGGCTTCGGGCGCTCCCTTGATCTCGTCCCGCGTAATGGCGCCCATGCTGGTGTAGGCCCCGGACAGGAAGGGAGAGCGTTCGCCGACCTGACCGCGGGTCAGGTTCAGGATGTAGGCTTCTTCCTGGTTTTCCCGCTCAGAACGCTCTTCGTCCTTCCGCCGCTGATCGCGACGGCTCTGGCGGTCGACTGGTTCGACCCGACGTTCGGTGCTATGTACAGGTTCGACTCGCATAGGAATCCCGGCCTCCCCATTTGAATCGACCGCAACAGCGACCTCTTAAGCAATTGGGGAGATTGCACGGGAAACAATCAAAACGCGTGCCTGACGCCCGATTCGAGCACCATTTTCTGTAGAGTGTCGCACACCTGGTCGACTTCCTGGGCGGTGTTGTAGTGCGCCAGGCCGATGCGGACCAGGCCCCCGCTGGGCGCGTGGCCCAGGGCGTCGATGACCTCCATGGCGTAGTAGTCTCCATCCCAAACAAAGATGTTGCGGGCTCCGAGATACTCCGCCACGGACCGCGCAGGAATGCCCTCGACGTCCAGAATCACCGTCGGTACGCGGTCGGTCATGTCTGCCTCGTCAGTCAGACCGTAGATGGTGATCTCCGGCAGTTCCTGAAGGCGGTTGATGAGCCGCAGGCAAAGATCCTGCTCGTACCGGGCGATGTGCTGCATGGCATGCACCAGGCGTGCGCGGCGAGAGGCGCCTTCGCCCAGCGACTCCAGGTACTCCACGACTCCCAGCGTTCCTGCCATCCCCTCGTGCGAAAGGGTGCCTGTCTCGTGACGGATGGGCAGGGCGTCATCGGCGGGGCGCACCTTGTAGGGCGGCAGGCCGGCCAGCAGCTCCTCGCGTCCCCATAGGACTCCCTGATGCGGGCCGAAGAACTTGTAGGGGGAGCAGACCAGGAAGTCACAACCGAGCGCCTGTACGTCGGTGACACCGTGAGGTACGTACTGGACGGCGTCCACGTACGATAGCGCCCCTACCTCGTGCGCCATGGCCGACATCCGGGCGACCGGGTTGATGGTGCCCAGCGCATTCGAAGCGTAGTTGAGCGCGACAAGGGCCGTCTTTTCGGAGAGCAGACTCCCATAGACATCCAGATCATACCGAAACGTCCCGGTATCAAAGGGCAGCCACCGGATGGTCATGTCAAGATCCCGGGCCAGCAGGAGCCAGGGCGAGATATTCGCGTCGTGGTCCATCCGGGTAACCACGATTTCCTGCCCCGCCTCAAACTGCTGTCCGAGCGTCCTGGACATGTGGAAGGTCAAGGTGGTCATGTTCTGGCCGAACACGATCTCATCCGGAGACCGGGCGCCCAGGAGATCAGCCATCGCCGCGTGCGCCTCGTCCAGCAGCGCGTCCGACTCCCGACTCGTCCGAAAAGCGCCGCCACCGTTGGCGTTTGTCCGCGTGAGGTAGGAGACGGTGCGGTCAATGACCCGCTGCGCCACCTGGGTACCGCCGGGGTTGTCCAGGTAGAGTCGGGGTTGCCCCGCATCGGTCAATGCCAGTGCGGGAAAATGCGAGCGGATCTGGTCTGGGTTCATGCTTGGGCTTGTGCGTTCGTTGGCGCGGGCTGGGCGTCTGTCGACGCAGGCAATGCGTTCGTTGGCAGCGCCAATCTACGGCGGCGGAATCGTGTTCTGGTTGCCGGTGCGGAGCGTGCCACCTATCCTCGGAGACCACGACCACTCCCGATGCAATGCGTTCTCTATTCAGCCTGGTTTTCGCTTTCCTTTTTCTAGCTCCCGCTACGGCCCGTCAAGCGGTGGTGATTGACGCAGCCCGCGCATTCGATGGCACCGAAATGCGGGCAAACTGGCGCGTGGTCGTGGAAGACGGCCGCATCACCGCCTCGGGGGCCCAAGATGCTACGCCCGCGCCGGCAGGGGCCCGCCACGTGGACCTCGGTAACCGAACGCTTCTGCCGGGTCTGATCGAGGGCCATTCGCATGTCCTCCTGCACCCGTACAGCGAGACTGGCTGGAATGATCAGGTGTTGAAGGAGTCCCGCGCCGAACGGGTGGCGCGCGCGGTGGTGCATGTGGACCGGTCGCTGCAGGCCGGTTTCACGACGCTGCGGGACCTGGGATCAGAGGGTGCCGAGTACGCCGATGTCGGTGTGAGAACGGCGATTCGGAAGGGTGTCATCCCCGGATCGGATCTGATTGTGGCGGGCCGCGCGATTGTGGCTACAGGCAGCTACGGGCCGAAGGGCTTTCACCCGGAAGTCCGCGTTCCGCTGGGCGCCGAACCGGCGGACGGTCCCGACCTGATCCGCGTGACCCGGGACCAGATCGGGAAGGGAGCCGACTTCATCAAGATCTATGCGGACTACCGCTGGGGAGCCAGCGGACAGGCTGCCCCGACCTTTTCGGTCGAAGAGATCAAGTCCATCGTCGAGACGGCTGCCAGTAGCGGTCGTCCGGTCGTGGCCCACGCCTCGACCGAAGAAGGGATGATGCGCGCCATCCATGGCGGCGTCGAGACCATCGAGCACGGCGACAGCGGAACGCCTGAAATCTTTGCGCTCATGGCCCGCGAGGGCGTGGTCTGGTACCCGACGCTGGCCGCGGTCGAGTCGATTCTGTCCTACGGCGGCTGGCAGAAGGGTGTGGATCCAGAGCCGGCGCGAATCGCCCGAAAGAAGGCCGCGTTCCAGGCTGCGCTCGCTGCCGGGACTGAGATCGGGATGGGCGGCGATGTGGGCGTGTACCATCACGGAGAAAATGCCCTCGAAATGGAACTCATGGTGGAGTACGGCATGGAGCCGACGGCGGTGCTGAGGGCCACCACATCCCTCAACGCCGACACCTTCCACCTCGCGGACCGCGGTCGCCTGGCTGCGGGACTGCGGGCGGATATTATCGCAGTTGACGGGGATCCATCCCGGGATATCGCTGCCATATGGGACGTGGTCTGGGTCATGAAGGCCGGGGATGTGGTCCGCGACGATCAGTAACATTTTCAGACTTCGGAGAAACGCATTGAGGCGACTGACATTGAGGGGGCTCGGCTTGAGGGGGCTCGCCGCCATCCTCTTCCTGCTCCTGTCCGTGCCTGTCGCGGCGCAGGTGGATGGTGTGCTCCAGATTGATGATGGACTGCACCGGTTTCTGATTCGGCAGCAGCTTGCCGGACGACTCGATTGGGCCCACCTGACACACCAGCCGCTGTCGGCCGGCGACTCGCAGGCGTATCTGGATTCGCTGGATCAGTATCGAGCCGATCTGAGCCGAACTGACCAGAGGCTACTCGAGCGGTATCGCCGGGAAGTCCCGGGACCCGGAGCCGAGTGGGTGGCCGATCGCGTTCCGAGGGTGTTTCGGAACGGCCACGACCTGATCGGGGCGTCGTCGGACGACTGGTCGGTGTCCGTGAACCCGATCTTTGTCGGTGCCATGGGGGTCGGGAAGCGGACCGCCGGCGAGGGTGTGGACGCCTCGCCGCGGGTCAGCCAGAACACGAGGGGGACGCACATTGCCGGGGCGATTGGGCCGTATTTCTTCTTCGAGGGGCGGTTTACCGAGAACTCGCAGCGTGTGGTGGATCCGGTGTCCCGAGACGGTTCCGTTCCGCGTCGGGGCTCCGCCAAGGTCTCGGGGAACGTCTACAACTGGATGGAGGCCACCGGCGTCGTGGGTCTGCGCACTAAGTACCTCGAAGCGCGATTTGGACGTGACCGGTACCGTTGGGGTCACGCCCTCGGGAGTCCGTATCTGTCTAACTATGCGCCGCCAATCGATCACGTCCTGCTGAAGGCTCGGTTCTGGCGCCTCGAATACGTGAGTCTGTTTTCCGCATACACCTCCAGCCGGGCACCGGGGGCCGGGCGGGGCGATTCGGTCCGTCGCCGGAAGTATGGCTCCAGCCACCGTCTGGCGGTCCACCTGCCCGGCCGGCTGGAAGTCAGCATTTTCGAGACGGTGGTCTTTGCCACGGACTCGCTTGAGGTGCGGGAGCGATTCGACCTGTCCTATGCCAACCCCGTCATCTTTCTCCGCGCGGTGGAGCGCGATCGCGGGAGTCCAGACAATGTGCTCCTGGGGGCCAGCGCGGCGTGGCGGCCGGTGAACGGCCTGCGCGTATTCGTGGAGCTGATGCTGGACGAGTTCAAGTCCGACTTCGTGGGAAAGGAGTGGTGGGCCAACAAGTGGATCTGGAACTACGGGCTGCAAATGGCCGACTTCCCCGTGTCAGGAGTCACGGCCCGCTTTGAGGCCGCGCGCATCCGGCCCTTCATGTACAGCCACGATGACGAGATCGACGCCTACGTCCATTTCGGTGATCTCCTGGGTCATCCCGCCGGCCCCAACGCCTGGGACTACACGCTCGCGCTGGACTATCAGGCCACCGACCGGCTCCGCTTCTCGGCCAACACGGCCGTGACCCGGCGCGGCCGAAACGATGGCGCCATCAACTATGGCAGCGATCCGCTGATCGACTACGCCGCAGGACGTCAGGGCGAATTCGGTCACGCGCTCCTGCAGGGAATCCGGCAGACCCAGATTCTGAGCGAGGCCTTCGCGAGCTACGAGGTGTTGCCGACCCTGTTTGTGGACGCGGCCGTCCGCTATGAATCGCTGGATGACGCGGAGCTCGGGCTCGACCGTTGGGCCACGCCGTTCGTGCAGCTTCGTTGGGGCGTGCCGTTTCCTTCGGCGCGCTGGTAGGAGGGCGATGGCCAGCCTGCGCGGCCCGCCCGTGGGGCGCGGGCGCCGCCGCAGCGCGGGCGCGGTTCGTTGGCGACCAGCGTGGCGGGCGCCGTCGCCGCTACAGCCCTGTCCGCAGCTCTTCCTTCAGCAATCTGCTCCACGTCTTGTCGAAGGCGTGGACCTTGGTGGCCGGGCCGTTCGCGTCCTCGAGGGGGCGACCCTCGTTGGCCCACTGGAAGATGGACCCTTCAAGGTTGACCACATTGAAGCCCGCATCTTGCAGCCGGTCCGCGAGCGCCGAGGAGCGATAGCCCACCGAGCAGTAGGCCACGATCGTGGCGTCCTGCGGGATGTCGCCAAACTCCGTCTCGTCCGGGTCGATGTTTGAGGCGCCGGGCAAATGGCTCACCCGGAACTCATCTTCGGTGCGTACATCGAGCAGGTAAACATCCTGGCCTGCGGCCAGGATGTTTGCCAGCGAGTCGGTCGAAATCTGCTCGACATCGGGGAACGCCGTGCGGACCATGGTCCGCACGGCGTTCCCCGATGTCGAGCAGATTTCGACCGACTCGCTGGCAAACATCCTGGCCGCAGGCCAGGATGTTTACCTGCTCGATGTACGCACCGAAGATGAGTTCCGGGTGAGCCATTTGCCCGGCGCCTCAAACATCGACCCGGACGAGACGGAGTTTGGCGACATCCCGCAGGACGCCACGATCGTGGCCTACTGCTCGGTGGGCTATCGCTCCTCGGCGCTCGCGGACCGGCTGCAAGATGCGGGCTTCAATGTGGTCAACCTTGAAGGGTCCATCTTCCAGTGGGCCAACGAGGGTCGCCCCCTCGAGGACGCGAACGGCCCGGCCACCAAGGTCCACGCCTTCGACAAGACGTGGAGCAGATTGCTGAAGGAAGAGCTGCGGACAGGGCTGTAGCGGCGACGGCGCCCGCCACGCTGGTCGCCAACGAACCGCGCCCGCGCTGCGGCGGCGCCCGCGCCCCACGGGCGGGCCGCGCAGGCTGGCCATCGCCCTCCTACCAGCGCGCCGAAGGAAACGGCACGCCCCAACGAAGCTGCACGAACGGCGTGGCCCAACGGTCGAGCCCGAGCTCCGCGTCATCCAGCGATTCATAGCGGACGGCCGCGTCCACAAACAGGGTCGGCAACACCTCGTAGCTCGCGAAGGCCTCGCTCAGAATCTGGGTCTGCCGGATTCCCTGCAGGAGCGCGTGACCGAATTCGCCCTGACGTCCTGCGGCGTAGTCGATCAGCGGATCGCTGCCATAGTTGATGGCGCCATCGTTTCGGCCGCGCCGGGTCACGGCCGTGTTGGCCGAGAAGCGGAGCCGGTCGGTGGCCTGATAGTCCAGCGCGAGCGTGTAGTCCCAGGCGTTGGGGCCGGCGGGATGACCCAGGAGATCACCGAAATGGACGTAGGCGTCGATCTCGTCATCGTGGCTGTACATGAAGGGCCGGATGCGCGCGGCCTCAAAGCGGGCCGTGACTCCTGACACGGGGAAGTCGGCCATTTGCAGCCCGTAGTTCCAGATCCACTTGTTGGCCCACCACTCCTTTCCCACGAAGTCGGACTTGAACTCGTCCAGCATCAGCTCCACGAATACGCGCAGGCCGTTCACCGGCCGCCACGCCGCGCTGGCCCCCAGGAGCACATTGTCTGGACTCCCGCGATCGCGCTCCACCGCGCGGAGAAAGATGACGGGGTTGGCATAGGACAGGTCGAATCGCTCCCGCACCTCAAGCGAGTCCGTGGCAAAGACCACCGTCTCGAAAATGCTGACTTCCAGCCGGCCGGGCAGGTGGACCGCCAGACGGTGGCTGGAGCCATACTTCCGGCGACGGACCGAATCGCCCCGCCCGGCCCCCGGTGCCCGGCTGGAGGTGTATGCGGAAAACAGACTCACGTATTCGAGGCGCCAGAACCGAGCCTTCAGCAGGACGTGATCGATTGGCGGCGCATAGTTAGACAGATACGGACTCCCGAGGGCGTGACCCCAACGGTACCGGTCACGTCCAAATCGCGCTTCGAGGTACTTAGTGCGCAGACCCACGACGCCGGTGGCCTCCATCCAGTTGTAGACGTTCCCCGAGACCTTGGCGGAGCCCCGACGCGGAACGGAACCGTCTCGGGACACCGGATCCACCACACGCTGCGAGTTCTCGGTAAACCGCCCCTCGAAGAAGAAATACGGCCCAATCGCCCCGGCAATGTGCGTCCCCCTCGTGTTCTGGCTGACCCGCGGCGAGGCGTCCACACCCTCGCCGGCGGTCCGCTTCCCGACCCCCATGGCACCGACAAAGATCGGGTTCACGGACACCGACCAGTCGTCCGACGACGCCCCGATCAGGTCGTGGCCGTTCCGAAACACCCTCGGAACGCGATCGGCCACCCACTCGGCTCCGGGTCCCGGGACTTCCCGGCGATACCGCTCGAGTAGCCTCTGGTCAGTTCGGCTCAGATCGGCTCGATACTGATCCAGCGAATCCAGATACGCCTGCGAGTCGCCGGCCGACAGCGGCTGGTGTGTCAGGTGGGCCCAATCGAGTCGTCCGGCAAGCTGCTGCCGAATCAGAAACCGGTGCAGTCCATCATCAATCTGGAGCACACCATCCACCTGCGCCGCGACAGGCACGGACAGGAGCAGGAAGAGGATGGCGGCGAGCCCCCTCAAGCCGAGCCCCCTCAATGTCAGTCGCCTCAATGCGTTTCTCCGAAGTCTGAAAATGTTACTGATCGTCGCGGACCACATCCCCGGCCTTCATGACCCAGACCACGTCCCATATGGCAGCGATATCCCGGGATGGATCCCCGTCAACTGCGATAATATCCGCCCGCAGTCCCGCAGCCAGGCGACCGCGGTCCGCGAGGTGGAAGGTGTCGGCGTTGAGGGATGTGGTGGCCCTCAGCACCGCCGTCGGCTCCATGCCGTACTCCACCATGAGTTCCATTTCGAGGGCATTTTCTCCGTGATGGTACACGCCCACATCGCCGCCCATCCCGATCTCAGTCCCGGCAGCGAGCGCAGCCTGGAACGCGGCCTTCTTTCGGGCGATTCGCGCCGGCTCTGGATCCACACCCTTCTGCCAGCCGCCGTAGGACAGAATCGACTCGACCGCGGCCAGCGTCGGGTACCAGACCACGCCCTCGCGGGCCATGAGCGCAAAGATTTCAGGCGTTCCGCTGTCGCCGTGCTCGATGGTCTCGACGCCGCCATGGATGGCGCGCATCATCCCTTCTTCGGTCGAGGCGTGGGCCACGACCGGACGACCGCTACTGGCAGCCGTCTCGACGATGGACTTGATCTCTTCGACCGAAAAGGTCGGGGCAGCCTGTCCGCTGGCTCCCCAGCGGTAGTCCGCATAGATCTTGATGAAGTCGGCTCCCTTCCCGATCTGGTCCCGGGTCACGCGGATCAGGTCGGGACCGTCCGCCGGTTCGGCGCCCAGCGGAACGCGGACTTCCGGGTGAAAGCCCTTCGGCCCGTAGCTGCCTGTAGCCACAATCGCGCGGCCCGCCACAATCAGATCCGATCCGGGGATGACACCCTTCCGAATCGCCGTTCTCACACCGACATCGGCGTACTCGGCACCCTCTGATCCCAGGTCCCGCAGCGTCGTGAAACCGGCCTGCAGCGACCGGTCCACATGCACCACCGCGCGCGCCACCCGTTCGGCGCGGGACTCCTTCAACACCTGATCATTCCAGCCAGTCTCGCTGTACGGGTGCAGGAGGACATGCGAATGGCCCTCGATCAGACCCGGCAGAAGCGTTCGGTTACCGAGGTCCACGTGGCGGGCCCCTGCCGGCGCGGGCGTAGCATCTTGGGCCCCCGAGGCGGTGATGCGGCCGTCTTCCACGACCACGCGCCAGTTTGCCCGCATTTCGGTGCCATCGAATGCGCGGGCTGCGTCAATCACCACCGCTTGACGGGCCGTAGCGGGAGCTAGAAAAAGGAAAGCGAAAACCAGGCTGAATAGAGAACGCATTGCATCGGGAGTGGTCGTGGTCTCCGAGGATAGGTGGCACGCTCCGCACCGGCAACCAGAACACGATTCCGCCGCCGTAGATTGGCGCTGCCAACGAACGCATTGCCTGCGTCGACAGACGCCCAGCCCGCGCCAACGAACGCACAAGCCCAAGCATGAACCCAGACCAGATCCGCTCGCATTTTCCCGCACTGGCATTGACCGATGCGGGGCAACCCCGACTCTACCTGGACAACCCCGGCGGTACCCAGGTGGCGCAGCGGGTCATTGACCGCACCGTCTCCTACCTCACGCGGACAAACGCCAACGGTGGCGGCGCTTTTCGGACGAGTCGGGAGTCGGACGCGCTGCTGGACGAGGCGCACGCGGCGATGGCTGATCTCCTGGGCGCCCGGTCTCCGGATGAGATCGTGTTCGGCCAGAACATGACCACCTTGACCTTCCACATGTCCAGGACGCTCGGACAGCAGTTTGAGGCGGGGCAGGAAATCGTGGTTACCCGGATGGACCACGACGCGAATATCTCGCCCTGGCTCCTGCTGGCCCGGGATCTTGACATGACCATCCGGTGGCTGCCCTTTGATACCGGGACGTTTCGGTATGATCTGGATGTCTATGGGAGTCTGCTCTCCGAAAAGACGGCCCTTGTCGCGCTCAACTACGCTTCGAATGCGCTGGGCACCATCAACCCGGTCGCCCGGATGTCGGCCATGGCGCACGAGGTAGGGGCGCTATCGTACGTGGACGCCGTCCAGTACGTACCTCACGGTGTCACCGACGTACAGGCGCTCGGTTGTGACTTCCTGGTCTGCTCCCCCTACAAGTTCTTCGGCCCGCATCAGGGAGTCCTATGGGGACGCGAGGAGCTGCTGGCCGGCCTGCCGCCCTACAAGGTGCGCCCCGCCGATGACGCCCTGCCCATCCGTCACGAGACAGGCACCCTTTCGCACGAGGGGATGGCAGGAACGCTGGGAGTCGTGGAGTACCTGGAGTCGCTGGGCGAAGGCGCCTCTCGCCGCGCACGCCTGGTGCATGCCATGCAGCACATCGCCCGGTACGAGCAGGATCTTTGCCTGCGGCTCATCAACCGCCTTCAGGAACTGCCGGAGATCACCATCTACGGTCTGACTGACGAGGCAGACATGACCGACCGCGTACCGACGGTGATTCTGGACGTCGAGGGCATTCCTGCGCGGTCCGTGGCGGAGTATCTCGGAGCCCGCAACATCTTTGTTTGGGATGGAGACTACTACGCCATGGAGGTCATCGACGCCCTGGGCCACGCGCCCAGCGGGGGCCTGGTCCGCATCGGCCTGGCGCACTACAACACCGCCCAGGAAGTCGACCAGGTGTGCGACACTCTACAGAAAATGGTGCTCGAATCGGGCGTCAGGCACGCGTTTTGATTGTTTCCCGTGCAATCTCCCCAATTGCTTAAGAGGTCGCTGTTGCGGTCGATTCAAATGGGGAGGCCGGGATTCCTATGCGAGTCGAACCTGTACATAGCACCGAACGTCGGGTCGAACCAGTCGACCGCCAGAGCCGTCGCGATCAGCGGCGGAAGGACGAAGAGCGTTCTGAGCGGGAAAACCAGGAAGAAGCCTACATCCTGAACCTGACCCGCGGTCAGGTCGGCGAACGCTCTCCCTTCCTGTCCGGGGCCTACACCAGCATGGGCGCCATTACGCGGGACGAGATCAAGGGAGCGCCCGAAGCCCCCCCAAAAGAGAAGTCCACCTACGAATCCGACTCATCCAAGTCGGGCGGCCACCTGGACACCTACTCCTGAGGGAGCCTCAGAGAGCTATAACGCCGTCGATTTTTCCGACTGCGTGGTACATCGCCACCACCTCGTCGCTGGAATGCATGTTCATCACAGCCGTGACCGACTGGTACTTCCCCTTCCGTGATTCACGGACCGACAGATCCACCTGACCGAAGACTGCCTTCAGCTCGTCCACGCGGGCGGCCGGTGCGATGAACTTGAACGTATAGTCGGTGGGCCACTCGTTTTGATCGTCGAGCAGCTTCTGAAACCGGTCCCACCAGTCATCTTTGGATGTGCGCTCACCTTCCATCTGCCTGTTTTATCTGGGCTCGAGTGAGCCGTGCGATCCTTCAAACCGGGCCGGCCAACCCGGGATCCATGGCAGGGTTTCAATTCGTGTCCGGGGTAACTTCCGCCCGATTGACGGGTAAAACCCGTTCCCAGCTCACCTTCAGATTCCTTCGATGTCACTCCTTCCAGAATGGGCCCCGAACCTGCACCCACTGGTGCTGCATTTTCCGATCGCGCTGCTTTTTGTGGCGGCCGCGCTTGATGCCGTCGGCATTGCCTCTGGCGACCGTGGGAGCTGGAGAAAATCTGCCAACTGGCTCTACGCCGTTGGCGCCGTCTCTGCTGTCGCAACGTGGTATACGGGCACGCTCGCTGCCGATTCGGTCTTCCTTCCCACCGAGGCCAACGCGCTGCTGACCGAGCATGCCGACCTCGGACTCTGGACCGCCTGGTTCTTTGGAGGATACGGCGTCATCCGGACGGGCCTGAGCGCAACCAAGTTTGCCGCAGGCCTCGTTCCGCGACTCGGACTGTTGGTTATTGGCCTGGGAGGGCTCGTCCTCATCTCGGTCACGGCCACGCACGGAGCCGAACTGGTGTACCGGTATGGCGTCGGCGTGGAAGCGGTTGAGACTCGGCCTTCCGAGCCGCTGATCACCGCGGAGGCGGGAGACGACGGGATCGCCAGATCAGCCGTGGGATGGATGTGGACGCCTGCCCGTGCAGGCGCCTGGAAAAACTCCGTCATCTGGGTCGAGGGATCGGCCGAATCGCTCCAGTCCAGCCTCGTGGACGCCGGCGAACGCGGCGACGTTTTTCAGTTCGAAGTGACCGAACCCACGCTGTTTGTCATGCCGGGGTCGATTGACCGACTGCAGGTGGATCTGTCCATTGATCTTTCTGACTTTGAAGGCACGGCGCTCGTAGCCCACCACGTACAGGAGGGCGGCGCCTATGGATTCACGTCGGTTGGCAACGGTCAGATCAGGCTCGGCAAAACCGAGAACTCGGACCTGCTGGTTCAGGCGACCGAGGCCATATCGGAGACCGGTTGGCAGGACGTCCGCGTGGTGGTCGATGGGGCTCATTACCGCAGCTATGTCAATACGCGCCTGGCCATCCACGGTCACGGCACGGCCTTCGAACCGGGACAGGTTGGCCTGAGGCTGAACGGTACCGGTACGGTGAGGCTCGCCAGCATGCAGGCAGTGGACCTTGCCACGGCCGCGGGCGGGGCCATGGAGATGGGTGATGAGGAGGTTACGACCGACGAGGCCGCAGCCGAGGCCTCGCTCGAGAACGCCGCGACCGAGGCCGCGACCGAGGCCGCGGATCACGAACACGAGGCGGGCACGGAAGCGCAGGACCACTAGGTTCCGCCCGCGCGGGCAAGCGCGGCAGGCCTGACACCTCGTCAGAGGCAGCCGGTTTGGCACGGCGTTGGACCGTAGTCACATAGGCGAATCCCGCGTGGATCGTCTGCCATATTGACCTATCGCTTTTTCGAGCGCCTTATGAACCTGCAGAAGTTTACGACTAAGGCCCAGGAGGTCATCCAGACCGCTGTGGAGTTGGCTCAGTCCAAGAACCATCAGGGTCTGGAGCCACCGCACCTCCTGTTTGCCTTCCTTCAGGACGAGGGCGGAGTGGTCCCGTCCATCCTGGAGAAACTGGGTGCCAACCTGGAGTTGCTGCGCAACCGGACGCAGCAGGAGATGGACCGGTTGCCCGTAGTCACGGGCTCGAGCGTCTCGGGACAGTATCTCGGAAAGGGCGCGAAGAAGGTGTTTGACCGCGCGTTGGCCGAGGCCGAACTGCTCAAGGACGACTTCGTGGCCAGCGAGCACGTGCTCATCGCCCTCTCCGCTGCCGATACCTTGACCGAGGCGTTCAAGGGGCAGGACATCACCAAGGAGCGCATCCTCGCGGTGCTGAAGGAGGTCCGCGGGAGCCAGCGGGTGACCGATCAGCACGCCGAGAGCAGGTACCAGTCGCTCGAACGCTACACCCGCGACCTGAACGAACTGGCGCGCAAAGGCAAGATTGACCCGGTCATCGGTCGGGATGACGAGATCCGCCGGGTACTCCAGATTCTGGCGCGGCGCACCAAGAACAACCCCGTCCTGATCGGTGAGCCCGGCGTGGGCAAGACCGCCATCGCCGAAGGCCTGGCCATTCGCATCGTCCAGGGCGACGTGCCGGAAGGCCTCAAGGACCGCCGCATCCTGGCCCTGGACATGGGGTCGCTGATTGCCGGAGCCAAGTACCGGGGTGAGTTCGAGGATCGCCTGAAGGCCGTCATCAAGGAGGTCACCGAGGCCGCCGGACAGATCATCCTTTTCATCGACGAGATCCACACGCTGGTGGGAGCGGGAGCCTCGGAAGGCCAGATGGACGCCGCCAATATTCTGAAGCCCGCCCTGGCGCGCGGCGAACTCAGAGCCATCGGCGCCACGACGCTGGACGAGTTCAGGAAGTACCTCGAAAAGGACAAGGCACTCGAACGCCGATTCCAATCAGTGGTGGTGGCCGAGCCAAGCCAGGAAGACACGATTTCCATTCTCCGGGGCATCAAGGAACGCTACGAAGTCCATCACGGCGTCCGGATAACGGACGGCGCCCTGGTAGCCGCCGCGCAGCTCTCGAGCCGCTATATCACCGAGCGGTTTCTTCCCGACAAGGCGATTGACCTGATCGACGAGGCGGCGTCCCGCTTGCGTATCGAGATCGACTCGATGCCGGAGGAACTCGATCAACTGGAGCGCCAGATCCGCCAGTTGGAGATCGAGCGCGAGGCCGTCAAGCGGGAGCGGGACGAGACCAAGCTCATGAGTATCGGCGAGACCCTGGCCGACCTGGAGGAAAAGCGGACAGCCTTGCGTGCCCGCTGGAATCAGGAAAAAGAACTCATCCAGGAGCTCCGCCAGAGCAAGGAGCAGATTGAGGAAGCCCGATTGGAAGCCGAGACGCTGGAGCGTCAGGGCAAGTACGGCGATGTGGCCGAAATCCGGTACGGGCGGATTCCGCAACTGGAGCAGACCGTCACCGACACGAAGGAGCGGCTCATGGTCATCCAGCGGAACGGTGCGCTCCTCAAGGAGGAAATCGACGCGGAAGACATCGCCAACATCGTGTCGCGCTGGACCGGCGTCCCGGTCTCCAGGATGCTGGAGAGTGAGCGTGCCAAGCTTCTCCGAATGGAAGATGAGCTGGAGCACCGGGTGATCGGTCAGCGCGAGGCGGTCGCGGCTGTGTCGCACGCCGTCCGCCGCGGCCGCGCGGGACTTCAGGAAGAGAGTCGCCCCATCGGTTCATTCATCTTCCTGGGGACCACCGGCGTCGGCAAGACGGAGCTTGCCAAGGCGCTCGCCGAGTTCCTGTTCAATGACGAACAGGCGCTCATTCGAATCGACATGAGTGAGTACCAGGAGCGGCACACCGTGAGTCGACTCGTGGGCGCGCCTCCCGGCTACGTCGGCTACGAGGAGGGCGGGCAGCTCACCGAGAAGGTCCGGCGTCGACCCTACGCTGTGGTGCTGCTGGACGAAATCGAGAAAGCACATCCCGAGGTCTTCAACATCCTCCTCCAGGTGCTCGACGACGGTCGCCTGACTGACAACCAGGGACGGACCGTCGATTTCAAGAACACGATTGTGATCATGACCTCGAATCTGGGTTCAGAGGTCATCCGCGATCGACTCGATGCCCTGGACGGTGAGCTGACCGAGCGCGCAGAGGAGAGCCTCAAGGACGAGGTGATGAACCTGCTCAAGAAGCGGCTGCGCCCCGAGTTTCTCAATCGTATTGACGAAACTGTAGTGTTCCATCCGCTTGGTCGTGGGGCCATCG
This sequence comes from Bacteroidota bacterium, assembly GCA_029262855.1. Lineage (GTDB taxonomy): Bacteria > Bacteroidota > Rhodothermia > Rhodothermales > UBA10348 > JABDJZ01. The sequence goes on along the minus strand of JAJCYP010000052.1, from coordinate 20,795 downwards.
GCCAGATCGTGGATCTCCAGATTGCGCATGTCCAGAAGCTGGCGTCCAACAGCGCCGGAGTTACGCTTGAGATTACGCCGGACGCCCGCGTCTGGCTGGGAGACCAGGGATTCGACCCGGTGTTCGGCGCCAGACCTCTCAAGCGGGTCATTCAGCGAGAGGTCACCAACAAACTGGCCGAGGAGCTGTTGTCCGGCTGGATCGAGAAGGGCGAGACCATCCGCGTGGACCTGTCCGAAGACGGATCCGGCCTCACCTTCGAGACGCTACCCACGGAAGTCGTGGCCGAGCCGGAGGTGTCGGAGAGCTAGCCGCTCCGGCCGGTTTCGCGCAAGATGACCTCCATCATGCCGCGAGCCTGGGCGATCCAGGGATGCTCGTCGTCCAGGTTGGCCTCGTAGATGACCAAGGCCTCGGAGAGCAGCTGCTCCGCCTCGGCGTACTCATGCTTGTCAACCAAGAGGGTGCCCAGCAGTGCCCGATCGCGGCCAGTGAAGGGGTGACCCGGGGGCAGACTCGTCAGATGATGATTCAGGGCCTGACGGAATAGCGTTTCGGCCTCTTCCACGTTGCCCTGTGCATAAACCGCGCGGGCGACCTGACTGATTGAGTTGCCGATTCGGGAGTGCTCCTCGCCGTAGATGACGCGGCGCATGGCCAGCGTCTCGCGATGCATTTCCTCGGCCTCTGCATACCGGCCGCGATCCTGTAGCAGCGACCCCAGATTGTTGTACATGGAGGCCACGTTGGGATGGCCATCGCCAAGCAGCCCTACCTGGAGATCAAGCGAGGTTCGGTACGCCTCTTCGGCCCTATCGAGCAACGCATCGTCCTCGTTCTCCAGACCAATGTCATGAAAGGCCCACCCCAGATTGGCGAGGATCTCGGCAAAGGTCAGCGTACCGTCTCCCGCCGTGGCACGTTCGATTTCCAGGGCTTCCTGAAACATCGCCTGCGCGTCTTCCCTGCGACCGGAATACGCGTAGATCGAGGCAAGTGAGTTCAGGTTGGCGGAAATCAGGGGATCGTTTCGGCCCACCTCCTGCTCCCTCAACGTGAGTGATTCAACCAGCAGTCCTTCGGCCTCTTCCCATTCTCCTGTCCAGTCCCGCAGGACGCCGAGTTGAAAGATGCTGGCGGCCAGATCCAGCCTCGGGACATCGGCATCTGCCCTCCGCATGGCGAGCGCACGGGTCAAGAGTCGTTCGGAGGCATCGAAATCCCCCATTTCCCTGTAGGCAATGCCGAGTTCCATCAGCATGTGGGCCTGCACTTCGGGCTGACCGGCCAACTCCTGATCAATCTGGACCACGGCGCGATCCATGAGTTGGGGCACCGTGACGGTCTCGCCAAGCGAATACTCAGGATTCGCCCATTGGAAGGTGCTTACCAGGAAGCGGCTGACCTGCTCGGTCTTGGCGGCCGCCAACGCAATTCGTTCGGACTGCTCGCTCGTGACCAGTGCAAACCGCACCGCCAGCACGGTCACGGCAATCAGCAGGATCACCAGGACCGACGAAGCAGCCACGCCGACCCTGTGCCGCTGGATGAACTTCCGCGCCCGATACGACACGGTATCGGCCTGAGCGGAGACCGGCATGCCCTCCAGGAAGCGCCTGATGTCCTCCTGAAACAGGTCGGCCGAGGCGTATCGCCGATCCGGCTCCTTCCGCAGCGCCATGAGCACGATGCGGTCCAGGTCTCCGGAAAGCGTCTTCCGGAGCAGCTCGACAGCGGTCCCTCCGGTGGCATCCCGGTGGGTTCGCTTGCTGGCTTCCTCGCCGGTAATCCCGCTGATGGCCGTACTCGGCTTCTCCGGCTCCGCCGAGAGCACCAGCTCTTCGATCTCCTTTCGGCTGCGCCCCTGCGTCTTGTGGGGACGCCCACCGGTCAGCAGTTCGTAGAGGAGGATGCCCAGCTGGTATACGTCGCTGGCCGTCGTGACCGCATCGCCCCTCATCTGCTCGGGACTCGCGTACTCCGGTGTCATGACCCGAACATCCAGGTTGGTCATGGGCATCGTGTACCCCGCCAGGTTCGGATTGAGCACCTTGGCGATGCCGAAGTCCAACAGCTTCGGGGTGCCGTCTGCCGTCACCAGGATGTTGGACGGCTTCAGGTCCCGATGGACGATCAGATTCCTGTGCGCAAACTGCACGGCATCGCAGACCTTCCGGAAAAGCTCCAGGCGCTGGCGCACCGGCAGCTTGTGCGCATCGCAGTACTCGCCGATTGGCTGTCCCTCGATGTACTCCATGACGAAGTAGGACAACCCGTCTTCGGTGGCACCACCGTCCAGGAGCCTCGCGATGTTCGGATGCGCAAGACTCGCCAGAATCCGGCGCTCCATCTTGAAGCGCTTCAGGATTTCGTCCGTATCCATCCCCCGACGGATCACCTTGACGGCGACGTATCGGGTATACGACGCGTCATCGCGCATCGCCAGGTACACCTGGCCCATGCCTCCGTGACCGATGGGGCGGATGAGACGGTAGGGGCCGACGTGTGTATCGGCGAACGCGTCTTCCTTGTGGTCCACGGCCTTGCGCACTGCGTCCCTCATTTCGCCGAGCATCTCGGGCCCTTCGTTCTCGAGGAAGGTACCGGCAACCTCGCCGGCGCCCAACATGGCCTGAACCTGCTTCAGCAGTGCCCGGTCATCGCCGCATTCCTTGTGGACGTACTCGTCCCGCAATTCCGGTTCGAGATCCAGCGCGCCATCCATGATGGCGTCTATCCGCTTCCATTGGCCGGTGGGGACATCCTTCATATCAAACGCCGTCCGTTCCTTTAAGCGCCAGGTAGAGAAAGCTCTTCGCCTTGAACCAATCCCGGTCGACGGTTCGTCCCGACAGGTCCAAGGCAGTTCCGATTTCTTCCACCGACATTCCTCCGTAGAACCGCATTTCTACGATCTGAGCCAGTCTGGGGTTCAGTTCGTTGAGTCGAGTCAGAGCATCCTCGAGATCGAGGAGGTCCAGGGACCGCGCATCCTCGTACAGGATGCCCGAAACCAGTTCCGTGCGGTGCGCTTCGCCGCCCCGCTTTTCGGCGCGGCTCGCGCGGGCATAGTCCACCAGAATCTGCCGCATGGCTTTGGCCGTAACGGCGAAAAAATGAACACGGTCCGTCCATTCGGCGTCGGCCCGGTTGAACAGTTTCAGGTAGGCTTCGTGGACCAGCCCGGTGGTGTTGATGGTCTCCCCGGGACTCCTGAAGCGCAGTTGCCGGTGCGCCATCGCCCGGAGCTCGTCATAGACCAGGGTGAACAACTGCGCAGACGCACCTTCCTCGCCTTGGCGATGGCTCACGAGGAGTTGGGTTACGTCGTTTTGCAGGGGCACCGTGCTGGGGGAGAGGCTCAGTCAATTATGTATACGTACTGAAAGGTGGTTATTCAATCGCAGCTAGACACCATTCTTCTGGAGTGGTCCGTACCTCCAGTTGCAGTGCGGCTTCGTTGCATTATTATTCACAATAACGGCCCTCAGTTTTCGCACCGCGGAACGAATTGGCCCCAGGTGGCTGTAAAACCTGTGGTTATCACCGCACACCCTCCCGGCAGCGATGTGGAAAACACCGCCTTGCAAAACGGCTTTAGACACCGTTTACTTGGTTGGTTGAACCTGAATCGGAATAGTCCCCCGCCATGTATCTGAGTAAGCTGGAGCTGCACGGCTTCAAAAGCTTTGCTGACAGAACGGTCGTGAACTTCGCGCCCGGCGTCACCGTCGTGGTGGGGCCGAATGGCTGTGGCAAATCCAACGTCGTCGACGCGGTCCGGTGGGTGATTGGCGAGCAGCGGGCTCGCATCCTGCGCTCCGAGAAGATGGAGAACGTCATTTTCAATGGCGCCGGACACCGAAAAGCGCTGGGTGTGGCTGAGGTCATGCTGACGATTGAGAACAATCGAGGCGTGCTTCCGACCGAGTACGATGAGGTGACCATTGGCAGGCGCCTCTACCGATCCGGTGAGTCCGAGTACCTGCTGAACGGAACCCAGTGCCGGCTCAAAGACATCACCGACCTCTTCATGGATACCGGGATGGGCGCGGGTGCCTACTCGGTGATCGAGCTGAAGATGATCGAGGAGTTGCTCTCGGATAATGCGCAGGACCGCCGCCGCCTGTTTGAAGAGGCGGCCGGTATCACCAAGTACAAGATTCGGCGGACGCAGACGCTTAGGAAGCTCCAGTCCACACAGGTTGACCTTACGCGGGTCCGGGACCTGACCGAGGAACTGGATCGGCGGGTTCGGTCGCTGGAGCGTCAGGCCAAGAAGGCGGCACGGTTTAAGAAGCATCGCGCCCGCCTGCGGGAGCTCGAATTGGCGCTGGCCCAGCTTCGCTACGATCAGCTTGCGTCCGAGCAAGAGGAATCAAGCGGCAAACGGGGCGAACTGAAGGATCTCCTGGAGCAGGACGGCGCCGCCCTCGCCAAGGCCGAAGCCGCCCACGAGGCCCTTCGCACACGACATGTAGAGCGTGAGCAAGCGCTGGTTGCCATCCAGACCCACCTGAGTGCCCATCTCGAAAAACTGCGGGCGGCCGAGTCCGACGAGCGTCTGGTTCATGAGCGCCTTGCTGTGACCGAACGCGACATTCTTCGACTGGGCCAGGAGCGTGAGGCTGCCGCCATCCAGTCGAGCGTCCTCGGCGAATCACTGGAGACCCTCCAGGTTACCGTCGCCGGCGCCAGGCCGGCCTCCGAAGAGGCCGAGTTGGCCCTGGACAAGGCCCGCCAGGCCCGGGACGCGGCGGTCAAGGCCGTGGACACGCAGCGGGCTCGCGTGCAGACTGCCCGGAACGAAGAACGGAAGGCTACCGAGTCCCTGGCGCAGCTTCGTCGAACCCTGGATCGTTCCTCGAGCCGCGTCGAGATGATGCAGGAGGAACTGACCGGGCTGGACGAGCGGGAGTCCCAGGTGAAGGACCAGCTCGATCTGGCGGAGCGAAACCTGGAGGCGAAACTGGAAGCCGTCGATTTGGCCGAGACGGCCGTCGTCGGCGCTGCCGAGGCCGTCGAAGAGGCCGTCGAGCGCAGGCAGGCGCGCGGCCAGGAGCTTGCCGACCTGAAGGAGGAGCTCGCTGTGGCCCAGCGCCGGATGGATGCCGTGGCGGCCGAGGTGGGCCTGCTCGAAAGCCTTCTGGCGAGCTTCGATGATTTTTCCGAGTCGGTGCAGTTTTTGGTAGGCGATTCGGACTGGACCGAGAATGAGCTCATCACCGTGGCTGACATTGTCGGCTGCGATCCGACCGTCAAACCGGCGGTCGAGGCCGCACTCGGCGACTTTGCGTCGTGCCTGGTGGTCCAAACCCAGGCCGAAGCCCGGCGGGCCATCTCCAAACTGAAGGAGTCCGAGAAGGGTCGAACCACGTTCGTGATTCTGGATCGGCTTCCGAGTCCGGGAGCGAAGGCGCCCGTTCCTGTGGGCGCCCGAGCCCTGATCGACGAAGTGCGTTTCGAGACCGGCTACGAGGCCCTGGTTCAACTCCTGCTGCATGACGCGGTGGTCGTGGATGATCTTGAGGCCGCATTGCGTGCGTCCGGCCCGGGTATCCGCTGCTTTACCGAAGCCGGCGAGTGGGTGCAGGACGGCGGCGTGGTCCATGCGGGGTCGGCCGGTAGCGGGTCGCGCTCTGGCGGAGGCCGTCTTGGCCGCCGCGAGCAATTGGACACCGCCCAACGTGCGTTGGCGGAGGCGCAGGCCGAGGCCCGTGCCTTGCGCGAGCGCGTGAACCTCGCCCAGCAGGCGCTTTCAGAAGTGCTTCTACCCGAGGTCGAACGCCGGCACCGTGAGTGCATGTCCGAGCAGTCCACCGCCCGGTCCACCCACGCCCGGGCGGTCCTTGAGCGCGACAACCTCGCCCGCCGCGACACCGAACTGGCCAAGCGGCGCCAGGAGTTGTCCCGGTCTCTCGAGACGTTCCGCGAAGACATCGCGTCCCGATCAGAAGCGGTCCAGGAAGCACAGGAACGTGTGACCGAGTGGGAGGGGGAACGCGCGCGTCACGAAGAGACTCTCCAGACCCTGGAGGTGGACGGGCGGGCGGCCATCAGTCGATACAGCGAGGCCAACATCACCGCGGTCCAGGCGCGCAACCACCTGGATAACCTGAACCGCGACCTGTCGCGGGTTCAGCAGGAAATCGTCCGACTGGAGCAGGAGCGCGTCAACCGCACCGAGCGGCTGGCCGAACTCGAAGACCAGCGCGTCAAGGCAGGCGAGCGCATCGCCCTCTTGGAGACCACAATCGCCGACCTGCACGTGGCCAAGACCAGTGTCGAGCGCGACGTGATTACGGCGAAGGATACGCTGAGCCTGGTCAAGGTTGAGATCTCGGAGATCGAGGCTGAGGTTCGCGTGCTCCGGCGAAACCGCGACCAGCGTGTGCAGGAAGAGAACGCGCTGGCCGTTCGACTGGCCGAAGTGCAGACCCGGACCGAGAATCTGGTTACGTCGACCGCGGAGGAGTACGAGATCGACCTGGAGACCACCCGAATTGAGGCGCCCGAGGACTTCGACGCCGAATCGGCTCCCGCCAGGGTCCAGGAGATCCGAGCCAAGATCCGCGGCCTCGGACCGGTGAATGAACTCGCTCTGGAGACGTTTGAGGAAGAGAAGGAACGGTTCGAATTCCTCACGACACAGCTCCAGGATCTGGAGAGCGCCGAATCGACCCTGATGGAGACCATCTCGGAAATCAACACGACCGCCTCCGACCGCTTCGACAAGACCTTCTCCGCCATCCAGGCCAACTTCTCCCGCCTGTTCAGCGACCTCTTCGGCGAGGATGCCCATGCCCGGGTCGTGCTGCAGGATGAGAATGACCCACTGGAGTCCGACATCGAGGTCTTCGCCAAACCCAGCGGCAAGAAACCGAGCGTGCTCGCGCAGCTTTCGGGCGGCGAGAAGACGCTGACGGCCATCGCCCTGCTCTTCGCCATTTACCTGGTCAAGCCCAGCCCGTTCTGTATCCTGGACGAGGTCGATGCACCGCTCGATGACGCGAACGTGGACCGTTTCATGGACCTGATCCGGTCATTCTCCGAGTCCACGCAGTTCGTGCTCGTGACGCACAACAAGCGGACCATGGAGGCGGCGGATCGGATGTACGGGATTACCATGCAGCAGCAGGGCGTTTCGAGCCTGGTGGGGGTTGAGTTCAACCCGGAAGTGGACGTGGACATGCAGTTGGTGGCTTAGGGGTCGGACCGACTATATTTGCCCTCCATGTGGCACTAAACCCGCAGGTCTCATGCTCGCTTTCCCATGGCGAGGCAACGCTCCTCGCACGGCGCTCCTCGCCGCACTTCTCGTGACCGCGATTCACTGCGCTCCGCCGGCCACCAACGCCCAGGTTTCGAACGAGGGTGCGCAGATCGCGGAGGCCGTCCAAGCGGCTCCCGAGTCCTTCAGAGAGGGCGCCAGGGTTCTCGGATTCGCGTCCGACGGCTCCATGGTGGAAATCAGGCCAGGCACGAACGAGATGGTGTGTCTTGCCGATAACCCGTCCCGGGATGACTGGAGCGTCGCCTGCTATCACGCCTCACTGGATCCGTACATGGCCATGGGCCGCGATCTTCGCATGCAGGGGGTGACAGATGCGACTGAAATCCGGAATCGGCGGTTTCAGGCCGCGGACGATGGGACGCTGGCCATGCCGGACAAGCCGGCCGCGCTCTATGTCCTGACCGGAGACGGGTTTGACGCCGCATCGGGCGAAGTGCAGAACGCATTCCTGCGCTACGTCCTGTACTCGCCCTACGCCACGGCCGAGTCGACGGGACTGACCACCACGCCGGACGGCAGCGTCCAGCCCTGGCTGATGTTTCCCGGGACGGCAGGCGCGCACATCATGATCACGCCGGCCAATGCCAACTGAGCCATGGTGAACCGGCGCTGGTTTCGCCCCGGCTGCAGCCCGGCGTGCAACCCCGCGCGCACCCGCCTACTTCAACAGGATCATGCTCTTCGTTTCGACCAACCCGCCAAACTCAGCGCGATAGAAATACACCCCGCCGGGAAGATCAGACGCGTCCAGACGCACCGAGTGCAGACCCGCCGACTGGCGCCCCCGAACCAGCGACTGCACCTCCTGGCCCAGAACGTTGTAGACCGTCAGCGAAACGAGCCCTTCAGCAGGGAGCGAGTACTCGATCTGCGTGGTCGGGTTGAACGGGTTCGGGTAGTTCTCCGACAGCGCGAACTCGGACGGCACGGGGTCTTCGCCTTCGGTGCCCACCGAACTGGTCCTCGACACACGGATGTAGTTCAGGCTGAACAACCAGCCCTGCTTGTCGGAGTCCGAATCGAAGTCGAATCGCAGAATGTGAACGCCCGCCTCAAGCACCACATCCCGCACCGGCAGCCCTCTCCAGTTCTGCCAGCCGCCGGTACCGGTCACGGCCCGTTTCCCGCTGACATCCACGTTGTCGATGAGCATCCGGAAGTTGCCGAAGCCGGGGACCGTGCTGACGTAGGGCGTGAATTCGTAGGTGCCGGACTCCGCCACCTCGAAGGTGTACTCGATCCACTCGCCGGCCGTGATCCAGTAGACATCGAATCCGCCGTCGCTCGCGCCCTCGATGTCCACGCCTTCACTCGGCCGATAGGCCAGGCCGATGTTGCCGGCCTCGGTATCGTGATACGCAACCCCTTCTCCTCCGATGTCGAAGTTCTCGGCCTCGATCCTTCCCGGCACCATCTTCGGACTGCCCGAAAAGGGTGTTCCGTTGCCCAGCACCGTGACGATGACACTGTCCCTCGCCACGAGTTGCCGCTCGTTCGTGACCGTCAGCGTGACCTGGTGCGCGCCGATTTCCGTGAAGGTGTAGGTCGTGTCGCTGGCGGAGCTGGATCCCAGTCCCCCGAAGTCCCACGCGAACACGAGCTGCTCCCCGTTTCGATCGAAACTGTTGCCTCCCAGAAAGGCCACGGTCAGTGGCGACTTGCCCGAGGTCCTGTCCGCGATGAGTAGCGCCACGGGCGCATCCGGATTCTCCTGCGACGTAGTCTCGGAAGCCATGGCGCCGGGCGCAACGGTCATCGAGTACCCGTCCGTGAATGCGACCACCCGCGATTCCGTCTCCGGATTGTAAGCCACGTAGGTCTTCTCGCCCGCCGAGGTCGTGAAGACCGTATAGCTGGGAATATCCGCCTGGATGCTCGTGTCCATCCGGCCCATCTTCTTGAGATTGTAGAGCCAGTGGAGCGTGTGGGCTCGGGACTCGCCATCGAAAGGGGCGTAGTTCACATCGGCGTAGTAGTGTGACAGCGCGCGAGCAGGGTCGGCCGTTGCCAGGTACTGCCAGAGCACATCCTGCCAGATTATCGGTTGCCCACTACGCTCTGACACAATCTCGTCGTAGTTGGCCGTCACGTGTTCCGGGTGCCGTCCCAGATACAGCGAACCGCTGGTGACAGGCAGAATGTTGATGCCGTGAATGAACTCCGGATCGGCACCAAACCAGGTCGAATGCACCCCTTTTCCGCCCCACACCATCCCGATGGCGACGTGTGGATACGTCTCCGGAAAGACGGCGTTGTCGACATCAAACCAGTACTGCTCAACCGCTGAAGTCTCTGTTGTGTGCAGGAAGATGCCCAGATCCCGGATCTCCCGCTGCCCGGTCACTGCGCCCCACAGGAATGCGGCCGTGGCGAAGTTCAATGACTCCGAACTCGACTCCTGATTGTTGCCGTCGCCAAAGTCCCCGTGGCCCGCGGCCCAAGAATGGCCGGCATAGGCGTCGTGAGAACGCAGGAAGGGGAACTGCGGGTCGGATCGGTCCCAGTTGTTGGCATCCCTGATCAACAGGTTGACCATCCCACCCCAGTTCTCCTGAGCGGCCCACGTGGGGTCGTACTGTGCGACGGTGGCGGCACTCATCACCGCATAGCTGGCGTGAAAGTGGTGATCGTTGATCTGATCGTCAGCGCCAAAGCCCGACGGGTACCCCGTGAGCACATCCCAGGAGTCGTTGTACGAATACTCCGAATCGCCGCCCACCGTGAACCACTCCTCCAGGCGTACTTTGATTTGCGCGAGGAAGTAGTCTCTCTCCGCGGTCGCCCCAATCTGGTCGGCTATGTGAACCAGTTGGGCAAACCGGCCCATCGCCTTTCCGTTTTCGTAGGTGGGGCCTGCGTCAAGCGTCTCGGAGGCAGCGTCCCGAACGAAGCCCAGCAGGGTTTCCGGGTTGTAGTCTCCCCGATCTGGTAGCGCCGGGACAATACCCGAAAAGGCCAGATCGGTCGTGAAGACGTTGCCCTCAAGCAGCCTCATCTCGCCCCTGGGGGACTCGTATGTCAGGCCCGTGGTAACGTCGGGCGTGTTCAACCACTGGTGCCGATAGAGCGCCGTGAGGGTCTCGTTGACGGTTCCCTCCTTGAGGGTCGTCTCGTACCGGAATGCACTGGTGAGCGTGGCGTTTGACTCGTCGTACGTCCAGTCCACCACGCTGTCCGTCACGAAGGCGTACGCGTGCGAGCGAAAGAGCTCCAGCGTCGACGGGCTGGCGTCGGGCAGGAGTGCGACCGAGAAGTAGTCCTTCCCGTCCAGGGATGATTGCAGGCGGCCATCGTACGACCACGTGGATCCTGACGGAGCGAACAGGCCGAAGTGCCTGCCCTGAACGGTCAGGCCCACCACGCCATCCTGGTCATACCAGATGTTGGGGGTGGCCGCGAGGGTCACGAGCGCATCACCGCCCTCGGCTTCGAAAAACACAAACGGGAGCCCGTGCCCCAACGTGGCCCTCAGCGATTTGTCTCCCTGCTCCCAGAGGGCCGAGACGGTCCAATCGCCATACGCATCCGTTACGGTTTGTGCAGCCGTCAACCCGGTGATCCCAACCGTGAGCTGGTGGGCAAAGGGGTAGAGATAATCCTGGGCCGCAAATACGTGCTCGGTGGTGTAGCCGATTTGCAGGCCGCTGTCCCTCGCCCGGGCATTCACGGGATGGGCGTACATGACATTGGAGTGCGGATCCCGAAAGAACGGGAAGATCAGGCTGCTCCAGAAGTCATTCGTCTGTGCCGGAAGGGCGAAGGCACCCGAGACCTTGGGCGCCACGCTTGCCCCGGAGAAATCCTTCGGTCCAACGGCACCAGGCGGTAGCGAAGTGCTGTAGCTGCCTTGCCCGACGGTCACCGATTGGGCCATCACTGCTGATGGCTGAAGGAGAACCCAGAGGGCGAACCCTGTCCACATGGACCGCCATGGCGGTCGAACGCTGATTGTCAAGATCCCTCTGTGGCAACAACCTGAAACCGGGCTTCCTGACCGGCGAAGGCGCTGAAGACGCCCAGACCGCCCTTAATGTTCGATGGCGGCTCTGGGGCTACCGGGCCAGTGAGAGCTTCACCCACAGATTCAGTGGATCCGGCTGCTGGCCGCCACCGGGGCCTCCGGCGCCTCGACCGCCCTGTCCCGCTCGACCTCCGCCGCGCCCTCCGCGTCCGCCGCCGCCTGCCCGGCCACCACCTCCTGATCCCGATCGATTCCTTCTTTCCGCCCGATGGGTCCACCCATATCTCAAGGCCGGTCATGATGGCCCGGCGCACGGTGGCCAGACCGCTGGTCAGTGATTTCGTTGAACTGCAGCCTGCGAGAAGGAGTAGGCTGAGTGAAAGCAGGCGAAAGGAGGGGTGGGACACGAAGGGTGCAAATACGGCGGTTGCGGGGCTGAGATCAGTACTACACGGCAGCGTACTCCGAACCGCCAAGCGTTGCGGTATTCAATCTCACACTCCGACGGATCCGGCTGCCAGACCGCGCTTGCGACTTGCCTTGGTCGTACGTTGAGCCTCACGTGAACGGCTGGGTATTTGGGCGGCCGTCAGCACCGTCTCATCTGACAGAGGCAGGATTCATGGAAGCCCTACTTACAAACCGACGCCCCTCCACTGCCCGCTCGCTGCTCGTCGTGGTGCTCCCTGTCTTTCTGCTGGCCGCTTGCGGCGCCGGGACGTCCACCCAGGACGGCGGAGACCAGACCAAACCCATCCCGCCGGCGGCGCCAGCCCCCGGCAGCGCCTCGATTCTTGGGGAAGTCTTGGGCTGTGACGCCTTATCTGACCAGGTATCCTGCCGGGTGTCTGTACAAAACGTCATGGCCTATGGGTCAGCCACCCCACAGCTGCCTCCTGGGACTGAGATTGCCATTGAAATACGCAACCTGTCCAGGGTCCCGGCCGAAATCGCAGATGACTCCGGCGCTCCTCGCATCGGAGTCTATCACATGCTCGTGGTCGCCTCCGGAACTCCCGGCAGTCCCCGTTCCTGGCAACTCATGACCATTGCAACGCCAGACGCCTGAGGCCTGGTTCATTTACAGCGATAAGTAGTCTCACAGATGTCGAAAGCACCCCGGTCCCTGAAGACCAATGCCAGTATTCTGGCAGCACTGGTGGTTCTCTTTGTGTCCATTTTGTTGGTCCTTCCGGCCAATTTCGGCATTGATACTGCGGCGCAACGAGGCAACACGGTCGATTCGGATGGCCAGAGGCCCGAGTCCCTTCGCCGACAGGTGGAGCGTGAGTCCTACCTGTTCGACCTGTACCGCGACCCGGCTCTGAATGCCGTCCCAGCCACCATTCATGCCCGCACACTGGCTGCTGCACGTCTCCGGCCCACCTTCGAGTCCATCGCAGGGAAGACAGCGGCTTTCGAATATGACTGGAAGGAGGCAGGCCCCACAGATGTCGGCGGTCGCTCCAGAGCTATCCGCGTGGACGTGGCCGACGCCAGTACGTTGATTGCGGGCGGTGCTTCGGGAGGCATCTGGAAGTCGACCAACGCCGGAACTACGTGGTCGCTGGTTTCTGAAAACCACCTGACGGTGACGGCTATTGCCCAGGATCCGCGCGCTGGTCAAACTGGCACCTGGTACGCCTCGACGGGAGAGCGCAGAGGTTCTTTCAGCGACAACGGCTCGTCGGGAGCATCGCTGAATGGTACCGGCCTCTACAAATCGACCGACAACGGGAATTCGTGGACGCGAGTCCAGACTGCCGGAAATCGGACCGCATACGACACGCTGTTTGACTTTACAGGGCGTCTGGTTGTCAGTCCCACAACAGGTTCAGTCTTTCTGGCTGATCATGATCTGGGAATCTTCCGGTCCACCGATGGTGGATCAACGTTTGCCGCGTCTCAGGGGACAGATCAGGCCCACGCCTGGTCAGACATCGCGGTTGATGCCCAGGGTACGCTCTTGGCTGCGCTGTCCGGAGATGCCCAGGATGCCACGACGGGAATCTGGCGATCCACGGACGACGGAGCGAGCTGGCAGGCGGTCGGCTCCGCTCCCGCGCCCTTCGACGACTATTTCGGTCGCGTCGTCCTGGCCATCGCCCCATCCAATCCGGACGTGGCCTACCTGTACACGTACATGGACGAGAAAAAGACCACTTCGGCCGGAGACGTGGATGACATCCGGTTCCACAAGGTTACGCTCTCGACCGGTACCTACGAGGACCGCTCCGACAACATGCCTCTGTTTCCGGACGGCACTGGAGCTGTGAACAACGGCCAGTTGGACACCCAGCAGGCATACAACATGACCATTGCCGTCCACCCGAATGACGAGAATCATGTGTTCATAGGCGGGACAGTACTCTACCGCAGCCGGGATGGGTTTGCCTCCGCAATTGCGGATAAGGAAGACGGCTGGATTGGCGGCTACTCCACGGCAGACGACAACAGCCAGTACACCAACAGCCACCCGGATCATCACGACCTCTTTTTTGATCCGCACAATGCGAATCGCCTGTACAATGGTCATGACGGCGGCTTGAGCGTTGCTCAGGATGTGACACCGAACGGGCCTATCGGCTGGGGCAAGCTGAACAATGGCTTCAATGTGACCCAGTTCTTCACGGTCAGTATCGCAAGAGCGGCGGGCGACGACCGGTTCCTGGGAGGAACCCAGGACAACGGGAGTCCCTACTTCCGATGGGACGGTACGACCGCCACGGCGTCAAAAGACCTCTCTACCGGTGACGGCGGCTGGGGATATCTGGGGAGTGCGGCCGTGTACGCCTCGGCCCAAAACGGGGCATTGTTGATTGAGGAGATCGGGCCGACTGGCACGCCTGACTGGTTCAACAGCCTGGATCTCGTTCCCTGTACAAACTGCGGGGCGCTCTTTGTCAATCCGGTGACCATGGAGCCAAACGACGAGGCAACGCTTTTCTACCCGGCCGGCGCTGATTTGCACCGCTCGACCAATGGTACATGGACCCAGCTCAATGCGATGACCATGCCTGCGGGCTACGGATATAGCGCGCTGTCCGTGTCCGCCAGCCCACGAGGCGTCCTCTACGTGGGTGGATACTCAGAGACCGGAGCACCGAAGGTCTTCCGCCTGGCGGACGCAGAGACCTCGACCGCTGCCCCGCAGGACCGGTCGATTGCGGCGGCCTCTGCTGGATCCTACGTGCTTCACATCGCCGTAAACCCGGTGGATGCGGACGAGATCATGGTCTCGATTTCCAATTTTGGGGTCGAGAGCCTGTTCCACTCCACGGATGGCGGGCAAAACTACACCGCAGTTGAGGGCAACCTGTCCGGCATCGAAGACGGGCCCTCCGTGAGGAGTGCCGTCATTGCCACGTTCCAGGGCGAGAAAGCCTACCTGGCCGGGACCAGTACCGGACTCTACATGACCTCATCCCTCAACGGGCCCCAGACGGTTTGGGCCCAGGTTGGAAGTGGCACAATGGGAATGGCTCCAGTGTCGTGGCTGGACTATCGGCCTTCCGACGGCAGGGTCGCTGTGGCAACGCATGGTCGAGGCATTTTTGTAGGAACTCCCATGGCCGGTGTCACCAACTCGGCACCCGTAGCCAGCGACGGCACAGGAAGCACCAACGAGGACGCGGCCACCACAATCAACCTGTCTGCCAGCGACGCAAATGGTGATAACCTCACCTACACCGTCGGCACTCCAGCCAACGGCACCGCCGCGGAATCGGGCGGCGTTGTGACCTATACGCCCACCGCGGACTTCAACGGAACAGACACCTTTACCTTCACGGCCAGTGACGGGTCTGCCTCATCGAACTCCGCGACGGTGACCGTCACGGTGGCCGCAGTGAACGATGCGCCTTCCTTCACGGTTGGAGCCAATCAGGTGACTCTGGACACCGCCGTGAGTATTACCGGCTGGGCCGGGAGTATCAGCGCAGGCCCAGCCAACGAGTCGGGTCAGACTGTCTCATTCGAGGTCACAGCGGACAACGCTGCGCTGTTTTCGGTTCTGCCCGCGGTCTCGTCCGACGGAACGCTGACGTTCGCTCCGGCTGCCGGCGCTGACGGAACGACCAACGTTTCGGTTCTTCTCCGTGACGATGGCGGAACCGCCAACGGGGGCGTCAATGTATCGGCCTCGCAGTCCTTCACCATCCAGGCCGTCCAGGTGGTAACCACCATCACCGGCGCGGTCGTGTTTTCCGTGGACATGTCGCGTGAACTTGCCCTCGGAAACCTGCTTACCACCGACGTAGTGGGCATCCGAGGGAGTGTCGCTCCCCTGGACTGGAACACCACACAGCCGCTGAGCGACTCAGATGGCGATGGCATCTACACGGGAAGCTTCACGTTTACGCAGACCGCGAGCACGAGTGTAGAGTACAAATTCGTGTTTGAGGACCCGGGAACGGGCGACCTCTTCTGGGAGGGTTCCGTCGGCCCAGGGGGCACAGACAATCGCGTCTTCCAGTTCAGTGGCGATCAGACACTCGACGCTTCGTTCTGGAACAACGTGTCCGGCGTGGCCATCGAGTCAGATGAGCTGCCCGCCGAGTTCAAGCTGCAGGGCAACTATCCCAATCCGTTCAATCCCGTGACTTCGATTGTGTTTGACCTGCCGGAGGCCGGTGAGGCGCGGGTGATTGTTCGGGACATGCTGGGAAGGACAGTGCTGGCTACATCCGCGGAGAGCTTCTCGGCCGGTGCCGCGCGACGGATCCAGGTGGATGCCAGCAGTTTGCCGACGGGGACCTATCTGTACCAGGTGCAGGTGTCTGGCGTACGTGGGTACGAGATGAATGTGGGGAGCTTTGTGCTGCTGAAGTAGGGGGTCTGGGTTCGATCTATGGGAGGGGTCCGAGGCCGTGTTGGTGTCGGGCCCCTTCTTGTTGGGGGGAGGTCGGGCGTGTCCCGGCGCAGACCGGTACCTACGGCCCCAACAGCGCGGCGGGCACCACAGGTAGTACGCCTTCTACTTTACATCTGGTCCA
The DNA here is from genome assembly GCA_029262855.1 of Bacteroidota bacterium. Lineage (GTDB taxonomy): Bacteria > Bacteroidota > Rhodothermia > Rhodothermales > UBA10348 > JABDJZ01. The sequence continues at coordinate 4,546 of JAJCYP010000052.1, read as the reverse complement.
CTTTCTACTTTACACCTAGTCCACTCGGCGGACTGCACGAATGATTGTCGAAGCCGGTGCCGGAGCAGTCTTCTTCCCTTCGGAACCGTTCTCCGACCCGCTGATTGAAGATTGTACTTTCAATCAGCGAGCCCAGCGACCATGCGGGTTACAAGGACGCTAATCAATACGGTCCGGCAGCTGGTGACCCAGTACCCCGTCCTGGCCGTCACCGGACCCCGACAGTCGGGAAAGACCACACTGGTGCGGGAGACCTTTCCGGATCGCCCGTACGTCTCGCTCGAGGATCTCGACGAACGGGCATTTGCGGATGAGGACCCCAGAGGCTTCCTCGACCGCTTTCCAGATGGCGCCGTGTTCGACGAGGTTCAGCGGGCACCCGGCTTGTTCTCCTATCTGCAGACCCGGGTGGACCGGGACGGGCGGATGGGACTGTACGTGCTCACCGCATCCCATCGCTTCGGTCTCCTGACGGGTATATCACAGAGCCTTGCCGGGCGGGTAGCCACGGTTTCCCTGCTTCCCTTTTCGCTGCGAGAATTGGACAGTGCCAATCTGGCTCCGGACAACCTCAACGAGCTGCTGCTGCGCGGGCTGTATCCACCCGTTCACGATCGCGCTCTGGAAGCGTCCACGTGGTACGGCAACTACATCCGAACCTACGTGGAGCGCGATGTCCGTGAACTGATCAACATCCGAAATCTTGGAAGCTTTCAGCGCTTCGTCGCTCTCTGCGCCGGCAGGACCGGCCAGCTTCTCAACCTCTCTGCGTTGGCGGGCGATGCCGGTGTAAGTCACACAACCGCGAGAGGCTGGATCTCGGTTCTTGAGGCCGGATACCTCATTCATCTGGTCCGTCCCCACCACCGCAATTTCAACAAACGGCTTGTCAAGACGCCGGTGTTGTACTTCCTCGATGCCGGCCTGGCGTGTCGCCTCCTTCGGATCGAGACGCCCTCCCAACTGGATACCCATCCACTTAGGGGCGCGCTTTTCCAGACGTGGGTGGCCTCGGAACTGCTGAAGGCACGCGTTCACCGGGGTCTGGAGAGCGATCTACACTTCTGGCGGGATCGTAGTGGGCGCGAAATTGATCTACTGATCGGACCAGACGAGGCACTGGTGCCTATCGAGGTCAAATCCGGGGTCACGATTCCGTCCGACGCGAGGCGAGCGATCCGTTGGTGGACAGATTTGGCTGGCGACTCGGCCGGAACGGGAATGGTCGTGTACGGCGGCGACGAGTCGTTTACGCGTGCGGGAGTTCGCCACGTTGGCTGGCGGGATCTGCCGGAGGCCTGTGGCTGAGGGACCTGACCAGGAACGCGATATGCGCGCGGAAGACTGGTTCACACAAGATGTAAACTGGACGATTTGGCGAACTCCCTTTGCATCGTTCGCCAAATGCATTAGTTTACCACATGTGTAAACCGGCTCATTAAACGAACATGGCACGACTCTCTGAAACCACGGCGCTACAACGAATACGAGAACTCCTCGAGGACATCTTTGCGTCGACTTCTGAGATCCGTCTCCTCCAAAGCGATGTGGATACCGTAGTCGAACTGCCGCCCTACAAGTTCATCGTCGAGTTCAAAGAGACATCAACGAGGGCAGCAATCCAGCGTGGAATCGAGCAACTGAAGAGAACCTCTACCGACACGAACAGCATCCACTTGCTGGTCGTCCCGTTTATGATCGAATCGGGAAAGCAGCAGTGTATGAGTGCGAGTATGTCATGGCTTGACCTTTCGGGAAACGCGTCTATTCGGCACGAACAGATCGTCATATCGATTGAGGGGAAGCAGAACAAGTACAAGCGCCCCGGGCGCCCCAGGAACCCATTCTCCATCAAGAGCTCCAGGATCGTTAGGGTTCTGCTATCCTGCCCTCACGAGTCGCTCCATCAAAGCGAGCTCGTGGCGCGGGCAAGAGTATCAAAGGCCCTCGTCAGTCAAGTTGTGAGCACGCTCATCCAGGAGGGTTTCCTAGAACGACGTACCGGCAAGGGGATTCGAGTGCTCGATCCCGGGCTTTTACTCGACGAGTGGCAACAACGCTACTCATTCGCAGATCACAGAGTTACCAGAGGCCACGTCTACTCCAATGGCGAAGGGCCGAAGCGAGTAAAGGATCTTGCACACAGGCTCTCACGACTCGGTGTAGAGTATGCGTTCACCGGACTAGCTGCGGCCTGGCATTACGCCCCATTCGCAAATTTTCGTCTAGCCTCCCTGTACACACGAGCGCCCCTGACCCCGAACGAGATCGAAGACTTAGGCTTCATTCCAGAGCACAAGGGAGCGAATGTCTGGCTCGCAGAGCCCAACGACGAAGGGGTGTTCTGGGATTCCGTGCGGCACGAGGGCGTCGTGTTCGCAAGCGCGATACAGACGTACCTGGATCTTAAGGATCAACCGGAGAGATCAAATGATGCTATTGGCGAATTGAAATCGACCTTGTTCCAGACACCTGAAAATGCCCAACAAGCCTCAGTACATTAGCGGGTATACTCTCGGGACATCGGCATCCGTTGAACGTCTCTGCCTGTTTGTCGCCACTCGGCTCGGTGACTTCATGCCACGCCTTCGGTAGTGGGAGGTCTGGTTCCGAGATTGCTCATCCGGCCCACCACCACTACGGATCCAGAGATTCATGTCGGTACCCAGGATCTTGATCTGGGACTCGCCCGTGGCGATTGCCACGTGGCAGATGATGATGTGTTCAATGGCACGACGATGTTCAACGTTGTGGCCTCGGATTGTGTACGGAAGTTGACCTGATGGACAGCTCTCTTTTGGGGGTTGCGAACGTCCACTCCGACGCGTATGCGCCCACCTGCACGAGGCGCATCGCCTCCTGGCTGGGCCGCGCTCCTCGTTCATGGCTCCGGTCATCCGAGGCCGTGCCGAACCAGACTGGCTACCGCCTCCATCAATACTGCGCCCGCCAATTGCCGGTGTTGGATCTTCTGCACCAAACTAAACGTCCTTCGGTCTGTAGCGGACCAGTTGCGGTTCGCCGGAAGCGCCGGTTCTCGAGGTCCAGACTGCCTGCCCCGGAACGTGCGCCAGTACCGGGGAGAGCAGGGCTTGGCCGATGGGCAGGATGGGCCGCTGCTCGTGAGCGTAACCGGTCACCCCCCTCACGCGCCACGGCATCCTGCGCGTTGTACAGCGTCGCGCGCGATCCGCCGCCGCCACCCTGCCCTCTCTGGCGTCCAATCGCGTTGGTGCCCGTACTTTTCGTTGTAGTGCGGCCCTTCATCTGTTGCGGGCGGCAAATGCATTGCCTGTAATACGGAGCTGGCTCGGCCACATCAGCGTGGTGACCACGGACCACTACGCACGCATCGATCTCGACATGAAGCGCCGCGCCCTGGAGGCTACAGAACTACTCGCGCGGGGAGGGCCTGTAGGGCGTGGGGGCGACGACGCCCGCGGTCAGCTACAGAACTACTCGCGCAGGGAGGGCCTCTTGGCAGCGCGATCCCGACCTGCTCAAATGGCTCGAGGCCCTATGATTTGACGGCCTCACCAACGCTTGCCTGCCCTTCACGCGTCAAGATTGTCACGAGGATCCAGGCGTACACGAGTGAGCTCGCTAGAACCTCGATTCCATGAATCACGACAAGCACAGCCGGAACCTCGTAAGCCAATACGAAGTCATGAGCCGCAACAAACACGAAAAAGGCCAGGCCCAGGGACAAGACGAGTTGCCCTCTGGAGCCGCTCCAAATGGACATCAGCGGAATCACCGCCAGAAGATGGAGACCTCCGCGGAAGAACTGGGTTGAGACAATGACCCCCGGTTCGGGTAGAACCAATCCGGAAACCCCTAGCTCGTAGTAGTTGGAAACCAGAGGAGACACGATCAGTCCGAATATGAAATAGACGAGCGGGAACGCCGCAATCGCGGCCAAGCTCCGCAAGGCCCACTGGACCCAGGTTCGGCCGTGAAAAACGACTCCAACACGCTGTGGAGGAGTTAGCTGCGCGAGTGGCGACTTGAGCAGGGCCGCTTCGGTGCCCGCGAGCAGCAGGCACGGCAGGACGAGGACAGGAATTATCCAGAGTACGCCGTCAGTGCCGGTGTAGATCGACGTCTCAATGGTGCTGCTCACACCAAACCCGATGAACAAGAATGTTGAGAGAACAAGCCATCGAACCGGCAGCGACCCTCGAGTGCCTCGAGAAGACAACAGCATGCCCGCAGCCACAACAATGCTTCCGGCCAAGAGATACCACCCGGCGATAGCCTCCGGAGCCTGAGCGGGCATTCGAGGCACGCTCACGCCTGCCAACTGAAATGCGAGCCTGCTCGCGACCAGCCCGGTTGCGAACACGAGTCCGCCAACAACTGTCCTCCACGCGGCGTCAAATGATCGTCTTAACATGAGCGACCTCGAGTGGCTCCGGGCCGTCCAGCGGCACTCCCCGACCACTTCAACAGCCGCAGATCTACCACTGGGTTGTCCTTAAGTCTAACTCATCCAACCACTTGGATCAACCGGCTGGCAACTCCGCTACTGGTCTGATACTGGTAC
>JAJCYP010000051.1 GCA_029262855.1 Bacteroidota bacterium | reverse complement strand
AATGGTCTCCCAGAGATCCTTATAGACCTCGGGCGCGTGCATTCCTGACCGTAGAACCCTGACGTTTTGGCCAACCAGCTCATCCAACTCCCATCCGGTCATTTCAGCGGTCGCCGCATTCGCCCAGACAATGTTGGCAGCGGTGTCCGTAATGATGATGCCGTTTGTTGTGGCGTCAAGGGCCTTGAGCTTGAGCGCCTGCAGTTCAGTCATCAAATAATGGGAAGTCTTGTGTCGGCTTGCGTCGGGGCACGTCAGATTTAGTCCGGTCGGGGCGAGAATGCAATAGGCATTTCACACCTTTTATTGATCTACGAGAAGCGACGCCTCGGGAAACGCCCTCAGGGGAGGCTATTGCAGGCGATTGAGCCGCCACCCGGAGGTTACCGTTACCAAGGCTCTGAAATCGTGGCGGGCCGGAGGCCTGTGCCGGTCGCCAGGTCAAGGATCGCAAACCCGGCAACGTATCCGTAACAGTATTCCGGTAACTCCGACCGCTCCAGCGGCTTGATGTACACGTATGAGAGACCTCGGGACTGATCTTGTGCCCTTCACCGCCGCAACCTGAGTCATACGGTTGCCTTGACGCGGCCCGCAAGTTGCGCGGTGCGCGTCTCCCAAATACCCCGTCGGATCGAAGCGAACTGCCGAACCGTGCCTATTTCGTCCGAGCGGGAATAGCGCCCGAGTCGTCCGAAATGATTACTTCAACGCGGCGGTTCTGCCGGCGCCCATCTGCGGTCCCGTTGGTCGCCTTGGGATAGCTTTCGCCGAACCCGAGTGTCCGGACGCGCGAATCGCTGATGCCTCGAGCCATCAGCGCGGCTTTGACCGTCGCGGCGCGGGCCGTGGACAGGGCCTGGTTGGTCGCTGTCGACCCCGTGTTGTCCGTAAAACCCTCGATCTGCACGTTCCTCCGGGAGTACTCCGTCAGGAAGTCGGCCAGGCGCGTGATGGCGTCCTGGCTTCCATGATTGAGGTCCGACTTTCCGACATCGAAAAGAACATCGCCGAGGGTCAAGACCAGCCCACGAGCCGTTTCTTCGGCTTCCATCTGGGCGATGCGCTCGGCGAGCAACCTGGCCTGGGCATTGGCCGCATCGACCTGCCGATTGGCTGCCTGGACCTCGGTGGACCGTTGTGCGGCCAAGTCTCGGGCCGCCTCGGCTTCTCTGGTCTTGCGATCGGCTTCCCGGCGGCTGGCGTCAGCTTCGTCACGTGCCCGTTCGGCCTCCGCCGTCCTGGCCTGGAGTTGGACTTCGTTGCGTACACCTTCTGCCTCCGCGATTGATTCCTCGGCCTGCCTCAGCCGGGCCGTCTCGCGGGCGATGGCGACGCGCTGTTTGGTGAGGTAGGCATAGTGCTCAATGTCCTCTGTGGCGGCTCCCTCTTTGAGGAGTCGTTCGCCACGCCTCAGGTCAGCCTCGGCCAACTTGAGCTCTTCGGGAGCCTTTGACACCACGTCTGGATTTGCAGCCGCAGCAGCGTAGGCATCGCTTGAGGCGGTCAACAAGGGGTTGTTGTCCGGAGGACCGCCGCAGCCTGCGAGGAGGAGAATGCCGGCAAGGAGAACAACCGCCGGCACGGATGCGAGTTTTGATTCGAGGTAGGTCTTCATGGGAGTATCAATTGGACTTCTTTCGTGCGATTTCGTCCCGAAGCATCTGGATGCCTTTTTCGAGATCCAGGGCGACAGCCTGCGATTTCGCGGAGCGCGATATGATGGCCGCGAGTCTCGCATCCACCGTTGCCTCGCTTGCAAGGCGGGCTGCCCGGTCGTTCTGCTTCTTGGCGATGGCGATTTGTGCAGCGGCAAGCTTCTGCTCGGCCGCCTGCAGCTCCAGCGGGGCGTATTTCGCAGCCTCAGCCGCGCGGGCCTGGTTGATCGTCTCGTCGGCCGTAGCCAGCGTCGACGTCAACTGCGGAGACATCGGTTGGGATGAGGCACATCCGCTCAGCAGGATGGCAAGTGCCATGAGGCCACCGGCCCAATGGCTTGCCGGCCGGTAGTTCGACGCGTTTTTCATTCGGGTGACCGTTGATTGTGGATTACTTGCGGGGGACGACATCGATAATGACGGTTCTGTTGTAGAAGCGGCCCTCGGGACGTCTGTTGTCAAACGGGGCGTACCGGACATCTTCGCCAAAGCCGCGGGTCTCGAATGTGACGCCACGGGTGCCTGCCCGCGCGAGCGCGGACTTGAGAATCCGTTCCGCCTCCATGGCGCGATCGCGAGACAGCGCCTGGTTGTAGGTGTCGTCGCCGACAGCGTCGGTGTGACCGCGGATGATGACCGCGCCGCCATCAGGTATCAGTGGCGCGACGGTGCTGGTCAGGAAAGATTCGAACATGGCCGGGGTCTTCGAGCGATCGAAGTCGAACAGGACGCTGAACCTCAGCATCTCAGGATCCGGTACGTCCGGCCGGACGAGGTGCAACGTGCCCTCCTTCCTGACCGCACGGCCGCTCTTCGTCTGACCCGTCATGACCACGTTGTAGTCGCCTTCAGTGCGATTGCCAAGAATGGTTTCACCCGGGATTGTCGCGCGATCTCCGGTATAGGGACCGAACCGCTGGACGCCTGCTTGTGCGCCGGTCACCTCAAGGGACCAGGACGAAAGCGATGCCCTGGCTCCAGCGACCGTAAAGACTGCGTGGCTGTCGAGCGGGTCTTCCTGGCCGCCGACAATCTGGACGGGTCGCAACATGTCAGTCGGTCCACCAACCTGCTGCAGCAGCACAGGCGAGGTGGTCTCAATATCTACGCGACGATCTTCGGCCCGCCGGAGCGCCATATCCTGGGAAAGCCCGGGTCGCACGGACGGGCTGCGCGGATTCACCCTTCCCTGTGTCACAATCCTGGCGCGGTCGATTCCGAATGCACTCACCAGGTACCGCTTCACGGATTCCGCTAGATCCTTGCCATCCGTCGCCCCTTGACCGGACGAACCGACGAGAGTCACGGCCGAGCCCGAATTGCTCCGCATGCGATCCCCGAGGATGTTCAGGATGTTGTAGTACACGGCCAACTGGCGTGTGGAACGTCCGTCCAACCCGTCTGGCTGTACCGCCTGCAGCTGTTCTTCCTTGAACTCGGCCGCTTGACTTGGGCTCAGCAGGACGTATCGACCCGGGATTTCACGCGAGCCCCTGTCGAAGAACACGTGGTTGCGAAGCGGGAATGTCTCTTTGACCCTGCGCTCGGCCGGAACGGACAGAGGGGCTCTGACGGCGAACGTCACGTCGCGCTCGACCACCGGCGTCGGTGCGCGCGGTGCAGGCGGCGCAGGAATGATCTTTCCGCTTCCGAATTTGAGCGCGGCGCCAACCCGCAGGGTCGTCACGTTCCAGGTTTCCACCGAGCGCGGATCCTGACCGAAATATGGTTGGAACGCTACAAACGGAGAAAATGAGATCCGTGTGGCCGCATTCGGCGAGTTGAGCGCAATGTCTATGCCTGCGCCAACCTCACCCGAAATGACGGTTGAGCGCATGTCGCTAAACTCGCCCTCGACGATATATCCCGGCTTGCCTTCCTGCTTGGACGTAAACGACTTCGACAGGTTGAACCCGATCCTGGGACCTGCAAAGAGGTAAAACCCCGACGAGAACGGGGCGACGCGCAAACTCGGCGCGATCGAGAGGTAGCTGAGCGAGGTTGACAGGTATCCCGGACAGCCACATGCCGACATGACGGTATCGAATGCTCCGCGCCGATCATCGTAGCCCACATTCAGCATCGCGCCCCAGACCGGACCCGGTCGATACTCGGCGAGGAGGCCGGCGTAAAGCCCAACGCCGGATCCCTTATGAAACGGTGCCGGCGCTGTGAGTGTCGAATTCAACACCTGGGCCGTGCCACGGTAGAAATTGAAATTCCCCGCCCCGGCTGCGCCGAACCACCACGTCGGCTCTTCCCTATTGACCTCTTGTGCACGAACCGTGATCTGGCCCGAAATCAGGACCAACAGGAGGGCGAAGGCGCCTCGTTGGAAGTATGCGCGATACCTGAACATCAAGTCTTTCTTTCGATTAGCAAGGTTCGAGTGGCGGATCGCTCCGCCAAGCACTGTGCGCCTGCCGCCCCCGCGCATGCGGCCGGACGGCAGGCACGCACCCCCTCCACTACTGAACATTTATCGTGGCAGCATCGAGGCTCACGGCCGCTATCCGAGCCAGCGCAGCACCGTTAAGCACAGCACCGGTCTGCAGAGTAATGGCCTGGTCGGCCATGATTATTCCCATCATGATCGACGTGGTCCCGAGTGTCGCCGAGCTGCCAACCTGCCAGAAGACGTTCTTTGCCTGAGCGCCGCCTACCAGGAATACCTGGCGACCGGCCGTCATGGTAAAGGAGGTTGGAATCTGGAAGATGAACACACCGTTCCCGTCGCCCTGGGCATCGAGCGTGAGGTCCCCGGACGAGATCGCCAGATCAGAGCCCGCCGTATAGACGCCAGGCGTGAGGGTCAGCCCACCAATGTTCCCGGAAACCGCGGCGCCAGGGGGCCGTCCTGCTGCGTCATTGAATGCGGCCGTCAGACACCCCTTGGCGGCGTCCGCAGTCGGGTCGTTGATGTGAACGACCCCGTTTATGATCCCGGGCGGAAAACCGATCAGCGAGCTGCCCGGACTCATCGCAACATCACCATTGATGACGGAGAGTCCCGTGCTGGTGATGGTTGCGCCCGCCAGAACGGAAAAGCCGGCCGCGCATGTCAGATCCACCGCCAGAAGGCCTGGAGGGCCGGCCGTGGTGAAGCTCCACACGAAGTCGTTGGCCAGCGGATTGCCCGCCAGGTCCGTGGCCCCGGTGGTGATCGTGCCCGTGTATGTCGTGCTCGGTGAGAAGTCACTCGACGGGTTGAATGTCGCCGTGGTACCCAGGTAGGATACCGAGCCCATTACGACCGTCAGGCCTTGCATCAGCGTGAAGGAAGACGTCGTGATGGACGACTGGTCCATCACCTCGCTGAAGTCCGCGGTGACGTCTTTGTCGAGCGCCACGTCGATCTCGGTGTCAGCCGGATCCGTGGAAACGACGATCGGCGCCGTGGTGTCCAGGGCAGCCGCCGTGGTGAAGCTCCACACGTAGTCGCTCGCCAGCGGATTGCCCGCGAGGTCCGTGGCCCCGGTGGTGATCGTGCCCGTGTACGTCGTGCTCGGTGAGAAGTCACTCGACGGGTTGAAGGTCGCCGTCGTACCCAGGTACGATACCGAGCCCAGTACGACCGTCAGACCTTCTGTCACTGTGAACGAAGACGTCGTGATAGACGACTGGTCCATCACCTCGCTGAAGTCCGCGGTGACGTCTTTGTCGAGCGCCACGTCGATCTCGGTGTCAGCCGGATCCGTGGAGACGACGATCGGTGCCGTGGTGTCCAGGGCTGCAGCAGTCGTGAAGCTCCACACGAAGTCGCTCGCCAGCGGATTGCCCGCCAGGTCCGTGGCCCCGGTGGTGATCGTGCCCGTGTACGTCGTGCTCGGTGAGAAATCACTCGACGGGTTGAAGGTCGCCGTGGTACCCAGGTACGATACCGAGCCCAGTACGACCGTGAGGCCCTGCGTCAATGTGAACGAAGACGTCGTGATCGATGACTGGTCCATCACCTCGCTGAAGTCCGCGCTGACGTCTTTGTCGAGCGCCACGTCGATCTCGGTGTCGGCCGGATCCGTGGAGACGACGATCGGTGCCGTGGTGTCCAGGGCTGCAGCAGTCGTGAAGCTCCAGACGTAGTCGCTCGCCAGCGGATTGCCCGCGAGGTCCGTGGCCCCGGTGGTGATCGTGCCCGTGTACGTCGTGCTCGGTGAGAAATCACTCGACGGGTTGAAGGTCGCCGTCGTACCCAGGTACGATACCGAGCCCAGTACGACCGTCAGACCTTGCATCAGCGTGAACGAAGACGTCGTGATCGATGACTGGTCCATCACCTCGGTGAAGGTTGCCGTGACGCTCTTGCTTAGTACCACGCCGACCTCCAGGTCAGCGGGGTCGGTGGAGAGCACATTCGGTGCCGTGACGTCTGCGGCTGCCCCGGTTGTAAACGTCCAGACATAGTCGGAGGCCAGCGCATTGCCGACGAGATCCGTGGCACCGGTAGTGATCGTTGCGGTGTATTCTGTGTTGGCAAGGAGGGCGCCTGACGGAATAAAGACCGCCGAGAAACTGGGCCCAGCGTAGCTGACGGTGCCCGACACGGGCGTAGAACCCGGTCCCTGCACGATGAACGAGAGGTCCGTAATCGTCAGCGGATCCATGGCTTCGCTGAAGGATGCCGTGATCGCGGTGTTCAGCGCCACGCCCGTCTCGTTGTTGGCAGGAGAAGTGGAGGTTACCGTCGGAGCACTATCGTCGGGATTCGCCCCGGTCGTGAACAGGCAGATGAAGTCGCTGGATAGAACGTTTTCAAACAGATCGGCAACACCGCCGCTACCGCCTTTGATCGTAAAGGTGTAGTTCGTCATCGGCGCAAGACTCGCCGTCGGAGTAAACGAGGCGATGTCTGTCGCCATGTCATACGTGACCGATCCAGCCACCGGCGCTCCGTTCGGGCCGACCAGAGAGAACGTGGAGGTCGTGACGGTCGAAGACTCCATGTCCTCGTTGAACGCAACCGTGAGGACCTGATTGACGGCGACGTTCGTGATACCACAAGCGGGAGAAATCGAACCGACGAGTGGCGGAGTGGTGTCACAGTCAACCAGCATGCCTCCAGCGAGGTCGTCTTTGCATCCCGAGACCAGGACGAAAATCATCAGCACGAAGGCCGTGCCAATGGTTCTTGAAATGCCGTGACCGAGGCCCGATGAGAGCAAGGACTTGACGATTGTGCTTGGGCTCATGCGGCGGTTCAGGGCAGGGGAAATGTCGGAAGAGTTGGAAATCATGGGGCGATCCAGTCGGTAACCGGATAGGTGTCCGTGTCGACCACGACTCGCGCGTGGTCGAGCAACAAATGATTCCCAGACTACGACGCAGTGCACCCAACGGGTGAAGTCACAGGCCTCCCGTGGGCGTAGGCAGAATGCTCAATTTTCCGTGGCTCCGCTCGTCCCCGATTCTTCGCTCTCGATCCAGAGCACGGCACGTCGGACCAGTTCGGGAGTATGGTCGATGGCCAGCTTGGTCTTGATTCGCCCCCGGTGTGTGGCAACGGTTTTGGGGCTGATTTGGAGCATCTCCGCCATCTCACGAGTCGAGACCCCGCGGCCATGCAGTTCGAAGACCTCCAGTTCACGGTCGGACAGCTTCTCCACCAGCGTGCGTTCCCCGGGAGCCACTGGTGCGACCATCCGCCCAGCGAAACGAACCATGACCTTGTCCTGCATGCGATCGCTGATGTAGATCCTGCCGCCGAGCACCCGCCTAATGGCAGCGATGACCGAGCTGTCGGCCTCCTTCTTCATGAGGTAGCCTGAGGCACCCGCGTGAAGTGCGCGCTCGGCATAGAGCGATTCATCATGCATGGAGACCACCAGAACATCCAGTCCCTGCTGCTCCGTCTGCAGGCGTTTGATGAACTGAATTCCGTTCATTCCTTCCAGCGAAATATCCGCAATTACCAGGTCAGGCCGTGTTTTCGGAATCTGGTCCAGGGCCTCTTCCGCGCTCTCGGCCTCCCCGCAAACTTCCAGGTCCATTTCGCCGTTGATGAGCGTCCGATAGCCCCGGCGCATGATGGGATGGTCCTCCAGGATGAAGATCCGGTGTTTCATGGTGTGAGCCAGTGAGAATCGAGAATCAGGGCATCGGCCTGAATTGACATGTAATGGTCGTACCGGCACCCGGAGAACTGGCGACGGCCAGCCGAGCCCTGATCATCCCCGCCCGGTACCGCATGATGCTCAGCCCCATTCCAGCGGTCGATACCACACTTGTGTCAAAGCCGGTGCCGTCGTCCCGGATTACGAGTCGGTTTCCGAGGTCTTTCCGATCCAGGGTTATCTGGATTTGGCGGGCGTTCGCGTGCCGGACCGCGTTGTTGACGGCCTCCTGCGTGATTCGGAAGAGGTGCATGCTCTGATCACTTCCGATCATAGCCCCAGACCCATGATCCTCAAATGAACACTTGATTCCGGTTCGGCTTTCCAGATTCGTAGCCAACTCCTCCAGGGCAACGGCCAGCCCGCGAACCTCAAGCAAGAACGGATTCAGTCCATGCGCCAGCGTGCGCGCTTGTTCGACGCCGTCCGCCACCAGACGTGCGATCTCATCGATCTCCTCCGGTTTTATTGCGCGCTTGGCTCTGAGATTGCGGGCAAGGCCCCTCGCCATCAATGCGACGCCGGTCAGGTGCGTTCCGAGGCCATCATGCAGGTCCACGCCGATGCGGCGCTGTTCCCGATCACTTACCCGAAGAATCTCCCGCTCCAGCAGCTTCCGCTCCGTCACGTCATAGAACAGGCCGAGGACGCACGGGCGTCCTCCGAACTCGATGGCCGTGGACGAGCCGACCAGGTCCCGAATTCGGCCAGTTTTGGTGCGGATCCTGGCCTCTACCTCCAGATCGTCCGACACCTGATCCCCTTCGGTGTCCGAGAGGGCGATTTCCCCCCCAAGTCCAAGCTGCAGGCCGAGTGCTGTGACGGGCTGCCCTACCAAATCGGCCCGGGTATAGCCGGTGACCTGCTCAAAGATCTCGTTCACATCCAGAAAATGGCCACCTTCGCGGGAGACGATGCTCGCCGCCATTGGACCGGCATGAAAGGTCTGAGCGAAACGATCTTCGCTGACCTGCTCCACTTTCTTCTGCGCGGTAATGTCGGCGAACGTAAGCACAACCCCCCCGATGGGCCCCCTGATGGTCTCATACGGCATTACCCGCATCAAATACCAACTTCCGTTGAGTGCCTCGACCTCACGCTCGATCTTCGTGTCGAGTTCAATGGCCCGCGCGGCATCCGCCAGGAAGTCTGGATAGGTCAACGTGTGCGAAAGGTCGGCAAGCGGGCGACCGATATCGACGGGCAGCAAGTTGAACAGCCTGGTGCTCTCCGGGGTGAACAACAGCACGTTGAGTTGCGAATCCAGAAAGAGCGTGGCCATCTGCGTGCTCTCGATCAGGACATGCAGGTCACCGTTCACGCGACGGTGCTCCTCGATCTTGTTCTGCAGTTCCTGGTTCACGGTCGTCAGCTCTTCGTTGAGCGACTGCATCTCCTCCTTCGCCACCTCGATCTCTTCCATCATCGAGCGCAACTCCTCGTTGAGCGACTGCATCTCCTGGTTCGCAAGAATCAGGGCGTCATTGGAATGCTCCAAGTCACCGATCGTATTGGGGACAATCATTCCAGTCTCGGCTCTTGACGGGATCTTGATGGCAGTCTCGCCGCCGGCGTCGAGCGAGGAAGTTCCTGTTGCAGCTACCCTCGGAACGGCCGAACGGGGAAACGTACGCAGTGCAGGGAAGAAGCTGGATGGTGTGGACGGTCGCTGGACCTCAGTTCGACGAAAGAGACCATCTTTCGTTGACAGAGACGCGAATATTGTCGACGATCGGCCGGTTCTCTCGGCCGTCCCCAGCATCAGACAGCCACCCGGTTTGAGACTGTAGGCGCATCGCTCGAGGACGTGCTTCTGCATGTCGGCCTCAAAATAGATGAGCAGGTTCCGGCAAGAGAGCAGGTCCATGCGTGCGAATGGAGCATCCCGAGTAACATCGTGGGGGGCAAAAACCACCATGCCGCGCAATTCGTCCGTTACCTGATACGCGCCGTCGCGTCGGATAAAGAACCGGTCGAGTCGTGCGGGTGTCAGAACGGTTGTTACCGATTCCGGGTAGAGCCCGCGCCGGGCAGTGGAGAGCGCCTCCTCATCGATGTCTGTCGCCAGAATCTGGATGGACGCGTCCGATCCGGCGGCATCGCGGGACTCAGCCAGCAACATTCCGAGTGAGTAGGCTTCTTCGCCGGTCGAGCATCCGACCACCCATGCACGCACCGAGTCCGGATTCGCATCGTCGGCATCGGATCGATCCGCAAAGAACTCGCCGAGCACCCGCTGCTCGAGTTGTTCGTACGCGTGGGGATCCCGGAAGAAACGCGTGACCCCGACGAGCATATTTCGAAACAAGGTATTTACTTCACCTTCGTCTGCGTGCAACCGATGGGCGTACTCCGAGAGGCCGCCGATTCGAAGGACCAACATCCGGCGGGCGAGTTGGCGCAGTAGCGAACTGCGCTTGTAGTGTGCAAAGTCATGCCCGCTGTGTGTGTGCAGTCGCTCCAGGATGTCCGTCAATGCCTTCGCTTCATCCGTGGGCCAGACCTTGGGTCCTTGGGAGGGGATAAGTTGGGGAGTACGGTCCCGAAATGTGAGCAGTCTGGCCGGCATATCGGCGACGGGCAGGACGAAGTCCACAAGCCCGGTGGCGATGATGCTCCGTGGCATGGACTCAAATTCTGCTTCGTCAGGGTCCTGCGCCAGAACGAGCCCACCCCGCTCCTTGATGTCCATCAATCCGAGCATGCCGTCGGCGCCGCTGCCGGAAAAGACGATGCCGACGGCTCGTTCCTTGCGATCCTCGGCCACCGACTGGAATAGGTGATCGATCACCCCGGATGCAGGCATCTTGTCGCGCTCGCTTACGAAAAGCATACTTCCCCGAACCGAGAGTTGGTGCCCAGGGGAGATGACATAAACGTGGTCGGGTTGGATCTCGACTCCGGCGTTCACCTGCGAGACCGGCATCGCCGTGAATGCCTGGAGTATTTGAGCCAGTTGGCTGACATACTCCTGGGAGAGATGCATCGCCAGCACGAAGGCCATCCCACTCCCGGGCTGGACGTTGCGGAAAAAGGTCTCCAGGGCTCTCAGTCCGCCCGCCGATGCCCCGATGGCGACGACTGGAGTCGGATCGCTGGGGGTGAGAGCCGCCGCGTCGGGCGAGTCCCCACCTGCATGCCTGGTCTTTTTCGAGCGTGCGGCCAAGAGGAATTTCTGTGTGTGGTGCGGCGCCCCCGGAATCGGGCGACAACGACACGTGCGTAGAAGGTAGTGACGAGGCTGGGTGCTGAGTGTCAGCAAATTGCTTACAACCCGTGACTGCATCAATCAGCACCGCGCTTACACCAAGATCTGGTATTGGCTCAACGCTCCCCGGAAATCGTTCCCGTACGTTGTGATGTGGACCCTCGCGCTGCCTGCGGAATGTGCGCCAAGTTGGCGGATTCCGGCGGCGCGAAACCACGACCAGGAAGCTGGTGCTAATGGAGCACCGGTTCACACGCAGGTAACAAAATGAAAGTGCTTAACCACGGACTTTTCGTCGCTGCCCTTTGCTGTTCGATCATGCTCCAGACCGGTTGTGGCCTGAGTAACGCGGTCAAAGGCGGAGCGATCGGCGCGGGAGCGGGCGGAGCCGTGGGCGGCGTCATCGGGGACAAGGCCGGTAACACGGCCGCTGGCGCAATTATCGGGGCTGCGGTAGGTGGCACGGCCGGCGTGCTCATCGGTCGGCACATGGACCAGCAGGCCGAAGAGATGAGAAGGACCATCGCGAATGCAGAAATCGAGCGGGTTGCCGAAGGCATCAAGATCACCTTCGATTCGGGGATTCTCTTTGCGATCGGCTCCGCGGAATTGCAAGCCGAAGCCAGGTCGACCATCGAACAGATGGTGCAAGTCCTACGGGACTACCCGGATTCGAACATCGTCATCGAGGGCGACACGGATAACACCGGGGGGACCGACTTCAACCAGGCTCTGTCGGAACGTCGCGCAACCGCCGTGGCTGACTACCACAAAACCCTGGGCATATCGGCCTCACGGATCGTGACGTTGGGCTTGGGGGAAATGAACCCGATTGCCAGCAACGACACCGCCGCAGGTCGTCAAC
Organism: Bacteroidota bacterium; assembly: GCA_029262855.1. Lineage (GTDB taxonomy): Bacteria > Bacteroidota > Rhodothermia > Rhodothermales > UBA10348 > JABDJZ01. The sequence continues at coordinate 17,063 of JAJCYP010000051.1, read as the reverse complement.
TGAATCGGCGCGTTGAAGTCGCCATCTTCGCCAACGACGCGCTCAAGGCCGCCGCGGCAAACGGCAGCTTGAACCAGCAATAATTTGACCGTGCAATCTCCTGGCACAACCAACGCGACGGAACATCAAATGAGAGTCAAATGGCAATAGGAAACATCTTGGTCGGCCTGATAGTGGTCGGCGTCGTTCTGTGGCTGGTCAACCAGTATTTGCCGATGGATCGAAAGATCAAATCCATCCTCAATATCGTGGTGGTCATTCTGGTGATAATCTGGCTGCTGAATTCGTTCGGGTTCATGGGCTCCTCGATGAATTTCCGCGTGGGCCACTAGCCGCCGCCGGGCGGCTTCATGACGAGCCGGCCGGATATGATGGATTCCCCATCGAAATCTTCCCTTACATCCAAGAACTACCATGTTTATACGAAAGACCCTCGGAGCTCTCACGCTGGTGATGCTCATGACCCAAGTTGCGTTCGCGCAGGGTACAGAGGACATCAAGAACTACTTCAACGAGACCGCGATCAGCGTCAAGGCCACGACGGATGTGGTACAGAAGCGAGCACTCCTTGACAACTCTTTGCAGCAGATGTCCCGTGCGATCAGCACCATTGAGCGCGTCGGAGCGGGTTCGGATCAGGATCGCGCCGGGTTGGCTCTATTGAAATCGACAGTCCAGGACAAGTTGGACGAACTGGCGGGCACCAATGGCTTCGACCGCGTCGGCGATTCACAGCTCGACGCCTTCGCCAACTACGTCGTTCAGGATATGCAGCAGGCTGATAAGACGGTGACGTTCAGCGTGGTCACTTTGCTCCTGATCATTATTCTCGTGGTCCTGATCTCGTAGCGGGTCGGCCCGGCAGAATTCGAGTATGTTCGCGAGCGCCACGCATCGTCCTTCACTATTTGTATTTGGGAGGGCGGTTTGCGTGGCGCTCGCATTTTGTTTGTCGGCGTGTAGTTCCGTCATGCGCTCCGGGGCGGGGCCAGAGCCGGGAGCCCCAGCGCTGCCGCCGCCCCGCTACTCGATCATTTTCGTCGTCCATGGTGACGGGGATTATCTATTCCATGACACCAGCGGTAGGGCCTTACAGGCAGACGAGGAGGAGGTGGCTGCTGCAAAGAGGGTGGCTGAGCGCAATCCGGAAGCGGAAGTGTTCATCTTTCATCAGCAACGCCGCCGACGCACCCTTTTCCTCTTTCCGCGTCGTGGTGGAAGATTCTACTTCTACAGAGGCGGCCGGCTAATCGCGGAAGAGAAGTACCGGCGCGGCCAGGGAGCTTCCCGCTTCCATCCGGAGAAGGAACTCTATACCCGGTTTCGATCACAGCAACACGCTCAGGCCTCGACGCTATTTCTGTACTCCGGTCACGAAATCCCTGAGTTCGATCGCAGGGGCTACGACCTCTCGATGAGGAAGCAGACGTTTGGGGTAGACGACCTGGCAAGTGCGCTTGCCAGCTTTACGCAGGCGGCAGGGAAAGTAGACCTGATGGTGCTGTCTACCTGCTTCGGGGGTACCCCCTATACCATCGGCAAGCTTGCGCCGTTTGCGCGCACGATCGTCGCTTCGCCCGACAACCTTCACCTCTCGTATTTCGATCTTCAGCCTCTGGAGCATCTGAAATTTCCCGCGACCGGCGCGGGTGTTGCCGATTTGACAGCCGACTTTGCCCGGCACGCTTTCGATGAGCTGTCCGAAGAAGTCCAGACGGCGGTGACCGTGGCCGTGTACGAGACGGACCATGTGCAGGAGTACGTGGCCGCCACGCTTCCAGTTTACCAGCAGATGTTGAACGCCCTGAGTGGGCCCGGTACCCTTCAGCGCATCGATTGCGCCACGGAACCAGCCTATTCCGACCCTGCGATCTCGAAAGGCGTCGAGATTTTCTACCGGCCGCCTCGATTCGGGCGCGCGAAGGGCACCATGAATCGTTCCGGATGGGAATGTTGGGCACCCCAGACACCGGCCGGCGAAACCTCTCGGGAGACTCAAAACTCCCGCAACTGAATCCGCCGATAGGCCACTTCATCCCCGTGGCCCAAGAATCCGACATACCCCGACTCGTTGAACAGACCCGGATGCTCTCGCCCCGAAAGCGTACCGCCCGCTGACGCTTCGGCGATATCCGCATCCACGATTACTTGGCCGTTCAGCGTGACGGTTATCTGATTTCCTGCCGCCCGGATCACCTCGTGATTCCACTCGCCGGCCGGTCTCAGAAACCCACGCCGCGCCGCGACAATGCCGTAAATCGACCCGTGCACCTGCCAGTCCTGGATCCCGGCCCACTTCGGCGCCAGATTGTCGATCACCTGAATTTCCATGCCGAAGTAGGCGGCGTCCTTGCCCTGCTCCGCCCGAATCCCGACGCCGTTGTTGGCCCCTGGCGTCAGGTTGAATTCGAATTCGAGCTCAAAGTCGCTCAGTTCCCGGTCGAAATACAGGTTGCCCCCCCGGCCGGGCAGGCAGACCAGGGCTGAATCGATGGCGGCGTAGCCCTCGGTGTCCCCAACCCAGCCTGTGAGATCCACGCCATTGAAGATCACCTCCGACTCGGAAGTGCAGCTGGCCGAAGGGGCGCAGCCTACCAGTACCAGGGCCGTCAGCAGGAATCGGATCACGCGACTGGAGATTTGGCCAAGCGATAATGTAGGACCGCTACGCACTTCCTTGCGGGAAATTCCGGCAGCCTCAGTCGGTGCCGATCAGATTCCGCATAAGCCCCTGGATCACCTGGAGAACGGCCTCGGAGCGCACCAAGAATCGCCGGTCTGCTACCATCTCAATGTAGGGATGGGGCTCCGGGACGAGAACCAGGAGCCACGCGCCGGCTGCGCGTGATTCTGCCGGGATGGACTCATATCCGGAACCCAGAATATCGTCCAGGGTCAGGATCACTACCTGCGCCTCTCCGGACTTGATCGCCTTCGCCATGTGGCCTGGCGTTGTAGACTCGCGCCAGGCCAGGTGAGGAAGATCCAACTGATTCTCGGGAGCTTCCTTCGTGACAGCGGGGGAACGCCAAATCTCAAGGATCGGGTAATTCTCGTTCTTGAGAATGGTGTATTCGGTCATGGCGGACGTCGGGCTGGCCATTGTTCAGGCCGGGGCGCAACCGGGTTTACGGGGAGTACCGAAATGATCGGCAGGGGGCGCCGTATCCATATCCGTAGAACCACCCAGATCCGCAACATTAGGCGTTTCTACCTAGTCACAGCCTGCTATCCCCCCCCCCGCCGCCTTCGATGGCCGACACCAGTTCCTCAGAGGCCATGGACTTCGCAACATATCCGTGCGCCCCCAGCCTAATCGCCATATCCAGGTATTCCGGCTCCTCATACAACGTCAACACAATCACCCGCGAGCCCGGGCTCGACTCCAGCAACCTTGGAATCTCCTTCAGAGCGTTTCGCCCATCAATCCAGACGTCAAGAAGCACCACATCAGGCTTCAGGGATTGCGCGAAGTAAAGCCCCTGGTCGAACGTCGCCGCCGATGGAAGGAGCCTTATATCCGCCTGCAACAGCAGCAGCCGCAGCTGCTTCTGGAACGCTGCATCATCGTCGATCGACAGTACGTTTCGGCGCGCGCCCATTGGGGGTTAGGCTGTTTCTTGCTGACGGGGAGGGAGGGAACTGGCCTGATCCTCGATAATGAACGGGTTGGACGAATAGAGACATCCGTACAACTACGTACCGTTCACCTCAAGATTGGGTTGCCCGATCGTGGACCAGGCTCAGTCCATGGGCGGAATGAGTCCTCGGTGAATCGCGAAATGCACCAGGCGGGTCTGATTCCGAATACCGAGCTTGGCCATGATGTTGGCTCTGTGCGTCTCCACGGTCCGGACGCTGAGTGAGAGCCGACCGGCGATTTCGTCGCTCGTCAACCCCTCGGCCACGAGATGCAGCACCTCACGCTCTCGGGGCGTCAGACTGGCATATCGGTCCTCAACGCCTGCTCCGCCGCGGCTGGACAGCGCGGGCACGCTTCGGCTCATGTAGCTCTCGCCGCGCAGTACCGCTCGGACGGCCTCAACCAGATCCTCGAAGGAATCGTCCTTCAGCACGTATGCATTCGCCCCCGCGTTGATGGCCTGCGTCACGTGGGCATCGCTTCGATGCATGCTGAGCACCACGACCCGGGTTGATGGTCGCACGCGGAGAGCCCTCCTGGTGGCTTCTATTCCATCCAGTCCGTGGAGAGCCAGGTCAACGACCAGTACGTCGGCCTTGTGCTCCTTGACCAGCACCTCTACGTCCGATCCGTCGGCGGTCTCGGCCACAACCCGAAATCCCTCAATACGCTCCAGCAGCCCGCGCACACCGGCGCGGACAACCGAATGGTCTTCAGCTAGAATAATGCGAATCACTTTTCGGGTGGACTGCGTTTCCTGAATTCTAAAAATGTCACCGTCCTTGTCCGGTAATTCCCCAAGGCAGCGCATGATCCGACCGACCACGGTGCTTTGCTGGGGCCTGTTCCTGTGCGGCGCGGTCCGAGCTCAGGCACCGCTCCCTTGGCACACGTCCGCCGGAGGACTTGCCCATCCTTGGACGTACACCTCCTTCACCGAGCCGGCGGGGCTGGCAGGCCAATTCGTTTTCGACCTCACCTTCGATTTCGAGGGCCGCCTCTGGGTTGCCAGCGCGAGTGGACTGTTGTCTTTCGATGGCCTGACGTGGCAACGATTCACGCAAAATGAAGGACTTCCGTCCAACTTTGTTCGGTCCGTCCTGGCAGATGACTCTGGCCAAATCTGGGTCGGTACCGATCAGGGACTTGCCGTCGGTGACAGCCGCGGGTTCTCCCTGAGTAGCCTGCAACCTGCAGCGGAAAACATCCGGCGCTTGCGCCGGGGCCCTGACGGATCCATTTGGATCTGTTCCGATTCCTGGCTGCACCCCGACGCGCCCGGTGGGCTCGCCATCTTGGGGTCAGGATCCATCCGGTCCGTCCGGGTGCCGGATGATTACGTATCTGATGTCCGGTTCCTGGGCGAGGGCATCTTCCTCCTGGCTGCGTCGGGCGTCTACCGACGGACGCCCGATGGATGGACGCCGATGGGAAACAGTATCGAACTCGGATATCCGCGCGATCTGGCCCTGGACGAAATCGGCTCTCCGATTCTGTCGACGGACCTGGGCATTTACCTGTTTGGCGGAGGCATCTGGCATGATGCGTCACAAGGGTTACCCGATGCCAGCTTCCACCAGTTCGTCCGCGATAATGGAGGCCTGGTTGTTGTGGACCGTCAGTCGCTTGAGCTCAAGCGTTGGGACGGTCGAACCTGGGTACCGACGGCCAGCCTGGGAGGCCACATGCGTATTCCAGAGGCTATTGCGCAGGCCCCCGACGGTGCCAGATGGTTCGCGGCATCAGGACTCCTGGCCAGGTTTGGGCCCTCGCGCTCCTGGGTTCGACACCCTGGACTCTCGGGCCGACCGGTTGAGGACACCGCCGAGCGGCTTTGGTTCGAGGCCAGCGATGCAGTGTTTCGTCTCGAACGCGGGACTTGGCGACGCTTCCTTCCGGGGTTTCGGAAGGTGGTCAGTCGAGAGCAGGATGTCACGTGGATCTGGAATGACCGCGAGTTGGCGCGGGTTGCGGCCTCGGGAGAAATGGAGCGTTTCTCGGCAGCCTCACTGGGTCTCCCGCGGGGTATCCGGCGGTTTGACACCAACTCGTCGGGGGTGGTGGTGGCTTTCGGTCCAGACGGACTGATTGTCCAGGCCGGATCGCAGTGGTCGCAGCCCGAGTCACTGGCTCTGCTCGGGGGTATCGCGGACCTGACACTCGACGAGGCAGGTGTGATCTGGATCGCGGAGCAGGCCGATCCTACCAGGTCCGTTCGTGTGTTGCGGATTGAGGGAAACCAGCGCGCGATCTCCCGGACGCCTCCCGTGACCTCGCTGACACAGTCCCGCTTCTTGGTCAGGTCTGATCCGATGCTTCTCGCGGGCGACTTTGGGACTGTCCAGTATGGCGATGGCCTCTGGAGCCGGGTCACTGACCTGCCATCTCGTTCGATTGTTGGCTGGTATCGCCTTGGCTCGCGGCAGTGGGTCGCTCACGCGGCAGACTATGGAGGAAGTTCGGGCGTTTCGTTGTACTCGGACGGCCCGACAGTGACGCACCCCCTGATCCCTCTTCGCCAGACTGGCCACGCAACCACCTACGGCAACACGAATGAGCTGGTAGCCCTGGATGTGACGGGGGAAGGCGTGGTGCATCGCGTCCGCTCGCCCTCGCCGGACGTAGTCTGGTTCTTGCGACGAAAGAACGGTGACTTTTGGGCCGGCAGCGAATCGTCGGCCTATCACTTGGCCTATTCGAGCGAACGGCCAGAGACCACGATCTCCCTACAGACCCGGTCATTGTTGGAGGGAGACCCTCTCAACCTGACGGTAGATAGCAAGATTCCCTGGGGAGCCGGTCGTGGAAAGCCGCACCAATTCTCCTGGCGACTGGACGATGGGCCCTGGTCACCTTTCGAAACCACCGAGGCACTGTCCCTGGACGCCCGTGGACTCAGCCAGGGCCAGCACCTGCTTGAGGTTCGCTCACGATCCGTATTTGGAGTCGAGGACTCCACACCGGCAAGAGCCTCGTTCAGGGTCGTACCAACCCCATGGCAGGAGCGCCCCTGGTTTTGGCCTCTCGTGCTCCTGGTCCTCGGAGTGACAACGGTCAGCAGTCTGGTCGCCCTCGCCTCGAAGCGGGAGATCACCAAACTCAACTCGGCGCTTGAGGACCGCGTCCAGAGACGGACTGAGGCGCTGGAAGAGACCAGAACGAGGCTCTCTGCTATCGTTCTTGCCTCCCCAGCACCGATCCTGGTCGTCTCGGGTGACGCCGTCGTCGACGTTTGTAATCCAGCCGGCGGAGAGCTACTTGGCCGCGTGACCGGTGACATCGTTGGTCGACCGCTGACCTCGTTTGTGGACCCGGCTTCGGCCTCGGAAATCCTCCGGATCATCGGGGAGGTCCGCGCTGGCACGTCGGTGAATGATCGCCTGGTCTCACCACGCCTCAAGAACGGAGAACAGGTCCATATCGCGCTTTCGGCGGTCTCGCTTTCGCCAGACCCAAGTTCTGACAGGGTGCTTTTGCTTGGCGTCGAAATCACGGCCCGCGTGAATGCACAGAGCGAACTCAAGAAGCTGTCTCTCGAGCTGCAGCGGGTACAGGAGCTGGAACGTCGACGACTCGCTCAGGACCTGCATGACGACGTCGGTGGCAGTTTGACCACGCTCAAGATGGCGCTGCTCATGGACCTGCATCAGGACGCACCCATCGAAAAGCCCGCGATCCAGGAACGCATCGGCCTGGTTCAGGATCTCATGGATCGAATCCGGACCGTCTCCCTTCTGCTCCGCCCATCCACGTTGGACGACTTTGGCCTTAGCGCGGCTGTGCGAACGCTCGTCAAGCAGATCGATTCGGTGAGCAGTTCGGATATTCACCTTATGGACGGCCTGGATGCAGAAACTCCGCTGAGTGAGGACCTTTCCACGGCCGCCTATCGCGTCATCCAGGAGTCCCTGACGAACGTCTCTCGGCACGCCCACGCACAAAGCGTCCAGGTCACAATCTGGCAGGAAGGCGATTCTCTACGACTCCGGGTTCAAGACGACGGCTCAGGCTTCGATCCGACGCTCCTCTCTGGACCGCTCGCGTCCTCGGGGCTTTCGGGAATGAAACGCCGGGCCGAGGTGCTGGGCGGCCTGCTGGAAATCAAGACGTCCTCTCGCGGCACGGTTATCGACGCGACCCTCCCCATGGAAAGGAGCCCGGCCGCGCTGCCGGAAGACTCGGCGGCTTGAGAGTGGAGGGCAAGGCGGATCTGGGCTAGATTGAGCCCCGACAAACGCCTGGCCCCATGACCCTCCGAGTTCTCTCTTCGCTGCTGGTTGTCTCCCTGGTTTCTCTGCCGGCCTCGGCCCAGGACAAACGTGCGCTCGACCATTCGGACTATGCGCAATGGAAGTCGATCTCGGGTCAGGAGTTGTCCCCTGACGGCAAGTGGGCCGTTTGGCGGCAGGCTCCCGACACGGCCGGCGACGGCGTGGTCTTCGTTGCCCGGACGGGCCGAGACGATCGGTTCGTCATCCCGCGCGGGGATACCCCGCTCTTCGCGGGGGACTTTGTCGTGGCGCTGGTGCATGCACCCTACGATTCAACCCGTCAGGCAAAGATCGACGGCGCGAAACAGGATGCGTTGCCGAAAGACAGCCTGGCGGTACTGAATCTGGAGGACGGATCGGTCACCATGTTTGGGCCCGTGAAGAGCTTCCGGGTTCCGGAAGACGGGGCCGGTGTGGTTGCCATCCTGTTTGACGAAGTCACCGAAACCTCCCGCGACAGCACACTTGCGGAATCCCCACACGACAAGAAGGACGGCGACCGCCTGACCCTCGTCAGGCCGGATTCGGGCGAGACCCACGACTTCGGTTCTGTGCTCGACTACCGCCTGACCCCGGACGGGGAATGGCTGGTCTACGCGGCTGAAAGCGAGGATGGCCAGGCCGATGGGGTCTACGCGGTCGCGACGGGCTCGGGCACTGCCACGCCCCTCGCCACCGGCGAGGGATACTACCGTCAGTTGACGCTGGCCACCGAGGGCCACCTCGCAAGCTTCGTGAGTAATACCGGTGACTTTACCAGCGAGGCGCCCGACTTCGATCTCTTCGTCGGGACTCCGGGGGAGGCAGCCACACCTGTCGATCTCGCCCAGGCCGTCGGGCTCTCCGAGGGGTGGACCCCATCAGAGCACGGCCGCCTGAATTTTTCGGATTCAGGCCAACGACTGTACTTCGGCACTGCAGCGGCCCCCGAACCGGCTGTGAAAGATGAGCGACCCGACGACGAAAAGGTAGCCGTGGATGTGTGGAGCTGGACGGATTCCGACCTCATGACCGTCCAATTGGTCAACCGTGATCGAGATCGAAAGCGTTCCTATCCGGCGGTTTACCACCTTGAATCGGGCCGCGTGGTGCAGTTGGGAGACGAGACTATTCCCAGCATCGACGACCTCGACCACGGTGACGCGCCCGTGGTCTTCGGATCAACAGACCTGCCCTACATGCCGGAAGGCTCGTGGGACACGCCCGGCTGGCGAGACGTGTATGCGATTGACGTCGAAACAGGCGGTCGCACCCTCGTTGCCAAGGGGATTCGGTCGGGTGCCACGGGCTCGCCCGACGGCTCGCATCTTGCGTGGTGGGACGGTGAGGAACGGGTCTGGAAAATCGGGTCGTGGTCCAACAACCCCCAGTCTACAGTGGTGGTGTCCATCGTTCCTCCCGAGGGGGTTCAGTTTGAGAACGAGTTGCACGACTCTCCGGCAATTCCGGGGTCGAACGGCAGCGTGGGCTGGACGTCCGATGGACAGTGGTTTCTGTTCTATGACCGATACGATCTGTGGGCCGCGCAGCCCCGTGGTCGAACCTGGAATGTGACCGGCGGAAAGGGGCGAGCACAGGGGCTGCGGTACCGAATCGTTCGCCTGGATCCCGACGACGACACGGTCGATCTGTCCGCCCCGCTCCTGCTGTCGACCTTCAATACGGTCGACCGGTCTGCCGGATTCGCCGAAGCCATGGTTGAGGGCTCGCGCTCGACAATCACGCAGCTCATAACGGCCGACAAGCGCTTCAGCGCCCCACGAAAGGCCGCTGATTCCGGCGAACTCATGCTCACCAGGGAGTCGTACCGCGAGTTTCCTGACCTCTGGGTCACCAATCGCCGATTTGGGGAATGGACCCGGCTCAGCAACGCGAATCCTCAGCAGTCCGGGTTCCAATGGGGCACGGCGGGCCTCGTCCATTGGACCTCGGTCGATGGCGAGCAGCTCGAGGGTATTCTGTACAAGCCGGAAGGGTTTGATCCATCCCGGAAGTACCCCATGATGGTGTACTTCTATGAGCGGGCATCCGATGGCCTGCACAGCCACCACACCCCGGCACCCGGACGCTCGGTGATCAACCGGACGTTCTACACCAGCCGTGGCTATCTCGTGTTTGTCCCCGACATCCCCTACAAGGTGGGCTATCCGGGAGAGAGCGCGATGAACGCCGTGATGCCTGGGGTCACGTCACTCATCGAACAGGGATTCGTTGACCGGGAGCGCGTCGGCGTACAGGGCCACAGTTGGGGCGGGTACCAGATTGCCTACATGGTCACCCGGACCAACCTGTTTGCGGCCGCCGAGGCGGGCGCACCCGTCTCCAACATGTTTTCGGCTTACGGAGGCATCCGCTGGCAGACCGGACTCTCGCGCATGTTTCAGTACGAGCGTACCCAGAGTCGAATCGGAGGAACGATCTGGGAGAAGCCGCTCCGATACATCGAGAACTCTCCCCTCTTCTGGCTGGACAAGGTCGAGACGCCGCTCTTGATCATGCACAACGACAACGACGGTCATGTGCCGTGGTACCAGGGGATCGAGCTTTTTGTCGGCCTTCGTCGACTTGGCAAACCAACCTGGCTGCTCAACTACAACGGTGAGCCCCACTGGCCGCTGCCCTACTGGAGCCGGATGGACTTCACCGTGCGGATGCAGCAGTTTTTCGACCACTATCTCATGGATGCGCCGGCGCCAGTATGGTTGCGAGAGGGGCTCCCGGCCGTGCGAAAGGGCGAAGACTGGGGGCTGAACTAAGCCATGGCCACCGGAACCCACGACGCCGTACCCGACTCCCGAAACGAGAGCGTCCTCGTCTGGATCAATGGCGAACTGCTGCCTCGGACAGAGGCCAAGATCTCCGTCTTCGACTCCGGATATCTGGTGGGAGATGGTATCTGGGAGGGACTCCGGCTGGACCGGGGAGTGCTTCTGTTCCTTGAGATGCACCTGGACCGCCTCTTCGGCGGGCTGGATACGGTCAGGCTGGATCCTGGCCTGACGCGGGAGGAGATGATTCAGGCGCTCTACGCGACCGTGTCCGCCAACGAGATGCGCGGTGGAGTCCACGTCCGCATCATGGTGACGCGGGGGACCAAGAAGACGCCGTCACAGGATCCCCGTCTGACCGTGGGCCCCGCAAACGTGGTGATAATCGCCGAGCACAAGAAGGCGAACCCTTCCGCCAAGAAGACGGGGGTGGCCCTGCATACGGCTTCCGTCAGAAGGCCGCCGCCCGACAGCCTTGACCAGCGGATCAACTGCCACAGCAAGATCCACGAGGTCATCGCGCTCAACGAGGCCCTGGAGGCAGGCGCCGACGAGGCGTTGATGCTGGACATCCACGGAAACGTTTCGACCTGCAACGCCACCAATTTTTTCGCCGTCGTCGACGGAGAAGTTTGGACGTCCACCGGCAATCACTGCCTCCCTGGCATTACGCGGGCCAACGTGATTGAGCTGGCTCAGAAGGCCGGCCTGACGCTACGCCAGTTCGATTTCACGCCGGCGCAGCTGGAGGCGGCTTCGGAGGCCTTTGTCACGGGGACGTTTGGTGGACTGACACCCGTGAGCAGGATAGACGGCCTGGAACTGGACGTCTTCGGTCCCGTGACCCGCAAACTGTCCTCGACCTATGAGCTGGCAAAGATGAACTACGTAGCCTCAGCGTGGCATTAGTACTTCTTTCAGACGTGCTGAGATGATCCAGTCCAGGCCGGGGAAGTTCGCCTCGAGCCATTCCCGTCCGCCTGCCGAAATCTCGCGCTGTCGCCGTGAGGGTTGATTTCCGTAGGCTCCATTCAGTGAATCGATGGCGGCCATGCCCATGGTAACCTCTCCGAAAGGCGGGTACCCCGGGACGCCATTGGACATCACTGTATCCAGTGGAACGTTGTCGGCAAGATTGATAAAGATCTGGGTGGTTCGGGTTTGAGGCCCACCCCGCGCAAAGGAGACCCGGCCGCGAAGATTGCTGGCAATGCTGGGTTCATCTACGACCGGCAGCCGGCGCCAGGCATCATAGACCGCAGGGTCCCCCGGGATACCGAACTGCGCCACGTAGCCTTTCACCACTCGGAAGATGGGGGCCTCATCGAAGTAGCCGACCCGGACCAGATGATAGAAGCGGTCGACCGCAGCGGGTGACCACTCGCGCCAGACGGTGACCTCGAAAGGGCCGGTGGATGCTTCAAACGCCACGACAAACGAATCCGGCGCGGCTTCAGCTGCGCGGTCATCGGGCATTTGGGCTGACGCCGCTGTCGGTAACACCAGCAGGACAAGTAGGAGAGATCGCATGGATTAGGCGTTTTACTTGTGACGCGAACGAGAATCTGGTGCGGGAAAATGGCCCATTCCATCCAGGTATGGCGCGTTTGAAAGTGAAGCCTTAGTGAAGCAGCAACAGCGTTCACTTGCAGGTTCGGCTGCCGATGGCGTCATTTCACCCTCACCTCTACCTCCATGGCACACCCCCTGTTCGCCGCTGCGGTCCTGTCCCTCAGTCTGGCCATTCCAGCGGTTTCCGCTCCCGTCTCAGTACACACCGGCGACTCGGCGGCCCGTTCCGCCTCTTCCGGGTTGGCGCTGACCAGGTCGGTGGCCTCGGCGGACTTCGATGGTGACGGCATCGAGGACCTGGTGATTGCCTACGACACGCCGGCTGGACCCGTGCTGGGCTTCCAAAAGGGGAATCTTGCGGCCGTGTATCCCTATCATCCAGGCGTGGAATATAGCGGTGAGGCCTTCTCAGGCCCGGTGCTGCTTCGCCCTCTCGAGACCAGGGGTGATTTTCTCCTCACGGGAGACTTTACGGCGGACGGTCTGCCTGACGTGGTGGCCGGTGCCCGCGGGTCGCAGACTCTGACGCTTATCCGCGGAAATGGCACCCTCTCGCCGCCCCAGGAAGAGAGGCGCGTGCTTTCCGGGGCCCTGCTCGCCATGGCGGAGGGTGCGCTCTGGCGTGCCGACGGTGTCCCGGACCTGGTGGTCTCGGTCCAAGGCGCGGGAACATTCGCGCTCGGAACCGACCTTCGGGCCGCAGAGAAGGTTTCTCCGGTGGAGGCCTCCGACATTCTTCTTGGCTGGATGGACGCGGGACCCGATGGCGATGTGGCTCTGGCTGCTGGGCACCAAATCCACGTCGTCCGTGGCGAGACCGGCGCCACCGAGCGGATCTCACTGCCCTTCCGGCCCACCTCCATGGCCGTGCTGGGATACGGCGCGGGTGCCCGTCTTGCGGCCTCCGGGCAGGGCCAACTCGCGCTGATCGATGCGCCTTCCCTGACCCTCACCGGATTGGCCGATCTGGGTCTCGATGACGACGCTCCCCTGCTTCCGGTCTATCGGACCGGCGCCCGGGGGCAGGATCTCGTGGCCGGACGAAGCCTGATACCGGACGCAACGTTGCGCGCGCTGCCCATGCCTCGAGGGCGGGATGAAGCGGGACTCCCATCGCCAGCCCTGCTGATCCAAGCTCTGGCCGACCGCCCCGCCCGAAGTGTGATCGGAATGCGCCTCAACCCGGACGCACTCACGGATCTGGTGCTCGCCACCGGCGGAGGTGTCCCTGAGGTGAATCGAACCAGGGCCGCCGGCACCTTCACCGTGAACAGCCTGCTGACCGACGGCGACGGGGACACCGATGATGGAGTATGCGATACCGGTCCGGACAGCGAGGGTAACTTCACCGGCGCCTGCACGCTGAACGCCGCCGCGGAGCAGGCCAGCGCGTCAGCTGGGGCAGACGTCATCCGGTTTGCCCTCCCGGGAAGTGGCCCTTTCACCCTCTCGGGGGGCTCCCTGTCTCAGATCTCTGGAGCCCTGACCATCGACGGAACCTCCCAGCCGGGGTATGCCGGCTCGCCGGTTATTGTTCTGACGAACGTCGGGCTGGGTTTTGATGACGGAAGCTCGGTGGTTCGCGGGGTCACGCTGAACACGTCCGATGACAACTCCCGCCCCGCCGCCGCCATCGACCTCTCGATGGCCGGAAACGTGATTGTCGAATCCAACTGGTTTGGCCTGGACCCCAGCGGCACCGTATCCAATCCTGATGGTGTGCCCCAATCCGGCGACGAATGGGGCGCACACTACGGGGTGTGGATCCGGTCCGCCAACAATACCATTGGAGGAGCCGCTGAGGCGGCCCGCAACGTGATTTCCGGCGCCTACGACGGGGACGGAATCCTGATATCGAGCGCGTCGGCCACCGGAAACCTGGTCCAGGGGAACTACATCGGGACCGACCCGACCGGGACCGTGGCGCACGGCAATGCGGTCCGGGGGGTGTCGCTCTCGAATGCCGCCTCCGGCAACACCATCCGGGACAACCTGGTCTCCGGGAACGGCGTTCAGCTGTCGGATCCGAGCTTTTCAGGAGCAGGAATTGCCCTGCAGTTCAATTCCATGCTGGTGGTATCCGGTGGCGGCCCGGTTGACCAGCCTCCCACATCGAACCTGATCGTCGGGAATCGCATCGGCACCGATGCGGCAGGAACGGCGGCGCTCCCCAACGCGCGCGGCGTCCTGGTCGATTACGCCTCGAACAATACCGTCGGCAGCGCCGTCAACGCGCTACGGAACGTGATCTCCGGCAATGTCCGGGAGGGAGTCTATGTCCGGGGTACCTACGGAACCACGGACGGCAACATCGTGGTGAACAACTACATCGGCGTGGACGCATCGGGGTCCGCCGCCCTGGGCAATGGAACGGACGGCGTACGAATCGGAAATGCCTCGGCAACCACCATCGGCGGTGCTGCCGGAAATGTGATCGCGTCCAACGGATCGCGGGGCGTGGCCATCGAATCGTCCAGCGGTGACGTCGTGACAGGAAACCACATCGGTACCGATGCGACAGGAATGCTCGACCGGGGCAACTCCAGCGCAGGGATCCAGGTGGCCTCCTCGGCCAGCGTCTCCATCGGGGACGGCACGGCCGGAGGGCGCAACGTCATTTCGGCGAATGCATCAGGCGGAATCTTCGTGTCGGGCTCGTCGACGGGCCTCACGGTCCGGGGCAACTATGTCGGGACCGACGCCACGGGTAGTGGTGACCTGGGCAATGGGTTCGACGGCGTGCGGATTCTCGGAGACTCGGGGCACGTCATCGGCGGGACCGAGGCTGGCGAGGGAAACGTCATCGCCTTCAACGCCCTCAATGGGGTGGGCATCTTCAACGGCTCCGGCTACACGGTCAGCGGTAATTCCATCTTCGAAAATGGGTCACTTGGAATAGACCTCGGAATAAACGGCGTGACGCTGAATGATGCAGATGAACTGGACGCGGACACCGGTCCGAACGGCCTCCTGAATTTCCCTTTCCTCGGCTTCCTCGATTCTGAACGCGTGCTGGTACGCTTCACGTCGACGCCCTCTACGGCCTTCACCCTGGAGTTCTTTGCCAATCAGAACTGCGACGAATCGGACTATGGAGAGGGCCGGCGCTTCCTTGAGGCGCGATCCTTTGTGACCGATGCGCAGGGGAATATAGAAGCCCAGACCACCTTCGCGCTGGAGCAGGACGAGGACTACATCACCGCGACGGCCACAGGGCCTGATGGGAGTACGTCCGAATTCTCGCGCTGCTCGGATGATCTGCGCTTGATCGTGAACACGGTGGGCGATGCGCCCGATGCGGATCCCAACGACCCCATCTGCGACACGGGGACTGACGTAGTTCGCGGCACCGAGGACGAGCCGGAATGCACCCTGCGCGCCGCCCTTCAGCAGGCCATCGAGAACGATGGGGCGGACGAGATCACGTTCGACATCATTGAAGGGTCGGCCCCGCACACGATTCAGGTCGGCTCCAGCTTCGAGGCCGTCGCCGATTCGCTGACTATCGACGGTACCACGCAGGTGGGATATGCATCGGGAGCGCCGGCCGTCATTGTCTCCGGCGCCGCGTCGGTGGAGAACGGGTTTTCCTTTACGGGAGGGCGACCCTACCTGTTGGGCCTGGACGTCCGCTCGTGCGATTACGGCATCGCATCAAGCGGGGTGGCTGTGGAACTCTTCGACATGACGTTCTCGTCCAACCGTGTCGGGGGCATGCGGGTAACCGGCGAGACGGGGCAAACGACGAACATCTCGGGGCCACTCATCCTGACCGGAAACGGATCCGGCGCATCCCCCTGCATTGGGGCGGCCATCTCGGTTGACGGCAATCTTCAGACCGAAGGCGTGACCGGCACCGACAACTGCGGAACGGTGCTGGACGTCACCGCTGGACGGCTGACCATCAACGGCGATGCGTCCTTCACGGGAAGCGGCGGGTGGGGGATCCGGGCGGATGAACTGATCCTCAACGGATCCACGAACCTGTTCCATCAGAACCAAGCCGGGGCCGCTCTCGTGGCGGAATCGGTGACGGTGACTGGAGCCCTCACGGTGACCGACAACGGACCGCAGGGCGAGGCCTCGTGCCTGGAGAGCGACGAGGGGGCATTCATTGGGGGCGAACTGATGCTGGCAGATGCAACAGCGACCAACAACTGCGGATCGGGGCTCTGGGCCGAAAGTGGATCGTTCACGGCCACGGGCAATGTCACGGCTAGTGGAAATCGGGCTATGGGAGTCCGGGCGCTGAGCGATGTCTTTCTTGAAGGGGCGGAAAATCGTATTCAGTCGAATGGACTGGACGGGATTTTTTCGGCCGGCGACCGGGTGGCGATCTCTGGCGCCGTCATCGTGCAGTTCAATGGAACCGAGGTTGATCCGGCCCTCTGCAGTGGCACGAGCCGCGGCGGGATCTATGGCGGCGACATCACCGCAGAATCACTGACGAGCAGCGATAATTGCGGATCCGGCGTCGAGGCCCGGGGGACGCTCACCGTCTCGGAGGAACTCCGCGTGACCCAGAACGGGGCATTCGGTGCAACCGCGATCGATGGGATGGAGTTGGGTGAGTCCAATGTCGTGGCGTCGCTCAACGGACGCGACGGGCTCTTCACAGGAGGCCGTCTGACCCTGTCGGGCACCCTCACCGCATCGTCCAACGACGAGTCCGGCGTGTGGGCCCAGACGATTGACCTCTCCGGGGCCACCGGTTCCGCCTGCAACAATGGCCTGGAGGGTATCGGGTTCGGCGGCGGCGGCATCCAATTGGGCGCCGTCACCATCTGCGACAACAGCGGCGGCGGGATT
>JAJCYP010000050.1 GCA_029262855.1 Bacteroidota bacterium | reverse complement strand
GAACGCGCCTGGCAGGGGATGTCGACGAGGTATCGGGTGCCGCTGAGGGTGGTGCCCGGCGGGGGCTGTTGGGCCGTTCGGGCCGAACAGCCCGCGCCGAGCACGATCAGGAGTGGAAGCCAGAGCATGCGCATATCGGGGAAGCTGGTATCGCAGCGCAGGGTCCACGCCAGCCAAGCTGGCGTGGACCCCTCACCGCTGGTCCGGGCCGTAGATGGCGCCGAAGCGCCGCCATCGAGCCTACATCATGGTGGCGATGTGCACTTCCTCCCACTCGCCGTCAGCGTTCTTCACTTCGACCTTCATCGGAATGATCGCTCCTGGGTAGGCTTCCTGCCCCGTGACCCGGGCTTCTTTGGCCGCGTGTTCGGCCAGCTGGCCAGCCGGGGTGACCAGAATGAAGACCTTTCCGTCTTTCTTGCCCCCCTCGAGGAGGCCGACCGGGATGCCCATGCTGGCGCACGCCGTCGCACAACTGGCTACCTGCATCATGCCGGTTCCGTCCGGCTTCATAACCATGTGCTCATTGCCGTGATTATCGTGGTTCATCCCGTAGCACTTCGTGTCGATCAGGGTGCCCGTCACGGTCTTCTGATCCGAGTCCGGGGAAGCGGCTGTGAGACCAATAACAAGGAACAGCGCTGCGAGAAGGGTGGAAGTCGTTTTCATGGAAGCGTTCATGGTTGGTTGTTTGTCCCTTTGACGACGTGACGCCGGCAGTTCTTACCTCGGGCCTCCGACTCCACCTCAATACTCCGTAACGCTATCGCCCGGGTCGGGTCTAACCACCACTATGTGGAGACTCCGAACAACAACGTCGCGTAACCCGAGGGTGTCCGAGCGCACGGACAAGGAGTGGCTGCGTGACATCTCAGACAGATCTCCGCGCGCCCTGGAAGACCTCCGCTCGTTGCTGGTCTCTGTTCTCGAAAATACACTTCGCCCCAGGGTACCCGCACAATCGAAGGCGATGGCCCAGGATCTTGCGCAGGACGCCCTGCTGAGCATTCTCGAAAAGCTCGCGATGTTTCGTGGTGAAGCCCGCTTCACCACGTGGTGCGCCAAGGTCGCAGTCCGTCACGCGCTGACGGAACTGCGACGGAGTCGCTGGCAGGACGTACCTCTGCAGCCCACGCATCTTTCAGCCATGGCGGCAGAAGAGACCGCGCAGGACGTGCTGCTCTCCCAGAGCGAGAATGCCCGGATCCTCCGGGATGCCATCCATTCGGTACTCAGCGAACGCCAGCGTACCGCGCTCATCGCCGTGATGCAGGACGACATGCCCCTCGGAGAGGTCGCCCGACGACTCGGAACGAATCGCAATGCCCTTTACAAAATGCTCCACGACGCACGTCAAAAGCTGCGGAAGGCCCTGTTGGACCAGGGCCTTGACCTGACCGACTTCGCCGCTTCTTTCAGCTAACGTAAGAGGCGCGCCCACCACAGCGTCTATTGACCGATGCCCACCGGACCCATGCAAATCACCGATTCCACCCTGAAGTCAGTCTCCCAGGCGGTGCGGATGACCTCGTCCGACGAAATCGCGTGCGACGAGTGTTTCGACAGCATGGACCGCTTCGCGGAAGCCAATCTCACAGGCCTCGACGCCGCGACAGCCCTGCCACTTGTGGCTCGACACTTGGCCATGTGTCCGGACTGCGGCGAGGAATTCGAGGCACTTCTGACGGCGCTGACGGCGATGGTCAGGCCGCGCCCACGGTTCCGTTTCTGGCGACGCTAGGCGAGTCGCGTGCCGGCCTGACTGGACAACAACAATGCCCGCTCCAGACCTGATCCCCCTTTTCGGACTCCGGGAGCCCGTGTCGTCTCTTTCCCACCTGGTGACGGCCGTCATCGGGGTGCTCGGCCACCTTCAACTCGCGCGCGCGGCGGTTCGCCGGGGCGTCTCCGCCAGACGCCGCGCCGAGTTGCACGTTTATGGCATCGCCATCATCCTGCTCTTTGCCGCCTCCGGCCTGTATCACGGTGTCGACGGTTCCGCGGCCCGCGTCGACTGGTTCAAGCGCCTCGATCACGCCTCGATATTTGTACTGATCGCGGCATCGACCACCGCCGTTATCGGGGTAAGCCCCGGTCGATTCGGGCGGGTGGTGACCGTGCTGACCTGGCTCGCGGGATTTGCGGGGATGTGCATCCAGCTCTTTGGCTGGCCGCCCCTACCGTCTGTTTCCGCCGGGACTTACGTCGTGGCGGCAACTCTTTCACTGTTAGGGATCGGCTGTTTGCTGGAGGAGCGCGCAAACCGGAGCCTGCTGCCCGTTATCGCCGGCGGCATCTTCTACGTGGCCGGAGTGGCCGTGTACCTCATGGATACGCTCGTGCTCCTGCCCGGATACCTCCACGGCCACGAACTCTTTCACATCCTCGTAATCGGCGGCGCCTCTTCCCACTTCCTGTTTGTGTATAGATACCTGTGTGAGACCTGCATCCCCGAGCCTCCTCCTGAGCCGGCGACGCGCGGCTCGGGGCGGGTTCTCGTGCCGTCACTCCTCCTGGCGGCAACCCTGCTCAGCCTGTCTGGCTGCGCCCGCCCTGCAGACAGCCCTGCCCCCGAAGCGGTAGCTCAGGTGAGCGGCAGCCAACCTGACGCCGGGTCCATGTATGAAGTACGCGGCCGGGTGGTCTCCCTGCCTGGCGAGGGCCGCTTCGTGGTTGTGCGACACGGACCGATTGACGGCTTCATGGACGGCATGACCATGCCCTTCCAACTGGCCGACTCGGTGGCCGCGCCGGCCGCGCCCGGAGACAGCGTGGCGTTCCGCATCTCAGTCGCCTCGGACGGGGTCAGGGCTTTTGGCTTCCAGGTCTTTTAGTTGCCCCAGAATAGTGTCTAACTGCCATTGACCGCGGCACACACAGGCTTTTCCTTGGATAGTCCGTGGCTATTCCGCATTCACATCACATTTACCATGCCTAACGATGACCTCCTGAAACTGGCCGTTCTGTCTGCTCGATCTCAGGTTAACGAAGTGCTGGAGGCCGAGAATCAGGTCAGCATCCGTAGGACGGCGGCGGCAGCTCGCCTGGGGCTCGAGGCCAACCCCCAGGAGCCCTTAAGTCCCTCGCCCAGGGGCCTTTGGAATCCGTTGCGAGCGACCAGTGGAACCCTCGTGGCGGAAGGAGACTCATGGTTCGACTACCCGGCCTGGGATATCCTGAAGATTCTGGAGTCGGAGTACACCTTCGATATCCACTCGGCAGCCCACTCCGGCCACTATCTCGAGGACATGGCCTACTCCGAGCGACAGACCCGCAAGTTTCTCCGCCTGATCCGCTCGCTGCCCCAGGCACCGAAGGCCATCCTCCTATCGGGTGGAGGCAACGACATTGCCGGAACCGAATTCCACACCCTTCTCAATCACCAGCAAAGCGGTCTGCCAGCCATTAACCAGGGGATCGCGGAGGTGGTTATTCATCAGCGCCTTAAGGCGGCCCTGCTGACGCTCATCAAGAAGGTTGACGAAGTATGCACCAGCGCCTTTGACAAGGTTGTGCCCATTGTCGTCCATGGATACGCCCACGCCATTCCTGATGGCAGGGGCTTTTGGGGAGGCTGGTGGCTGCTGCCTGGCCCCTGGCTCCAACCCGGATTCACAAGGAAGGGATGGGAAGACGAAAAGGAGAACGCGGCGGTGGTCGCCGACCTCATCGACATGTTCAACAACATGCTACAGACCATCCCGAAGCTGCCGGGTCTTGATCATGTTCACTGCCTTGACCTGCGCGAGGAGATCCCCTCCAGTCAAGCGTGGTGGGACAACGAACTGCACCTTGAAGAGAAGGGATACGCCAGAGTCGCGCAGATCTACTACAAGACGATATCTAAACTCTAGGCGGCAGGCCCCTGGTCTGGCGGTGGATCACCCCCAAGGGGATCGAGTGCATCGTACCTTTGCAGAACACTGGCGTGGCGCCCGCTCAGTCTGAACAACACCACCCGCCAGACCAACCCTCCTTCGCCATGAAATGCTCCGCTCTCCTCCTTGGATGTCTGCTGCTTCTTAGTGTCTCCCCCGCCCTTGCCCAACAGGTGACGGCCATCCAGGCAGGCGCCGTGCTGGATGTCCGCACCGGCCGCGTGGACCGCGATGTGGTCATTCTCGTGCGCGACGGCCTGATTGAGGCGATGGGCAAGGATGTCTCCGTGCCGCTGGGTTCCGAAGTGGTCGACCTATCGGACCAGTTTGTCCTTCCTGGTCTGTTCGATACTCATAGCCATTTGCTGATCCAGCCCGACTACGCTTCGAACAACCCCATCCTCTACAAGTCCGTCCCCTATCGCGCCATCGAGGGCGTGGCCGCTGCCCGCGACGCGCTAATGGCCGGATTCACCACGGTGCGGGACCTCGACTCTGAGGGCGCCGACTGGGCCGACGTTGCGCTGCGCGATGCCATCAACAATGGGCTCGTGCCCGGGCCGCGCATGCAGGTGGCCACACGGTCGTTGTCCATCACGGGCGGATACATGAATCAGAACGGCCTTGCGCCGCAGATCGATGTACCGCAGTACGGATTTCTGGCCGACTCCGATGACGCCATCGTAGCCGAAATTCGCCGGGAGGTCAAGTACGGCACGGACTGGATCAAGCTCTATGCCACCGGCACAACGCGACACATAAATCTGGAGGACATGACGCCGCTTCCCCAGTTTGAGCGTGATGAGATTGCGCTCGTGATGCAGGAGGCGGCGCGTTTTCGGATTCCGGTAGCAGCACACGCCTACGGCGGGCCTGGCGCCTACAACGCCGTTGACCTGGGCGCACGATCCATCGAGCACGGGATGCTGCTGGATGACCGAACGCTGGATCTCATGGTGCAGAAAGGCACGTTCTGGGTGCCTACCCTCTCGGTATACATGGGTGACGATGCCCCCGAGGACTGGAGTGCGCGTACCACTGCCATTGTCTCTGCCCACCGAAAGACGTTCGCCCGCGCTGTGGAGAAGGGGGTGCGCATTGCCTACGGAACAGACGTGGGTGCAATACCCCATGGAGAGAGCGCCCGAGATTTCTCTTACATGGTAGCCTACGGGATGACTCCCCTTCAGGCCATTCAATCGGCTACGGTTGTGTCCGCCGAGCTAATGGGACTCGATGAGATCGCCGGTGCACTGCAACCCGGAATGGCCGCAGACATCATTGCCGTGGAGGGCAACCCCCTTGAGGACATCTCCTTGCTGGGGTCGGTCACCTTTGTGATGAAGGACGGAGTGGTCTACCGCCAGTGATATCCCCTACAGCAGCACCAGATAGGTCAGCTTCGCCACCCCAATTCGACTGTTCATCAGCAGGTCCGCTCTCGGGTCGAACAGGATTTCGCCGTCGTCGGCCAGGTGGTAGGAGGTGTTGAACACGAGGAAGAGGTCCGAGCCGGGCGTATGGATCCAGTCGATGCGGATGTTCGCACTGACATTGCGGGAGAAGTTGTCGTACTGGATCAGCGCTTTCGAGAAGAGCTTGCGACTGACACTGGCCAGAACGTCCACTGAGGCGGTCACCGCGTTGAAGTCACCATTCTCGACTGGCAACCGGACGATACTGCTTCGAAGGCTCGCTCCCAGCGTCATGTGCTTGGACTGACGCCATCCGCCGCTCAGAGACCAGTCGGTACGGTTTCCGCCGTAGAAGCCGCCCGCAGAAAGCGATGCTCCTCCGGAGAGCTTCTTTCCTGGGTCTGTGCTGACCCGGGAGCTGATCTTGGTGAAGTAATAATCGTCCGCCACAATCTCAGCGTCTGGACGGATGCGGAACGAGCCCGTCAAGCGGTCGAATTCCCGGGTGACCGACAGATTCAACGACATGCGGGCCTGAGACGTCAGGGTCATCGAGAGCAGCGATAGCCAGGACTGCAAGTTGCCATCCTGACCGGCGTAGTGGAGTCCCATGGTGTGGAACGTGGCCTGCCGAAAAGGACCGTTCGAGAAGAAGGGTGAGTATGTCCCCGTCACTGCCGTCTGGCGCATGTCCCGACGACGAACGAACCCAAGCGCCGGGCGATAATTCTCACCCACACTCGTGTAGGAAAGACTCGCGCCGTACACATCGTTGCGCAGGTTCACAGCCACACTCCCGGCCCAGTCCTCATTGCCCGGATCCGCATCCGTCACCTTGGTATACCAGACGTCCGCGCTACTGGCAGACCCGAAGCGCTGCTGCACATCGAAGCCGATTGCCCGATTCCACTGGTCGCCTCGGTCGTGGTTGGTCAAAATGGCACCCACCGATCCCCGCTTGCCGTAATTCGTCTGAATGCGAGCGACCGCGTTGTTGGCGGACGCCGGGCCGAACGCTCTGCCCAGCTTATCGGTAATCGTGCCCGTGTCTGGGCCGGACTCGATGTTGATGAGGCCAACGTTGAAACGGCCGACCTGCCCGGTCAGGCGACCACCAAGGAGGATCGACTCCGTCACTCCGATGCGTCGGGAAAAGAACGTCTGCGTCCTCCGGGAGTCACCGTGCTCGAAAATCCCGGATCGTTCCAAGAAGAACTCCCGCTTCTCGGGAAAGAACAGGCTGAAGCGGGTGAGGTTGAGCTGCGTATTGTCAGCCTCGACCTGGGCAAAGTCCGTATTCACGGTCAGGTCGAGGGCCAGATTGGACGTGATGCTGTACTTGACGTCGAACCCGGCGTCGTAGGACAGGTCGCCTTCCGTGTCCTCGATCGATAGATCTGGACGCACAGACTGCGCGCCGGTGATCACATAGGGCTTGACCTCAATATTGCGGCCGCGCCGGATGCCTTTGATGCCCGTCAGCCGGCCGTAGCGCGACACCGTTTTCAGATCGTCGGAGTATCCCGACCCGTACGTCAGGGGCACGAGCGGCCAGTTCTGGATCTCGTTCTTTCGGTTGACCGTGCGCCGCATGAACAGGCCAAACGTGAGTTCATCTCCGTCGGGAAAGCGGAGCTGGCGAAACGGAATGCGGACTTCCATCGACCATCCCTTTTCATCAATGACCGTCTCACTCTCGAATACCGCGTCCCAGCTGTAGGAGTCAAGCGTCATGTGTTCGTCGGCGATGAGCGCATCGTCCTGGGTGCCCAGGGCGTTCATCTCGAACAGATAGGCATTTCGTCCATCCAGGAACGTGTCGATGCCGATGTAAGCGTGGTCGTCGCGGTCGTTGCGCCCCCCACGCTCCATGTTCTTGGCGCGAATCAGCTCCGGGTTCTTGTCGAAGAACTGGAAGGCGAAATACAGGTTGTCGCGGTCGTACGCGATCTTGACCCAACTTCGCTCCGTCGGATCTGCCCCTTCCTCCGGCCAGCGCTGGACGAAGTTGTCCACCGGATCGATGGTGGCCCAGAAGGCGTCGTCAAGATGGCCATCGAGTCGAGGCGCCTGCTCTGTAAAGGTGGCTTCGATGGAGAAGGGATCCTGGGCGCTCGAAACGAGTGGGGATCCCGCTACGAGTATTCCGAGCAGTAGCGCGGTGCGGTTCATACTGAAAGGGCGGGTTCGACGTGAAGCCGGAGGATACCGGCTGGCGCGATTACGTTTGGTGCGGATGCAAGAAAACTCGCGTCTGTTATACTGCCACCTTCCTGAATGCCGTCAGGTGTACAACAAATGCGACGGGGTCATTTCCATGGCCGCTTGGCTCTTCCCTGTTGCCGCTGCCCCTCGCCCCGCCCCCTACAGCATCTCCGTCGCACTCAAGAACTCCACCCCCGGCCACTCCCCCATCGTCCGGTTGAGCCACCACTCGTTCTCCGCCAGGTACGCCAACTTGTCTTCGGAGTCCTTCGCCAGAGAGGTCGCCTTCCTGCGCGTGAACTCGGCAAGCTTCGCCTTGTCAGCGCATTCCACCCAGCGTGACACCTGATACGGCAGGGCACTCATCGTCACGTCGACTCCGTACTCGTCGGCCAACCGCTGCGCCACCACGTCGAACTGAAGGACGCCGACGGCACCGAGGACGTAATCGTTCGTCAGCAGCGGCCGGTACACCTGGATGGTGCCCTCCTCGGTCAGGTGCCGCAACCCTTTCTCGAGCTGCTTCATGCGGAGGGCGTTTTCGACGCGCACCTTTCGAAAGAATTCCGGCGCGAACGATGGGATGCCCGTGAAGCGAAAGGACTCTCCCTCGGTGAAGGTGTCGCCCACGCGGATCGTGCCGTGGTTCGGGATGCCGATGATATCTCCCGCAAACGCGTCGTCGATTCCCTCCCGTTCGCCCGCAAAGAAGGTAGACGCGTTCGAGACCCGCATGTCCCGGCCCAACCTGTCGTGGCGCAGCTTGATGCCGCGCTCGAACCGGCCCGAACACACCCGGAGGAAGGCCATGCGGTCACGATGGTTGCGGTCTATGTTCGCCTGGATCTTGAAAACGACTCCCGAGAACGGCTCCTCCACGGGAAGCACCGACCGCTGCGTGCCGGCGGCAGATACCGCCTCGCGCGGCAAGGGGGCGGGTGCAATGTCGACGAACAAATCCAGCAGGGACTTCACCCCGAATCCTGAGATGGCCGAACCGAACAGGACCGGCGTCTGAGTCTCCGCCAGGTATGCCTCGGTATCGAAGAGCGTACCGGCGCCAGCGAGCAACTCGATGTCGCTCCGCAGCTTGGCGGCCTGGTTGCCCAAATAGCGGTCGACGGCGGGGTCCTTCGGGCCCTCCACGGGGATGACGGCCGGCCGCCCTGTATCCGGGTCGATCAGGTGCAGTGCGTGATCGATTATGTGATAGACTCCGCGAAACTGCCTGCCGGATCCGATGGGCCACGTGACGGCCGCGGCAGCAATTCCCAGGTGCTCTTCGATATCTGAGAGCAGTTCGAGTGGGTCGAGTCCCTCGCGGTCGAGCTTGTTGATGAACGTGAGTACGGGCGTGGCGCGCAGTCGGCACACCTCCATCAGTTTGCGCGTCTGGCTCTCTACGCCCTTCACGCTGTCGATCACCATCAACGCGCTGTCCACGGCCGTGAGCACACGATACGTGTCCTCCGAAAAGTCGTGGTGGCCCGGTGTATCCAGGAGGTTGAGCGCCCGTCCCCGGTACTCGAACGACATCACCGACGATGTCACCGAAATGCCTCGCTGCTGCTCGATGGCCATCCAGTCGCTACGGGCCGCACGGCCGGTCTTGCGGGCTCGGATGTCGCCGGCTATCTGGATAGCCCCACCCAGCACAAGCAAACGCTCGGTGAGGGTCGTCTTGCCCGCGTCAGGGTGACTGATGATACCGAACGTGCGGCGACGCGCGACTTCCTTTCGGATAGCTGCGGTGGATTTGCTCTTGGGGGCCGGGGGAGCGGAATGGGGCACGGGGATCCTTTGGGAGGCGCGGAAGACGGCACACAAGACAGCCCTCTACATGATTCATGTAAAGGGCTGCTGCACAACGGCTAGTAGCCATTGCTCATTGGAGGCGACGGGCGGACTCGAACCGCCGTACAGGGTTTTGCAGACCCTTGCCTAGCCACTCGGCCACGTCGCCTTTTCTGCATGTACGCCCGGCAGGGCTCGAACCTGCAACCTGCGGATTAGCTTACCACTTCGACTTTCGCCGCCACCTTCCGGTGTTCGTGGTCTGGACTATAACATCGCCGTCTCAGGCGTGGCACGTTTAGTCTCTACGGAACCTCCCGATAGTCAGAGTCAGTCGCAGGGTTGGTACCCTTTGCCGGACCGTTCTTCGGCGCTCTTACCCTCAGAATTGAGCCTTCAGAGCACCTCAGTCACCTCATCGAGCGACAGGAAGTTTCCACGGTATTGCCATACCCTCCAGAGGAGAGTGAAGGTTTCACCGTAACGGTGCCATCCACTTTACGCGTTCTCGTTTCCGCATAAAGGCTCCTAGGTCTTGAAGTCCGCTGCTCTATCCAGTTGAGCTACGGGCGCAGGATGAAAAAGAACTGTCGGGGTGGAGAGATTCGAACTCTCGGCCTCCTGCTCCCAAAGCAGGCGCGCTAACCGGACTGCGCCACACCCCGAAGACTTGCTCGCTGTGACGCGCCAAGTCCGGAGTTCTTAGCCTCGAGAGGCTTTCAGTTCGTCCTTGACATCGTTGATGTCGACCATCTTGCTGCGGAAACGGATGTGTCCGTTGTCCTTGCGCTCGGCCAGGACAACCTTCGCCATGCGTTTGGCATCGGCCTTCTGCCGGAGGACCTTGTCGCCGAATGACTGTTTCTTTGCCATCGTCTGTCTCGGAAAACGGAGCCTGAGCTCCGGTGATTTACTTGGTCTCCCGGTGAAGGGTGTGCTTCTTCAGCTTGGAATTGTACTTCTTCAACTCGAGACGGCCCGTCGTGTTACGGCGATTCTTCATCGTCGAGTACCGGGACGTGCCCGGTGCTTCGGTACAGTCCAAGATGACTTGCATCCTGACGTCTTTTCCCTTGGCCATGTCTTACCTGGTCACACTTTTACTCCGTTGCGTCGCGCATCGGCGAGAACGGCAGAGATTCCCTTCTTGTTGATCGTCTTAATCGTCGTGGTAGACACGCGGAGCGTGACCCAGCGATCCTCTTCGGGGATGTAAAACCGCTTCTTCTGCAGGTTTACTTCGAAGCGACGCTTCGCCTTGTTGTGGGCGTGGGACACGTGGTTGCCGGCTACGGGGCCTTTGCCGGTCAGCTGATCTTTGCGTGCCATCCTAGAATTCGGTCGTTGGTGGTTCGGACGCGCCTGTCGATTAATGACGCGCCTACAGAACCAAGAATGTACGGCAATAGATCCACTCATAAAACCGCGAAGCCGCGGTAGAATTCGTGAAGGTCACCACCGGCCGGCCGCCCGAAGACTGGCCGCAGCGGCGCTCATCCTTCCATGGCCACCGCTCTTGCGGGCTCAATAGACGAAGCCCGAGTCGCCGGATAGATGGACGCCAGCACGCATAGCGCAATAGCGATCAGCGCAATGGCCGCCACATCAGGTGCCTGAACGGACACGGGATAGGCATCAATGAGGAACGAGTCCGATCCCATCATGGACACAATCTGAAACCGCTGCTGCATCAAGGACAGGCCCAATCCCAGCGCCAGCCCAATCCCTCCGCCGGCCAGACCAATCAGCAGTCCG
Source organism: Bacteroidota bacterium (assembly GCA_029262855.1). Classification (GTDB taxonomy): domain Bacteria; phylum Bacteroidota; class Rhodothermia; order Rhodothermales; family UBA10348; genus JABDJZ01. The sequence goes on along the minus strand of JAJCYP010000050.1, from coordinate 63,649 downwards.
TCCGCCAAAAAGATCTTCCTGATGTCGGCGGCCGACACCCCCATCGCACGCAATACCCCGATATCTCGGCGCTTCTCCACCACGATCATGGTCAAAGACCCGACAATGTTGAAGGCCGCAACCACGATAATCAAAGCCAGAACGGCCATCGCCCCCCATTTCTCCAGCCGCATCACGGCATAGAGGGACTCCTGCAGGTCGTACCACGTCAGCACGGTGAACTGTCCCGGGTCCAGCCGCTCTCTCAGCGTCGCCTGCACCTCGCCGGCTCGCTCGATGTCGTCCAGCCGGACATCGATGCCGTGGACCTTCCGGCCCATCCTGAACATCCGTTGCCCCTCGGCCAGATCCACGAAGACGAAGCTCTCGTCATAGACAGCCTCCAACTCGTACAGCCCGCGAACCTCGAACGCCGCCACTCGCGGCGGCCCCAAGACCCGGGTCAGACTTCGCTCCAGGGCGGGCGCCGAGAGCAAGGAGACCCGACTCGCCTCCCGAGTCCCGCCGGCAGGCGTGAGCACCAGCCGCTCTCCAAGGCGACGACCCAGTACTACGCCCGGGCGTCCGTTCACGCGGGAGAGGTTGTTGGTCCCGAAGCCCGTGGCCGCCACGGCCGAGCCCAGGGTCTGATCGCGCTCCGAATCGACGCCTCGAACCACCACCACTTTATTGAAGCCCTCGTCCCGTTCGTAGGCCAGGAGCGCCTTGCCCTCCACAAACGCAGACGCGCTGACCACGCCGGGGACCCCCTCGATATCCACCAGCAGGCTGTCGCGGGCCTCCATCCCCTCGGGCGTGGCGCTCACCACCCGAACGTGGGGATCCAGCGAGACCAGCATGTCCCGGACGAACGTAAAGAAGCCGTTCATCACCGACAGGACCACGATGAGCGCCGCCACGCCGATTGCCACACCGGCCACGGAAATGCCGGTGATCTTGGTAATCAGCGAGAAGGAACGGCGACCCGTCAGGTACCTCCGCGCGATGAGGAGCCTAAAGTCCACGCGCTCAGGTCCCCTGCATCATCGGAGCAGGATTGACAAAGGTCCCCTCGGGCACCTCAAGAGGCGTCTCGAGTGCGTCAGTGCGCATCGTGAAGCGCGAACAGACCTTGGTCTTGGACAGCCAGATCGGGCCCGCCGGACCCTCGAGTTCGGTGTAGTCGGTCCACTCGCAGCGCTGCTCTCCGCCCGACTGGAGCACGTAGTGCCAGCGGTCGGCCCAACCTGTTTCGCGGTTGACCCAGACGTAGTAGTTGTCCCCGGGAGTCAGCCCCACGTTGTCGAACGAAAGCCGAATCACCTCGTGTGTGGCATCGCTCGAATCCGGCACCATGGCGCGGGACACGCCGGGGTCCAGCATCTTGGCCGGCATCATGAGCCAGTATGTGTCGTTGATGAATGCGCCGTAGGCACGCTCCACCAGTTCCGCTGAATTCGCGGCCGGTGCTCCGTTCTTGTAGGCGGAGCCCTCGCGTGTCTGGGTATTGAAGAGCACGACATAGGTGGTGTCGTCCCTCAGGTACTCCACCCGGTAGTCACCGGTCATTCGATCCCAGAGGTGGCTCCGGGACGCGGGCTCGCGGGTGCCGAAATCGAAGCGAAGGTAGGGCACGCTGCGGAGCGCCTTCTCACCGCCCGACATCTCCAGAACCTTGAACGCAAGCGAATCTGCACGCGTGGTCAGCGGCGGAAGCATGGACTCCATGGCCTCGGGCTCCACCGGCGGCGCGGCCGGCTGGCAGGCCGCTAAAAGCAGAAAGGACAGGACCAGATAATGCGATTTCACCGCTTCACTCCGTATTGACTATTGAGGGACAAGAACAAAGGCCATGAGCGCCGGTTTCGACAGATATGCGCTGGATTACATCGCAACATAGAGCGGTATGGATGATGGTGCTGCTGGCGTGCCTCACCATCGGGCGGGCGCGCGCCCAAACGGTGATGGAGGAGGACGCCCAGCAGCCTCGATTTGCCCAGAGCATCGGCGGCCAGATCATCCTCACGAACAGTGGCTTCGGTCTCGGTGGACACGTCCGTAAGGCCGTCGGCCCGTTCTCCCTGCTCGGCGAAATCAGCCTCGGTGCAGGAAAGGACGCGCGGGAAGTAGCGCTGTTTGACCGCTTCGGTCGACGCGACGTCCTCAACAAGGCCAACTACCTGTTGATGGTGCCGCTCCACGTTGGACTCGAGCGTCGCCTGTTCGCCGGCAGCATCGAGGACGATTTCAGGCCCTTCGTCGCCATATCCGGCGGGCCCACGTTCGGGTGGGAGTACCCCTACTTCGACGATGACAACGAAAACGGAATCCTGGATTCGGAGGAGCGGACCTACGATGCGATTTCCTCTATTCCAAAGGGGAGCCTGAAGCCTGGTATCGGCGGGATGATCTCCATCGGGGCCCACTTCGGAAAGGGCCGGGGCATGACGCAGGGCGTTCGGCTGGGCTACTCGTTCACCCGGTTCTCCGAGGGTGTCGAACTCCTCGAGTCCGGTGTCAAGGAGCCCCAGAAGTTCTTCGGAACCCCCCAGATCATCGTCTACTTCGGGCGTCTCTGGTAGCGGGCGCCGCCGGGCGGTCAGGCAACCGCTAAAGCTAAACGTTGAAGCGGAAGAGCATGATGTCGCCGTCCTTGACTGTGTACTCCTTGCCCTCGGACCGCATCGCCCCGGCGCCGCGGGCTCCCGTTTCCCCGCCGTGGGTCAGGAAATCGGCGTACTTGATGGTCTCGGCGCGAATGAATCCACGCTCGAAGTCGCTGTGGATGGTCCCGGCCGCGGCGGGCGCTTTGGTGCCGTGCTCGATGGTCCAGGCACGTGCCTCCTTGGGGCCCACCGTGAAGAAGGTCTCCAGCTTCAAGAGTGTGTACGTGTTCTGGATCAGGCGCTCCAGGCCAGACCCCTTCAGGCCAAGGTCCTCGAGAAACTCTGCGCGCTCATGGTCCTCGAGCTCTGCGACCTGCGCCTCCAATTCGGCCGACACAATCACAACGCGGGCGCCCTCCTCGGCGGCGATGCGTTCTACCTCTCGCACGTAGTCATTGCCGTCGGGCAGGTCCGCCTCGCCCACGTTGGCGGCGTAAAGCACCGGCTTGTCGGACAGCAGAAACAGCGATTCCAGCCAATCCTCTTCGCCATCCTTGACCTTGAACCCGCGAACCGGCTTTCCGTCTGCCACATAGTCGCGGATTCGCTCGTAGAACTCTGCTTCCTCTTTAAGCCTCTTGTCGCCGCCACGGGCCGCCTTCTTGGTGCGCTCGATTCGCTTCTCGATCGAATCCAGGTCCTTCAGCAGGAGTTCGGTCTCGATGATCTCGATGTCCGAGGCGGGATCTACCTTGCCGGAGACATGAACCACGTTCTCATCCGTAAAGCATCGGACCACATGGACGATGGCATCCACCTCCCGAATGTGGCCCAGGAACTGGTTGCCCAGACCCTCGCCCTTGGACGCTCCGGCTACGAGGCCGGCGATGTCCACGAACTCGATGACGGTCGGAATCACCTTGGCCGATTTGGCCATTTCGGCGATGGTTTCCAACCGCACATCAGGCACCGGGACAATCCCCACATTCGGATCGATGGTGCAAAAGGGGTAGTTTGCGTTCTCTGCACCCGCACCAGACAGGGCGTTGAACAACGTTGACTTGCCCACGTTGGGGAGTCCGACAATTCCACAGCGAAGCGGCATGAGCTCTTGGTCCGAAGTCCGCAGGGCGGGCAGTTTTCGAGGGCGGCCCCAATATCCCGGGCTCCGAGGTTTGTTTCTCGGACTTTGTGTGGGGGTGCTGCTCGCGGCGCCCGTGCGCGGCCAGGCTTTGCCCGGCGCGTACCTGCTGGTAGGTCCGGCAGCGCTACCGGGAGCAGGTATCACCGTCTCCTCCGTTGGAGTCGGCCGGTTTGTGACTCGGGAAGCCTCTCTCTCCGTGGGCTACAGGTCCTCTCGGGAAGGAAGTGTTCGTGCCGTCGGCACAGTGGGCGGGGCAATCAGGCTCCTTGGCGCACGCCAAACGGTTATTGGTAATCCGAGGGGCTCGCTGGACCTGGACATTGGATTTCGACTTGGGCCGGCGATTCTCTTTCGTTTCGAGGAAACGGCCATCGAAAAGAACAAGCGCTTTACGCTGGTGGGTGATCCGTTTGTCCGCATCGCGCTGCAGTCCCGAGCCCTGTTCTCTCTGGAACTCGGCATTCACCGCCCCGCCCTGAGGGCCGCGGTCTGGCTTCCGTTCTGAGCCCTTATTCGGAATAGTCGACGCTGACGAAGTGGCGCTCGGGAAAACGGACGGCCGTGAGTCGGCCGAATTCCGGTCGCCGGGGCCCGAAGACGCAGCCAGTGTCGATGTTGATGAGCTTGGGCAGGTTGATGGGCCGTACCACGGGCGTGTGGCCACAGACAACGGTCTTCTCCCAGGCCAACTCTTCGTTGGAGCAGCGTATGTGGCTGCGCTCCCACAGGTAGATCATCTCGTCGCCCCGAGCCAGATTCTCGGCGACGGTAATCCCCGGGCGGAGGCCGGCGTGGACGAAGACGGCGTCCCTGGTCTCGAGGTACAATTTGGTCTCCCTGATGAACTGCATGTGGGTATCGGGGAAAAAGAGATTCCCGACATCCATTCCGTAGCTGCTGAGGGTCTGGTGGCCCCCGTTGTGGAGAAAGGTCTCGAAGTCTCCTCGGTCCACGTACCCGAGTAGCAGCGCCTCGTGATTCCCGCGTAGAAACGTGCATTCCACGTCCTTGCTCAGCTCAATCAGATCCTCGATGACACCGCGGGAGTCCGGTCCTCGATCCACGTAATCGCCGATGAACACCAGGTGGTCTTTGGCTTTGGGATCGAGCTTCTTCAGCAGGGCCTTCAGTGACCGCCTGCAACCGTGGATATCTCCGATGGCGACGAGTCCCATGGTCAGGCGTCTTTCTCGTCGTCTTTCTCGCCTTCGGTCGCGGTCACGGTCGTGCCGACCAACCCTCTTCCGCTCTTGTTGAGCTTCCCTTCGTTGCGGAGTCGTTCGAGCGAGGCATCCAGAATGCCGTTGACAAACTGACCGCTTCGGGCGGTGCTGAACTTCTTGGCCACCTCAATGGCTTCGTTGATGGAGACCTTGGGCGGAATGTCCTCGAAGGTCATCATTTCGCAGAGGGCCATGCGGAGGATCAGGCGATCGACCAGCGCGATTCTGGACAAGTCCCAGTTTTGCGTGTGATGCCCGATGATTTCGTCAGCCGTATCAGTGAGGTCCAGCGTGCGCAGGAACAGTTTTTCGGCGAAGCGGAGAGACTGGACGTGATCCTTGAGGGGTTGCCTGACGAGAGTCGTCATAATGTCATCCCCTGCGCCCCCACCCAACTCAAAGGCGTAGAGGGCCTGGATGACCTTCTCTCTGGATTCCCGTCTGGTGCTCATTCCGGCTTCAAATAACAGCTGTGCGTTTCTACACGTTGTTTCGAAGGATACCCGGCCATTGAATGCGGGTCAATCTGCCGGTGACGAATTTATTGGGCGATTGTGTGGGGCTGGCCATGGTGGGGACTGCCCCGGGCGGCCGTGTTGCGGACGGCGCCCTCCGTGCCTCCTTTCGTATGCGAAACGGGCCCAGTCGATGCGGTGCAGCCCTGGCCGGGACGGTCGCGGGAATCCTGCTGTCCCCACTGTTTCTCGACGCAGGTTGGGGAGCGTTGGTGGTTCTTGGGGTGGTCTGCGTGTTGGCCCTTTGGGTACCCGGGCGGCTGGTCCTCCACGTACCAACTCCGCTGAAGCGGGCCCTACTCGCCAGCATGGTCTTCGCCGGCTTAGCGTTCTGCTCTGTCCGGCCCACCGCCCCCGTTCCGGCTGGAGAGGGTCTATGCGTCGGAGAGATCCTGGAAGGTGTGCTCCAGGGCCGATGCCGCAGTTTAGGCCCTTGGCAGGTAACCCGGGTGACCGTCCGCCCCTACCTCCACTTGCCGCAGCGCCTGGTCAGTGTCCAAGGGGTTCTCGATCCGGGCGGCCCTCCGCGGGGACCGGGCCTCGTTGATCGCGGCGCTCTCGCCCGCCTCAACCGGGTCGGTGGCACCCTGAGTTCGCACCAATCGCCGAGTCTGGTGGGATTCCTGGGAGCGAGGCCGTCGGCTATCCGAGACGGGCTTCGAAGGCGTCATGCGCGACTATTCCAGGGCCTTGACCGATACGGGGTTATCGCGGCCATGACGACGGGGAATCGACGACGAATGGCGAGAGAGACCCAGAATGCCTTTCGGGACGCAGGACTGGCTCACCTCCTGGCCATCTCCGGATTCCACGTCGGGGTAATCGGCTGGGGCCTCTATGTACTGGTCGGCGGGATCTGCACACGGTGTGGGTTGGGGCCGCGCGGGTCGGTCATCCTGCGCGGGTGCATCACCATCGTCATCGTCTCGCTCTTTGCCTTCGCCGCAGGCGGATCTCCTTCCACGGTTCGGGCGGCTGTCATGGCCTCTATCATCCTGGGCCGACGCGGACTGGGTCGCAGGGGGCTGATTGGAATGCACGCCCTCGGGCTGACGGCCCTGGCTTTCCTGGTTCTTCGGCCGGAGGGTATGCTCAGCGCCGGCTTCGCCATGTCCGTCCTGGCGGTCTACGGACTGCTGGCGGATGTGCGTGGGTCGCACAGACTCATCGTGGTAACGCTGTGCGCGATTCTGTTCACGAGCCCGATCGCCGCGGGTCTGTTCGGGCAACTGGTTCCGGTGTCCCTTCTGTCCAACCTGGTTGCGGGTCCACTGACGGCTTTGGTCCTGTATGCGGCGCTCTTCGCCCATCTCGCTCCTTTGACGGCCATCGCTACGGCAGCTTCTACGGCTGCTGACATCCTGGCGCAGGCGCTGGTGTGGTGGGCCGGCGCGTTTTCCCACTCTCCGTCCATTCCGGTGGATGGATTTCGAGCGGTTCTGCTCGTGCCCGTCCTCCTGATTGGCCGGCTCCCAAGAACCGCCGCAGGCCGTCTTTCCATTACGACGGGACTCGTGTTCGTTACCGTGCTCGCGCCGGCTTTCGTCTCCCCACGGCGCCCACTGGACGTGACGTTTCTCGACGTCGGCCAAGGAGATGCCATCCTGGTGGAATCTCCCGGAGGGCAGGTCCTCCTGATAGACACCGGTCCCCCGGGCGCCGACTGGACCATCCGGGCTGCCCTGCAGGAGAGGAAGGTAGATATGGCGTTGATAACTCACCCTCACCGCGACCACGACGGCGGTCTCGCTGCTCTCGTGAGAGACAACATCCTGAATCGAGACAGCCTCGAAACTCCCAAGGCGGGCGATATGATTGATCTGGATACTGAACTCCGCCTTCTGGTGCTCGCTCCGCCCCAATCGTCCCAGCCTGGAAGTCCCAACGACGACTCCGTGGTGCTTCTCATCAGGCACGGAGACATCACCTTCCTTCTCTTTGGCGATGCCGAGCGGCGAACCGAGCAGTTCTTGGTGGAAACCTGGAGTTCTCTACTCAAGGCCAACGTCGTAAAGGTGGCCCACCACGGCTCCAAGACCAGTAGTCACCGTTTCCTGGTTTCCCGCTTGGCCGACCCGGAAGACACGGGCTTCGCGATCATCTCAGTGGCCGCTGAGAACCGATTTGGCTTGCCGGACGAATCGGTCATTCATACCTGGGTGGAGAGCGGGTACTCGGTCATGTCTACCGCCGAGACGGGATCCATTCGGTGCAGCAGCACGGGGCGCACCGTCACCTGCAGTCCCTTCGCTCAGCTATCCAGGTAGAGCAAAACCGGGCAGTTCTCTACCAGGAAAGAAGTGGTAGACCCGAAGGCAACGGATCGGATGCGTGACTTCGAGTGGGCCCCGGCAACGACCAGGTCGGCACCGAAGTCTTCTATCTGCGCCATCAACACCTTTTCCACGTCGTCGCCGGCCAGAGCAAGAGTTTCGACCTTCATGCCGTGGGCCCGGACGAAGTCAGCGGCCATTCCCAACTTCAATTCAGCTTCGGAAGCGGACCCGTCGTAGATAGAGATCAGGCGGATGACCACATCAGCTCCGAAGGGCTTGGACTGCGCGAACGACCGCAATGCCGACGCGGCCGCACCGCTTCCATCGTAGGCCATGATGGCCTTCTTGATGGGTCTGTATTTCTTGCTGACGATGAGTGTCGGTCCGACCGTCTTCTTAACCACACGCGCCAGCGTTTCGGTGGCTTCTTTCGGATGGCTGTAGAAGAAGTGGGGTTCCTTGCCCACCACGAGGAGGTCATGGTACTTCATGTCCTCAACGATCCTCCGGAAGGGCACACCTTCCTGGAGGTGCTCAGTGTGCGCCACTCCGGCCTCCTGAACGTACCTTTCAAACTCTGCGACCAAGTCCTGAGCCTTGCTCCGGGCCTCGGAAGTCAGCTGGTCCTTCAGCTTGCCCGCGTAGTACATGGAGCCCATGCCGGCGCCGCGAGTGCTGGATGCAATGCTTCCCATGTCGACCACGGCAAGACCGGTGATGGTCCCCTTGTGTCGAGTGGCGATCTCGACAGCGTAACGGGTGGCCGTTGCAGTGTCAGAGTCAGGGTCGAGGGCTACGAGAATCTTCTTGATCATCGTCCAGGCGTCGGGTGGGTCAATTGACAGAAGCAAAGTAACGGCCCTTGCAGGTACTGACAATCCGGTTGGCGCGCCTGTTCGCGAATCCACACACTCTCTTATCTAATAGAAAAGGTTTAATAGATAGTAGGATATAGTAGTAGAGGAGGTGGATAAGTGGATTACCACCCTTCTCCACAACCACGCCTCCGGATTGTGGGCAGTAGTCCACGTCGATGAGACCGTCGCTGCCTGCGTTTCTTCAAGGGCAAGAGAACCCAGAATTTTCTTTACTCACGGTCCGGGCTGCTGTGGGAAGCGTCGAGGGGGACTGTGTGCAAGAGGGGCCCTTCTCCACCCTCGCACACAATGGCTGTCGGAAGACCCCATACATTGTGGAGTAACTGCGCTTTTCCACGGATAACCCACACCAGGAAGCACGGCGTCGTGGAACACTTTATCTAGTCGGCGCCGGGCTTGCCCAGAAGCCTGAACATCTCCTTCTTGTACGCCTCGACGCCGGGCTGATCAAATGGGTTGATGCGCAGCAAGTACCCACTGACGGAAACGCCGTGTTGGAAGAAATACAGCAACCTTCCGAGCGAGTCCGCCGACAGGTCTGGGATCTCCAGGGTCATCACCGGAACGCCACCCTCAATATGGGCGCGCGCCGTTCCCTCGTAGGCCTTCCGGTTGATGTGGGTTAGCGGCTTCCCGACCAGGTAGTTGAGGCCGTCCAGGTTTGATTCATCGTTATCCACGGAAATATCGCCTCCATCATCCTTGACCAGGAGAAACGTCTCGATGATGTTGCGCTTCCCGTCCTGGACATACTGCCCAAGTGAGTGGAGATCCGTGGAGTAGCGCAGCGAGACGGGGAAGAGGCCGTTGTGAGACTTGCCCTCGCTTTCTCCATAGAGTTGCTGCCACCAGCTCCCGATGGCATCCAGCGCCGGCTCAAAAGTGGCCAGCACCTCGGTACTGAATCCACGCTCCAGGAAGAGGCTACGCAGCGCACCGTACTGAATGGAAGGATTGTCCTCCGCGCTGGAATACTCGCGACAGGCATCTACGGCCCCATAAAAGAAACTTCGGATGTCGATGCCTGCGACGGCGATGGGAAGCAGGCCAACCGGCGTCATCACCGAGAATCGCCCGCCGACGTTCGAAGGGATGACGTATTTGCGATACGAGTGTGTATCGAGAAGCGCGTTGAGTGCGCCTTTGTGTGGGTCCGTCGTGATGATGATGCGATCGTCGGCGTCATCAAAAGTGCGCTCCATCCACTCTCTAAGGAGGCGGAAGGCGATGGCTGGCTCGAGCGTAGTTCCACTTTTCGAGATAACGTTGACGAAGACAGACTTCCCTTCGAGGTAGGCCAGCAGGTCCTTCAGGTAGGCGCCGCTCATGTCGGTGCCCGCGAAAAGTATCTCGGGTCCTGACTCTTCGGTTCGGAAATAGGGTGTCAGAGCATCAATCACCGCGCGGGCGCCCAGGTAGGATCCACCGATTCCGATGGACAGGAAGACATCCGCCTCCTCCCGGATTCGAACGGCCAACTGTTCGATGTCGCCAATGAGCGCGTCATCGGGACTGAGGAGCAGTTCTCTCCATCCGAGGAATTCCGAGCCCTGGCCGGTACCCTCGACGAGTGAGCTATGCGCCTTTCGGGCCCTGGGCCGCATTGCTTCTTGTGCGCCTTTCGGCAGGAACCCGAGTGACTGACTATAATCGAAGGAAATCATCGCTATTCATTCGTTGGAAGTGGCTCCGGTCGCGCGCTCACCCATGAGAACATTCATCTCCACAGAGGAAGCCTGGGAAGTCATTAGAGACTCCCTGCCGGCGCCGGTACCCGAAATGGTACCGCTGAGCGAGGTATTGGGTCGCATGGTCCTTGACGAAGTGATTTCGAAGGAAGCGGTACCACCCTTCGCAAACTCGGCCATGGACGGCTTTGCCGTCGTGAGCGAGGACTTGGGGCCGTCGGGCGGAGCCCTCAAGGTCATCGGGGAAGTGCGGGCAGGTGCTTGGCCGGAGATCGGGGTCCGGCCCGGGACCTGTATGCAGATCATGACCGGAGCTCCCATGCCTCAGGGCGCGGACGCTGTGGTCCCCGTCGAGTGGACAAACCTCGCGGGAGACGAGGTCGGCATTGACCGGGGAGTCGAGTCTGGGCGGCACGTGCGGCCCGCAGGACAGGATCTGGAGATCGGCGATGTGGTGCTGGCCCGCGGAGAACTGGTGGGTGCGTCCGAACTCTCGGCACTGGTGACGGGGGGCCTCTCGGAGGTAAGCGTGGGCAAACGCCCGGCCGTCGCGGTGATCTCGACGGGGGACGAATTGGTGTCGCCTGGCGTTCCCATGGGACCGGGACAGATAAGGAACAGCAATGGTCCAGCACTCGCCGCCAGGGTACTCGAGGCGGGCGGAACCGTCGCGGGAGAGTATCACGCGACCGACACCAAAGAGGACATTCTGCGCGTCATCAGGCAGGCGATGAAAGCCGACGTTATGGTGTTTTCGGGCGGGGTCTCCATGGGGAAATATGACCTCGTGCAGGAGGCGCTGGAGGAGACGGGCTTCAGGCCGCTGTTCTGGAAAGTGAAGCAGCGGCCGGGCAAACCCCTGGCATTCGGACTGTTGGATGGGCGTCCAGTATTCGGTTTGCCGGGCAATCCAGTCTCGACGGCACTCTGCTTCGATCAGTATGTCCGCCCGGCGCTGGCGCTGATGCAGGGCGGCGCGGCACGGAGACGCCCGAGGTGGCAGGCCAGGATCGGCGGGGCATTTCCCAAACCGCCCGGACTCCACGTCTTTGCACGCGGCGTTGCCGTATCGGTTGGGCCGCAGCTGGTGGTGCGGCCCGCCGGAGCGCAGGGCTCAAACATCTCGATGTCGCTGGTTCGAGCCAATTGCATTGTTCACCTGCCTGCCGACTGGACGGAGGCGGAAGCCGGGAGAACGGTGGAGATCGAGTTTGTCTGACTTGGATTCGCTGGTAATGACAAGTATTCTCGAAGGTATTATCCCCGACTGAAAAAAATGGCTTCAAAACTGCGAAGTGGAACATCCCGTCACGCGCAGGTCAGCGAGTGGCTCCGGGAGCAAATCGGACAGGGCGTCTGGGCAATCGATGACCAGCTGCCCTCGGAGAGCCAGCTGGGTGCTCAGTTCTCGGTCAGCCGCATTACCATCCGGCGAGCCCTCCAGACACTGGAGAGCGAAGGGGTTATCTACCGGCGGCAGGGCTTGGGCTCATTCGTGGGCACCAGTCGGGTGCACCAGGGTCTCGTCAGACTGACGGATTTCGCCGAGGACATGCAGGCCGCGGGTATGCATGCATCCTCCCGGGTGGTGCATTCCGAGGTTGAGGAGGCCACCGAGATTGTATCCCGGGCACTCCATGTGGACGAAGGCTCGAGGGTCCTGAGACTGGATCGCATCCGACTCGGCGACGGTGAGCCGCTTGCCTATGACCGGACCTGGCTACCCCCGTTTTACGGCCAACTCCTCAACGGCCGGAATCTGGAGGAAGAGACCATCTACCACATTCTGGAAGTGGACTACCAGATTCCCATCGTCTCGGGGCGATTCCGGATGGAGGCGATCAACGCGCCGGCTGACATCAGTCAGGAGTTGGGCATACCGTGGGGACGCGCCCTGTTGATGATTGAGCGTGTATCGGTGACCGAGGCGGAGCGCCGGGTTTACTACCAACAGCGGTTCTATCGAAGCGACCGGGTGGCATACGATCTCGATCTGGCCCGCCGCCCCGGCGATGCTACCGATCGAGGGCTCCCGATCCGGGACTTCGAGGCGGTCTTCAAGCAGAGCCCGATTCAACCGGACCCAGAAAAGCCGGGTCCGCAATGAAGCGAACCCGGCGTTCTGCACCTCGGGGAGAGGCATCGCTGCTCCGCGGACAGTCCGTCGCGTGGACATCCGAGGGAGGGTCTCAATTACCGGATGAGCATCACGGGTGTCGTGACGCCGGCGCCCGACTCACCGGTGAGTCGAATCATGTAGGATCCGCTGTGCAGCCTGCCTGAGGGCACGTTGATTTCATAGATCTGACCGGCAGCAGCGATCCCATCGTAGAGGGTGGCGACTTGTCGACCCTGCATATCCCAAAGCGTCACGTGCACGTCCTGTGTCTCGGCGACTCTGAAAGGAATCTTGCTTGAGGTCGAGAACGGGTTCGGGTAGGGAGCCGAGAGATCGAACTGGTCGATGGGCTTCTCGGCCATGTTGCCCTCCATGGACGTACTCGTCGTAGACATCCGTACGAATGTGCAGTCGTCGCCGGCGAATTGGCAGTTGGCGGGCGGTTCCGGGAGCCCGTCGTGACCACCCTCGAACCCGATCTGGACGAAAGCGCCCGGTTCAATGCAGGCGTTGTGTGTCAGCGGTGTAACCGTCACGCGATCGCCGGATTTCGAGTAGTCGGCATTCCACATTTGGGAGATCGTCATGGCCGAGGGCAGCGTAAAGACCAACTCCCAGTTTCGGATCGCGTCATCGCTTTCGTTGAGGATCTCAATGGTGTAGGTATAGCCGGTCGGCCAAAAGGAGGTCGGTGTCCAATCCAGCCGAATGCCGTCACTGGAATTCGCCACCTGAGAGCCTGCACCGTCAGACGGGACAATGGCGCACAGGCCGCCGGTGAGCTCGGGCTCCTCCGGTTGATCCACGAAGTCGTCGGGATCGACAAACGTACAGGGGAATCCGTTGAAGATGCAGGATTGGAGCGTATCCACCTGGCCCGTATGAACACCCGTGAGCGTCAGCCAAATGATCTCTTCAGGTGCGATGGACTTGGTCCATCCGCGGCCGGTAACTTCATAGTTGACCCCACTCCGGCTCCAGTCGCCGTGCTGAATGTCGGTGATGAGCGAGGTGGACCGGAACCTCAGCTTCCACTGATCGACCGGAATGTCGGTCACGTTCTTCAGCAGAATCTGGGCCCGGAAATCCGTCACTCCTTTGTTCGCAACCCACCAACCGACATCTACGGCCAGGGTATCGTGTTGTGCTGCAGGAGGCGCATTCTGCTCCTCAAAGGAGCATGTCTGGCCGTTGAACGCGCAACTGGTAGGACGGGGGACGTCGTTGACGTTTGTCATGACCCCGTCGCCCGGGATGGTCCCGTCGAGCGAAAAGAAGACCGACTGGCCAGGCTCAATCTTGTGGGTCCACCCGGCACCCGTAACAGTATGCCGATCGCCGACAAGCGAGACCTGGGCGTTTCGGACGTTGTCCACCGGCGGATTGAGGTCAAATCCAAGCGACCATTCCGCGATTGGATCGGGCGTCATGTTGGTCAGCATGACATTCGCCACGTAGGACGCACCGAATGTCTTGTCGACCCAGTAGATGACGCGAACGTCAGCTGACTGCGGAGACGCAGCAGTGGCACCCCGGATGAACCCCGGCAGGGCGGCCATGGCAAGTAAGAAGGGCAACGCTTTTTGCGCTACAGCATGGGCAAACATGATTGGTCCAGAGACACGGACGTGGCGCCGGGGAGCACCAGTTGTATCAACGAGCAGGAATCGGAAATTCGCGGTCACCGCCCCGGGAAAGATGTCTCGCGCAGACCCCGTGGTTAGATTCGCCCTCCTGCCACACCCCTGACAGATAATGCTTGTAGCCATTCAGCGCCTTGTACTGGTCACCTTCTTTGTCCTGGCCGCACCACGGGTTGGCGCCCAGGGCCTGCAGTCGCCTGCGGAATTCCTCGGATACGAGCTCGGGAGCAGGTTCTCCCGGCACCACCAGGTGGTGGATTATTTCCGTCATGTAGCCTCGCAGTCCGACCGGGTGGTCCTGCAACAGTACGGCGAAACGTATGAAGGTCGCCCGCTCATGGTGGCCTTTGTGGGGACGGCGGATCGCATTGCGAACCTGGAAGCTGTTCGGACGGACAACATGAAGCGGGCAGGCATGGCAGACGGGGTGCCTTCCGACGCGGGCGTTCCCATCGTCTGGCTGTCCTACAACGTGCATGGAAACGAGTCCGTGAGCACGGAAGCCTCGATGGCGACGCTCCATGAGCTGGTCAGGCCCGGTGGTTCAGGCGAGTGGCTGGAAAACACGCTGGTGGTCATCGATCCGTGCATCAACCCCGACGGCCGCGACCGCTATGCCAATGGCTACAATCAGACGGTGGGCTTCCGGCCGAACCCCAATCCTGATGCGCGCGAGCACCGGGAGGCCTGGCCCGGGGGGCGGACCAACCACTATCACTTCGACCTCAATCGCGACTGGGCCTGGCAGTCCCAGCAGGAGTCGCAGCAACGCCTGAAGCTCTACAACGCCTGGCTGCCGCAGGTGCATGTGGACTTCCACGAGCAGGGCGTGAACTCTCCGTACTACTTCGCGCCGGCGGCCGAGCCCTATCACGACGCGATTACGGACTGGCAGCGGGCGATGCAGGATTCGGTAGGCACGAATCATGCGCGGTACTTCGACGCCAACGGATGGCTCTACTTCACGCGGGAGGTCTTCGATCTCTTCTATCCGGGCTACGGCGATACCTACCCCATCTTCAACGGCGGCGTTGGGATGACATATGAGCAAGGGGGTGGTGGGCGAGCGGGACTGGCCATCGAGACCGCCGAGGGGGACACATTGACGCTTGGAGACCGCATCCTGCATCATCACACCACCGGTATTTCGACGGTGGAGACCACGTCCCGTCTGGCCGGCCGCGTGCTGTCTGAGTTCGAGGCCTTCTACACCGATGCCCGCGAGCGGCCGGCGGGCACGTATCGAACGTTCGTGATGAAGGCCTCCAGTGGAGAGCAGCGCCTTGCCGCTCTGGCCAGCCATCTGGATAACCTCGGAATACGCTACGGGACGGTCTCCAGCGGCGCCCGGCTCTCGGGCCGGGACTACCGCTCGGGCACGTCCGTCCAAGGGCGCGTGGAACCAGGCGATCTGGTCATCAATGTTCATCAGCCGAAGGGCGTCTTGACCCGCGTGCTGTTTGAGCCGGATCCCTCGCTGCCCGACTCGCTCACCTACGACATCACGGCCTGGGCGCTACCCTATGCGTATGGGATGGATGCGGTGGCCACGACTACTGACGTCAGACCGGAAGCGCCTTACCGACCCAGCACAAGAGGGGGTGTTTCGGGGTCCACGACTGGGTCAACTCCCTATGCGTACGCTCTCCGGTGGGATTCCCCGGAGGATGTGGCCTTCCTGGGCGCTGCCCTTCAGGCCGGGATAGACGCGAGAGTGGCGACCGAGGCGTTCGCGACCGAGGGCGCTTCATTTGCCGCGGGAACCGTCTTGTTCACCCGGACAGGCAACGAGACCCTCGGAGACGACTTTCACCATCAACTACGGGAGCTCGCCCGGGACCATGGAATCGAGTTGACCGCGCTGAAGTCGGGCAGGGTGGACTCGGGTTCAGACTTCGGATCCGGCCGGGTTCGGTATGTGACGGCACCACGGGTCGGAGTCGCGACGGGTTCGCCCGTCTCATCGGGAAGTGCGGGACAGGTCTGGCACTGGTTCGAGCAGCAGTTGGGCTACCCGGTCACCATGTTCAATGCGTCGGATTTCGGCTCGCTGGATCTGGACCGCTATGACGTGATCATTCTACCCTCCGGATCCTATGGGAGTGTCCTCCGGGATGATCTCCTGAAGGACATTCAGGCCTGGGTCCGGGGCGGCGGCCGCCTCGTTGCCATAGACGGCGCGGTCCGCACGCTCGCCGCAAAGGACGGATTCAACATCAAGGCCAAGGAGTCCGACGATGACGACGACGACAGTGACGAGAACGAAGCGACCGATTCGCTTCGTGCCTACGGCGACCGAGTGCGTGAGGGGCTGACCGACAACGTCTCCGGGGCCGTATTCCGCACACGCGTGGACGCGACACACCCTCTGGGATTCGGCTTGAGCCGCGGATACTTCAGCCTCCGGCGCACGTCGTCGGGTTACGCGTATCTCAAGGACGGGTGGAACGTGGGCGTGATCCAGGCCGACAGCCGAGTCTCCGGTCACGTGGGCTCGGACGCGGACGACGGGGTGGCCGAGAGCGTGGCCTTCGCGGCTCAGGACATGGGCCGGGGCACGGTGATCTACCTCATGGACGACCCGCTGTATCGGGCGTTCTGGTACGAAGGCCGGCTCCTGCTCGGGAACGCCGTATTCCTCAGCGGTCGCTAGTGCTAGTACTAGTTCAGGCTGCCCGCTGCCCGCACCTGCCGGCGAGCCTCCTTCAGGAGCTTCCGGAGTACCTTGAAGTGTACCATCTTGATGGCCTCGGCCATCGGGAGCCACCGCGCGTCCGTGATTCTTTCCTTGGCCTGAGGCGTGAAGGTCTCTGCCGAGGTCTTCATGGCGTACCAGTGGGTGGTCTTGACCACGTAGCGCCGCCGGCGGGCTCGGTACGCGTGGATGGTCTTCCCAATCTTCCACACCGGGCGAATGTCTTCCACCCCGAGTTCTTCCTGCAGCTCGCGCACGGCGCAATCCCGATTGGATTCTCCTCGGTCGCGTTTGCCTTTGGCGATGTCCCACTTCCCCCGCCGAAAGATCAGCACGGTTTCGAGTTCGCCGACCGGCCCCCGGAACAGCACACCGCCCCCGGCTGCGACCGACACAGCCCTTCGGTAGGGCCGAAGATTGAGGATATCTTCGGGGCGCACTTCTCCCTTCTCGACCGCCCGACGCTTCACGATCAGGACGCGGCGGCTCTTTGCGTTGGCCTTCTTGAGGCTCGGATACATGGCCCGTTTCACGTCCAGTCCCTCTCGCTCGATCTCTTTCAGCTCGATCTTCTTGACGGGAACGAAGAGGTACGGTCTTGAGCGCATCGCAGGGTTTATTATGATCGGGTCAGACGGAACGCACAACAACCCAGCATGGCGATTGCTCCCCAAGATGTACTGAGTCTACTCGCGGCCGGAGGCAGGTCTTCCAGATTCGGTGAGGACAAGGCCAGCTTCCGGTGGGAGGGACACACGCTCCTGGAACGCGCCATGCGGACGGTGGCTGGGATCTCGACCGAGAGCGCGTTGGGCCTACCCCCCGAACATCCGGATGAACCGCAGGCGTGGAGGGCCCTGAGAAGGGCCAGCAGGGTAATCGTGGACGAGCCCGCCGGGATTGGACCCATGGGAAGCCTGCACGCGGCGCTTCGATCGGCGGGCACGCGGTGGGTTCTCTTTCTTGCTGTGGATCTTCCTCTGCTGGAGTCGGCACACCTGCAGCGCCTTCTCGACGCGGCCACCGAGGAGGTGTCGGCCGTGGTGGCCACCCGGCAGGACATGATTGAGCCGACCTGCGCATTGTATCGCAGCACGCTGGTACCGAACGTGGAGCGGGCCATACGGGACGGCCAGTACGCGCTCCGCTCTCTTTTCAGGGACCTGCCTCATACTCGGGTCCCGCTACCCGATCGAGCCTTGACCAACGTGAATCGACTCGAAGACCTGCCCCACAAATGACCAATGTTTGCCATTCTCAGCGACATGGCGCATCTTCGGCATTACTTGACATGACAAGTCACCCGTTGCCAGCCAGGATCAGACCGTGAATTACGGATTCGTCATTGACAATGACTCCTGCATCGGGTGTCATGCATGCTCTACCGCCTGCAAGAGCGAGAACTCGGTTCCGTTGGGGGTCAATCGGACCTGGGTCAAAAGCGTTGAGACGGGCGCGTACCCCAACGTAACCCGGTCTTTTCAGGTAACTCGCTGTAATCACTGCGCGAATCCGCCGTGTGTCCGCATCTGTCCAGTGACGGCCATGTATCAGCGGGACGACGGCATCGTCGAGTTCGACCCCGACATGTGCATCGGGTGCAAGGCGTGCCTCCAGGCCTGTCCGTACGATGCGATCTACATCGATCCGGAGACGGGATCCGCGGCCAAGTGTCACTACTGCGCACACCGCGTAGAGGTGGGGTTGGAGCCGGCCTGTGTGGTGATTTGTCCGGAGCACGCCATCATTGCCGGCGATCTTGACGATCCTGATTCCGAGATCGCCCAAAAAGTGGCCCAGAACACGGTCTCCGTCCGAAAGCCCGAGCAGGGCACGGCACCGAATCTCTTCTACATCGGCGGCGATGACGCCGCCATGCACCCCACCGCCACCGAGCGGACTCCGACGACTTTCGCCTGGGCCGACGTGCTCCCGGTAGGCGGAGACGGTGCGTCTGCCCGCAGCCACAAGCGTCATTCCGAGCAGGGACTCCCGGAGGCCGGCCCGATTCATATAGGCAAAGGCCGCATGGCCGAGCAAATGGTCCAGGTAGTCTGGAATGCGCAACACAAAGTCCCGTGGCATTGGCCCGTCCCTGCGTATCTGGTCACCAAAGCCATCGCCGCGGGGCTCTTCATGCTGGCGGCATGGCGGACCCTTATCGGGGTTTCCCTTCCGGATGCCCAACTGGTGACGCTGGGGATCTGGACGGTCGTGTTCCTCGGCCTCACCACCGCACTTCTGGTCTTTGACCTGGAGCATCCCATGCGATTCCTGCGCATCCTGACCAGGCCGCAGTGGAAGAGCTGGCTGGTCCGCGGTGCCTATCTGCTGGTGGCCTTCTCCCTTCTTGCAACGGGCTGGCTGGCCCTGGAAGGCGCTGCCTTGATGGGTTGGATCGACGGCTCGGCTGCTGAAGGCCTTCGCCCCTGGATCCTGGGAGCCGGTCTGCCCCTTGCACTCGGAGCTGCGGCGTACACGGCGTTTCTCTTTGGTCAGGCGGAAGGCCGCGACCTCTGGCAGAACAGCCTGCTCCCGGTTCACCTGCTCGTTCAGGCCGTTATGGCCGGCGCCGCATTCGGCGTTGTTCTCTGGCCTGGCAATGCCACGGGTGATGTCTTTGCGACGGTGCTCATCTGGGCGGTGGTGATTGACCTGTTGGTGATCTTCCTGGGCGAAGTTCTGATGCCGCATGCGTCGGACACCGCTGCCTTGGCCGCATACGAAATCATCCGGGGGAAGTATCGCAAGATCTTCTGGCTGGGGGCCATCGTGCTCGGCCATGTCCTGCCGCTGGTCCTGGTTTTGGAAGGCGGGTCCATCATGTTGGTCCTGGCCGGCTTGGCCGTGCTGGTCGGGCTGTATGCCTATGAGTGGGCCTTTGTGACCGCTCCCCAGGAAATTCCGAATTCGTGATCCCGAAACGCCCATTCTTCTGGCCGACATGAGTAGACGTTCTTCAAGGAAAGCCGCCGAGCAGGCACGCGCACTGATGGATTCCCTGGGGTCCCATCAGGGGCCGGTCGCGGGATCCGGTGACTTCGGGATGCCGACTTATTCGCAAACCGACGCCGTCCCCAAGAAGGTCAAGATGACCGAGGTGGTTCATCCGGATGGCCGGATGAGTCAGTACCCTCCGAGTTCGGAGTGGGACGATTGGGTGGAGTGGGATGGCAAGGAGTGGCCCAAGAAGGTGGCCCGCCGCTACACGCTGGTGCCGACGGTCTGCTTCAACTGTGAAAGCGCCTGTGGACTGCTGGCCTATGTGGACAAGGAGACCCTCCAGATCCGCAAGTTTGAGGGCAATCCGGTCCATCCGGGAAGCCGTGGACGCAACTGCGCCAAGGGCCCGGCGACGATCAACCAGGTCTATGACCCCGAGCGCATCCTGTACCCGCTGAAACGCGTCGGCGAACGTGGAGAAGGGAAGTGGAAGCGCATCTCCTGGGACCAGGCGCTGGACGAAATCGCCCAGAAAATGCGGGCCAGCCGGGAAAAGCGCCGGGATGGCATCATGTACCACGTCGGCCGGCCGGGCGAGGATGGGTACACGAATCGTTGTGTCCAGGCCTGGGGAGTGGACGGCCACAACAGCCACACCAACATCTGTTCGAGCGGCGCGCGGGCGGGCTATATGTTCTGGGCCGGGTTCGACCGCCCAAGTCCTGACCACGCCCACGCCCGCGTGATCCTTCTGATCTCCAGCCACCTGGAGACGGGGCACTACTTCAATCCGCATGCCCAGCGGATCATGGAGGCCAAGAAGAAAGGCGCCAAGCTGATCACGTTCGATCCCCGGTTGTCGAACACGGCCGCGAAGAGCGACGTGTGGCTTCCGACCTGGCCTGGGTCGGAGCAGACCGTCCTCTTGGCCATCGCCAACCACCTCATCCAGACGGGTCGGTACGACCGGGACTTTGTCCGCAAGTGGGTGAACTGGGAGGAGACACTGGATCACCTCCGGACCAATCCCTTCCCGGACCAAAAGCTCGACCTGTCCGCCATTCCGGACCGTGGAGACGAGCCCTACGAGGCCGGAGACTACGAGGTGTTCGAGTCGCTACTGAAGCAGCTCTATGCTGATTTTACGTTTGAGCGGGCAGCAGCCGAGTCGCAGGTGCCGGTTGAGCGCATCAAGGAGGCCGCCGAGTACATCGCCGAATGTGGAGGCCGCTTGGCGTCCCACACTTGGCGTTCCGCATCTATCGGAAACTTGGGCGGCTGGCAGGTAGCTCGTTGCCTGTTCTTCCTGAACGTGCTGACCGGCAGTGTGGGAACGAAGGGGGGCACATCGGCAAACAGCTGGAGCAAGTTCGTCCCGAAACCCTTCGACCAGCCGCCGGCCTTTGAGGCCTGGAATGAACTGCACCTGCCCCACGAGTGGCCGCTGGCCTTCTATGAGATGAGCTTCCTCCTTCCGCACTTCCTGGAGGAGGGGCGAGGGGACATCGACATGTACTTTTCCCGGGTCTACAATCCCATGTGGATCAACCCGGACGGCTTCATGTGGCTGAAGGCGTTGAAGGACACGGAAAAAATGAAGTGTCACGCGGCCCTGACGCCCACGTGGAACGAGTCGGCGTGGTTTGCTGACTACGTCCTGCCCATGGGCCACGCCGGCGAGCGGCATGACCTGATGAGTCAGGAGACGCACTCTGGCCAGTGGGTGGCATTTCGCCAGCCGGTCAGGCGCGTAGCCGCAGAACGGCAGGGAAGGCCAGTCAAATACACCTGGGAAGCCAATCCCGGAGAGGTCTGGGAGGAGAACGAGTTCTGGATCGAGCTCTCCGCGCGGATGGACCCCGATGGCGAATTGGGCATCCGGAAGCACTTCGAAAGCCCGTATCGAAAGGGTGAGATCATCACGATCGACGAGTACTACCAGTGGATTTTCGAGAACTCCATCCCCGGCCTGCCCGAGAAGGCAGCCGCGGAGGGCCTGGCGCCGCTGGCGTACATGCGCAAGTACGGAGTTGTCGAGGTCCTGGCCGAGAATTACACGCCGTACGCCAAGGCGCTCTCGGATGAACCCGCGGAGGCCGACGCCCGCCGGCGCGTTTCCCGGGATGGAAAGCGTGTGGGCCTGGATGTGGATGGCAAGCGGGTCGAAGGATTCGCCACGCCGAGTCGCAAGCTCGAGTTCTTCAGCCAGACGCTCAAGGATTGGGGCTGGCCCGAGATTGAGTATGTGCTGCCCTGGCCCCTCAAGTCCCACGTTCACCCGTCGAACATAAATCGGGACAAGGGGGAGATGCTCCTCCTTCCGAATTTCCGTTTGCCCACCCTGATTCATACCCGGAGTGCGAACGCGAAGTGGCTCTACGAGCTGAGCCACAAGAATCCGATCTGGATGCACCCGTCCGATGCCGACCGCCTCCAGGTGGCCTCGGGAGGTCTGGTCCGCGTGACCACGCAGATCGGCTACTTTGTGGACAAGGTGTGGGTGACCGAGGGCATCAAGCCCGGCGTGATCGCGATGAGTCACCACCTTGGCCGTTGGCGCCTTGAGGAGGCGAGCGGCGTGAACCGCGGCTCGTCCAACCTAGTCAAGCTTCACGAGGAAGACGGCGACTCGCACCGGCTTGAGGTGCTGCACGGAGCCGGAGCCTGGGACTCGTTCGATCCTGACACCAGTCGCATCTGGTGGGAGGACGTGGGAGTCCACCAGAATCTCACCCATGCGGTGCACCCCGACCCCATTTCGGGCGCGCATTGTTGGCTCCAGAAGGCGTACAACGTTCGAAAGGCCGATCCTGGAGACCGCCACGGCGATGTCTGGGTCGACACGAAGAAGTCCATGGAAGCCTACCACGAGTGGACGGCGCTCACGCGCTCCGCTGTGGACCATTCCCCTGACGGGACGCGTCGCCCCTACTGGCTGAAACGGCCACTGAAGCCCGTTCTGAAGGCCTATGCGCTTCCAGAAGAGCCCTTTGGCCGACCCCCCAAACCTTGATTTTCAACAAGCTTACCCAACAGACAGATGTCTGAATCCAAGAACCACGAAGTGGTCATCATAGGTGGTGGGACTGCCGGCATCACCGTAGCCGCCCGCCTCAGGAAGGCTCGCCCGTCGCTGGACATTGCCGTCATTGATCCGTCCGAGAAGCACTACTACCAGCCGTTCTGGACGCTCGTCGGAGGCGGCGTCTATCCGCGCGAAGTGACCGAGCGTTCAGAAGGAAAGCTCATGCCCAAGGGAGTGACCTGGATCCGGGACCACGTAGCGGAGATGGAGCCGGATGCCAATCGCGTGACGCTGGGATCGGGAGCGCTCGTGACCTACGAGTATCTGGTGGTCTGTCCGGGCATTCAACTGAACTGGTCGGCCATTCCCGGACTTCAGGAAACGAAAGGCAAGAACGGGGTCTGCTCGAACTACACGTACGACCTCGTGCCCTACACCTGGGAGACGTTGAAAGCTCTGAAGGGCGGGAAACTGATCTTCACTCAGCCCTCGACTCCCATCAAGTGTGGTGGTGCTCCGCAGAAGATCATGTATCTGGCTGCCGACCATCTTCGGCGAAAAGGGTACCTCGAGTCCTCGAACATTCAGTTCATGAGTCCGGGGACCGTGGTCTTCGGAGTCCCCGAGTTTGAGCGGACGCTGAAGAAGATCATCGCACGGTACGGGATCGACTTTCATACCCAGATGGAACTCATCGCCATCGATGGGCCGGCAAAAGAGGCGACCTTCCGAATCACTGATGCGGATACCGGCGCCCAGCGCGAGCAGGTGGAATCGTTCGACATGATCCACGTGGTCCCGCCTCAGAGTGCCCCCGATTTCGTTCGGAAGAGTGCGCTGGCGAACACGGAGGGCTGGGTCGAGGTGGACCGCGGCACGCTGCAGCACGTGCGGTACCCGAACGTCTTTTCGCTCGGCGACTCGGCTGGAACGCCGAATGCAAAAACTGGAGCAGCCGTTCGCAAGCAGGCTCCCGTTGTGGTGGCAAACATGCTGGCGACGATGGACGCCAAGGCTTCGGCCATGGCCTACGACGGATACTCCTCCTGCCCGCTGGTCACCGGCTACGGCAAGCTGGTCCTGGCGGAATTCGACTACGATAACAGACCCATGCCGTCATTTCCGTTCGACACCACCAAAGAGCGGAGGAGCATGTATATCCTGAAGCGTTATCTCCTGCCACAACTCTACTGGCACGGCATGTTGAAGGGACGCGCGTAAATGGCGATGCCGTCCCAATTCGCGGGCGCCCCGGCGGCGTTGATGCTTCTGGCAGACGCGTTCGAGTTCGGGCTGTCCGGGCCGATTCGCGTTCGTTTTGCCGCCTCAGGGGTCGGGATTGGTTCGGAGCCGGCTTCGGACGAGGACGAGGCGGCGCGGCATGAGAGCCTGCTTGGGTTTTCAGTGCCTCCATACGCCGGCGCCTTCAGAAACCCGGATGGGCTGATAGGGGGTCTCGCGGAGGCCCGGGCTGCCGAGGCGCTGCTGAAGTCCGGTATCGATCCCCGTGCTGCGGGTTCGGCCGGAGACCATGTTTCCGGGCTGACGCGAGCGACCGGACTGGTGCTGACGACACCGAATACGGCGGATGCGGCTTCACTTGCGATGGGGCTGCTTGGCTGGCTTCCGTCGCTGGAGTTGGCACTTCGGCGTGAGGGGGGCGGAGACTACGCCGACCTCGTGGAGGTGCTGGAGGAGGTATTGATTGTAGTAGCTGAGCTGCATCCGGAGGCGAGTCGCTCCCTGGAGGCCGTCGAGGATCGAGAGGTACCGACCGCCAGCCACGAGTCATCGGTGAAGGACCTCGCCGAGTATCTGACCAGCCACGCACTCACCGGCGTCTATCTCGGCCGCGGAACTGTACAGCGTATAGCCAGACGGGTAGAGGCACCGCGGGGCTTCGGGGGCCGTGCTCTCATGCTGGGAAACTTGCTGAAGAGTGCCGCTTCGTACGACCGGCTGGACGAGGCAATCGGCCTCATTCGCGAGGAGGTGCTCCTGTACCAGGCGGCCTGGACCCTGGAGTCAGAGCGGCACCCCGTTTTCGCCAGATCGGCCCGCGAATGGCTACGGCGACAGGATCGAACGTTGGTCGTGCTTGAGGCCATTCAGAAGGCCGTCCACGCCGAGGCCCAGGTGGCCTAGCCCGCGGCTTCGCTCTCCCAGCGCTCCTGGATGCCGGTGACGGCATGATGCACGCTCAGGTAGAAGTTCTCTGAGCCGACATCCTGGGCAATGCCGCCAGAGCCCATCACATCCGCCACGCGGCCCTTGACGCCTGCGATGGCTAGGCGAATCCCACGTTCGCCTAGCGACCGAAGAAGATCAGTCAGCACCTCGGCCGCCGTCATGTCCAGATCGTTGATGCTGGTGGCATCCAGAATCAGGGCCTGGGTATCCGGCGCGCCTTCCAGGTGATTCAGGATGTGATCCCGGATATAGTCGGCGTTGGCGAAGCTGAAGGAGGCGTCGAAACGCAGGATGTACACGCCGGCCACCCGGTGGGTGTCGGCGCGCCGCTCCAGATCACGATAGAGCGATGTGCCCTCAAGATGGCCCAGCTCGACGATGTCGGGCCGCGTGATCCGGAACATGATCGCGGTAATCGAGGCGGCAATCCCGGCGAGGACTCCCTGCAGAATGCCGACAAAGAGAGTCGCGCCGAATGTTGCCAGTGCAATCCACCCATCAATACGCTTGGTGCGAAGAAGCTCTCGAATCTCCTTCCAATCCACCATTCCAAAGGCGGCCACCATGATGATGGCCGAGAAAACGGGAATGGGCAGGTAGTAAAACGCCGGCGTCAGGAAGAGAAGCGTGAGTCCGATGACGGCCATCGCAAAGACATTCGCCAGCGGAGAGCGGGCGCCGGCGGAGTCGGCCACGGCCGTCCGGGAAAAACTCCCGGATACCGGTATGGTCTGGAAAAGCGATCCGAGGAAGTTCATCGCCCCAACGGACAACAACTCGCGATTGGCGTCGATTCGGTAGTTGTGTTTTCGGGCGAAGGTTTTTCCCAGTGACACCAGCGTCGTGAACTGGATCAGCGCCAGCGCGAACGCCGTCGGCATGAGGCTCTTGGCAAGGGGCCAGGACGCCGCGGGAATCTCCGGGCGTGGAAGACCTTGCGGGATGACGCCGACTATCCGGACGCCCTCGATATCCAGGCGTAGCGTCCACACAGTCAGGATGCTCAGGACTACGGCTACCAGAGCGGCAGGGAATCCGGGTCGCAGCCTTCGGAAAACCAGGAGCAGGACCACGGCTCCGACGCCGATCACCGCTGAAATCAGATGCGCGCCGCTGGCCAGTTCGCCGGCCCCCGCGATGAGTCGCCAGATAGTGGGCAGCCCGGCAAACGGAGCGCCCAGAAGTCCCGGAAGCTGGCTCAGGCCGATGGTAATGGCGGCTGCAGACGCGAAACCGGCGATTACCGGACGGGAGAGAAGGGCCACGAGGAACCCGAATCTGGCCAGGCCGAGGCCCAACTGAATCAGGCCGGTCATGGCCGCCAGCAGGACTGCGGCGGTTACGAACGCCTGGCTGCCGGTTTCGGCCAGAGGAGCGACGGCGGCGATGACAATGAGGCTGTCTATGGCCACGACGCCGACAGCCAGCTGTCTGGACGTACCCAGGAGGGCGTAAACGCCGAGCGGTACGAGAGAAGCGTACAGTCCGTACACCGGGGGAACGCCGGCCAGCAGGGCGTACGCCATGGCCTGCGGGATGAGCATAACGCCGACCGTGAGTCCGGCGGTGAGGTCGCCCGTCAGCGCCCGCCGATCATAGTCCTGAAGCCAACCAGCGCCCGCCATATTCAAAGACATGCAGTAGCACAAAAAGGAAAAGCGCCGCCCGGAAACCGGACGGCGCTTTCCATCGAACTCGGGAGGCTCAGGTCTGAGCCGGTGCCCATGAGATGCAGTATCCGTTGGGAGCAATGGGTCCCTTCAGGAGATTGCAACCACCGCAAGACGCACCCGGGGCTGCCGCCAGGTACAGCGAGCAGTTGAGGCAGTTCTTTGCAGGGTCGGGCGTCACGTCGACGTAGGCCAGGGAATTGCGCATCGCGATTTCCTGCTCCGTCAGACCGGTTGTGTCCATGCAGCCAGTCGCTGCGGGTGCCGCGGCTGGAGCTTCGGCCGCCGTCTCGTTGGCCGACTCTCCGCCACCACAGGCGGCGAGCACCGTGCTGGCTCCGATGCCAACCGCGCTGGCTGCGGAGAAGCGCTTCAGAAATTCCCGACGATTGTGGGCTTTGGTATCCATGATTTGCGTGCGTTGATGGGGGGAGTAATATAGGCTGGAGAGCGTAACGCAATGCGAAAGGTGCGACGGTCACCATATGAATTAAGAAGGTAAGGGCGCATTTGTCAATGCATCGAGCGCCGATCGCACATCCGCGTAGGAGTCCGGCGCCCTTCCGCCGGTCAGCATGCCTGCCGCGATGAGGGTATCGCGTACCGGTCCTTTCAGGCCTGCAAACACGGTCTTGACGCTGCGTCTGGAAAGGATGGCTATCAGCTCCTCAAGTCCGTGTTCGGCCGTCGAGTCGATGCGATTTACCGCATACAGATCGAGCACCAGATAGCGCACGCGGGGGGCGTCATTCAGGAGTTCCAGAACCTGGTCCGTGAGGTACTCGATGTTCGCGAAGTAGAGCGAGGCATCAATCCGATAGACGAGGATCTCCGGCACGGTCTCGGCCTCCGGGTGTCGGGCGACGTTTCGGAACGTTGACGTTCCCGGCAGTCGGCCCAGGACCGCCGTGTGCGGTCTGGATGACCGCTGTACGACGATGGCGAGGGAGGCGACAACGCCAATGAGGATGCCGGCCTCGACGCTGACAAAGAGCGTGGCGGCAGCCGTAAGCATGGCAAGGCCGAACTCGGGTTTGCTGACGCGCCAGAGTCTGCGAAACTCGCGTAGATCAATAAGGCCGGAAACAGCCACGAGGATGATGGCTCCCAGAACGGCCTTCGGCAGGTAGTAGAAGCTTGCCGTGAGGAAAAGCAGTACCAGAACCACGACCAGCGCTGCCACGATACCGGCCAGGTTTGACCGGGCACCCGCCTGTTCGTTAACAGCCGTGCGGCTCAGGCCTCCGGTAGTCGGGAAGGCCTGGAGAAAAGCGCCGGCCATGTTGGCCAGGCCCAGCGCCCGGAGTTCGGCACTGGCATCGATGCGATATCCGTGCCGGTGGGCCATGGACTTGGCGATGGCAATGGATTCCATGTAGCCGACCAATGCTATGACCAAGCCGGACGGAATCAGGTCCTTGGCATCCACGATCGAGAGCGCAGGCAGGCTTGCCTTCGGCAGGCCGGCCGGGATGGACCCGATGAGTGCGAGTCCCTGCATGGAGTCCCGCAAGAACCATGAGGCAAGCGTTCCTGCCACCACTACGATCAACGCTCCAGGCAGCCGCTTCCGGGACAGCTTGGCCAGCAGGAGGACCAGTATGCCCCCGAAGGCAAACGCGAGGGCATGGTAATTTGCCTGGGGAATATGCGCCAGCGCGCTCCAGAGGGTCTCCACGGCTCCTCGGCCGGACGGCAGGTCAACGCCCAGAACATGCCGGAGCTGACTGGACCCTATGATTACCGCGGCGGCGGCGGTGAAGCCAGTCAGGACGGGGTGCGAAAGAAAGTTCGCCAGAAACCCTGCCTGCATGATTCCGAAGGCGAACAGGAAGCCTCCACTCAGGAGACTGAGGAGAATGGCCAACTCCAGGTAGCGCCCAGGATCTCCCCCGGCCAGGGGCGCCACCGAGGTCGCGACGAGCAGCGAAATCATGGCCACCGGGCCGACAGCCAGATGCCGGGAGGTCCCGAACAGGGAATAGACGAGCAAGGGTGCCAGGCCCGCATAAAGCCCGTATATCGGGGGCAAACCGGCTACGAGCGCATAGGCCATTCCCTGAGGAATCAGCATCACGCCCACGGTCAGGCCCGCGACAATGTCTGCCCGAAGGGCGGTCCGGTCGTACCCCTTCAGCTGGCGGATGAGCGGCAGGGAAAGGGCGTGACCAGGCGACGGCCGTGACGACTCCACGCCCGTCAGGCTGTAGCCGCGTCCGGAATGCCGCTGTCCGTTTCATGGCCTGCCGACCAGGTCTCGAATTCGCCATCAAGGAAGATAACGTCATGGCCGAGCCGCCTGAGGAGAGCGGCACTCACCGAGCTGCGGCCTCCCGTCATGCAGTGGACCGCAAGCGTGGCGCCGGTCGGGATTTCGGCTCGCCGTACCCAAAGGCGGGGGTACGCGATGTTTTCAGAGTCGGGAACGCGCACGCCTTGCCACTCGGCCGCGTTTCGGACGTCCAGGATGGTGACACCCTCGGATTTCAACCGTGGAATGTCATTCATGTGGGCGCGCGGCACCGTGTCCAGTCGTCCCCCCTTGTCCCGGTAGATGTCGAGCATGTCGGGAGTTGCGTAGCCAACGATACGGTCCAGTCCGATGCGAATCAGGTCCCGAACCGCCTCTCCAACGTGGACCTCCTCAATGATCAGATAGATGTCCGTGTCCTCTTCCACAAAAGACCCCACCACGGTGTTGAACGTCTTGTTGAAAGGCGCCAGAAGGGATCCTGGAAGGTGCCCGTTCAGGAACCCTTCGCGATCAAGCCGGGCATCGACCACAGCCACCTCGGTGCGGCCGGCGAGGTCGGAGAGTTCTCCCAGAGAAAGGAGGTGTGGATTTGGGAGGTCTCCCAGAACCGCAGGACCCATCTTGTTATCGCGCTTCATGCGCGCGAAGTACATGGGCGGTTCCGGTTGGCCATCGAGGATGGCGGCGACAAACTCGTCTTCGCCGCGAAGGGCAGCCTGAATGGAGGCGTTGAAACGCCTCTCGTAGCCCACGGTGGTCTCCGGGATGGCCCCGAGAGCCTTCCCGCACGCACTTCCTGCCCCATGCGCCGGCCAGACCTGGAGGTAGTCTTCCATGTCCAGGAAGCGCTGGACAGAGTGGTAGAGGGTCCTGGCTGAGGGTTCCATGACTCCCTTCACGCCGGCGGCCGACTCGAGGAGGTCGGGTCGCCCAAGGTCGCCCACAAACACGAAATCGCCCGAGGCCAGGCCGATCGGTTGATCGGCGCCGCCGCCCACATCGGTAATGAGGTAACTCAGGTGCTCGGGTGTGTGTCCGGGGCTGAATACGGCCCGGAACTCGATGTTGCCCACGCGGAAGGTGTCTCCGTCCGTCAGGAGCGAGTACCTGTAGTCTGAGTTAATCAGCCACTCATACTTCCAGTCCTCGTCTCCCTCGTCGGAGGCATAGACCAGTACGCCACGCTCGGCGAATTCGCGCGTGCCGGACAGGTAGTCGGCGTGGATGTGGGTATCGGCCACGGCCACAATCTCAAGGCCGTTCTGCTCGGCAATGCGGATGTAGCGATCAATGTCACGCTCGGGGTCGATGACCAGCGCCTCGCCCGTCTTCTGGCAGCCAACTAGGTAGGCGTACTGCGCGAGTTTCTCGTCGGCGATTTGTCGGAAGAACATGTTTGTGTTTTCGTCTAGTGCGGCAGGTAAGGGCGGAGGGCGCCGTAGGTCCAGGTACCGATTACCGCGGCGAATAGCCCGGCGATCATCACATAGATTCCGTTTCCAATCAGGGCGAACATCGGTCCGGGACACGCGCCGATGAGCGCCCATCCGATTCCGAAAAGGGTTCCACCTAGCCAGTATCTGGTGCCGGATCCCAGGTCTTTGGGCGGGATGTGAATGTCCGCGCCGTCCAGGTCCTTGGCCCTGGTACGCTTGATGATCTGCACGGCAATCAACCCGACGACAATGGCGCCGCCGATCATGCCGTACATGTGGATGGCCTGAAAGCGGAACATCTCCTGCATTCGGAACCAGGAAACCGCCTCGCTCTTGGACAGGACAATCCCGAAGTAGACTCCAATCAGGAGGTATAGTCCGAGCCGCCGTGACTTTTTGGGTGTGTTCATGACAGTCTCAGAGAATGAGCGGCAGGATGAAGAAGGTCGCAAGCAGGCCGCCGGCAAAGAACCCGATCACCGCAATCAGAGAAGGGAGCTGCAGATCCGACAGCCCGCTTATGGCGTGTCCGGACGTGCAGCCACCGGCGTATCTGGAGCCGAACCCCACCAAAAACCCGCCGCCAACAATGATCAGGAATCCCCTGAGGGAAAGCAGGCCCTCCATGCTGAACAACCCGTCGGGTGCCAGCCCCTCGAACTCGTTTACGCCAAGCGCCTGAAGATCGGCGACCGTGGCTGCCGATAGTGCGATGGGCAGGCCCGACGACAGGAAGGTTGCGGCAATGAACCCGCCCACCAGCACGCCGGCCACCAGCGTCAGATTCCAGATACCTGCCCTCCAGTCATACTGGAAGAAGGAGACCCGGGTCGGGAGAGCGGCAGCGCAGATGTGGCGCAGGTTTTCCGAAACGCCGAATTGCTTCCCGCCTGCCAGAAGCAGCATCGGAACGACCAGTCCGATCAGGGGCCCGGACACATACCAGGGCCAGGGCTGGGAGATAAAGTCCCACATAGGGTAACTGTCTGATTGAAAACCGAAAGATCGTCAGCACGCAAGCAGACGACCAAATATAAATGTCCTTACTTGTAATGACAAGCGCGATGCTTCGTTCCCTGCCTACTCCTCAGTTTGTCGAGGGCTTCAGGTCCTTCAACTGCAGCTGAAGGGAGCGAACTCCGTTCCAGTTGTTCTCCGTAACGGTGTAGGCGATATCGAGGGCGGTTCGATTGCTGACGGCATCCGAAACCACATCAAAGTGGGGGCCCATTCGGAATCCGATCACATCACAACTGGGCGAATCGCCCTCGCGGACCCTGAACTTCAGATGATCGCCGGTCTTCCCGAGCCGGCGCGGGATTCCCGCTACGGTTATTTCGCGGCTGACAAATACCGGAGGGTCATTCTCGGCGCCGAACGGCTCGAACTGCTCCAGCACGGCCCAGAATCGCGCATCGATCTGCGAAACGGGTAGCTCGGCATCGAAATCCAGCCGTCGCCTTCCTACCGACGCGGTGGAGGCACCGACCACAGCGGTCTCAAAAGCCAGCTCGAAATCCGGGACCAGGGCAGGGTCCATCGCCAGGCCTGCAGCATAGTCGTGTCCGCCGAACGTGGTCAGCAGGCTGGAGCAGGCGGCCAGTGCGGTGTAGACATTCACGTCTTCGGTAGAGCGGGCCGACCCCTTGGCCACCCCGTTCGCCCTTCCCAGGAGAACAGCGGGCATCCTGAGGCGGTCAACCAGCCGCGCGGCAACGATCCCCAGGACGCCCAAATGCCAGTCCGGATCATACAGCACGATAGACGAGCGGCCGGCATCGACAAGCAAGCGCGCTCGGCGTTCGGCTTCCTCCAGGACCTGCTGGTCGAGAGCTCGCCGCTCCGTGTTAACGCGCTCCAGTTCTTTCGCTCGCGTCGAGGCCTCCAGCGCGTCTTCGGCGAGCATGAGCTTGACGGCCCGCTTGGCATCACCGAGGCGGCCGGCCGCGTTGATCCGAGGTGCCAGCGCAAACTGGATGGCCCGCGTGTTGCACTCGGCGAGGTTCACATTGCCTTCCTCGGCAAGATGCCGAATCCCCAGCCGAGACCCCGCTCGAAGCCGTTTCAGGCCCTCTCTGAGAAGGACTCTGTTTTCTCCGCGCAGGGGGACCACGTCCGCGGCCGTAGCAAGGGCCACGAGGTCAAGATATTGCTCGACGCCCTCCGGCTCTTCGCCGAGAAGGGCTGCGGTCCGCGAGATCATCTTGTAGGCGACTCCGCATCCACATAGGTCTTTGCAGGGATACCCGCAATCGCTCCGCTTCGGATCCAGAACCGCCATGGCGCCTGGCAGCGTCGCTGGCGGGGTGTGGTGGTCACAGATCACCACGTCCAGGCCGCGCCCCATGGCGTAGGCCACCTCCTCTACGGCTGTCACACCGCAATCGATCGCGATGAGGAGGGATCCACCCATCTCCACCACTTCGTCGATTCCGGCGTTACATAGTCCGTAACCGTGTCGAAACCGGTCGGGGATGAAGTACGCAGCCGGAACGCCTCGATCCCGCAGAAAATGAGTGACCATGGCCGTGGATGTGGTGCCGTCCACATCGTAGTCACCGTAAACCACGACACGTTCCTTGGCCCGGATGGCGGCGGCAACCCGGCCCGCGGCCGTGTCCATGTCGGCCATCTGGCTCGGATCGTGCAACGCCTCGTGAGACCCGCGAAAGAACAGGCGGGCGTCGTCGAAGGATCGAACCCCACGGAGGAAAAGTGACCTGGCCAACGCCTCCGGAAGATCGTTCAGTGACTGACTGAGCCCCTGGACGAGATCCGGCGATTCCACCGGTCTCAGCACCCAATCAAAGTCTCCCATATAAACGTTGGCTTTATCTGCAGTATAGCGGGGCGTTCAGGCCCCCGCAATGCCGCAAAATGGTTGAGGGTCCTGTCATTTTATCGCTAACAGTACTCGTGACTCTGCCGATACAGGAAAGGCGCCAGCCCCTTCCCAAGTAGATGAAGAAATCCCGACGATTTACTGTAGTCATAATGATCGTCGCCATCCTATTGGCGGCCACAGGGGTGGCACTCTATGTATTCGTCCCTCCTCAAATGCAGGGAAGGGCAGAGGAAGCGTTGGCTCTCAGAGCGCGATCGACGGCCGAGTATCTGGTCGAGAGTGCCCGTGACGGGGTAATCCGCAGGAGCAGGACGAGCACCCAGAAGGCGGCGGAGATGGCCACCCTGGAGCGTGATCTGGTATACGCGGTGGTGGTCGGAGAACGGGGCGAGGTGCTCGCGTCAGCATTTCCAGGCATAGAGACCAATTCAAACTGGGAGGAGGCCTCCGCCACGTTCAGGAACGCGGATCTTCAGGAGGCCACGGCGGCCGTGGTCCAGAATGAGTGGGTTGCCGCAACGGTCTTCGTGGGACTATCCCGCGGCTCGCTGGAGGCGAGCATGAAGAAGGATCGGCAGTTGGTGGCGGGCTTCTCAATCTTTCTCATTCTGCTCGCGCTGGGGACCGGCTTCGGGGTGTTTCAAATGGAGCGTCTGCGCAGCACGGCAGAGGAGTGGCAACAGCGGCACAAGTCGGTGCGCCTTCAGGCGGGCAACCTCTACTCTTCAGTCAAGTCGCACCGGCAGAACGAGCGGTCCCTGAAGCAGAGCGAATCCAAGTACAAGTCGCTGTTCGAGAGCACCATGGCGTCTGCCATGGCGGACCTCGAGGAATTGAACCGGCATCTGGAGAAGCGGAAGTCCGATCTGGAGCACGAGGTCGTGGTACGGAAGAAGGCCGAAGTCTCCCTCCGCCGATACACCGAACGCCTTCAGTTGCTGAACGCTGTGGAGCGCTCGCTGCTCGAGGGCAAGTCCGTTGAGGAGTCGGCCGAGTTGGCGCTGAAGCTGGCCATTGGACTCGTTTCCGCCTCAAGAATGACTCTCGTGGAGAGCGATATGAGCCGGGGTATCGCCTGGATTGTCGGGATGAAGTCAGATGTCCTGCAAGGAAGGAAAGTGGGCGATGACGTCCCCTTCTCCGAGGTGCAGACCGTAGCCGATATCCTGCACTGCGCCGACCTGGAGGCCAAGGAAGTGCTGTTGGATACGGAAAAGGCATTGCTGGCTGAGGGCGTAAAGAGCTACGTGGACATCCCCATGGTGGTGCGCGACGAAGTAGTGGGTGTGCTGTGCATGCAGTCACTGGAGGCCCAGGCGTTTTCGGACGAACATTTCAGCATCGGGCGGGACGTGGCAGACCTCCTGGCGATAGGCGTCCACCGATCCCGACTGGATGAAGAACGTCAGTTGTACGAGAAGGAGTTGGTCCTGGCGAGGGACCGCGCTGAGGACATGGCGCGCCTCAAAACGGCCTTTCTGACCAACATGTCGCACGAGATTCGTACCCCGATCTCAGGAATAATGGGATTTTCCCAGGTTCTGCACGACGAGGTTGATCCCGGACTCCGGGAGTTTACGGGGCTGATCCAGGAGAGTGCGCATCGCCTGCTGAGTACCATCAACTCCGTACTGGAACTGGCGCGACTCGAGTCCGGGAAAGATGGGATTGAAATTTCGAGGGTCGACCTGGCCGACCAGGTCCGTGACCTCGTCACGGGCCTTGAGCCCCTGGCCCGAAGGAAGAGCCTTTCTCTGTGCTTTGACGACCCAGGCCATGCCGTTTGGTGCGAGCTTGACACGGCCTGTGTTGAACGGATTGTGACCAACCTCGTGGACAATGGCGTGAAGTTCACCGACGGAGGCGGCGTCCGGGTCTCGGTGTCGCACCACGACGGTCGCGCGATGCTCACCATTGCGGACACGGGTGTGGGCATCTCAGCAGACTTTCTGCCTCGACTGTTTGACGACTTTCGACAGGAAAACATGGATGCGAACCGCGAGCACGAGGGTTCGGGCTTGGGGCTGGCCGTGACGAAAAAACTGGTTGATCGTCTGGGCGGCAGAATCGCGATCGAATCCGAGAAAGGCGTGGGCACGACGGTGTACGTTGATTTTCCCCTGGCTGACCAGTTCGACGATGAGGCCCGGCCCGCGAAGAAGGTCCTGCTGGTCAGCGCCGGTGCAGATGCCGCTGAATACCTCGCGACGCTTGGAGGTTCGGATTTCGACATATCTGTGGTCGCTACACCGAAAGAAGGCGTGGTATTGGTCACCGGCGGGGGATGGGACGCCGTGATTATCGATGTCAATAGCGGAGCACCTCACGAGATTGAGGAGGCGGCGCGGCGTATGGGACGCGAGTTGGGTCCCAACCGGGTCTTGGCCATCGCAACGCAGATCATTCCGAGAGACCCCGGGAGATTGCTTGAGGCGGGCTTCTCTCGTTTCATCGAACAGCCCTTCCAGCCAGGAAAGCTGACTCTCGCGCTTGTTGAGGCCGTGTCCGCTCGGGCATCGCTTGGCGTTGGTGAAGCGGAGGGTTCTGGAGCCCCGGTCGAGACCAGAATCGCCCCGCCACCGCCACCTGAGATGGAACTCGACCTTCCCACGTTCGACGAAGAGGAACGTAGAGTCCATGCCAAGGCGCCCGATCGCCCCGCGAACGCGTCGCCAGGGATTCGAGGGGAGGCGCCACGAAAGGAGGCAACCCACGGGACGGAATCGGCCACGTAGCCTACACCGAGCCCAAGCCTGTATTCGCCAGGCTTACCGATCCAATCTGTGGGCGGTACAGGATTCGAACCTGTGACCCCCTGCGTGTAAAGCAGGTGCTCTAACCAGCTGAGCTAACCGCCCCATAGTGGGGATTCAGACCGAAGGCGCGGCAACCGGCGGGGGACCGATGCGTTAGCAGGCCGCTTGTGGCAAGGAATGAGCGGGAAACGGGACTCGAACCCGCGACCCTCAGCTTGGGAAGCTGATGCTCTACCAACTGAGCTATTCCCGCCTAGCCGACCATTATAGGACGGCATTCACAAGATAGTCAACCGGGGCCGTTGGAGACCGATAAAAAGGTCTTATCTTTCGCCCTCTGTGCCGTTTTCTGGCGGCAGCCATCCCATCGAGAACGCAGAGCAATGAAACCTACCTATCAGCCTAGCCGACGCAAGCGTGCAAACAAGCACGGTTTCCGATCGCGCATGGCCACCAAGAACGGACGCAAGTTGCTTGCCCGCCGCCGTGCAAAGGGCCGGAAAGTATTGACGGTCCACGACACGCGCGCCACGAAGTAGCGTGCAGACGGGCCGGACTTCCGGCGCCGGGGGGCAACTCCCGGAGTCAAAAAGATACCCGCGCAGCTCCCGCCTCAAGAGGCGGCCGCTGATACGGGCGCTTTTCCGTCGAGGAGATCCTGCTGTAGCCCGTGTAAGAACGGGGCCTATCACCGTTGCTGCTCGCCTTGTTGAGGCGGCGCAACTGCCCCCCGGGACCCGCGTACAGATGGGCGTTGCCACGAGGCGTGACCTTCGTGGAGTCTCCCGAACCCGGCGGCGCCGGCAGTTGAGGGAGGCTTTTCGCGTTCAGGCTTTGCCCGAACTGAGGTCCGAAATGGAAGGCAGCGTCCCCCCTGAGTTTGGGGTTACCGTGTTGGTTTTGGACGCTGGTTCGGGTGGGCACCCCCGTGGTAGCCGCCTGGCGCACGACCTGTCGGGAACGGTCGTCGAATTGGTTCGACGCCTTGGCCGTGCAACTCCTCCCGGAATCGGGTTCACTCCAGACCAATTGATTCGTGGATCGTAACGTCGTAACAGCCACCATTCTGATCGCCCTGATCATGGTGGTTTGGCTCACCTGGCTGGCGCCCCCAATTCAGCCTCCTGCGGAGTTGTCCTCACCGGACACGGTCCAGGTCGAGGAAATCTCGCCGCCGGAGCCAGTAGAGGCCCCTCGCCAATTGGGCCGCGAATCGCTGAGAACGCCGGACGAATTGTCCTCCGACTCGACCATTGCCGGGGTTTCCAACGGGGTTGAGCGCACGATTCGGATCTCATCGTCGCTGTATACCGCTGTCCTGTCCACGAAGGGTGGGACGCTGGTTTCATTCGAGTTGAAGGACTACCACGACGCCGCAGACTCCAGTCTGGTGCAGTTGGTGGATCTGTCAGAGGCAGGCGCACTGGGGATGGTGTTTACCACACCCTCGAACCGGGTGTACGATAGCCGCAGCTTCTTCTTCGAGAGCGATACGTCCAGGGACGCGCTTGAGGTTGGCAGTGCGCCCGTGCAGGTTAAGATGACCTCGCGTGTGGGAAGCGGCTCGATTTCCATGGTCTATACGTTCGCCCCGGATACCTATGAGGTAGGGTTCGAGGTGGCGATGACCGGATCCGAGACGTTCCTGACGCCGGCGGGTTACGAGCTTATCTGGAACGGGGCCATTCCGTTTACCGAGATCGACCGGGAGAACGAGGTGCGTGCCACCGGTGCCTTCGCGAAGAGCGGGGGCGCGGTTGAGTTTGCCAAGGTCATGGACGAGACCTATTCGGAGAACTCCATCCGCGGAGACGTCGATTGGGTGGCCATCAAGGGCAAGTACTTTACCACCGTCATCCTTCCGGATCAGCCGGGTCGCGGCGCGGAATTGATCGGCGAGCGGTTTGGTGAGCTTTCGGATCCGGGCCTGAGTCTGCAGTACTCGGCCAGCCTGGCGATGGGTCCGCCGGTTGAGTCCGACAACTTCCGGTTGTATATGGGCCCCATGGAGTTGTCCCGTATTCGTCGGTACGATGCGGACCTCTACAACATGGTAGACTTCGGCTGGTCATTCTTTGCCAAGCTCACCCGGCCTCTGGCGAAGTACTTCTTTGCACCGGTCTTCAGCTTCCTGGCCAGCTTCATTCCGAACTACGGGCTGGTGATCATCCTCTTCTCCATTCTGGTGAAGATGCTGCTCTACCCGCTGACGAAGTCATCGTTTACCAGCATGGCCAAGATGCGGGAACTACAGCCGCGTATGGAGGCCATTAAGGCCAAGTACGCCGACTCGCCGGCCAAGCAGCAGGAGGCGATGATGAAGATGTACAAGGAGACCGGGGTGAACCCTGTTGGGGGCTGTCTGCCCATGCTGTTGCAGTACCCGATCATCATCGCCCTTTGGCAGTTTCTCCCGCAGGCCATCGAGATAAGGCAGCAGGGATTCCTGTGGGCGACCGACCTCTCGGCGCCCGACGTTATCCTGAGTCTGCCGTTCACCATCCCGATGTATGGGGATTTCGTATCCGGCTTCACCGTTCTGATGGGTCTCTCGATGGTCGTCCAGATGCGTTTGCAGGCCAGCCCGTCATCGGGTGCTCAGGCGAAGATGTTCATGTACGTCTTCCCGGTCATGATCTTCGTGATCTTCAACCGATTGGCTGCCGGTCTCAACCTCTATTACCTCTGCTACAATGTGCTTTCGGCTGCGCAGCAGAAGATGATCAACCGGAACCTGCATAAACACCCTGAGGAACTGGCACCTGTAAAGGTGACCAAGGCTGGCCGCGCTCGCCCGAAGGGCTCAGGCGGCAAGCGGAAGAAGAAGTAAGTGCGTGGCGGCTCCTCAATAGCCGCCATCGCCACCGCCCGGGGAGAATCAGCACTGTCGATAGTGCGGGTATCGGGACCTGAGGCGGTTCACATTGCGTCTCGCGTTTTCCAAGGGACCCGGGACCTCGGGACGGTCGAGTCACACACCGCTTGGTTTGGGCGCGTCTTGGACGCGAGTGGCCATCTTCTGGATGAGGCGGTTGCTACGGTATTCCGTGCTCCGACATCATCCACCGGTGAGGACGTTGTCGAACTCACCTGTCACGGTGGCGATACCGTTCCCTCAGCCGTGCTGTCAGCGCTGCTCGATGCGGGAGCCAGTCCTGCTGAGCCCGGGGAGTTTACACGCCGGGCTTTCCTGAACGGCAAGCTGGACCTCGATCAGGCAGAGGCCGTGATTGATCTCATTCACTCTCGCTCATCGGCCGCTCACCGCGCATCGGCTCGCCAACTTCAGGGTCGGCTCAAGCGTCGGCTGGCGGAGCTGCGCGCACAGTTGCTGCAAACCTGTGGTCTGGTCGAACTCGAGCTGGATTTCGGCGAGGAGGATGCAGAGTTCGCCGATCGGCAGGAGATCGTCCGGCTACTCGCGACGCTTCGACGCACCGTCGAGGAAATGCTTGGCGCGGCGAGCCTCACCGATCGATGGCGTGACGGAATCCTGGTGGTCTTGGCCGGGCGACCCAATGCGGGGAAGTCGACACTTCTCAATGCGCTTGTTGGAAGTGATCGGGTTATTGTAAGCAGTACCCCCGGGACCACTCGCGATTTCGTCGAGTCGCAGATGGAGCTTGACGGATTGTTGCTCCGACTCACCGACACGGCGGGGATTCGCATCTCTGGCGACGAAATTGAGCTCGACGGGGTGCGTCGAACAGAGGCCCTCATAGCCTCCGCAGACGTGCTACTATACGTCTTCGATTCTTCGGAGCCTCTGAGAGATCGAGAAGTCAGCTTCCTTCAGGCCCAAATGGGCGAAAACGGCCCTGTCAGCACGCTTCTGGTAGCGAACAAGGCCGATTTGTTAACGGGCGATTTGGGAGAGGTTTTGGGGCGTAATTCGCGTATCTCGGGAACGGGTGCTGTGGCGGGGCTACCGCAGGTATCCATCTCCGCCAAAAGAGCCATCGACCGTCCGGAAGAATTGGAAGCGCTGCTGGAAGGAATTCGGACTGTGCTTCCTCGCGCGCTTCGAGATTTTGATTCCTCGGATGGGATGATAAATGAGCGCCACCAGCGTCATCTGCAGGACGCGCGTGATGCCATGGGTAGAACGGCGGAACTCCTTGCTTCCGGAAGCGGAGGCGAGCTCTTGTCTTTTGAGTTGAGGTCGGCGTTGGAAGCGATCGGGCTCATCACTGGCGAGATCACGAACGAAGACATCCTCTCCGAAATATTCGGCCGATTCTGTATCGGAAAGTGACCGGGGATACCTACGATATCATCGTGGTCGGTGGCGGACACGCGGGTGCGGAGGCCGCGCACTCGGCTGCCCGGATGGGAGCGCGTACATTGTTGATTTCAATGAACTTGGACGTTGTGGGGAAGATGTCCTGCAACCCGGCCATTGGTGGCATCGGAAAGGGCCAGATTGCACGGGAGATCGACGCGTTGGGTGGTTTGATGGGTATCGTCACGGACGCCGCGGGCATCCAGTTTCGAATGCTCAACCGTCGAAAGGGTCCGGCAATGTGGAGCCCAAGGGCTCAGTGTGACCGTCTCCTGTACGCGGCCCGCGTTCGGGAAGTCTTGGACCACACCCCACGGCTCTACCTGCGCTCGGACACGGTTACTTCCCTTGTCTCTGAAGCAGGGAGCATTCGGGGCGTCCGGACGCAACTGGCGGAAGAAATCCGCGCCCGGTGCGTGGTTCTGACGAATGGTACGTTTCTCAATGGGGTGGTCCATGTCGGTGAGCAGCGTTTCGGTGGCGGACGGATTGGAGAGCGCGCCGCAACTGGGATAACCGGGTCTTTGCGCGAATTGGGATTTGAGTCGGGCCGGTTGAAGACGGGCACGCCTCCGCGTCTCGATGGCCGATCCCTGGATTATGCCCGGATGGAGGAGCAGTTTGGCGACAGCAACCCGAGCCCCTTCTCCTATCTCACGGATCAGGTACCGGTCAGCCAAATCAGTTGCCACCTTACCCACACCAATCCCGCAGTCCACGAATTGCTGAAGGAAGGGTTCGATCGAAGCCCGATGTTTGCCGGCCGTATCGAAGGGAAGGGCCCCCGCTATTGTCCTTCGATCGAGGACAAGATCGATCGTTTTGCGGATAGAGATCGCCACCAGCTTTTTGTCGAGCCAGAGGGTCTCCACACGAACGAAGTGTATCTGAACGGATTCTCGACCTCCTTGCCGGAGGACGTTCAGTTTCGGGCGTTGCGGCAGATACCGGGTTTCGAGTCCGTACACATGCTTCGGCCGGGCTACGCCATCGAGTACGACTACTTTCCGCCGTACCAGGTCCGATACACGTTGGAAACCAAGAACGTGGCCGGCCTCTTCTTCGCAGGGCAGATCAACGGAACCACAGGGTACGAGGAGGCCGCCGCCCAGGGCCTCATGGCTGGTATCAACGCTGCTCTTCGCATCCGCGGCGAGGAGGGTGTCGTGTTGCGGCGTGACCAGGCCTACATCGGTGTGCTGATTGATGACCTTGTGGCCAAGGGCACGGACGAGCCTTACCGGATGTTTACGTCACGCGCCGAGCATCGCATTCTTCTTCGCCAGGACAACGCGGATGCCAGACTCACGGGGCTTGGCTACCAGTTGGGTTTGGCGAGTGAGGAGCGGTATCGTCGATCAGAGCTCCGCCAGAGCGCCGTTGCGAAGTCCCGGGCCGCAGTCGAGTCCGTGACCGCCAGTCCGGAGGCGGTTAACGATTACCTGGCCGGCGTGGGTACTAGCGCGATCAAGCGACCCGAGAAGATCGCCCGCATCGCCTTGAGACCCGAGGTGTCCCTACCCGATCTGGTGGATCACCTGGACGCTCGCGAGGACGTCATCGAGCCCTGCCCGGGAACGGTGGACACGGCGGCGCTGGTCGAGATCGACCTCAAGTATGAGGGCTACGTTGAGCGGGCCCGGCTTGCCGCCGAGTCGGTAGCCTCCATGGAGCATGTGCGTATTCCGTCGTCTTTTGACTACGCCGGAATGAAGTCGCTGTCTTCGGAGGCCAGGGAGAAGTTGGCCCTGATTGGCCCGGAGAACCTGGGTCAAGCCTCACGCGTCTCGGGGGTTCGAGCGGCTGATGTTGCCGTCCTCTCCGTCGCGCTCAAAAAAATGGATGTTTCACGTGAAACATGAGATGATGCCGCCAGCAGATCCGGAGTCATGGGTTGATCCGTCACGCCTCCCTCTGCTGGACGCCTATGCGTCAGCCCTCGGAGACTGGAACAGGCGGGTCAACCTCGTTGCCCGGGGTTCTGTGACCGAGGTGCGTTGGCGCCACATTCCGCATTGTCTGTCGTTGGCAGCAAGGCGTTTTCCGGACGACGCGGTGGTGGTCGACTGGGGGACGGGTGGCGGATTGCCAGCCATTCCGTTGGCCATCGCATTTCCGCATGTCCAGGTGGTAGCCGTCGACAGCACCTCTAAGAAGACGGCGGCGCTCAAGTCGATGGTGCGGAGCCTCGGGCTGGAGAACGTGGTGGTCTGGAACGGCCGCGCGGAGGCCTGGGAAGGCCAGGCGGCCTACTTCGTCTCGAGGGCCGCGGCTCCCCTGAGAAAATTGTGGCAGTGGTCCAAGCGCGCAGGCGCTGGGGCGCTCGGCGTCGGTGCACCCCGCGACCGCGCGCCCGGGCAGCTGGAAGCCGGAGGCGCGCCGTCGACCGATGCCCGTTCCATCTGGGAGCCCGGCCTCATTTGCCTGAAGGGCGGGGACCTCGCGAAGGAAATCCGTCAGGTGAAAAAGGTGGAGGTCGAGCAATGGCGCCTGGACACAATTGTTCAGGGGACTGGGTTCGAGGACAAGTATATTCTGCACGTCAGGCCCCGGCTCGATCCCAAGCCGGGTCGAGATGGGCGCTGATCGGCAACACCAAACAGCAACGCCAAGCAGGCCGGCCGATGCGAAATGAGGAGCGGAGAATGAACAGGACCGAGCGCCTCTTTGCGCTGGTCCTCTTTCTCCAGAACAAGCCCAACATGAGCTCCCGCGATCTGGCGGAGCACTTCGGCGTCAGCCGAAGGACGGTGTTCAGGGATCTGCGCGCACTCACCGAATCGGGCGTACCGCTGACCTATGCCGAGGAGGGGGGGTACGAGATTCTGGAAGGCTATCAACTCCCGCCCCTGATGCTGACCGCCCGCGAGGCGGCCACACTACTCATGGGAACCGAGTTCATGAAGCTCCAGTCCGAGGCCTCGCTGCGAGCAGACGCAGACCAGGTTGGGCTGAAGATCAGATCGGTACTGCCGCGCGAAGTCAAGGACTATATCGATAGCCTCCGGGAAAAAACAGTACTCGATCCCTACTGGATACATGCCGCTCAGGAGGAGGCCCGCGCGGACGAGGGCAGGTGGTATCGGCTGAGCGAGGCCGTCGCTCGACAGCGTAAGGTGATCATGTCGTATTTCGTGGGGTCACGAGGCGAGAGCACCCGGCGAACCGTGGACCCGCTTGGTCTGGTCTACTATGTGGACCATTGGAATCTGATCGCATTCGACCACCTTCGAGGCGAGGTGAGAAACTTCCGATTGGACCGCATCGAGACGATGCACGTCCTGTCTGAGGGGTTTCAGCGACCCGAGGGTTTCGACCTTGTCAGACACCTCGAAGCTCGCGGCGTACGCCAGGCCACCAGGGAAATAGTGCTCCGTTTCAGCGGGGACGTGTACCGCCGCGCGAAACAGGGAATTCCGGCGCGATTGGATGCCGAGGTCGTGGAGGACGGGAGTACGACCGTCACGTTCCGGTTCGACAATCTCGAGTATGTGGCGGCATGGCTGCTGCGGTTTGGAACGGAAGTCGAGATCCTGGAGCCCGAAGGACTGAAAGCAGCGCTTCGGACGATGGCTGAGGCGGTGGTCGTCGCCAATGCCTGAGTCAGGCCGGGTGGGCAGGCCGTGCGCGCGGCCGGGAGCGCCAAGGCCGCCCTCGCCAAAAAGACCGCGCGCCTCTAGACTACGTTTCGGCCACGCTCACGCTTTTCGCCAGACTCCGCAGGAGGGCGGTGGCCGTATCGAGA
This sequence comes from Bacteroidota bacterium, assembly GCA_029262855.1. GTDB lineage: Bacteria > Bacteroidota > Rhodothermia > Rhodothermales > UBA10348 > JABDJZ01. Next base: position 19,737 of record JAJCYP010000050.1, on the reverse strand, counting down.
TCAGTCACGTCCTGGATGATGGCTCTCAACTTGCCGGACTTGCTCTCCTTCGGGGCCACCCGGTTGCCGATGCCGTTCAGCTCCGCAAGCAACGGCTGAAAAACATGCTCGAAGAAGTACGGATCCTCCTTGTCACCGGGGATACCCAGGAACAGTCGGCGATTCTTGAAGACCACCCGCGGTAGTCGAATGCGCTCGCCGATAAGCTTGAGAAGCGCAGAGTCGAACAAGCCCTGAATGGGGTCGGAGATGGGCCCAAACCGGTCCTCCAACTCAGCCAGAATGCCCGACAACGCGTCTTCATCCGACGCCTCGGCGATGCGCCGATAAATGTTGAGACGCTCAACCCGGTTCGGCAAATAGGCCTCGGGTATAAAGGCATCCAGGTCGACCTCGACCGTCGTTTCACCGGCTCGGGGCGCCTGCTTTTCGTCAAATAGCTCGCCGAACTCGTCGTGACGCAATTCCGCGACGGCCTCGTCAAGAATGCGATGGTAGGTCTCGAAGCCAACGTCCTCGATGATGCCGGATTGCTCGGCCCCGAGCAGGTTGCCCGCCCCCCGGATATCCAGATCGCGCATCGCAATCTGAAAACCGGAGCCCAGCTCCGAGAGCTCTTCGACCGCTTGCAGGCGCTGCCGGGCCTCCCGGGTGAGGCCGTGGATGGACGGGACCAGCAGATAGCAGAATGCCTTCCGGTCAGACCGTCCGACTCGCCCTCGCAGCTGGTGAAGTTCGGCGAGGCCAAAATGATTGGCGCGATCGATGATGATGGTGTTGGCATTGGCAATGTCGAGACCGTTCTCGATGATACTGGTCGACACGAGCACGTCCGCCTTCTTCTCGATGAACTGCCGCATCACCCGCTCCAGCTCGGGGCCCTTCATCTGCCCGTGGCCGACAACGACCCGGATATCCGGTATGATGGCCCGGAGCATATCCGACACCTCATAGATAGACTGGACGCGGTTGTGAATGAAGAACACCTGTCCCTGCCGACTGACTTCGTGCAGGATGGCATCCCGAATGAGGTCCTTGCTGAAGGTGTGAATCTCGGTGATAATCGGCTGTCTGTTCGGAGGCGCAGTGGCGATGATCGAGAGGTCCCGCGCACCCATCAGAGAGAACTGCAGGGTCCGGGGGATGGGCGTGGCCGTCAGCGTAAGCGTGTCGACACTCACGCGCATCTCCCGAAGCTTCTCCTTCGCGCCCACGCCAAAGCGCTGCTCCTCATCGACGATGAGCAGACCAAGATCCTTGAACTTGACGTCCTTGGAGATGAGTCGATGGGTGCCCACTACGATGTCCACCTTGCCCGCGGCAAGATCCGCGAGGACCACTTTCTGCTCAGCCGCGGAGCGGAACCGGGAGAGTTGGGCCACGCGAACCGGAAACTGCTTGAGCCTGCGCAGAAACGTCCGCTCGTGCTGTGCGGCGAGAATAGTCGTTGGAACAAGTACCGCGACCTGCTTCCCATCCTGAACGGCCTTGAAGGCCGCCCGTACGGCCACCTCGGTCTTGCCAAACCCCACGTCGCCGCACACAAGGCGATCCATGGGCTGCTCGTCTTCCATGTCCTCCTTCACGGCCTGCGCGGCAGAGCCCTGGTCAGGAGTGTCTTCGAATTCGAAGTTGGCTTCGAGCTCACGCTGCCAGATGCTGTCGGGTGAAAACGCGTAGCCCTGAGACGCCTTTCGCTTGGCGTAGAGCTTGATCAAATCCCGGGCAATGTCCTTGACCCGACTCTTGGCCCTGGCCTTCTTCTTCTCCCACTGCCCCGAGCCGAGCTTGGTGAGCTGCGGCTGATGACCCTCCTTGCCCTTGTATTTGTGCAGCTTGTGAAGGGCATTGACGTTCACAAAGAGAACATCGCCGTTGTGGTAGATCAGGCGAACCGATTCCTGCTGGCGGCCGCGCACCTCGATCTGCTCCATCCCCGCAAACCGCCCGATGCCGTAGTCGATATGCACGACGAAATCGCCCGGGATGAGCTGGTGCAATTCCCGAAGACTGATGCCTCCATATCGGGCCTTGGCCTTCCTGGCCGTGGGGCGGTGATACCGGTTGAAGATCTGGTGGTCGGTGTAGAGTGCCAGGTCCAATTCGGGTATCTCAAAACCCGCATGCAGACTCTCGACAGTCAGTTCCACCCCCATGGCCTCGAGATCATCCTCCAGCAACTCCTTCAGGCGCGATTCCTGTCCGCGAGAGTCGCAGACAATCGTCGTATGCAGGCCCGCGCGACGGTTTCGGGCCAGCTGCTTTCTGAGCTCGCTCAACGCGCCGTTGAAGATCGGCTGTGGCGTGGCTCCCAGCTCGACCGAGGTCTCTCCCCCCTCACCGAGAAACGAGCCCGTCAAAATGCGTCTGTACAAAGCCAGCGTGCCCTCCAGTTCACCCGTCTCCAGGTACCAGAAACCGGGAGGAGGGGGTGCTTCCTCGCCGCCTGATGCGGCGAAGTCGTCGGCCCATTCCTTGGCCAGCGCCAAGGCCTTCTCCTGGATCTCTGCCGGGTCGAACAGGACCAGAATCAGATCATCCGGCAGGTAGTCCGAGACGGGGCTTCGGTTGCCCGTGGTGGAAGCGTCAAGATTCGGTACCAACCTGGCCTGCGACAGACGACTCACCGACCGTTGGGTATGGATGTCAAACTCCCGGATCGAGTCCACCTCATCGCCGAAGTACTCAAGCCGAATCGGGTAATCGCCCACAAATGGAAAAACGTCCAGGATGCCACCCCGGAGCGCCAACTCGCCCGGTTGTTCGACAAACTCTACATGGTCGAATCCGCTGGAGACCAGTTTCTCAATCAGCGCCTGGGGAGGCGCGTTGTCTCCCGTCGTCAGCGTGATGGTAGACTCGGCCAGCGACTCGGAGGCCGGCACCTTCTCCAGGAAGGCCTCTATCCCGGATACAACGACTCCTTCCCATCCCCCAAGCAGTTGCTCCAGAACATCGGCTCGTTGAATGGCCGGCGCCGGGTCGGCTACGTGCTCGGGGTCGAACGGTCGATGGTCCGACGGCGGCAACAGCTGAACCCGCTCATCTCCCTTCAGTATCTGCTGGAAGTCGCTTTGAAGGTAGGCGGCCTGGTCATGATCCGGAAGGAGGCACAGAAGGCTCTTGCCGGATTCAACCAGATGGGACAGAAGGAACGCCACCGAGGAGCCGGCCGCGGTACGGATCTCAAGGGTCCCGTCGCCGGCATCGCCTCGTCCCCAGGCGGCGAGTCGCCCGGCAGCGGCCGACTCGCGAATACGGTCATATGCGGTTCTAAGCGACACTGGAGTCAGATGCGTTTTTCAGATGCCAACGAGCCGGGAGCACTGCCCGGGAAGCCCACTGCGGGACACCCACTGCTGGACAACCACTACCCCGGACACCATCAACCCTCCCGTAGACTGTAGGGGGTCCCATTCACGGCCGGCCTGACGAAGCCGCTCGCGGCCTCCAGTCTACGGATTGCCTCCGCTAGATCCACTTCGGCCAACACCATCACGAGCGCGGTCTTGACGTGTCCCCCCGTCTGAGCCAGGACAGCCGAGGCGGCTTCGTAGTCCAATCCGGTTACCTGCATGACGGTCCGCTTGGAACGTTCGACCAGCTTCTTGCTGGTCATCTGGAGGTCCACCATCATGTTCTCGTAGACCTTTCCGATACGCACCATTGAGGCCGTGGTCAACATGTTGAGCACCAACTTCTGGGCCGTCCCACTCTTCATGCGTGTGGACCCCATGATGACTTCAGGACCGACAACTGGGCAGATGGCGACGTCGACGGGAATGTTGAAATTTGAGCGGGGCGTGCACGTAATGAAGAGCGTCGCGCAGCCCAGGGACCGGGCGAACTCCACGGCGCCCACCACATAGGGAGTGCGACGGCTGGCTGCGATCCCGCAGACGACATCATCCGGACTCAGGTCAATCGCCAGCAAGTCGCGCTCGCCATCTTCCCTTCGGTCCTCGGCGCCCTCCTGGGAACGGAAAACCGCCTCGAGGCCACCCGCGATCAGCCCCTGAACCATTTCCGGCGGCGTTCCATAGGTAGGCGGACACTCGGAGGCATCCAGGATACCGAGTCTGCCGGAGGTCCCTGCCCCGACATAAATCAGGCGTCCGCCTTTCTGGAAGGCCGCCACGATCAGGTCCACTGCCTGGGTGATGTAGGGGAGTTGTGTACCCACGGCCTCAGCCACTCGCCGATCCTCCTGATTGATGACCTCGAGGATGCCGGCTGTGTCGAGGGCGTCGAGGCCCTCGGAGGCCGGATTTCGCTGCTCCGTCGCCAGGTCTTTGAGTTCGGCGAAAAGGCGGGCGTTATCATCCATGGTGGGTCGGTTCGGGTTGAGATCCTCCGAACGAATCGACTCGCATCGCGTTCTCCGTCATCTACTGCGCGTCAATGGAGATTCGGTCACTTCACATTCAGGGACTTCGGTCACACACGGATTCGACCTACGCGTTTACGCCGGGTGTCAATCTCCTGCATGGACCCAATGGCGCGGGCAAGACGAACATTCTCGAGGCGGTTCACTACACCTGCCTGGCCAAGAGTTTCCTGGTGAGCTCGGACCGGTACGCGCTTCAGATGGGCGCCGGCCGGATGCAGATTGATGCCGAGGTCCACACGGACCGGCGGGGCGAGGAGAAGATTCGCTTCATCTATGTACTGGGGAATCCGAAGCGACTGTTCGTGAACGGCTCTCCACTGGAACGGCTCATCGACGTGGTTGGACGCTTTCCCATCGTGGTGCTTGCGCCCTCGGACCACAGGCTGACCGAGGAGGGTCCGGACGAACGCCGCCGCTTTCTCGATACCCTGCTGTGCCAGGCCTCGCCGGCCTACCTCTCCGCGTTGGTAGCGTATCGCAGGGTGCTCAAACAGCGGAACGAGCTGCTGGCCAGGCGGGCCGGGATGCGCCGCGAGATGCTCGCCTCCTATGACGAAGCCCTCACGAGACATGGCAGCCGCCTGGTCGTGCGGCGAGCGCGGTTCGTCAGCGAATTCTGCCGGCATCTGGACAGCGCCTATGCCCTCATGGCCGAGACCACAGAGCGCCCCTCAATCGCGTACAGAACGTTTGTCCCGGACGCTACGGAAGTGACCGAGGAGACGCTGCAGCTTTCCTACACGGACTTGCTGGCCCGCCGTTTCGGGGATGAGTGCCAGCGGGGCGTCACCCTGATCGGGCCCCATCGCGACGACCTGATTTTTAGCCTGGACGAGTTGCTGGTGCGACGCTATGCATCGCAGGGTCAGCACCGCACATTTGTAATGGGCCTCAAACTCGCGCAGTATTTCTACCTGAAGGAGCGGCTTGGCGAGCGCCCACTGCTCCTGCTGGATGACGTCTTCGACACGCTGGATCCGGAACGGATGGCCACCATTTCTGACCTGCTGGCAGGCGAGGCTGTCGGTCAGACCCTGGTAACTGCCGCCCGCCACGACGTATTTGCAGAGGTTCTACCATTCGACGGGACCTCCACAAGCGCCATCGACGTCAAAACCCGGACGGAAAAATTGCCCGTCGCCCAATAAGTAAGCGCCCGATCCAAATGATTCAGACATTGTCACTCCGCGCGGCCGCGCGCCAGGCCATGGTAATTCTCATCCTTATCACGGGGGTCCTGGAATTGACAGGCTGCGTGACCACCGACAAGAGTCTGGTGACTGGCCGGACGCGGGCCTATGGATATACGTGGGCCCAGGAGGTCCAGCTCGGTCAGGAGAATGATGCCGCCATCATTGCCGAGTACGGTCTATATGACAACCCGGCCCTGGCGAACTACGTCGATCAGCTCGGTCAGGAGCTCGTTCAGTACAGTGAGGCGCGCGGGCCAAGTGCCCCCGCCGAGGTACGCCAGACACCGTTCTACTTTCGACTACTGGACAGCCCGGTGGTCAATGCCTTCGCCCTTCCGGGTGGATTCGTCTACGTGACGCGCGGGCTGATGGCACACCTCGAAAACGAGGCGCAGTTGGCGGTAGTAGTGGGCCACGAAATTGGGCACGTTGTGGGCCGTCACTCCTCCATCCGCGCGGCAACCCAGACCTTCGGCCAAGCGCTCCTTCTGGGGGGCGCGGTTGGCGGACAGGTATTGCTGGGGGGTGATGCGGCATCCTCCATCCTGCAAGGCGGAAGCCAGGTGGCCCAGCTCGCCTTCCTCTCTTATGGCCGTGACGACGAGCGGGAGTCGGATGACCTTGGATTGAAATACAGCGCTCAGGCCGGGTATGCCGTGGATGAGGCGGCAGAATTTTTCCGCTCCCTGAAGCGAATGAGTGAAAACTCAGGGGGCTCGATCCCATCCTTCATGTCTACGCACCCGGATCCCGGGGAGCGGGAGGCCACGATTCACCGCATGGCGGCCGAGTGGGAGCAGAGCCACGGGGTCGGCAAGGTCGAGCGCGCGGAGTACCTCGCACGCCTCGACGGCATGATCGCAGGCGAAGACCCGCGCAACGGGTTCACCCAGGACGGGGTGTTCTACCATCCGGGGCTGGCCTTTCAGTTTCCGGTACCTGAGGGATACCAGTTGATCAATCAGCGCGCACAGGTCGTGATGATCGCCAGCGACCAGGCTTCTGCAATCCGATTCTATCTTGAGTCCGGCGTGTCCACGGCGCGCGAGGCCGCCGAGCGGTTTGCGGCTCAGGATGGAATCGTTGTGGTTCAGTCGGGATTGGGCAGTGCCTACGGGCTGCCGGCCCAGTTCGTCATCGTGGATGCGGCTGACGGCCAAGGGAATACCACGCGAGCCCGTGCGCACTTCGTGCAGTACAACAACCAGGTGTACGCATTCCTCGGCCTGGCCGCGCAGGCCAACTACAGTCAGCGGGAGTCGGGCTTCATCCGGGCCATGCAGGGCTTCGCCCCACTGCGGGATCCGGCCATACTGAATGTCCAACCTGCCCATATTCAGGTGCGACCCGTGGCGCGCACCACCACGTTTCAATCGCTCGTCCCCGCGAACGGAGCCGCAGGGTTCTCGGCTCAGGAATTGGCCATTCTGAACCAGGTCGAACTGAACGATCAGATTCCGGCCGGCCGCACGGTTAAACTCATCAACTGACCGGCAGGCACTGGTGGACGGGCACCTTGCTCGCGAACGGCAGCGAAATTCAGCCTTCTTCCGGAGGGGGCGGCGGGATCAAGGTCGCCTCCCCTGCGAGCGACATTTTCTTGCCCATGTAGACGTAGACCTTCATCTTGATGTGTCGGTACTTCTCCAGCTTCTCGGCCACCCGGACCTCGACCGTGATGGTGGAGCCAACCGGAACGGGTCGCAGGAACTTGGAAGAGATCGAGACAGCGATGCTCCCGGGTCCCGGGAAATCGCGGCCAAGCACTTTCGAGATGATGCCCAGGAGCAGGACACCGTGGGCAATGGGCTTGCCAAAGCGTGTTCCGGCCGCGAAGGCTTCGTCGACGTGAAGAGGATTATCGTCCCCGGTTACATCCGCGAACGTCTGAACATCCTCCGCGGTGATGTGGCGATCGATGGTGAAAGTCTGTCCGACTTCCAGGGCGTCGTAGGTATTGTCATTCATAGGGTAAAGGCTGGTGGCGCAGGTCCGGGGGGCAGCCGCACGCGAATGGCGCAAGTTAAGAAAGACAAATCAACCCGCTGCAGGCACCAATGCCTATCGTTCAGGGTTGGGGGGCTTTCGGAAACACTGATGGGCGATCCAAAATGAGTCAACCCGGTCCCATGGTTCGGGCGTTTGAGCGCCTGCGGCCGGTCATTCGCGCCGTCGTTGCCCACCCGGTGACGGTTATCGTGCTGGCGTTGCTTCTGTCGGCCGCTGCTGTCATGTCTGCGCGCAGTCTGCGCATAGACACGGACATCGCCAACCTGATTCCGGACGACTACCCGAGCAAGGTCGCGCTCGAGCGCCTCAGGGATACCGTCGGCGGAGAATCTGAGGCGTCGGTCGGAATCGTCAGCCCGTCGTTCGCCGCCAATCGGGCGTTCGCCGAGGCGTTGATTCCGCGAGCCCTGGCGATAACCAACCCGCAGACGGGAGAGCCCTATCTGACCCATGTCGACTACCGCTCGGATACGGAATTCCTGAAGTCGAACGCCCTCTATTTCGCCACCGAAGCGGAACTGGACCTGCTCGAGTTCTGGCTGGCCGGCAAGATTGAAGACTCCCGTCTGGAGGCGAATCCGTTCTTCTTTGATCTGGATGACGAGGAGGAGGAGCCGGACTCGGTGGCCCAGGAACTGGAAGAGATCTACGACAGCATCGTAGCCAAGGACTTTCCCGTGTCGGATGACAGCACCACCATGGTGCTCAAATTCTACCCATCCGGGTCGCAGACGAACATCAGCGTGACGCGAGCGCTGTATGTGGATCTCCAGGCCCTCGTGGACGAACTCGATCCCGCGGGGTACCACGGCGACATGGAGGTGGTACTGGCCGGACGCCTGCAGCGCAGCATGATCGAGGTGGAGACCATCCAGCGGGACGTCATCGGATCGTTTGGCGCCGGCGCGTTGGCCGTACTGCTTCTGGTGCTGGCCTACTTCTCGTACAAGTCGTACCGAGCGCGCTCCGGCGGCTCGTTTCGTCCCCACCTTTTGGTGGGTCTCTTGCTTCGGACCCCGGTACTCGCGCTGGTTATCGGGATTCCCCTCGCAATGAGCCTCTCGTGGACGTTTGGCCTGGCAAGCGTCCTGTTCGGGTCCCTGAACCTGATGACGTCGACCTTGGGTCTGGTGCTGTTTGGATTGGGCATCGACTTTGGAATTCACTTCTACGCGCGGTACTCGGAAGAACGCGCGGATGGACACGCACCCGCAGAGGCCGCCGAGACCACGTTTGTCTCCACCGGTATGGCGATTGCCGTCGGCGCCGTCAGCACGGCCGCCGCACTCCTGATTCTGGTCGTCGCAGATTTTCGGGGATTCAGCCAGTTCGGGGCGATGGCCGGCAGCGGAATCCTGTTCGCGCTCTTGGCCATGATGCTGGTCATGCCGGCGCTACTCGTTCTCTTTGAGCGTTTCCGACTCCTGAATTTCGACAGCGGCCTTGACCCTGGACTGCGAGAGCCCGCCGCGGTCCGGGTACGCTCCTCGATTCGTGGAGCCAGGACCATCCTGGCCCTTTCCGTGGTGGCCATTGCCGTGGCCGTCCTCGCTCTGGGTCGGGTGGGCTTCGAGTATCGGTTCGGCGAGTTGGAGCCGACCTACGAGGCGTACAACGCCAGGGCCGACGTGATGCGGCGGGTGTACAACGACGGACGCAATCGTAACCCGGCCTATGTAGTGCTGGACGACAGCTCGGAGGTTGCGCCGGTAGTCGCGGCGCTGAAGGCGCACATGCTGGCCGATTCGCTGTCGCCGACCATCGATCGGGTCGAAACCCTCCAGGAGAGATTTCCGCAGTCGCCCGCTGCCCAGCGAAGGCGCCTGGGTCGATTGGCCCGTGTCCGGCTGACTCTTCAGGATTCCTTCCTTCAGGAGGATGATTCAGAGGACATGCAGCGACTGCGCCGCGCCGCCGGCACCGATCGCCCTATCTCGCTCTCTGAAGTGCCGCAGTTCCTCGTGGAGCGTTTCACATCCAAGACCGGGGAGCTGGGCAATTTCGTCATCATCTACCCATCGGTTGGCCTCTCGGACGGGCGCCAGTCGATTGCCTTCTCGGAAGACGTAGGACGTATCGAGACGGAGGAGGGCTCGGTCTATCACGCGGGTTCCAGTTCGCTGGTGGCTGCCGACATGCTCAAGCTCATGCAGCGTGAGGCTCCCTGGATGGTGCTTGCCACGCTGTTCATGGTCGTTCTCCTCATGTGGCTGACCTTCGGGAGCATTCGCTATGCCGCATTGGCACTGCTGCCACTCATTGTCGGAATCCTCTGGATGCTGATGCTGGTCGAGGTCCTGGGTCTCAAGCTGAATTTCTACAATCTGATTGTCCTTCCCGCAGTGCTGGGGATTGGAAACGACGCGGGGGTTCACCTGGTGAGCCGCTACCGCGAGTTGGGGCCCGGCTCCATTCGGCGAGTTCTCCGCTCAACCGGCGAGCATGTCACCATGGGTTCGCTGACCACGATGGTTGGGTTTGGGGGGCTGCTCCTGAGCTTCCATCCCGGGCTGAACAGCATCGGGTCACTGGCCGTGGTTGGAATCGGAGCCACGCTCGCCGCCGCGCTCATTTTCCTGCCGGCGCTGCTGTCGTACCTCGAGTCGCGAGACGCGCTTTGAGCACGTCCACGTATTCGGCCCCGACGCTTGTCCACGAGAAATGGCTGCGCGTGTGCCGATAGGCATCTCGTGATGCCTGTAGCAGAACGGCCGGGTCATCGACATAGTGGCGAATTGCCCTGGAGAAGGCGGCCGCGTCGCCTGACTCTACCAACCGTCCATTGCGGTTGTTGGTGATCACTTCGGCAATGCCCTCCAGACGGGCCCCGACCGTGGGCAGCCCACTCAGGCCGGCCTCCAGCATTACCACGCCGAACCCCTCCATGTCTCCGGGGACGGGGACATTCGGCATCACGAACAGGTCGGCACCGCGATAGAGGGCGGCCAGCTCTTCTTCGGAGACCCGGCCCAGCAGCCGCACACGATGCGTGAGTCCGGCCGAATCGATGCTCTCCCGGATGGCGGAATGCTCGGGTCCGTTACCGGCCAGCCAGTAGTGGATGTGGTCGGGCAGGCCCGGCATGACTTCGCGCACGAACCAGCTGAAGCCCTTGCGCTCGACCTGCCGGCCCACGCTGGCGAGCACGACTGCGCCGTCAGGGAGCGCGTCTGCGCCGTCGATGGCAGCGAGGGCCTTCCCCCGTACCCCTCGTTCGAAACCGGGCTCCTCGAAGCGGTCGGTATCGACGCCGTTCCGGACCGGTCGCAGACGGTTGCGGTCCAATCCACGTTTGACGCACTCCTCGCCCGTAGCGGCTGATACTGGCATCACAAGGTCCAGCGATGCGAACACTTTCGGCACGAACCACTGATAAGGCCTGGCCGGAGTGGTGACGTCGAGCCCGTGAACGATGGCGGCCGTCATGACTCCATTTCGCCGAAACACGGGACGCAAAAACACGGTGAGGGCCGCGGTGACCATCGAGGAAAAGAGAATGACATCGACCTCGCGTCGTCGCGCCACCGCGGCCAATGCCGGGAGGGATCTCAGGAGAAAGGCTGCGGACTGGATATGGATGGTCCTCCACGGTGCCCGGAGGAAGCGGGTATGGTACGAAACGCCGGGGCTATCCCGGAGCGCCGCATCCAGTTCGAGTGCCACCCGCTGCATTCCACCAAGATTGTCCAGCGGCCTGTCTTTCGGTGGCAAGGAGTGCGAGACAAACAGCAGGCGCATCATCTCAGGCCCCGGACATCTCGCGCTCGGGCAGGACTTCGAGATAGTACCCGACGATGCTTCCCAGAACTCTCGGCCAGGCGTACGTGGCGGCCTCCTCGCGCGCGGCCTCAGACATCGAGGACCGGAGGGCCTTGTCGGTCACCAATCGCTCGACATGGGCGGCGAACACCTCGGCGTTATCCGGTGGTGCCAAGAATCCTGTTCGGCCTGGAATGACCAGTGACCGGCTCCCGGTCGCATCGGCACATACAGCCGGCAGGCCCGAGGCCATGGCCTCCAGCGTCACGTTGCCAAAGGTCTCGGTAAAACTCGGGAAGACGAAAATGTCAGACGAGGCGTAGGCACGGGACAGCTCCTTGCCTTTTCGGTGCCCCAGGAAGACGGCTTCGGGAAGCTCGGCCTCCAGCATTTCCCGCCCGGGACCCTTGCCCACGATCAGACAGCGGACAGGAATGCCGCGATCCAGAAGGAGCCGAATGGTCTTGGCGAATGTCGTGAGTCCTTTCTCGACTACCAGGCGACTGATCAGAGTGACCACGACATCATCGTCGGCAAAGCCCAGATCCCGCCGCCAGGCCAGGTCGCGCTTGGCCGGGTCGAAACGCTGCAATTCAACGCCGCGCCTCCAGAGCCGAACGCCGTCCGCGATGCCGTGCTCAGCCAGAACCTCGGCCATGGATTGGGACGGCACGTACGTGTGTAGACAGCGACCGTAGAACTTGCGGAGGCGATGCCACAGGTAACGCTCGGCCCAGCCGAGCCCGTAAAAGCCCAGATAGGAGGTAAAGTGGGTGTGGTAGGACCCAACCACCGGGACTCCGTGCTTCAGCGCCCAGCGGAGCGCCTGTCCTCCAGGTATGTCTGGCGTCGCGAGGTGGACAAGATCAGGCGCAAATTCTTCGATCGATTTGATCTGCCTGCGCGTCATGGTCAGCGAAATCCGGTACTCCGGTCTCCCCGGCATGGCGATCGAGCGCACGGGCTCCAGCATCCCGGCGTGCTCGAGTACTGCCTCCTCGACGGTCGGGGCATACACCTTGACAACGGCGCCCTCCTGTTCGAGGTGTCGCACCAGGCGGTTGAGCGTCAGCGATACCCCATCGGCGATATGGTTGTACGCGCCCGTGAACAGAGCAATGCGCTTGCCCGCGAGACGTCCGGCTGAAACGGCCGAGGCCTGCGCCCGGGACGTTACTGGGCTCACGACCGCGGTGTCAGTCCCGGAGTCGGCTACGGATGATATGGGGTAGATGTTGGTCAGGCTCAGAGGAGGGCGGGATGTCGAGGCTGGTGTGTGACCGTCGCTCCTGTTTGGTTACGGTTCAATTAGACAGGTTCTTGAGGGGCATCCGCGAATTCCGGCAATACGGTCCGGAGGAATCGGCCCGTGTGGCTCTCCGGGTTGCCGGCTATCTCCTCCGGGGTCCCCGCGGCAACCACGAATCCACCTCTCACGCCGCCTTCGGGTCCGAGGTCGATGACGTGGTCCGCGCATTTGATGACGTCCAGGTTGTGCTCGATAATCACGACCGAGTGCCCGCTCCTGACCAGGCGGTCAAAGGCTCCGAGGAGTTTCTGGATATCGTCAAAATGAAGCCCGGTGGTGGGCTCATCAAAGAGGTACAGGATCCGCTGCTTGCTGGTCTTGGCCAGGTGGCCCGCCAGCTTGATGCGCTGGGCCTCGCCACCCGAAAGCGTGTTTGAGGGCTGGCCGAGCGAGATATACCCCAGCCCGATCTCGCTGAGCACCTGGAGCTTCCTCGTGAGCTGTCCCTGATCGGAGAAGAACTCGAGGGCCTCGTCCACCGTCATGGCGAGCACCTGATCGATGCTCCGCCCCTGATAGTGCATCTCCCGGGCTTCCTGCTTGTACCGCGTGCCCCTGCAGGCCTCACATTCCAGATAGAGATCGGCAAGAAACTGCATTTCCACCTTCACCTGTCCCTCGCCCTGGCAAGTCTCGCATCGCCCGCCGGGCACGTTGAAGGAGAAGTAGCCCGGCTTCAGGCCTCGCACCTGCGCCTGATGGGTGTTGGCGAACAGCTGCCTGATCTGGTCAAAGGCCTTGATGTAGGTGATGGGGTTCGAGCGGGGCGAACGCCCGATGGGGTTCTGATCGACCAGCTCAACGTGGTCAATCAGGCGATGACCACGAATGGAATCGTGTGCGCCGACCTTTTCGTCCGAAACCTCCAAACCCAGGAGCCTTGCGAGGCCGAGGTACACGATGTCGTGCATCAGTGTCGACTTGCCGGATCCGGAAACGCCCGTGACGCAGGTCACAATCCCAAGCGGGATTTGCACATCCACGTGCTTCAGATTGTGCTGCCTCGCCTTTTCAACCATGATCACGTCCCGCGCATCCACGGACCGGCGAGTGGCGGGGACTTCGATACGCTTCGTGCCGGAGAGGTACGCGCCCGTCAACGACGCCGGGTCCGCGAGCACGTGTTCCGGATTGCCCTCCGAGACAATGGTACCACCGTGCCGACCGGCCCCCGGGCCGAAGTCGACCAAGTAGTCTGCCCGGCGCATCATCGCCTCCTCGTGTTCGACAACAATCACGGTGTTGCCGATGTCGCGGAGGTTCTCAAGGATGGAAATGAGGCGGTCCGAGTCCCGCGGGTGCAGTCCAATGGAGGGCTCATCCAGGACGTAGAGCGAGCCCACGAGCGCGGAGCCCAGTGATGTGGCGAGGTGGATACGCTGGCTTTCCCCGCCGGACAACGTTTGGCTCAACCGGTTCAGGGTGAGGTAGTCCAAACCCACGTCATCCAGAAAGCGTAGCCGCTTCCGGACCTCGTGAATCACACGTCCGGCCACGTCGGATTCGTGTGGCGTGAGCTCCAGCTGTTCGAAGAAATCCCGAGCCTCTCCGACCGTCAGCTCACCCGCCTGACCGATGTGAGTATCACGGATGCGAACGTAGCGGGCCTCCTTTCGCAGGCGGTAACCCTTGCACTCCGGACACTCGGTGTACCCTCTGTACCGCGCATGCAGGATGCGGTAGTGCATCTTGTAGTTCTGCTTCTCCAGCATGGCGAAGAAGCCGTTGATGCCCGCGTACTCGCCGGCCCCTTCCCACACCAACCTTCGTTCTTCCTCATTGAGCGCCGCGTAGGGGACATCAATGGAGATCCGCGCATCCGCAGCCGCCCGGATCAGGTCCCGGAAGTACTGGCTCCACTGATCGGTTCGAAAGGGCGCCACGGCCCCCTGCCGAATGGACAACTGGGGCTTCGGGATGATCAGGTCCGGATCCAGGCCGGTCACCCGGCCAAATCCCTGGCACTCGGGACAGGCACCCAGGGGGGAGTTGAACGAGAAGAGGTTGGGCGACGGCTCCTCAAACCGGAGGCCATCCCGCTCAAAGAACTCGCTGAACTCGAACTCTTCCCTGGAATCCGCCACGCGGGCAACGGCGCGCCCTCCTCCCTCGCGAAAGGCCATCTCGACGGAGTCCGACAGCCTGGCCAACGCGCTCTCCTCCCCTTTTCGAACAGACAGCCGATCGGCGATGACCAAGATTCGCTTCCGGGCAGCCTTCACCTTGGCCGGCTCCGTCTCATTCAGGTCAACGATCTTCTCGCCCTTGGCGGAGGAAATCAGGAGGCGGAAGAAACCCCGTCGCTTCAGTGAATCGAGTTCGCGGACCAGGGTGATGCCCTTCCGCTCGGGCAACCTGAATCCCAGATAGAATCGGGCGCCGTCCTCCAGTTCATCGGTGAGCGTCGTCGCGACCGAGCGCGGTGTGTCGCTCGTGACGGGCTCGCCGGAGACCGGCGAATACGTGATACCGATGCGGGCAAAGAGGAGACGGAGATGGTCGTAAATCTCCGTTTGCGTCGCCACGGTAGACCGGGGATTTCGGCTGGTGGTCTTCTGCTCGATGGCAATCGCCGGCGCAAGACCCGTGATCACATCCACGTCCGGCTTGTCCATTCGCTCCAGGAACTGCCGGGCGTAGGCGCTCAGGCTTTCCACATAACGCCGCTGTCCCTCGGCGTAAATGGTATCGAACGCCAGTGATGACTTGCCGGAACCAGACGGTCCGGTGAACACCACCAGTTTGCCTCGGGGGATGTCTATATCAATCCCCTTCAGATTGTGCTGGCGGGCACCCCTGATTGTGATTGACCGCTTGGAAGGCTTGGGCATGAGACGCTGAAAAAACAAAGACAGCCTTGTACGCGCGGCCGGCGGTTGGGATCACACACAGGTATGCACTCCGGAACCCCTTCGGAACGGCCCCCCCCACGCCTCGTTGTATGCGGGCTCATGACGTTCCTGAACCCCCTCATTCTGATTGGCTTGATCGCAGCCGGCGTGCCGCTGATCATCCATCTATTCAATTTTCGGAAGCCGAAGAAAGTAGACTTCTCTTCGTTGGCGTTTCTGAGGGAGGTCGAGCGTTCGACCATGCAGCGCGTCCGCATCAAGCAGTGGTTGCTGCTCGTGCTTCGGACGCTGGCCATCGCCGCGATGGTGATTGCGTTCGCGCGTCCAACCTTGACGGGACAACTCGCTGGAGCGTTTGCAGGGGCCGCGCCGGTAGGAGTGGCGGTCGTCGTGGACACGTCCCCGTCGATGACGCAGCGGGATTCGCGGGGCGCTTACATCGATCAGGCGACGGCTCTGGCGCGAGGGATTCTCGCGGACACCGACTCGCGCGACGAAGTCGCCATTGTCGGCTTGGGGGCCAGCGGTCCAGTCTCCATCGGGCCTGGCGGGGAAGCCGCCCTCAGGCGCCTGGACGCGCTGTCGGTCAGTGCTTCGGCCCGAACCGGTTTGGAGGCGCTCGCCACGGCGGCAGAAGGCATGGGGCGGGTTGCGAGTCAGAACAGGGAGATCTACTTCATCAGCGACCTTCAGGCCTCGACGCTGGTCGATACGGCGGGCACGCGCATTGCAGACACCTCGCCCGTGTATCTCGTTCCCGTCGGTTCGGGCAGTCCCGACAACGTAGGCGTGGCAGAGGTGGAGTTGCGATCCCGCATTGTCGAGGCCGACCAGCCTGTTCAACTTGCGGCGACCCTGACGAATTACGGCGGCGCTGCCGCGGCCTCCTATGTGACCAGCGTTTATCTGGAAGGGGTGAGGGTGGCGCAGTCCACCTCCGATCTCTCCGCGGGTGCCGCGACAACGGTCGAGTTCAGCGTATCGCCCACCGAGCGTGGTTGGCTGGCGGGCGTCGTGGAGACGGAGGACGATGTCTTCCCTGACGACAACAAGGCGTATTTCGCGCTCCGGGTGCCGGACCAGCGTCAGGTGCTGGTCGTGGCAGGCGACGGACAGGATATCCGGTATCTGGGCGCGGCACTGAGGGCGGATCCCCGAATCTCGCTCTCCATCAGGACTGTCCCTGAACGCGACCTGGCGTCCCTGGACCTCTCGGCATACGATGCTGTGATTCTGGCATCACCGCGGACGCTCACGTCCGGAGAGATCGACCGGGTCGCCACGTACGTGGGGGCTGGAGGAGGCGTGCTCTTCTTCCCCTCGGCCTCGGCGCGGATCGAGGACTACAATGGACTCCTGTCCGCCGTTGGTGGAGGGCGTGTATCGAGCCTCCCCTCGGGTGGCGATGGCACGACCGTCGACGCGATCGACAGGGTGGATCTGGAGCACCCGCTCTTCAGCGGTGTTCTGGACGCCTCTTCCGGAGGACTGGAACGACCCACCATATATCAGAGGATGATATACACTCCGGGCGCCGGGGCAGAGGCTTCGGTGATGGAGATGTCATCGGGCGCTCCGTTTCTCCAGGAAATCCGGCATCGCCGTGGCAGCATGCTGCTGATGGCGGTTGCACCTGATCCGACGTGGTCGGATCTCCCGACACGGGGTCTGTTCATCCCGCTTGTCTACCGTTCGATGTTCTTGCTGTCTGCCAGCGGCACAACCACGGGGGACACGTTTAACGTGGGAGAATCGGGCGAAGTGCTGCTGGCCGGCATTGACGAGTCGGCAACGATTCTCGTCAATTCCCCAGGCGGGCTGGAGTCGGCTCCCCTGACGCGATCGGGTGTTGGCGGAACGCTGGTAAACCTGGGTGGCCTGCTCGAGGAGGCTGGGCTCTACAGGGTCTTGGTCAACGGGGAGACCCAGCGGCTGGTGGCTGTGAACAACGCGCCACGCGAGTCAGATCTGCAGTTGGCGTCTCCGACTGAGGCCGCCTCAATGCTCTCGCAACGCTCCGATGCCACAGTCACGGCATTGGAAGTGGGCGGTGCGGGTCCGATTGCGGACAGGGTGGCGGACGCCCGTCGCGGAGCGGACCTCTGGAACGTGTTTCTGGCGCTTGCGTTGCTTTTTCTGGCGGCGGAGATGGTGGTCGCCAGACAATGGAAGCCTGAAACGGCATCCTAGTCGACCCCTCTCACCTCAACCCATCATGCCCCTTTTTCACACGATACTGGTAGCGGCGTTTCTTTCGGTGACCGCCGCACTCTTTCTCCTGACCGTGTACCAGCGGATCCGGGTGGCCGATCCATTGCTGTCGTGGCATTCGGTCTCCGTGACGGCGGCCTGGCCGGTCACCTTTGTCGGCATGATTGGCCTTCTGGCCCTGTATGCAGTCAATACGGGCAGCAGTGTTCCTGGATGGGTTTTCCTTGGCTACGTGACCGGCGGTGGCCTTTGGTTTGCCTCGGTGGTCGTCGGCGCCACCGTTATTGTCTCGCGACATGGCCTCGTGGCCGGCCTCGGCCGTCGAGAATCCGCGCTCCCCTGGTGCCAGGTGACAGACTATTTCGAGGCTCAGTCCGGGCACAAAACGCAGTTCGTATTCCTCTACCAGAGCAGCGGGCAGACAGAGACCATGCGTCTGGATGTCCCCGTTCCCGCCGTTCATCTGGAGCGCTTCCGCCTTCTTGTTGCGGAGAGACTCGAACAGCGTCAAATCAAACCGGCCGAACGGGTGCGCGGCCCCCGCGCAGCCAGCTAGGCCTACCAATTGAGTATTACCCAGAACGATCGGCGGGAGACGGCCGTGCTTGTCGGTGTCGTGACTCAGGGCGTTCAGCCCTGGGAAGTCGAAGACTCCCTCAAGGAATTAGAACTGCTGGCCGACACGGCCGGCGCGGACACGGCCGACACCCTGATGCAACGTGTTCGGGGGATAAACCCCGCGACGTACGTGGGCTCCGGCAAGGTGGAGGAACTCAAGGAGATGGTGGACCAGCACAAGGCAGACCTTGTGATTTTCGACGATGACCTGAGCCCGAACCAACTGCGAAATCTGGAGCGCACCATCAAGTGCAAGCTCATTGACAGATCGGCGCTCATTCTGGACATCTTCGCTCGTAACGCCCGGTCGGCCATCGCCAAGACCCAGGTCGAGCTGGCCCAGCTTGAATACCTGCGCACGCGACTGACCCGGCACTGGACCCATCTCTCGAGACAGAGCGGTGGAATCGGAACCAAGGGTCCGGGAGAGACGCAGATTGAGACGGACCGCCGCCTGATCGGACATCGCATCGCGACGCTCAAGGAGCGTCTGGACAAGATCGACAAGCAGCGGACCACTCAACGGAAGGGGCGTGGCGAGTTTGCGCGGATCTCCCTGGTAGGCTACACAAACGCCGGTAAGTCCACCTTGATGAATGCGCTGGCCGACACCTCTGTGCTGGCCGAAAACAGGCTCTTCGCAACCCTCGACGCCACGACCCGACTCGTCCGAATCAGCGGAAACAAGGAGGTCTTGCTGTCCGACACCGTCGGGTTCATCCGGAAGTTGCCTCACCGGCTGATCGAGAGTTTCAAGAGCACACTGGATGAAGTCCGGGAGAGTGACGCCTTGATGCACGTCGTGGATTGCTCGCACCCGCGGTTTGAGGATCAGATCAAGGTGGTCAATGCCACGCTCAAGGAACTCGGGGCCGCCGAGAAGCCGACGCTGCTCGTGTTCAACAAGGTGGACGCCGTCGAGTCGACCGAGTTCATCCAGCGCCTCCGCTCTGAGCATCCCGAGGCGGTGTTCGTATCGGCGTCGCGGGGCATAGGCCTGGCAGCGCTGCGCGAAGAAGTGGTTTTGCTGGTGGAGGCCGACTACGTGGAGACCGAGGTCCGCATCCCCGTGACAAACGCCGGCGCGATTGCCCACGTGAGGCGTGTCGCCGACATCCTGGAAGAGGAGTACCTCTCCGAGGCGCCCAACGAGGCCGTGCCCATTGCCCGGATGCGAATCCGGCTCGCACGAAAGCATTCCCGCGGACTGAAAGGCATCATCGACGCCGGTCAGGGCATTGGGGCCGCCGGCTAGCCTCGTTTTCCGCACCGTTTCGCGGGTAGGGCCAGCATACGGGGCGTAGCTGAGGGGGTCGCACGTGCCGTTTGGACGCCGTATGGGGCGATTTGGTAGGGGTTTTTCGCGTGCTACGGCTGAGGTGTGGGGGCCTGATC
>JAJCYP010000049.1 GCA_029262855.1 Bacteroidota bacterium | reverse complement strand
CTGAAGCCGGCCGGCGTATCGATCAGTACTTCGCCGTCAAGCGCTGCCAGCGCCGAGGGGAGAGCCTCGCGGCTGCAGCGCACTACGCGGAGGTCGAAGGACTCGAACATTGAAGTAGGATCCTGCCAGCCGCGCAGTTCGCCCGCTCTGGGGGCCACGACCACGACGGCCGGCGCGCGTCGCCCGGCCCGGATGCGCGAAAGGGCACTCCGAAGGACCAGCGCGGTCTTGCCCGAGCCGGCCTCGCCGGTGAACAGGACGCGGGACGGAGCCCGCCGGGTTGCCCTCGGAGGGAGATATTCGGCCAACATTTGGACCGCGGCCTGAATACCGTGCCGAAGGGAGGCTTCCGCAAGAAGGCGGGCCCTCTTGGGTCTGATACCCCGGCGAATCAGCTGCCCAAAGATGGGCTCGCGTGTCGGATCGGGCCGGTTTTCGACCTCCGATTCAGCGGGCCCCATGGGCTCGAGATCGGCGGGGGTTTCGTGGCCGGAGGAAATGTGCGCAAAGACATCTGTGGCTGGCCGGATGCGTCGTTCCAGCAGGGCGCCAGTGCCTCGCGCCGAGCGGCGAAGGGCCCCGGGCGGCGGCGTGACCGCGATTTCCGAAGCCGTCGAGCGTCCGGAAAATGCAGGCCGAATCGAGGAGCCGAGATCACTCGGGCCCGGCACACCCCAGGTAGTGCCACCCTCAAGCAGGTCGGCAACAACCAGGTCGAGCGGCGCGGCCACCGCCGCCGCGGCCGCTGTCGGCTCGGCCACCGCCAGCGCGGCCACCGCCGGCTCGGCCGCGGTCGGCTCGGCCACCGCCGGCTCGGCCACCGTCGGCTCCGCGTCACGCACGCCCACCGCAATCCGGGCCCGCTGTCCTGGAGACGGAGGCTGGGCCTCAAGCATGACCACCGAGTCTCCCCAGAGGCTGCGCGCCTCAGCGAGTGCGTCGGAGATGGTCGTTCCGGTAAGTGTTCTGATCTCCATGACTAGGCGGCTACGGCTTCGATTCGCTCAAAACTGACTTGCCCGACAATGTCCACCTGGACATCGGAGAGCAGATCGTGGTACGAAAGCACCACGATTTCCTGGATCATGGGAGCCAGGAAGCCAAAGAGGGTAGGCCGGAGGACGGGCGAGGCGAGCAGGACGGGCGTATGGCCTTCGGCCAGCATTTCCCGAGCGTATCTCCTGACGGATTCCACCAGCGCCTCGGCGCGTTGCGGAGGAAGGCCAAGGGTACCAGCCTGCAGTTCGCCGGTCTTGGCGCGGCCGAGCAACTCCTGCTCGACGCCCGGCTCGAGGACCAGCGCGCGGACGATTCCATCCGGGTCAGCGAACTGGCGTGTGATGGTAGGTGCGAGTGCGGCCCGAACGTACTCGGTGAGCACGTCGATATTCTTGGTGTTCGGAATATTGTCGGCGAGTGCCTCCAGAATCGAGATCAGATCCCGGATTGGAATGGACTCGCGGAGCAGGCGCTTCAGGACCTTCTGGACCGAGCCGAGCGAAAGCTGTTCGGGGACCAGTTCCTCCACGAGTGCTGGAGCGGTCTCCTGAACCTTGTCGATCAGCTTCTTGACCTCCTGTCGATCCAGCAGCTGGTAGGCTGACTTGCGCAGAATCTCGAGCAGGTGGGTAGTGACGACCGCCGGAGCCTCGACCAGAGAGAGGCCCGCGCGTTCGGCATCGGGAAGGTGGCGCTGCGAGACCCAGATGGCGGGAAGCCCGAAGGTCGGGTCCTTGACCTCAATGCCCGGCGGCACTGAACCGGAGCCCTCCGGGATCAGGGCCAGGTGGTAATTGGGAAGAACCTCGCCCTCGGCAATCGGATTACCCTTCAGCTTGATGACATACTTGTTGGACCCCAGCGACACGTTGTCCCGGATCCGGATGGGCGGAACGACGATTCCCAGTTCCATGGCAAGCTGCTGGCGCAGGAGTCGGACGCGTTCGAGCAGGTCGCCGGACTGATTCGGATCGACAATCGGGATGAGGGCATAGCCGATCTCTAATTCGAGGGGATCCACCAGGAGCAGGTCGGAGGGTTTGTCTTCCTTCTCGGGCTCCGCGTCCGCGGCAGCCTTGGCTTTGGCCGCGGCTGCTTCCTCGTCTGCCTCGACGCTTTCTGCCTTGAGCCTGCGTCGACCGAGTATGATGAGTCCACCGGCGAGCAGCCAGAAGGGCGTGATGGGCAGACCGGGGACCAGGCCGAGCATTCCCAAAAACCCGCCCGTGATGAGGAGGGGATAGGGGCGGCTGAACAGCTGCATCTTGAAGTCGGTCGCCAGATTGGTCGAGCCACTGGCCCTGGACACAATGATACCGGCGGCGGTCGAGATCAGGAGGGCGGGTATCTGCGATACCAGGCCATCACCAATGGAGAGGAGTACAAAGGTGCTGGCGGCTTCGCCCGCACCAAGACCCAGTTGAGCGATGCCTACGATCAGGCCGCCGACGATGTTGATGGCGGTGATAACCAGTCCGGCAATGGCATCTCCACGGACGAACTTGCTCGCACCGTCCATGGCCCCGTAGAAGTCGGCCTCGCGTCCAACCTCGTCGCGTCGGGTCCGGGCGGTGTCGTCGTCGATCAGACCCGCGTTCAGGTCTGCGTCGATGGCCATCTGCTTGCCGGGGAGCGCATCGAGCGTAAACCGGGCGGCTACTTCCGCAATACGTCCGGAGCCTTTCGTGATGACCACAAAGTTGATGATCACCAGGACCAGGAAGATGATCGTACCCACCACGTAGTTGCCGGCCACCACGAAGTCGCCGAAGGCCTGGATCAGCGCGCCAGCCTTGGCCTCGCTGAGGATGAGCCGCGTGGAGGCCACGTTCAGCGAAAGCCGAAAGAGGGTAGTGATCAGAAGCAGCCCAGGGAAAACGGCAAAATCCAGCGGACGCTCGGCATAAAATGCCGTCAGGAGCACCGCAAGACTGATGGCAATATTGGTCGCCAGCAGCAGGTCCAGGATGAACGTCGGAAGCGGAATCACCAGCACCAGCAGGATGCTGACGAACGTGGTCGCGATGACGGCTTCTACGTTGGCACTGGTGCCGTTGGCGTCGTCAGGGGCTATTTTCGAGGCGTTCTTGGCCACAGAGTCGTTTGGCGCGGGGTGGGGTTAGTTGAGTGAGAGACCCTTCTGGCGATAGATCTCCGCCAGGATCGTGGCCACTGCGGGATACAGATCCGCGGGTATCTCAGCCATCTCTTCAACGGTGTGGTACAAAGCCCGGGCCAACGGCCGGTCCTCGACCATCGGAACCTCAAATTCGTGGGCCAGGGACTTGATGCGGAGGGCGCGTTTGCGAATCCCCTTGGCGAGCACGAAGGGCGCCATGGCTTCCTCGGGGTCATACCGCAGCATGACCGCAAAGTGAGTCGGGTTGGTGATGACCACGTCGGCCTTCAGGATCGCGTGGTCCAGCCGCGGCCGACGCTTCATTTCCATGGCCAACTGCTTGCGGCGCGACTTGATGTGTGGATCTCCATCCGACTCGCGGGACTCGTCCTTGACTTCCTGCTTGCTCATCTTCAGGTCTTCGTGGTACTTCCACTTCTCAAAGGCGGCGTCCACGATGGAGAGTACCAGGAGCACAAGGAGGAGCTTATAGACCAGGATGGTCATCCACTGCCCGGCGAGCGCCACGATCTCGGGCATGGCCAGAGCGGGTAGCATCAGAATTTCCTCCATCCGGCCGGATATCTCGGCATAGGCCACCGGCCCGACGATGGCAATCTTGAGAATGGCCTTGGCCGTGTTGAAGGCGCCCTTGGCCGAGAAAATTCGCTTGAGTCCCTTGAGGGGCGAGATCTTGTCCGGCTTCGGTTCAAGCGGCTTGGTAGTCACATTCCAACCGCTCTGCGCCAACTGAATGCCGATGGAGGTAACCAGGATCGCACCGATGAAGGGTGCCAGGATCATCCCCGTCTGCACGCCGATGTCCTGAAGAATGCTTGGCATCGCGGTCAGGTTGACCGGGGTGGTGGCCGAGGCCAGAAACGTCCGGGCGGCCATGGTCTTCATGGCGTCAAAGGCCCTCGGCATGAAGACCACGATCATCGTGACACCGGTCATCAGGAGCGCGATGGATGTCACGTCCTGTGACTTGAACAGGTTGCCCTCCTCGCGGGCCTTGCGTATTCGACCCGGCGTGGGGTCAAATATTTTATCTGATTTGTCTTCGCTCACGACCTGAGGATGTTCAGCAGGTCAATGACATTGGCGGACATGTTATCCAGCAGCTCGGGCGCAAGAGGCACCAGGTTCTGCACGAACAGGACGGCCAGGCTGAGGCCGATCAACAGCTTGATCGGCATGCCCAGGGAGAAGAGGTCAGCCTGCGGAACCACTCGGGCAAAGATGCCCATCGCAGATTCCACCAGGAAGAAGGTCACCATGAAGGGTGAGGCCAGCCGCAGGCCTGTCGTAAAGAGCCCGCCGGCCATCTTCAGAAGCTGTGGACCGGTTGCCTGAATGTTGCCGCCAGCCAGCGGGACCGCGTCGAAAGAAAAAACCAGTCCCTCAAGCAGCACGTGCTGTCCATCCAGGAGGATAAAGATCATCAGGAACGCCATCATGATCAGGCGCCCGAGTGGGTTGGTGTTCGAATTCGTCGTGGGGTCGAAAATCTGAGCCATGGCTAGACCCATCTGGAATCCCAGGACATCCGACGCATACTGCACGCCCCAGAACAGAAACTGAGCGGCGAAGCCGATAGCGATGCCGGTCAGCATCTCGGTTCCAATCGCCACAACCAGTCCGAGAGGACGGGCGATCAGCTGAGCCGGAGGAGGGGTCACGAAGCCGACGACCACCCAGGACAATAGGATTGCCAGGAGGAGGCGGACCTTGACTGGAATCGACTTGTGCCCAAAGAAAGGCGCAGCCGACATCATGCCGCCCACGCGGACAAAAATCAGGAAGATGGCTGCAATCCTGACGGGATCGAGCAGGTCCTCAGGAGTCAATGGGACACGTTCGGGATGAAGGTGAAGACCCGCGTGGCGAAGTCAGTCATCATCTCCAGCATCCAGGGAGTCAGGAGCAGAAGGACTCCACCTACGATGGCAATCTTGGGGATGTAGCTCAGGGTCATCTCCTGCATCGAGGTAACCGCCTGAAAGAGCGAAACGACGATACCCACACAGAGTGCGGCAATGAGGAGGGGGCCGGCCAACATGACTGCCAGCTGCATGGACTCCGAGACCCAGTAGAGTGCGACGTCTACGTTCATTCTTGTGGGGTTGTGCGGCTCCTAGGAGCCGATGTAGGCGCGGACCACCGACTCAACGATGAGATACCAGCCATCCGCGAGCACGAACAGCAGGAGTTTCATCGGAAGGGAGATCATCACCGGTGGGAGCATCATCATGCCCATGCTCATGAGCACGGAGGCCACGATGAGGTCCACGATGAGGAACGGTAGGAAAATCATGAACCCGATCTGGAAGGCGATGCGGAGTTCGCTGATCACGTAAGCGGGTACGAGGACGTAGAGCGGGGTGTCATCTCCATTCTGGAAGGAAGTGACTTTGGCCATGTCCATGAACAGGAGCAGGTCCTTGGGGCGGGTCTGCGTCAGCATGAACTTCTTGATGGGCTTGGAGGCGTTTTCGAACGCCACCTCCTGGCTGATCCGGCCATCCATATACGGATCGAGCGCGTCACGGTGTATCTCGCTGAAGACCGGCGCCATGATGAACATGGTCAGGAAGATGGCCAGGCCAATCAGCACCTGCGTGGGTGGAGACTGGGCGGTGCCCATCGCCTGCCGGAGGATGCCCAGGATCACGACGAGTCGGGTGAAACTCGTCATCAGGATGACGATGGCGGGTGCCAGCGAGAGCACGGTCAGCAGCAGAAGCAGCTGAATCGGCAGGGCATAGCCCTCGGAATCCGGGTCACCCAGACTTATCGACGGCAGCTGGGAGAGCATGCCGGGTGAGAAGCCCTGGGGCGCAGGCTGTCCCGTGGACGGCTGGCCGGTTTGGGTCTGTGGCGTCGTGGTCTGGGTCTGCTGGGCTACCGCCGGCACAACCGGGAGGAGGGTGAGGACCGAGATCAGGAAGAGCGAGAGGAAGCGGACTCGCGACATATCAGTTACTGGCGCCAGTGGGCGGATAAAGGGTGTTGGCCTTGTAGGTCTTCTTGCTCGCATAGCGTCTCAGGACGTGCATGAAGTCAGGGCCGTCCGAGATGGCGGATGCCGTGGCGATTGTCCACTCCGGGATTTCCACGCCGGGCGGGAATTCTTCCTCGGGCGAAGGGTGGGAGGGGAGCCGGTCGGCATCATGCTTGACCGCAGCACGCTCAGCCTTCCTGGCCGTGTGGGTGGCGCGGAACGATGAAGCGATCTGGACCAGGGCCGTTTTCAGCGAAGGGCTCTCGGGGGCAGTCTGGGTGACCCCATCCGGAAAGTCGTCGGCCGGATAGGCCTTCAGCAGGTTGATGCTCCCATTGGCCACGCCCAGCAGCAGCACCTCATCGGCACATCGCACCAACTGGATCTGCTGCTGGGGGCCGAGTCTGAATCGGCCGATTTCCGTGAGTTGCCCCTGGCTCGAGGGAGTGGACTTCCTGGCTCGCAGCCAGAGAGCCCACGCACCGGCGATGGCCAGCAGTGCCAGGACCAGGATGTAACCGGGGCCGAAGAGGCTTCGAGCCGCGGGTGCCAGCAGGCCGGAGTCCACCGGTACGTCAGCTGAGGATCCAGCAGTCTCGGCGAGGAACTCGGTCTCGGGAGTCACCCCGGAAGCCTGGGTGGGGACGGAAGAAACGCTCTGCTCGGTCTGCGGCGTTGCGACCGCGATGGGAAGCTCGGGATCGGGCAGGAAGGCAATGGCCGACCAGACGATCACCAGTAGAACGCTCAGCAAGAGGGCACGACGAAGACCATCCCTGGCGGAGGGACCGGCTTCGGTGGGCGGAAAATTTGTGCGCATGCTTGGCATCGTTTACAACGTGACAGGGCTTGAGAGACCAAAACCGGTCTTTCCGTGCCCTGTGGGGTCGTGATGCCAAAAGGATGCCAGCCAGCGGCCGGCCGATATGGTTCAGCGGACTAGCGGACCAGTTTGGCCGCACCCCGTGCAGCCAGCGCCGTGATGCGAACACCGAATTGCTCATCAATCACCACGGCTTCACCTTCTGCGATAAAGCGATTATTGGCGAACACCTGCAGGGGC
This sequence comes from Bacteroidota bacterium, assembly GCA_029262855.1. GTDB lineage: Bacteria > Bacteroidota > Rhodothermia > Rhodothermales > UBA10348 > JABDJZ01. The sequence goes on along the minus strand of JAJCYP010000049.1, from coordinate 173,558 downwards.
TCGCCTACGAGTTTTTCGAGTTCCAGCACGCTTCCGCTCGTAAGGCGGAGGATGTCTGACAAGGCCATGCGGCGCCGTCCGAGTTCGACGGTTACTTCCAGTTCCACCCCGGCAAGCAGGCCGAGATTGGCGTTACCACTCGAGGCAGAAGACTCGGCGCCGAGTTCAGGAAACGCGGCGGCGTGAACCTGTACGCCAGGTCCGTCCGGGTCCCGGGGAGATTGATGCTCCGGATTGGAAGACGTGGCACTCTGTGGAATACCCGCCGGCCCAGTCGCCTGGACCGGATCGTTCACAGGGCCGTGGCCGGCCGGGTTGAAGTTGTCTTCCATGGTTTCCGTTTGCGGACTGGACGATTGCTCGATATCAGTTTCGACCTGGATTTCGGAATCTTGAGCATCGGCCTTGGTCACAAGCACAAAACCGTGCAGGAGTGCGCCCTCCCATTCCATGAAGAAGGGGAGTTTATAGGTGATCGCTTCGACCACCGACCCGTCCAGATCCTGGCCCGGTCCCTTTATCTGAAGCGCTGCGCACTCCACGGTGGAACCATACGCCTCGAAATGTGACTGGACGGCAGTCACGAAGAGACCGCTGAGCTCAGTCAGTATCTCGGCATAGTCCTCGTCACCGACTCTGGTCTGTACGCCCAGCTTGAGGCCTGCGACGAGTGGCAACCACTCCGGATCAAGGAGGACCGCGAACCGGTGATCCTCGGGGTAGATGCCGAGGAGTGACCGCGAGTCTTCTCGGATGTCAGCCGTCTCAGTCGCGTTGAGCGTGCTGAATTTCAACGGAGCGGTATCGCCCAGCATCGTTGAGAGAAGTGCTCTTGCGGCTTCTCCGGCCGTTGTCAGCATATCGCTATTCATGAGTTTCTGGTGCTTCGGCTGAGTCACTTGCGGAGGGCTCAATCACTTCAAGGACCCGGAGCGCTTTCCGGGTACCCGAGCGACCGACCATGGCTCGGAACTGGGGAATATTGCCAACGACCACCTGAATCGGTTCGGTGATCTTGCGGTCCAGGCTTATCACGTCACCTGTTGAGAGGTCAAGAATGTCCTGGAGGGAAAGGGAGGTCCGTCCGAGCTCGGCCTTGAGTTCAACTTCAGTCTTCCGAAGACTGTCCTCGTAGGCGGCGAGGACCTTGGGGTCCACGGGCTCGGTCTGTCTCGAGAGCATCTGGCGGATTCCGCTCCGTCCGAGAATCTTCTCGATGATGAGGTACGGGTAGCAGATGCGGAGGACGGCCCGATGCTCACCCAGGCCCACCTCAAAGCTGGCCACGACGGCCGGCTCCGTACCCGGAATGATCTGCACGAACTCGGCATCCGTTTCAAACGACTTGGTTGACAGCGCCAGGCGGAACACAGGCTCCCAGGCTGCCTCCAGTCCGCGGTAGGTTCGTTGAACCACGCGGGCCATCACGCGCTGCTCGATCTGGGAAATCTCCCGTGGATCCTGCTGGAAGGAGCCATGCCCTCCGAAGAGTTTCTCGACCGTGTAAAGAACCAGCCGTGGATCATACTCCAGAATAATCCCGTGCGACTGGCCTTCAGCCTCCATGACATAAAGGGCCGAGGGGGCCTGAGTGGACTCTACGTACTCACTGTAGTGTACCTGCTCCACCGTGACCAGGCTCATCTCGACGATTGAGCGCAGCTGAGCCGACAGGTACACCGAAATATCCCGGGCGAACCCCGTGTGGACGTGGTTCAGCAGCCGGAGCTGGTCTTGCGACAGCAGCCGGGGTTTGCGAAAGTTGTACGCTCGCGCCCGTCTGCGTGGCGGAGCGGAGTTCTTCGCAATCATGGCGACCTCTTCTTCGGAGATGTCCATCGGCTAGTTGATGATGAAGGCCGTGAAGTAGAGGCGACTCAATTGCTTCTTCTTGTCCTTGTCAAGCACGCCGTTGATGTCTTGCAGCAGGTCAAGCTTGATGCTGTCGCGGATGGAGATGTCCGATAGCTCCCTCACAGAGAGTTTGCCGAGCTTTCCCAGGACGCGGTCGCGGATCAGGATTTCCTTCGCGCTGACCGCGTCAAGAACATCAGCACTCGGGCCTTCGACTCCGATGTTGACCATCAGTGCGCGACGGCCACCTTCGCCGGAGGGGTTAACCATGAAGCCGGTCAGTTCCATGAACTCCCCGTACTCGATGGGCTCTTCCGCTTCGGCCTCAGCCAGTTCCTCAGCCGTTTGTTCGGTATCGGTGAGAAGGGCCGTTACCTGGGGAAAAAACAGGTAGGCCGCAGCCGCACCAGTGCCGACTGCGACGAGCACGACGGCGATGATGGTTATCAGGAAGGTCTTGCCGCCTCCTTTGGAAGGCTTTCCTTCTGTTCCGGCATCGTCACCGGGGGACTGTTGCTGTTCTGCCATGGCTCCCAACTGAATAGTATTTCGACTCGCCGGTTCTTTGCCCTTCCAGCGGCCGTCTCATTCGATTCAACGGGGCGAAATTCCCCATAACCGATGCCAACGTATCCGGAAGGATCCAGCGTCGATGCTTGTCCAAGCAGGAATCGGACCACAGAGAAGGCGCGGGCTCCAGAAAGCTCCCAGTTTGTGGGATATCGACTCGTGGCGATGGGTCTGTCGTCCGTGTGGCCCTCGACGATGACGGACTTGGCAGCCTGTCCGAGCACCCCTGCAATTTCGACCAGGACCTCCTTGGACTTGGGCAGGAGGTCCGCCTGGCCTGACACGAACATGAGAGAGTCGACAATGACCACGTGCAAGCCCTTCTCGGTCAGGTTGACCTGTACGTTGTCCTGAAGCCCCTCGCGCTCGAGATACTCCATGAGGTCCTCGAAGCGTTCGGCGTTGAGCATGTCGGTGATGTCCTCGCCGCCGGCCGACTCGACGGCCACAATCTGCTTCGTCGTGGGGGGGAGGACGGCGTCCTTCTGCAGAAAGCTCGTTCGTCCGGGGAAGTAGGAGATGGCCTCCTTGAACTTCTTGACTTCCACCGTGGACATGGAAACGATCATGATGAAGAACGTCAGCAACAGCGTGGCCATGTCGCTGAACGTCGTCATCCAGAACGGAGCAGACGGGTCGTCATCCTCTTCGGGCGGTGGTGCGGCTCCTTTTTTTGCCACGAGTCCTGCCTAGGCGGCTTTTTTGAGGGTGGTTTCGGCGTCTTCGCCCGCACCCTCGCCGTCCTTGAGGAAGAGACCAAGGCGCTTCTCAATCATGCTCGGGCTCTCGCCGCGAACGATGCCCAGGACACCGGCCTGGACGATCTCGCGAGCCAGTTCCATTTCGACCTTCTGGGCCCTGGCCTTCTGTGCGGCTGGGAGGAAGAGCAGATTGGACAGGAAGGCGCCGTAGAACGTGGTGATCATCGCCACGGCCATACCGGCACCAATGGCGGCCGGGTCGGACAGGTTCTGCATCATCTGGATCAGGCCGATGAGCGTTCCCACCATGCCGAACGCGGGACAGAACGTGCCCGCGTTATTCAGAAACTTGACCGTAACGGTCCTATCCGACATCTCGGTCCGCACGCGACCGATCATCAGGTCTTCGATCTCTTCTTCCTCGACGCCATCGACGGCCATCTCGAGACCGAATCCCATGAACTCGTCTTCGAGATCCTCCAAGGCGCGATCCAGGGCCAGGAGTCCTTCGCGTCGGGCGGTTCGAGCCAGATTGCCGAACTGGCCGACGAGATGGGGAAGGTCGGGCGCCTGGTAGGTGAACATCCCTTTGATGCCGGCAAGGGAGATCTTGAGGTCTACCATGCTTGAGCTGACCATCAGGGCGCAGATCGTGCCTCCGATGACCATGACCATCGACGGGACGTTGAAAAACGTCGTCCATCCCTGGCCCATCATAATGGTGCCGAAGATCAGGACGAATCCTGCGACCAGGCCTATTGGTGTTGTCTTCTCCATTGGCGGAAAGCGGGGGAACCTCCGAGTGTTATCGGCGACCAGGGCGCGCCATTAAGACGGATTCAGGTCGCGGAGTCTCAATTCACGAAAAGTCTCTCGCGGCTCACGATCGACCCGGTTCACGGGGAGGCCGTGCAGTCGATGGTTGAGTTCAAAGACCAGAATGCTTGACGCGTGGTCTGCACGGACGCCGAGGATGGACTCGGGATCGACCAGGCGGACGGTCCTGCGGCGCAGGCCGACTGTTTTTGCGGAGGCGTCGAGACCCTTGAAATGACCTTTAAGGCGGATGATCTCCTGCACGTCGGCCAGGGGAATCCGGAACGGCGTGCCCTCGTCGTCGAGGGAAATAAACAAGTGCTGGTCTGACATGGCTGGCCTGGCATGACTGCGGCGTCTGGGGATACCTGACGTATCGACCGCGAGCCCGGCTGCTCAAACGCAAAAAGGGCCCCGCGAAACTCGCGGAGCCCTTTAGGCGGAGCCCTCTAGACTGCCTTTCAAGACCCTGGAATTAACGCTTCAGGTTGACGGTTTCCTGAAGGATCTCATCCGAGGTGGTTATCACCCGAGCGCCGGCCTGGTAACCGCGCTGGGCGACAATCATGTCCGTGAACTCGGTGGCGAGATCCACATTGGACATTTCAAGCGCCCCGGCCACGATTCCGGTCTCGATCTCGTTTCCGGCTCGACCCTTGATCATGTTTCCACTCGATGCGGTGGTGGCGTACTGGCCGTCACCGACGTTATCGAGTCCGTTCGGGTTGTTCACCGTCGCAATCGCCATCTGGTAGAGTTGCTGGCTCTCTCCGTTGGAGTAGTTGAGCGAGACCATGCCGTTGGGTGCGATGACGTAGCCGATAAGCTTTCCGGACTGGTAACCGTTCTGAGAGCGAACGATGGCCGTGTCGTTGCCCGAGGTCTGGGTAATGTTCTCGATGTTCACGGCGAACGTGCTTGAGCTGTCGGCATACTCGGCATCCCACGTCACGTCGACTGGCGTCGAGCTGGTCAGCGAGCCGTCCGTCTCAAAGCTCAGGGAACCCGTTGCCGTCGCGAACGCTGCCGGAGTCAGGCTCCCGCCGTAGGAAATGTCATAGTTCCACGTGTCATCGGCCGTCTTTTCGTACGTGATCAGGGCAGTGTGAGCCGTTCCCTGGTCGTCGTAGATGACGGTCGAGATGTTGACTTCATCACCGACTGCGGCGTCGGCCGAGAGATTCCCGCCGACCACGACCTCGTCAGTGGCGTTGGCGAGAGACTGGGACGACCAGTTGATCTCGATGTCCACGAGCGCGCTCTGGTCGACCTTGCCATCGACGTCAACATTGAAGCCCTGGACGTTAAGTCCAGCCTTGTTGATGAGTTTGCCGTCGGCTCCGAACTCGAACCGTCCGTTTCGGGTCAGCATCTCGCGCTCCCCGTTGGAGACTATGAAGAATCCGTCGCCGTTAAGCGCGAGATCCGTAGGATAGCTGGTGTTTTCGAGGGCACCCTGGTTCCAGTTTCGGTCGATGGACGAGACCTGAACGCCGAATCCAACAAATGAGGTGTTTACGGCGGCACCACGTGAGCTCCGGTTTGTGCCGAGCATGCGTTGTCCGAGGACGTCGGTGAAGGCGGTACGGCTTCTCTTGAAGCCGATCGTATTCACGTTGGCGATGTTGTTGCCGGTGACGTCCATTTTGGTCTGATGTGTTTTCAGACCAGAGACACCGGTACGAAGCGAGCTGATCATGGTGTGTATTGGCGGTTTGTGTTGGCGGTAGTAATGGTTCCCTGGTCGGTCAGGCAGATTCGCCGACCGACTCGACGTTGCTCATGTTGACGGACAATTGTCCAATCCACAGGAAGACGCCCTCGGGAGAGAAGGTGACGCGGGACACTGCCCCGCGAATGGTAGAATTGGAGGCAACAGCCTCCCCGTTAGTGTCCTGGGCGACGACGGTGGTGGTGTAGACCCCCTCGGCGACGCTGTTGCCGGCGTCATCCTTGCCGTCCCAGGTAAAGTCTTGATCGCCCTTGCCGAGCGCGCCGTAGTCCACGGTGCGAACCAGGAATCCGGTACTGTCGCGGACTTCGACCTGAACCGTGGCCGCATTGCCCTCCAGCGAGAACTTGCCGCTTGGGGCATTCTCGCCGTCCCAGTTCATCTGGTTTCCGGGAGATTCAATGGTCTGACCAATCAGGCCGGCGGCCACGCCGTTGTTCATGCTCTGCGCGAGCAGGGCATTCATCTCGCCTTGTTGAGAGAGCGTCTCGTCGATGTTGATGAGCTGCTCGACGGATGTGAACTGGGCCAACTGGGCTGCGAATTCCTGCCCTTCCAGTGGGTTGAGCGGATCTTGATTCCCCAACTGGGTCACCAGAAGGCGAAGGAACTCATCGCGTCCCATGACTGACGAGTCCGAGGACTTCGGGGCCCCGGGTGTCCCGCGGAGTTCAATGGGGACTATTCCAAGTGGATCGATGGACATGTCTTCGGGTGTTATCCGACCCAGACGCGGTCAGCGCCGCGTCGGGATTCGGAGTCTGTGGATTCGATGGAGTCGGAACCAGAACGGTCTGAGAAACCTGAGACGCCCGATCCGGAGCCGGCATTCGCGGCCTGCTCCTGTTGGTGTCCATCAGAGTGGGAGGCAAAGGAGAGGTCGACTTCGGCGCCGTAACGGTCACGAAGCTCGGTCTGAAGGCGATCCGTGGCAGAGGAAAGGCGACTGCCGGTTGCAGGGTCCGTGGTCAGGATCTGGAGCGAGAGCTGATCGGAGTCGCGGCGCGCACGAATGCTGACAGACCCAAGGCCGTCCTCGAGTTCAATCGTCATTTCCTTCCACGCCGTGGGGTCCTGGTCAGCGGTCTCAGTATTCAAGCTGGTACGGACCGCACGCAGCCACGCGGAGGCTACGGTCCCGCCGCGACCGCGACCGGCTACGGCTCGTTCCGCGGCGCCGGGTGCCGAATCACCAAACCATCCGTCCAGGACCTCCAGGACGCGGGCATCCAGCCGACGCGAAGTGTCGGACATCGGATCTGCGGCCATCGGGTCGAAACCCGGAGCCTCAAAAATTGGGGCCGTCTCGTCCAACTGCTCCATGCCGAGAACAGCGGCTGAGGGCGTCGAAGGCTGACCCTTTTTACCCTGGCCGCCGCCTCCGGAGAAACTGGTACCGGACTGAGCCGAGTGGGCGGTCTTCACCTGACCCTGGGTCTCGGACCTTTCGGATTCCTGGCGAGGCTCTGGGGCTTCTACCGAATCCGAAGGATGGACCGGAGGCGCCAGCGTCGCATCAGCACCATCGAGATCGCTGGTCGGGGATGCTGAGGTGGCCGGTGTAGCAGGGGCTGCGGGTTGGGTCTCCCCGGGTCGGAGCGCTGGCGTTGGCGTGGAGCCTGAACTGATGGTCGAACCGGAGGTCGAGTCCGCATGAACTTGGCGTAAGCGACCACGTCCCGTCAGAGCCTGTCCCGTCGGAGCCTGTCCCGTCGGAGCCTGTCTCGTCGGAGCGGAGACGCCGTCTTCGGACATCCGGGGAGCGGCTGGGGCCAGGTCGGCGGTCCGAGTGCCTTCGGAAACGGGTCCGGCCGTGACAGTCGGATCCGTGGCCTGGCGTGCGTCATACAGCGACCGCAGGCTGAACACTGGCCGTTGCGGCGCAGGTGCAGGCTCGGCTGTGGCCGGGGCGAAGGACAGACTCCGAGAGTGGGCGTCGCGAGCCTGACTTCTGAGGGGAGCTCGGCGAGCGGGTTGTGCATCCTCAACGGGCTCGTGAGGGGTGGCGTCTGCGTCGCCCGGGCTGCGGTCGGCGAACAGCGCGTCCGCCCGGATGTCTGCCGGGCGGGTGGTGCGGTCGGGAACCGGAGGGGCCGTGCTGGCTGCGCCGCGCTCCGGAGTAGCGCCCGCAGCGGGTGCCGGATCCTGTGTACCTGTTGTGCCTGTAAGCTCTGCGGCGGATGGGCCGACTGGTTTCGTTTCGGCCGATGCGGAGCGAACCGACGGTGACGGGGCCTGGGCCGGGATGTCGCGGAGTAGCGGCCCAGCTGTATGAGTTTCAGGCCGTGAGGATGCCGTGGTACTGGCCGCGGTGCCCGTGAGCGGGCGGGCACTTCCCTCGCGGGACCCGCCCTCGGCGGAGGACCTCGTCGCCGCTTCGGGGCCGGGGTGTAAATCCGCGGGAAGAGGAAGTTTGCCCGGCGCGGTGCGGGAGGGTTTGGAGCCTGAAGCCGCCTCGGGGGCGGCCGAAGCCCAGGGCTGCCGGCCCTTCTCGGGAGTCGCGGGAGAATCGCCTGTGAGGCCTTCCTCCGTGCTGATTGCATGGGTCGCGAAAGTCAGTCCGGTCGGAGCCGGTGCAGTCGATTGGGGGGCCTCGAAAGCTGGGGACGAAGTGGCGAGCGGTGCCCGAGTCGTTGACGGAGGCGTCGAGGAGTCGGCGGGAACGACAAGGAGTGGGTTGGTGCCCGCAGCGGGCGTCGCCGGTGCGGCCCCAGTTGCTGCGGCCGTGGCTGTGGCTGCGGCCGTGGCGGCCTCGGGTACGCCGGCTCCGGTTGTTGCGGCCGTGGCGGCTTCGGGTACGCCGGCACCGGTTGCTGCGGCCGTGGCGGCTTCGGGTACGCCGGCATCGGTTGTTGCGGCCGCGGCGGCTTCGGGTACGCCGGTTCCGGTTGTTGCGGCCGTGGTTGGAGCGGCACCTGCTGCCGGGGCTCGGGTCGGTGCGGCTTCGGTCCCTGTGGCTCCGGTCGTCGCACCTCCGGCGGTCGCGGCGGTCGCGCCGTCGCTCGATGCTTCGGTGGTCGCGCCGGCGACGGCCTTCGGAAAGACCCCGGTCGTTGCCGCCACTTCTTCGAGGGTAAGTCCTTGCCTTCCTGTGCTGGACGCGGGAGTCGGCCTCCCGGTCACCGGCGCCGGCGCGAGGCCTGAGGTAGGAAGGGGCTCTGGGGTCCGTTCAACGGCAGGGCCGACGGGGTCAGCGACGGCTTCTGAGCCAGTCTCCGCGTCAACGATGACGTTCAGCGCTTCGGCTCCGGTGTGGGAGACGGAGAGGCCGGGCGAATGGGAAGCGTCCACATTCAGACTCGGCCCTCCTGGTTTGGCGTCGTCAACGGCGGGCGTCACCGTTGGCTCGGCCGCGGGACGGGTAATTGCAAGGGGCGAGTCCGTCGAGAGTTCGTCGCCGCTCACGGGCAGGGTCGGGACGAGCGCGGGGCGGGAGGGATGGAGGCGCGGCTGGGAATGCCCCGGTTCCACGGTGACTTCGCGCGACGCATCCGTGCTCTGCGGCATCGGAGTCAGGCTGAGCGCGGTCAGTTCCTGAGATCCCGGATCAGCGCCCTCGCCAGGTGCGACAGCGGTGACTTCGCCACTCAAGTCCGACCGTGCGGAGCCGATCCATTCGATACTGGGAGGTGCAGCCGAATCCTGCGAAGCCCAGGAGAAAGGCGCGGATTTGAGGGGAAGAGCAGTTCCGCCATCAGGCGGGAGGGCCACGCCGGCCTCAGTGTCCGGAGCGACCAGGGGAGCGGAGGTGGTGACAACGAGGGTCTCGCCGAGAGGTGAGCGGGATCCCGGTTCGTTCGGCGTCCGGGCGATGCCGGCTGCGGAGCCGCCGGCTTCCGCGACCTCGGAAACCAGACTCGCGGAGGGTGCGGAACCCGCGGTGCGTGTCGAAGCCGGTTCGGAGCCGCCCCGCAAGGACTGATCAAGTTCACTGGAACCGCCCGAAGTGTCCCCGTCAATGGCCTGACCGTTGGCGTGAGGTGCCTTGTGCCCGTCTCCGCTCGACTGGCCCGCCTTATGCGATATCGGTCCCAACTGCCGGACCTCTCGGCCGGCATCTTCCAAAACCCCGGCGAAGGATGTCGACTCACCGGATCCGGCGGATCGCGACGGATCAGAGGGCTGCGAACCGCTCACGGAAGTGACGGAGGGCTTGCCAAACAATATCGGGAGGGCGGAGGGCGTCACAGGCGTCTAGTTTTGGGAGGTAGAATCGGCAGCGATGGGCGAAACCTCGGCCCGTTCCGGGGCAATTCTGCGTTCGACCAACGCGGAGGCCCGTTCGGGCTGAAGAGCCTGAAGGATGGCTGTCCGGTTTCGGGTCGAGGCAGCCTGAAAGAGGTCATCCAGACTGCTGTCATCCAGGCCGTCGAGAATGGGAGTCAGTTCCTTCTGGTCGAGCTTCGGCAGTGTGGCCGCCATTCCGGTGGCAATCTCCTGTCTGGATTCTCGCGCCGTTGCAGCGGTGCGCAGGGTTCGGATTTCTTCCGACAGTCCTTCAATCCTTGCCCTGGCGGCAATCACGCGGCCACGGGAAACGGCCAGTGAGTCCACGAGTGAAGCCATGAGACTGGACTGGGCAGCCAGGCTGGCGCCCCATGCTTCCCGGCCCAGTGAATCGGTAAGAGCGCCGACGTCGAGACTGTCCGGCGCGAGCAGTTCGGTTGGCTGTTCAGGCGGCTCGATCGACATATACACGCCAAGAAACGAACCCCCGAAAGCGAGGATGGTGAGCGCTATGAGAAGGACTATTCTCATCGAACCGCGCTCTGGGCCTGTCTGCGGGAATAGCCGATGACGCCAAACTCGTCCAGGGCAAGCTGATCTACACGGTCGGCTTCGTTCTTGAACTCCTCCAGCTGCCGGGCCCGGAGGTCTTCCAGAGCCTGATGGTCACGCATGCGGGCGGCCAGAGCTTCTTTGGCGCGGAGTTCGGCGGCCTCAAGTTCGCGCACCTGAAAACGGAGTGACTCGGCGCGGTCGATGGCCTCGGAACGTGCCTGGGCGAAGCGTCGGAGATCCGTGATGGCGCGACCCGAAGCGGCTCGCGTCATCAGGTCATCCAGCTCTTCCTGACTGGCTCGCAGCGCTTCACGGGCCTGGACCACCCGGCCCACGGCTTCGGCCAACTCAACTTTCGCACGCTCGGCTTCGAGGTAGCGGAGTTTGCGGACGGCCTCCAGTCTAAAATGGAATTTTTTTCCCGGCATTGGGGTCTAACTACCCGGTTTAAGGCGTGTGGGGGACTCTCGCCGAGGAGCAGCAAAATGCCGGCCAAGACCACAGAGTCTGTGCTTCCTGGACATCATCCGTACTGATTCAGGATGCTGACCAACTGCTCCTGTGGATCCACTTCGGGGATTTCAGACAGGCCCTGGATGAGGAAGCCGCGCAATGCATCATGCGCCTGAATCGAGCGGTCAGCCCGGGCATCGGAGCCCTGCACATAGGCCCCGACACGAATGAGATCCTCGACTTCGTCGTAGCCTGCCAGCAGGGATCGGGCATTGGCCGCGGCGGAAACCGCCTCCGGTGTACACACCCGAGGCATGACCCTGCTGACGCTTTGAAGGACGTCGATGGCCGGGAAGTGGTTGGCGTGGGCCAGCTTGCGGCTGAGGACGATGTGGCCGTCGAGGATGCCTCGGGCCGCATCGGCTACCGGGTCATTCATGTCGTCGCCATCAACCAGGACGGTAAAGATGCCCGTGATGGACCCGTTCGTGCCTGGCCCCGCACGTTCAAGCAATTGAGGCAGAATCGAAAAAACGCTCGGTGTGTACCCGCGGGTTGTCGGGGGTTCGCCGACGGCCAGGCCTATCTCGCGTTGGGCCATGGCCACACGCGTGACCGAATCCATCATCAGGAGCACGTTCTTGCCGCGGTCCCGGAAGTATTCGGCAATGGCCGTGGCGACGAACGCACCCTTGACCCGGCTCATGGCGGCCTGGTCGCCGGTTACGGCAATCACGACGGACTTGCGTAGACCCTCATCGCCAAGATTGTCAACGATGAACTCCTGAACCTCGCGACTCCGCTCTCCGATGAGGGCAATGACGTTGACATCGGCCTCTGCCTCCCGGGCGATCATGCCAAGGAGCGAACTCTTGCCAACGCCGGAGCCGGCAAAGATGCCTAGACGCTGCCCTTTGCCCAATGCCGCAAAGGCGTCCAGCGAGCGGACACCGGTCTTGAGGCGCTCCGAGATCATGTGTCGTTTCAGCGCCGGCGGTGGATCGGCATGGACCAGTTGCTCAGACGTGGTCTGAATGGGTCCCTTGTCATCAATGGGACGACCGTTGGAATCCACAACCCGGCCAAGGAGGCTTTCACCGACGGCAACCGTCAGCGGATTGGTGGAGCGGCGAATCAGATGGCCGGATGCGAGCCCGGAACTGCGTCCGAGCGGCAAAAGGAGGGAGGTCGCACCGCGAAGACCAACTACTTCCGCGGCCATGCGGATGGGTCCGCCCGGCGAATCCTGAATCTCGCATAGATCGCCGAGCGCGGCGTTCAGATTCGACGCCTCGATCAGCATCCCGACTACCGAGGAGACGCGTCCATAGTGTTGTGGCTCGACCGGCTGGGTCACCACCTTCTCGATACACGTGGCGAGAAAGGACATCAGGCATCCTCTCCGTTGAGGTGAGAAAGGCGGCTGCGAAGGTCGGCGAGCAATTCCTTGGCCACGCGGCGAATGACCGCCTCAGCAGACTGGGCCTCCCAATCGCCTCGTTCCATCGAGGCATCCGTTCGCCACGAAATGTTCGGATGATTCTGTGTGAGTGGGACCAGGACGGCGCTTTCATCCAGCATCATGTAGTCGGCTGGATGCAGGGAGACCTGAACCGATCGGCTGTCAGCCAATTTCTCCATCGCATCGCTGAGTGCACCCGTGGACAGGGCCCGCATGTTCTCGGGAAGCGGAGACTCCAGAATGGCTTCCACCATTTTGAAGGCCAGTTCTGCGAGGAGGGGCTCTGAATTCGCCGAGAGGGAATCCCACGCCGCTGTTACTCCGTCCATCGCGCGCATCAAGTTGGCGCGCTCGGACTCAATGTGCTTGACGGCTGCGGCCTGGCCGCGCTGAAACCCATCTTCAAGAGCCGCCTCACGGGCTTCTGCGACCTCCTTCGCCAGGCGGCGTTCCATGCTGCGCTGACTGCTCGAGAGGCGCTGTTTCAGTTGCTCAATTTCGGCGGTCGGGGCCTCGACGGGTTCCTGGTTGAAGGTCTCCTTGGCCTCGGGAGTCACGCTGGCTCGTACCGGAGTGCCGATCATTACGGTACGGGAGTCGCCGCCAAGGATTCCGGATTTGAGAACCCGACTGGATGCTGTCCGATCGCTCGATTCACGGGGGCCGGCGATTTGTGCTGCTGGAATTCGTGCCATGGATCAGAGCACCATTTCGTCTGAGGCCTCGCGACCCAGCGAAATTTCCTCTCGCTCTTCCATGTTCTGGGCCTCTTCCACGATGCGTCGTTGCGCATCCTCGATGTCACTCATCTTGACGGGGCCCAGCAGTTCGAGTTCTTCCGTGATGCCGGCAGCCGCACGTTCGGAGACGTTTTCCATCAATTTGGTCTTGAGCTCTTCCGTGGAGCCCTTCAACGCCAGAATGAGGTCGCGCTGGTCAATCTGGGACAGCAGCTTCTGCATGTCGCGACCGCTCACACTGATGAGGTCATCGAAAGTGAACATCAAGGCCTTGATGCCGCCCGCGATTGAGGGATCGCGCTCAGAGATCGAGTCCAGAATGTGACGCTCCGTGGACCGCGCCGAGTAGTTCAGGATCTCAGCGACGAGTTCGACACCGCCGGACGTGCTCAGTTCGGCACCGAGGACACTTCCTACCTGTTCGCGGAGAACTCCTTCGATTTCTTCGACCAGCGAGGGTGACGTCTTCCCCATGGTCGCCAGGCGGAAGACCACTTCCTCCTGCTGCTCAGGTCGCAGCTGCGCAACGATTTCGGACGCCTTGCGCGCTGATACGTGGGAGAGAATCAGCGCAGCAGTCTGCGGATGCTCACTCTGGAGGAATCCGGCGAGCTGCGAGTTCTCAAGGTTGTTCAGCATCTGGAAGCCAGAGCCGCCGGTAGACGTTTCCATCTTCGAGAGCATGGCCTCGGCCTGCTCGTCTCCGAGAGCCGATGCCACAGCCTGTCGGGCGAACGCCGCGCCACCGGTACCGATGATGCGATTCGTGTGACCGAAATCCAGATACTCCTGGAATACCGCGCGCACGGTTTCGGCGGACACCCCCTTGAGATAGGAAATGGCAATGGACAGTTTTTCGACTTCGCTCTCCTCGAGGCGCTGCAGCACCAGTGAGGCGGTTTCCACGCCGAGGGAAACCAGGAAGACGGCCGATTTAGTCAGGCCGTCCATCTGTTGAGTGGTGTTGCTCATGGGAAGTGGTGGGGTTAGATGGCGCGCGATTCCTTACCCATCCACTTCCGGATGGCGGCTGCGGCGTCGTCTGGGGTGGCGGACACAAGCTGGCGTACCTGATCGAAGAGGGGATCCTTGGAAGGCGGTCGTACGTCGAACTTCTCGGAGTAGGGATCTGAGGCCGGATTGAGTTGGCGGTCGGCCGAAAGAAGGACAACCTCTTCTTCGGACATTCCGGCTGCGAAGGCATCCTCCATGCTCATGCCGCCCGCGCCTCCACGGGCCAGCGTGTGGCCGGGCGCGACGCCTCCGCTAAGTTCGAATCGATTGCCGGCGCCAATCAGGTTGCCCTGGGAATCGTAATAGCCGCCGCCATCAAGCCTGCCTGGCGCAGGATCGCGACGCTGCGTGACCTGTTTTCCGGCCCGACGCGCGAGCAGGAACGCAAGAACCAAGGCCAGCGCAATGAGACCGAATCGGAAGTAGGATGTCATTCGCTCAGACTTCTCGAGCGCCTGGAATTCGGCGATGATGGGGTCAATCCCCTCGTCCTGAAATTTTCGCTGGCTGATGGTGATTCGGTCACCTCGTTCCGAGTCGAATCCAACTGCGTTCTGTACCAGGCCCTGGATCTCGCTGAGCTCGGCCTGGGTGTACTCGTAATAAATGGGCTCCGCCCCGTCGGCGGCGTCTTCCGGGACAGGCAGGGCCCGCTGGTTGATGATCACAGATACGGTGAGGTACTCGATGGTCCCGACGCTCTTCTCGTGGGTCTCCGTCGTCCGACTCATTTCGTAATTGCGGACTGACGAGTTGGCGCCCGAAACGTCGGTCAGACGCTCGTCAATTTTTTCTTCCGAGATCACAGTGGCGCTCTCGGGATCGATCAACTCGCGGTTGGAAACCATGCGACTGAAATCCAGAGAAGCCGAGATCTGTACGATGGAATTCCCGGCACCCAGCATGCGGTTGAGCATGTTCTGCCCCTTGGCAACCAGATTGCCCTCCACCGTTCGCTGAACTTCCAGTTGGGTTGAGGAGGTGGCCACCTGATCGTCCTCATCGCCCCCAGAGGAGAGCACGTTCCCCTTGGTATCCAGAACCGTGACGTCGTTCTGGTCGAGACCCTCCACGGCCCCGGCCACAAGCGATGCGATTCCATCAACCTGCGTCAGACTGAGATTGGAGCCCCGCTTCATCTTGATCACCACCGAGGCGCTGGGCGGGACCTGAGTGTCCCGGAATGCGCTTCGCTCCGGCGTCACCAGATGGACGCGGGCAAGGTCGACCTGCTGGAGACTGGTGATGGTTCGGGAAAGCTCCCCTTCCTGGGCCCGCCGGGTATTGAGTCGCTGCAGAAAGTCGGTCATTCCGAGCGTTCCGCCGTCGAAGATCTCCGCGTATCCGGGAGCGCCGTCCTGCACAACACCGTCCTGCGCCATGGCGGCCCGGAGTTCGAAGACCTGCTCCTCAGGCACGTAGACCGACGAACCGGCATCGCGCAGTTCGTACGTGACGCCGCGGCCCTTGAGAGCGTCGATCACCTGACCCGCTTCGGACTGCGACAGGCCACTGTACAGGGCGGTGTAGTTGGGCGCGTTGGCCCAATAGGCAACCGAGGCCAGGACAGCGATGCCGCCGACGAGGACGCCCCCGATGGCCAGCCGCTGCTGCGTGGGCAGGCGCTGGAAGAGCGCCAGGAGTTGTTGAAAAAAGCCGTTCATGAGTTCGTCTGTGGTGGGGTCAGACCGACATCCGCATCAATTCCTGGTACGTATCCAGGAGTCGGTTGCGAACCTCAGTCATAAGCTGGAAGGAGAGTTGGGCGTGGTTCATCGAGATCATCACCTCGTGGAGGTTTTCCTGCTCGCCGGCGATCCAGGACGTGATCTCGCCGCCAGCGTGCTTCTGAACATCATCCACGCGGTCGATGGCATTCTTCAGGAGGTCGCCGAATTCGCCCGGACTGCCGGTACCGACTTCGCGTGGCTGGGGAAGGGAGAGCCCTTCGCCGCCTAGCGGATTGCCGCGGAGTTGTTTGAGCTGTGCAATCGAAATCGACATGGATCTATCCCTTTATGTCCAACAACGAACCGATTCTCGCCGGGGCCTGACCGACAGGGCGGGAGCGGCCGTAGAGTCTCGGTGACATGCGATTCGATTCAGGGGAGCGATCCTGAATCATCTGCTTTTCCTCAGGCCCGGTAGAACCGGTCTGGGCTGACTGCCGGGTGTACCCCCGGATGAGGCTGGATGTAGTGGGGTTAATCATCAATGGGGAAGCGTTCAGATCTCAAGCGTGCGCTTGATGAGTTCCTTGGCAGACTGCACAGAAGAGAGGTTGGCCTCGTAAAGCCGGTTGGCCGATACCATTCTGGCCATCTCCTCGACCACGTTTATGTCCGGGTAGTGGACGAAGCCGGCCGGGTCCGAGTCGGGATGGGATGGGTCGTATTCGGCCCGCGTGCGCAAGGTCTCGACCACTTCGGTTTCGGGCCCCAGCTCCAGACGGGACATGGACCTGGTCGTGTCGGCTCCGGTCAAATGCCTGCCGTCCGAGTTGCTGAGCGAGCCAGCTGCCGATGAGAGCATCTGGCCAAACTGCCTGTACTGCGAAGCGTCCGTTCTGTGAACGGCGCGCTTGATGGCGTAACTCTCGCCATCTGCCGTCCGCGTGGTTTCTGCGTTGGCAATGTTTTCGGTAGCCGTGGAGAGGGCGATGCGCTGCGCCTGAAGCCCCTTCGATGCCGTCCGGAAAAACGAAAGAATGCGTCCTGATGGATCCATGCTCGTGTACCTCCTTAACCGGTTCGTCCGGTGATCCCGGTGCGGATCATGCTGAAGTGCTCGCTGAGAGCACGGGCGGTCAACTGATTGCGCATCTGCGTATCAGCCATATCCATGAGTTCGTCCTCCAGAACCGGACCTTCCTCGCCGATCTCCAGAGTGGGCCGGATGTCTGCGGCCCCACGGCCGCCGTTGACGCCGTGGAGAACCTCCTGAAGGCGCTCTTCGAAGCTGACCGAGATTTTTCGGTATCCCGGGGTGTCGAGGTTGGCAATGTTGCTGGAAATCGCGTCCATCCGCCTGGCATAAGTTGCCATGGCGTTGGAGAGCAGCCGGGTCTTGTCGTTGATCATGGCAGAAGTGGATTGCGCGCTCCCGACCTGACCCAACCTTCGTGCCACCTGCCGATTGCGTGCCTCAGGCTGCCCCAGGGGCGATACCGGGTTTTGAGGACGGAAATTCGTTTCGGCCTTTTGGCGAATCTTGCCCGGTCCTGAGGCGAGTTATTTGGGCTATATTGCAGCGTCAGCTCACGCATGCACCCAGTCCATGGACCCGAAAGCCCGCATCCTCTTCGTCGACGACGAACAGCTACTCCACAGTTTGTTCGAGCGGCTGTTTGCCCGTCATGGCATGACGGTTACCAGCTGCTCGAGTGCCTCTCAGGCCGTGGACCTGCTGGCCGAGGACAAATTTGATCTGGTCGTCACCGACTTCATGATGCCCGACATGGATGGCTTCGCGCTGTTGGGGCATGTCCGGGAGAACTACCCGGGGACACGTGTCATCATGATCACAGCGCACGCCAACGTGCAGCATGCTGTTCGCATGATGCAGCACGGCGCCATCGACTACATCCCCAAGCCGTTCTCGACCGCCGAGCTGGTGGAGAGGGTCCAGGCCTCCCTGGCCAAGCCGGTGGACGGCGATGAGCCCGAAGAGGACGAGGCCCCCGTCAAGGGCAAGCGGTCAAGCCGGCGCAAGCGTACGGGGAAGACGGCCTATATCGGTGAAGCTCCGTCCGTCAAGCGGATCAAGGAAGTACTGCCGCGAATTTCTTCCAACCGTGCTCCCGTGTTCATCCAGGGGGAGAGTGGGACAGGGAAGGAGGTTCTGGCCCGCACTATCCACGAGATGAGCGACCGGTCGGACAAGACCTATCTCACACTCAACTGCGCGAACCTTCCTCGGGAGTTGGTGGAGAGTCACCTCTTCGGACACAAGAAGGGGTCGTTCACCGGGGCGATTGATGACATGACCGGTGCCTTTGAGCGGGCCGACGGCGGCACGCTCCTGCTGGATGAGATCACCGAAATTGACCTGTCAGTTCAGGCCAAGCTGCTGCGTGTGCTGCAGGAGAGCGAGTTCCAGCGGGTGGGGTCCACCGACGTTCAGAAGGTGGACGTCAGGGTGATCGCCACCAGCAACAGGAATCTGAGCTCGGCCATTTCGGCCGGCATTTTTCGGGAAGACCTCTACCACCGTCTGGCGGTGTTTCCGCTGACCGTTCCGCCGCTGCGCGATCACAGTAGCGACGTGGCCATCCTGGCCGACCACTTCGTCAAGAAGTACTGCAGCCTGTACGATCAGGAAAAGAAGACCCTCTCAAAAGGTCTTCTGGATCGGTTTCGGGGGTACAGTTGGCCAGGAAACGTCCGCGAACTGGAGAACCTTGTCCAGCGTGGTGTCCTGTTGTCGGCCGAGCGCTCCGTGGTCGAAGTCGATGACGTGTTCGACGACTTCTTTACCGACGCCGATCCAACACGATCAGAGGAGGGAGGAGCTCCCAATCCGAAGAACGAGACCATCGAGGACATGGAGCGCTACATGATCATGCAGGCGCTTGAGGACTCGAACAACAATCAGCAGCAGGCGGCCCAGAAGTTGGGGATCAGCGCGCGGACCATCCGCAACAAGCTGAAGCGTTACCGGGAAGAAGGCTTGATGGAGTAGGGATCTACTCTGATTCCTTACTGGACTGCAGAGCGTCTGCCATGGCGCCGGCCACCTTCTCTATGGTATCCGGCTGGGAGTAGAACCCGGACTGAATTCGGGCCTGGATCTCCGACCGTCGGGTGTCATCCAGGTTCTCGGCGGACTTGAGCGCCGCACGAGCGGCCGTCAGTTCGGGCGACTCGGAGGCGGCAGCCTGAATGTCGAGAGCATCCCGTTCTCCGGCAGCAGCGGCTCCTTCTACACGCGCCTTACGGGTACCACGTATATCTTCCGACTCATCGGTTCGAGCCTGGTGAATGGCGCTGGGGGAAGCAGGATTGATGCTGGAAATGGACATGACCTGACTGGAGGGAGGGAGGTTGAGGGCGTTACTAGCCGTGTAGGCTTTTGTTCAGCCTTCCCCGCGGTGCGCCCTGGCGCTTGCGGTAGGAATCGCGGGCCGACCTGAACCGGGAAACCGCCGAAACGGCAGCCCCAAGTCCTTCCTTGGTCGAGCGCATGGCGTCTTCAAGACGCGCACTCTGCGATTCCAGCGTTTCCCGTGCAGCATCCGACAGCACGCCGGGCTCAAGGTCCGCCCGAATGGAGCGGACCAGTCTGCCCCGGTGCTCAAGCAGGTCCGAAAACCGCTCGACGTCTCCCTGCTCCAAGGCGGCGAGCATATCGTCGCCGAGGTCAATCAGTGTCTGGAGTTCGGTGTGAGGCATGGGAAGGTTGACTGTTCAACCTCCATACATCAAGGAGCGTGCCAGTCCCACTTTGCAGAAGGGGAGGGGCGGTTCGACGGCCGAGAACGGTGGAAATCCATCTTGGGCCGCCTGAAGGCGCGGTCAGGGTCTAGAAGAACCCGCTGCCGCCACCGATCAGTCCACTCATGAACTGCTGTTGACCCTGGAAGAGGGAAATCGATTCCTGAATCTTGGCATACTGCGCCCGGAGCTGGTTTTCGCGGCGGTACATGCGATCATCAAAATCTTTGAGCTGGTCGCCGATTCGGCGAACCGAGTCGTCCAGGACGTCCACGCGGTTGTCAAAGATTCCGTCGGCGCCCAGATAGCCGTCCAGTCTGGCTTCAAGGCGCTGGGCAATTCCATCCGAGCCCGTAAAGAGGGCCTTGAAAGCGATGGGGTCTGACTCGATCGCCTCATCAAAGATGTCATCGTCGTCGATCGACAGGCTCCCGTCTTCGGAAATCTTGATGCCCAGCTCGGCAATGGACTGGACCATGCCCGCGGACTGGCTCGTGACCGTTGCTGCAATGTCGTTTCGCAGATTGAATCGCAGGCTTCGCATGGTCGGATCGCCTGCGAAGACGCCCCGGACACCAAGGTCGCCGTCGATCATGGTCGAGCCGGCGAGCTGCGTTACAATTTCGTTGTACTTGGTGATGAAGTCGGAAACCTGCGACTTGATACCTTCGACGTCAGGCCCCACCGAGAAGTCCAGTGAAGTGGTCTGGACTTCCTTCAGGTTGAGTGTGACACCGGTCAAGGCGTCCGATACCTGGTTATCCGACCGGTACATGGTCAGGCCGTCCAGGTTGAACTTGCTGTTCAGGAGCGAATTGGATTCGGTCGTTCCAAGGTCGGTGACGTAGCCACCGCCTGTGCCGGAGGCTACGGCTGCATTTGAGACATCCAGAGCTGCCAGGAGCCCGTTGGCCGAATCGGTGAACGTCACGCGGTTCTCGAAACCGGTCTGCCCCGAGCGAAGGGTAAACCGGGCCGTGTCGGTGGTCTCGTTCACCATCGAAGCGACGGCCTTCTCGTCGGACTGAATCGTCTCGGCATCCATCGCGGCGTTCATTGCCTCGTTGATGGTGGTCGAGATGTACTGGAGAATGTCCTCGTTTTCAGTCAGCGCGACATCCGGATCAACGGTTACGCTGACGTCCTCACGGTTGTCTTCGTCCACATCGGTCGGAGCCGCCACACTGATCGTGAACGTCTGGGATCCATTGGTGTCGAAATAGGACCGCAAGTCGCCGTCGACACTCGTGTACTGCTTGCTGAGGCGGGTGTCGGTCGAGGCCAGACGCTCCACCTTCATCGTGTGGCTTCCCGAGACCGCACCCTCGGCAGCCGTAGCTCCGAAATAGGAATCGTCGGAAATCGAAGCGGCACGCCCGTCGAGCGGGCTGGTGATGGTGTCGTTGAACGTCTCCATCAACGAATGGAGCGCGGAGACCGAGCTGTCCATGTCTCCGAGAATGTCGGACTGGCGCTGAGTCATGCTCAGGCGCTGCTCCAGTGCCTGACGGGGTTGGCTTTCGATCCGTATGATCTGAGTCAGAAGCTGCTCATACGGGTTGTTGGCCATCAACGACCTGTTGATTGCGCTCAACATCGCATCAAGCGGCTCGCGTCGCTTTTTCTGCTACTCCCCGGAAAGCTTCCCTGAGTCCGTCCAGAAGTTCACCAATGACCTCAAGGTCTCCGGTGCTGGACTGATCCATGCAGAAGACATAGAGTGAATACAGACGGCCGGCAATCTCGCCCCCGGCATCCAGGTCCAGTGAGCCGATCAATTCCTTGAGGACCGCTCGCAATTTGTGGCGGTCCTCGCGGTGACAGGCGGCGACGCCGAGATCATATAACTTGATCACGAGCTGCTCCGGCGATGCGGAGAGCACAGCCTGCGTCTGGTACGAGTTGAATCGATTTCTGGCGGCCATTGACGATTTGGGCGTGGTAGCGGGGGATCACTGTGAGTCAACTGTCGTGCCGACCTCGAAGAGGCCCGCAGCGCAACCAATGCGCCGAAAGACTCCTCATAGAAAGGGAAACCTGTTCCCAGTCCGGAGACTTTTTGCCGCTTCGGTGCTCGACATAACAGGTATCGACTCGCCCGTGATAGCCTTAATCCAGGGGCCACGAATCTCTGCCCACGCCTTCATAGAGAAGCTGAATGGCACCAGGCCCGCCGGCGGAGGCGAGGCTGGAAAGAGCTTCCGCAATCGGAACGGTCCGTCGCGAGTGGGCCGGCTGGCCGACCCTGGATTTTCGGCCGGAAACCCTACAGACTAAAGCCAAATGGGCATTTTTGTCAGAATCGGCCCTCTGAAGTGAGTTTGGCACAATCCCGGCAGGAGGGGGCAGTGCAGAAAAAACACACGCCCCAGTTCGATGAGCCAGACAGCACGTATCAAGCCGCTTCCCAGCACCGGTGATGACCGCAAGGACACCACCGAGTGGATGCACGATCTCACGCCCACGCTCTCCGATGAGGCCATGTTTGACGAGGAGGGGCACGTACAACCTCTCCAGGTCTGGCCGACAGACGGGGAGAAGAGGGAGCCTGCCCCACCACTCAAACTGGTTCGAAAGGACGGCCAGTTCACCGACCAGTAGGTCGTACGTCCCCAAGAGGAGATCTCCATGAGCAACGCGACCAGGAAACTGAAGCGCCGCAAAGGCACGCACACCATTTCCCTGTGCATGATCGTCAAGAACGAGTCAGAGGGACTGGAGAAATGCCTGAGCACGGCCAGGCCGCACGTCGACCAGATCGTGGTCGTTGACACAGGGTCAACGGACAATACCCTCGAGATCGCGGGTCGCTACGCGGACGTGATCAAGGAAATCGAGTGGCCGGACTCCTTTGCCGAAGCCCGTAACCACAGTCTCCAGTTCGCCACGGAGGACTTCATCATGGTCCTGGATGGCGATGAGTTCCTCCCGGATCCACTGCACTGGCGTCGTATCCGGAAGGCACTGGCCGAGAATGTGGCCTGTGTCCGAGTTCCCGTCAGAAACCTGCTTCCGGAGGGGCAGCTTATTGCGGCCGACCGAATGTGGCAGGAACGCATCTTTCGGAACGCGCCGGAGATCAGGTACGAGGGGAAAGTCCACAATCAGCATCATCGCGGGCTGGTGGCCTACGCCGAGCGCACCGGGCACGGAATAGTCACGGTAGATGCGGAGGTCATCCATACGGGGTACTCGCACTCGGCCTCCAAGATGAAGGAGAAGTACGAGGTCCGCCTGCATCTACTGGAGGACGAGTACGACAACGCGGACTCTGACAGGCATCGGGCCTACTACGGATACCAGTTGGGCGTGGTGCACTATGTCCTCGAGGACTACACCAAGGTGCTTGACCTCTACGGATCGCTTCAGTACGACGAACTCGAGAAGGGCAATGCGTTCTATACGCATCTACTGGCCGCTCAGTCTGCGCTCAAGCTGAACATCCCGGGCCGATCGCTCATCCATTGCAACGCCATGCTGGATCTGGATCGAACCGAGCCGGTCGCGTATCAGATAACCGGATTGGCGCTCCTGCAGGCCCACCAGTTCACGGATGGGCTGCTCATGCTGCTCGAGGCGTTGTCCATGACCAACGGCAAACAGACGGGTCGCTTTGTCCTGAGCGGTTCGGCCCTGATGCAAAACCTGGCTCGGCTGTGTACGTCAGCGGGTCTGAATCGCCACGGCGAGGCCTTCACGCGGCTCCAGAACAAGGACGAGTTCTCGGCCGATGAGGCCGCTGAGATCATTCAGTCCCTCAAGCTTGGCCTGGTCCAGAACCAGCGGGCCGTGGCCTGAGACGGGCACTGGTCTGGAGCGCGGCGCGCTGGTCTGGAGCGTGGCGCGCTGGCGGGCGTGAGCCGGCCAGCATCATTCCCAAATTGGCCTGAACGAGAAACGGCCTCCCCAGTAAAGGGGAGGCCGTTTTCGTTGCGGGCGGACCGCCATTCCACCCTGCACTACCCACGGAATTAGTGCCAGAACCGTTCCGTGTGGGTATTTAGGTGTGCCGGCCCTAGAAGAGGCTGAGCACGGACTGGGGGGCTGCGTTGGCCTGGGCCACTGCTGCGGTTCCAGTCTGCTGCAGGATCTGCAGTTTGACAATCTCCATCTGCTCCTTGGCAAAATCGGCGTCCGCAATGCGGCTCCGGGCTGCTTCGTTGTTGTTGATGGCGATGCCAAGTGCATCCTGCTTGAAAGTCAGTCGCTTCTGGCTGTCACCGATAGATCCCAACTTGTTGGAGATCGTGGTAATGGCCGTATCGATTGAGCTCAAGAGTCCCGTGGCATTTGCCGCAGAGCTGACGTTGATGTTTGAGGTTGCCACAGCAAGCTGTGCCACCGTCATCGTGCCAACGGTCACCGAGAAGCTGTCCGTAGACGACTCTCCAACCTGGAACTTGAACGCGGTCGAAGTAAACAGCGTGGTGTTGTTGAACTTCGAATCGCCGAGGATGTCCGTGATCTCAGCAGAGAGCGCATCGAGCTGATTGTCGATTGCGGTCCGCTCTGTCGAGCTCATGGTGTCGTTCGCTGCCTGGACGGTTTTCTCCTTCATGGTCTGGAGAATCTCCATGACCGAGTTGAGGCCGCCTTCAGCGATCGTCAGCATGCTCTTGGCGTCTCCCACATTGGAGAGTGCCTGAGCCTGCCCACGAACCTTGGACTGAAGCTTGGTTGCGATTGAGTACCCGGCTGAGTCATCCTCAGCACGATTGATCTTGCTTCCCGTGGCCAATCTTAGCTGACGCATTCCCAACTCGTTATTCGAGCTCTGAAGCGTCCGCAGTGCGTCCATGGACTGCAGATTTGTGCCGATTCGGGTAAGGTCTCCGAAAGCCATTGTGATTCCCTCCTGGGGTTTGGTCTAGGAAACGAGTACTCGGCCGAAAGGGGAGGCCGGTGGCGGCGTTAGCCTACCTCGTTCTCGTTATCTGTCTCTTGCTTGATTGAATCCGGCCCACCGAGGCGGACCTTCCCTCGTCTATCCGAGGAGCTGAAGGATGCCCTGCGGCGCTGCGTTGGCCTGTGCGACCGCGGCGGTTCCCGTCTGCTGCAGGATCTGCAGTTTGACGATTTCCATCTGCTCTTTGGCGAAGTCTGCGTCAGCGATTCGGCTACGTGCCGCCTCGTTGTTGTTGATGGCGATGCCCAGCGCGTCCTGCTTGAACGTCAGTCGCTTCTGGCTGTCACCAATCGAGCCCATCTTGTCCGAGATCGTCGTGATCGCTGCGTCAATCGAGCTCAACAGAGCCGTAGCGAGAGCAGCAGTAGACACGGTGATATCACCCGAAGCAATGGACAGACCGGCTACCGAGAGGGTACCGATGGACACCGAGAAGGAGTCGGCGGCTTCAGCGTTCACCTGGAAACTGAAAGCCGTGCTCGTAAACAGCGATGTCGCGTTGAACTTGGTGTCACCAAGAATGTCCGTAACCTCGGCAGAGAGGGCGGTAAGCTGGTTGTCAATCGCGGTGCGCTCCGTGGAGCTCATCGTATCGTTGGCGGCCTGGACGGTCTTCTCCTTCATGGTCTGGAGAATTTCCATCACGCTGGAGAGGCTGCCTTCGGCAATCGTCAGCAAGCTCTTGGCATCTCCCACATTTGAGAGGGCCTGGGCCTGTCCACGAACCTTCGCCTGAAGCTTGGTCGCGATTGAGTATCCGGCTGAATCATCTTCAGCGCGGTTGATTTTGCTACCAGTAGCTAGTCTGAGCTGGCGCATGCCAAGCTCGGCGTTGCTTCCCTGGAGCGACCGCAGAGCTTCCATGCTCTGCAGATTTGTATTGATGCGGGAGAGGTCTCCGAATGCACTCATTGTTTTTACCTAGCGGTTTGTTTAGAACGGTCTGGCGTGACTGTTACAATGGCATTTATCGGCGCCGTTTGGGGGGGCTAAAGTCCGGGGGCCAAAAAAATGCGCGAACACCAAAGGAGGTGCTCGCGCGCTGAAGACCGGCCCGAAAAGGACCTGAAAATGGAAAACCCGGCCGATTTCCCGGTCCGGGTCAATGGAGATCAACTCCCGTGGGCCTGGCGTCGGCAGAGGAGGCCGGTCAGGCCGCCGGTCGGGTGTCGGACGGAGTGGCTCGTTTTCGGTCGATTGAAACCGGCACCCGATCTGATTTGCGGCGCAGCAGCTGGAACACATTTCGCTCGACCACAGGTCTGCGGTTAAGCACTCTTTCAAGAAGTTCGTCCCGCTCTCCGGCGCGGTGGGGAAACGCGGCTACCAGTCGGTCCCACACTTCAAGTGAGGTAACGGACTCCCAGTCAATCGGCTCATTGAAGGAAAACCCGAAGGCCCTGATGGCAGCCTCCGCCGCGGTGACAATGTCGGACATGGGCGAATCGCCACGTCCCGAAAGATAGGCGACGACGTCCGGTGGTAAGTCCAGACCCTCTGCAAGGCGTTGTCCTGCCGTCATGTAGCAGCAACCAAAAAAATCACACTCGGCTTCGGACCATTCCTCGTCGGACCTGGGACCGGGGTTGGTGTACAGCTTCATGGCATCCTTCGGGTAGTTGAACACGAAAGCGATCTTGCCGAAATCATGCAGCAGCCCAACCGAGAACGCACGGCGTCTCCCACCGTCCGCCTCCAACTCGGTCTCCAGCCACTCTGCCAGATAGGCGGTGGCGAGTGAGTGCCGAATCAGGCGGGTATAGAGGGCGCCGGCCGGACCTTCCAGGGTCGATTGCATCTGAACCATGTTCATCCCGAGGACAATTCCGGCAACCGAGGACGGGCCCAGGAGCCTTACGGCCCGGTCAATGTCCCTGACTTCGCTGGCTAAACCGTAGTACGCGGAATTGACAAGCTTGAGAAGCCGGACCGCTACGAGGGGGTCCTTCTTGGCCATTTCGGCAACCCGCGCCTGGGTGGCCAGGCTTGGGCTCTCGACCAGGCGCATGGCCTCGAAGAGGGTGTGCGGCAGGGGCGGGCAGATGAGTCGCAGACTCTCTGCCGTCCGCTGACGGCCGGATGGGTTTGAAAAGGAACCTAGACGACTCACAGTGCTGTCGGTTTACGGTAGACCTTGCGGGTCACGCGGCCGTACGGAGCGCACCTGGTGCCGTGAGGCGTCGGGCCTCGTCGAGTTGGCCTTCCTTGATGCAGAGAGCCACCAATCTCCGCCGAAGCAGTTCACTGGTCGGGGCGCGTCCAAATGCATCCTTGTAGAGGGGCAGGGCCTGGGAGGTCCAACCGCTCTGGACAATGGTCTGAAGCATTTCGTCGGCCAGATCCACAGGGCGACGTGTAATCAGGATGGCGGCGGCACGTGCGGCTTCGTCAGCCTGGCCGCGATAGTGGGCCAGACGGAACCAGTCTTCCTGGATCTCATCGGGCATGCTCAGCAGGCCTTCAGGGTAGGCCAGGGAAATGTGGTCGGCTACCTGATCCCATTGTCCGCACAACCACGAGAACGAGGCCAGCGAAAGCTGACGCTCCTGCTCCTTGATGGTGATGTCCCACGCTGCTGGTCGAGTGGCGGCCTTCAGGCTTGAGAGCTGATCGTACGCCGTCTCGTAGTCCCGGCGCGAGGCATTTATCGTGGCCTGAATGTGTTTCGCGGCCACCTGGTTCGGAAACAGATCCAGCGATCGACGCGCGTTTTCCCATCCGTCCTCGGTGGCACCGGCACGAACCTGCGCGGCGGCCAGACCAAGAAGCAGACCTGCCTTTTCCTCGGCCGAGAAGAGTCGGTTGGCCGAAAGCGCGGTTTCAGCATTCCTCATGGCCGCATCGGTCGCGTCAGCCTGGAGCGCCGTCCAGATCGGTCGAAGGGACGAGGGGAGCTTCGTCCGGTCGATAAACTCGAGCCGGGGCATACGGTACGCGGCCAGGTAGGCCTCATAGCGCGGGGTATTGATCTTCCTAAGCATGGCGTTTGACGTCAGGGGTTAGCGCAAATAGTTGAGAATGGTGTTTTGGTACAGCGAGGCTACGGCCTGCATCGCCGCCTGGAGTCCTGTCTGACTCCGCTGGAGATCGCTGATTGTCTGGGCCATGTCGGCATCCTGAATACCCGAGCGATGGGCCTCATTCCGGATCTGCAGCTCGGCAAATTGACTGGACATGTCGGAGAGTCGATCTGCCTTGACGCCGACTTCGGCGGTGAGATCGATGACGAAGTCCCTTGCGGTGATCACATCGGCGAGGGCCGCTTCAATGGCGGCCGTGTCGTCGGCATCCAGTGCATCCCGTAGCGCACCCAGGGATTCCGTCACACCGGCGGTGGTAAATCGGGCGCCCGTCACACCGACCGACATGCGCAGTTCCTCGCCCACGCTCCGTCTAACCTCGGTAGCGTTCCCGTAGTAGGAGACGCCCGAGCCGTCAGAGCCGGCCGCGTTATCCATGAGAAAAGGCTTCGTTGTGGTGTTCGTCCCCGCGAAGAGGAAACCGTCCAGGCCTTTGGTATTCAGTTGGGCGACGACCTGTTCGAGGATACCCTCGACGCGGTCCGCAATCGTCGTCCGACCGTCAGTCCCGACGGTGTCATTGGCTCCGCGTATGGCTTCCTCGTAGGCCGCGGTCATAAGATTGGCCATGTCGTCCAGGGTGTCCTGAGTACTGGAGGCCCATGCCGTTGCCGAGTCAATGGACCGCTGGAACTGGTCGTACCGGTTGATTACGGTGTCGAGTCGACGGGCAATTCCGTATGCGGTCGGGTCATCGCTGCCCCGGCGCACCTTCAGACCCGTCGCCAATTCCTCGTTCAGCTGGGCCTGCTCTGCGTATCTGGACTGCAGGGCCCGATTGACCAGACTGCGGGTCTGGCTGAGCTGGCGACTTGATGGAATGGGATTCGACATCGGCGTCAAATAGAGATCAAATGGCGAGAAGTGACATGAACATTTCGTCTGCGATCTTCAGCAGCCGAGCCGAAGCTGCGTAGGCCTGCTGAAGTTGGATGAGACTGATCATCTCGTCGTCGATGGAGACCGACGAGACGCCCTTCGCCAGCGCATCCAGTCCGGCGACGGTAGACTCCGCGCCGACCGAGCGGGCCCGAGCCGAGGCCACCGAAGCACCGATCCCGGTGGCGACGTCCACTGCGTAATCGGATACCGTCTGGGTCCCGCCTCCCAGGACCTGGGCAAATCGGAGGTCGTGGATATCGAGGGCGACGCTGTTGTCCCCGGCTGCGGTTGCGCTGGAACTGGCGGCAATCGCCGAGGGCGAGGATGCTACGTCCGAGGACACGGCAATCGTTCCTGCAGACAGGCCCGTGGTGTCGAAGAAGTTGCGTCCCGTTCCGCCGTCAGTTCCGTAGCCCGCCGTGTGCAGCGCGTTGACTTCCGTAACGATGGACTCAGCCAGCGCGTTCAGCTGACCCCTGGCTTCCTCGATTCCGGTAAGCGAAGGTCCCAGGAGGGCGCCGATGACGCCGCCGTCAGTGCCCGATGGGTAGGAGATGCCCGTGTCGCCAATGGTCAGCGACGGAGTCGAACCCGAAGTGTCCAGGGTCAGGGGGGTGCTCTCTGCGAGCTGGACGACCCGCATTCCGCCAATGTAAACACTCGTGGATCCGTCTTCCTGGGCTTCAAAACGGGCGGGGACAAGCTCGGAGAGGCGCTCCAGCGACAGGCCCAGTGCATCCTCGGACCCCATGTCGGGGTTTCCTGACCTCCTGGCATGGGCGATGCTCACGTTGAGCGCTGCCACCCGTTCAATCAGCAAGTTGGCTTCGTCCACCCGGTCGCCGAGCGCCAGCTTGGTCTCGGTCTGCATGCGATCAAGCCCATTATCCAGCGTGTGCATACGCGCCGTCAGGGATTCTGCGCGGCCAAGCACGGCGAGTCGAACGCTGTTATCTGTCGGGTGGTCTGACACATCCGCCCACCCGTTCCAAAACTTCTCGATACTCTCAGACAGGGAACCGTCGCCACTCGGGAAGAGTGACTCAACCGTCGACATGACGCGTTCCTGCTCGTTGGCGTAGTTGAGACCGCCCCTGGCCTCCCAGCGGGCATGGTCCATCATGGAATCGCGGAGCCGCTCGTAGGAAGCAATGCTCACTCCGCCTGCGGAGGGCCCAATCTGGCCCCCACCAAGAATGCCGCGTGGACTCATCTCGACCGCACTCAGTCCGAGCCGGCGGCGACTGTACCCTTCCGTTTCGGCATTGGCCACGTTCTGGCCGGCCACGTTCATCGCGGCGTCCAGAGCCCGGAACGACTGCCGGGAAATATCCAGGAGAAGGCCGATACCCATTATCCGATCCGGTCAATCATGGATCGGCCGTTGGAGGCGGTCCTAGTGCCGCCTCTGGCCGTATAGACGCGGCCGCCATCCGGTTGCATGACGCTGTGAAGCATCATGATCAGCTCGTGATTGATCTGACCGGCGCAGCGCAGCGCATAGTCGGCGGCCGCCACGAGGCGCCCTGATTCGGCAGCGATGTCGCGAATGCGCTGGCGATGTGTCTTCAGCGTGGCGCAAACGTCTGCGCTGTCGGGACTGCCGGAGAGGACGTCGAGAAGTTCGTCGATGGTCGTCCCGGTGTTGCCCGCGACACGAAAGAAGAGTTCGATCTGACGGGCGTGCGCGGCGCGAAACTCCGCCGCGTTGTGCGCGCGCTCCTGAAGGTTGCCGGCTTCAAATTGAAGGGCGTCCGAATCGGCCGAGCGGACCGCTGCGAGCATGCCAGTCAGCGAGACCCGGACCTGGTCCAGCGCGTCGGCCTCAGTGTCGAGGGTCTCGGCAAGCCGAAGGGCCAGCATGATCAGTTTGGAAGACGAAATCATAGGTCAATGCCGGTCTTGTGCCCGCTGGTCTGGAGCGGGAACTGCATGAACTGATCTACCGGGATGGCCTGCTTCTTCTTGAGCTCGAATACCCGGTCCATTTCCGCTGCGCCTCCGTCGGAAGCCTCGCCCCATTTGCGCATCAGCATATCCTTGATCCCCAGCGCCCCGGAATCCACCAAATGCTTTGTTACCGCATCGGTCAGGGCATCCGACTGGGCGCTCCCCTGGGCCTTGACCCAGCCTGCACCGTCTTGGCCGGCGATGCTGCCCGTGAAGAGATCCTTGGTCATCGTTCGGACAAACTCCCGAACCAGAACCTCCTCAAACTGGCGGGCCGCCGCGGCCGGATCCTTGGGCACCTGTCCAAATCCGCCCGAGCCGGGTGTACCCTTGGAGAGATCGGGCAGGTTTGCGATATGTGTCGGTTCGACGCGCATCAGAGTATCTGCAGTTCACCCAACAGGGCGCCGGCACGGTCAATGGCCTGGAAGATGGCTATCACGTCCCGGGCAGTGAGCCCGAGTTCGTTCAGGGCTGCCGCCAGTTGGTTGACATCGGTGTTCGGAGCGAGCACCACGGAGCGAGTGCCTTCCTGGTCAATCTGGGCAGAACCGGCCGAGCTGGCTACGGTCTCGCCCTGGGAGAACGGACCGGGCTGCGAGACAAACGGATCACTCTGGGTGGCGATGACAATGCTGCCATAGGTGACCATGACTTCGCTGACCACGACGTTGCCGCCGGCCACGATCGTTCCGGTTCGCTCATTGATGACCACGCGGGCCGGGATGTCCACCTCAACACGGACGCCCTCCAGACTGGCGAGAAGGAGGGAGGGGCTGTCGACGTCGGTTGGTCGCGTGACCCTGACCATTCCCGCGTGCTGCACGGTGGCTGCGTCCGGATACTGGGCGTTGATGGCGTCGGCAATTCGGACCGCATTCGTAAAGTCGGGACGCTTGAGCACCAGGCCGATGCCTGCCGTCTCATCCACAACGAGCGGCTCGGCATGCTGCACGATACCGCCATTCGGGATTCGGCCTGTATTGGTATGGTTGACCTGAACGGAAGACCCCAGCGAGGATGCCAGAATGGAGCCGGTTGAGACCGGGCCCTGGGCAGTCGCATACCGTTCTCCGGTGTCCGGGTCCAGGAGCGGGGTCATGAGAAGCAGGCCACCTGAAAGTGAGCGGGCGTCTCCGAGGGACGACACCGTGACATCGATGGTGCTCCCGATGCCGTTAAACGGATCGAGCGTGGCCGTTACCATCACCGCCGCCGTGTTGCGGGAATTGATGATCTCCGGATCCACTGGAATGCCCAGTCGCTCCAACATGTTCGCAATCGACTGGGTGGTGTATGGAGAACCTCGCCGTCCCCGCACCCGGTCTCCGGTTCGGTCCAGGCCCGTAATCAATCCGTAGCCGATGAGTTGGCGGTGACCCGATCCCTCGAGCATCACCAGTTCCTTTAAACGACTGGAGGCATTCTGGCCACTAGCCGTGCCCGCCAGCGGAACGAGGATGAGGAGCGCGAGCGCGATTAGAAAACAGCGTTTCATGGGTGTCGGCATCTCGATGTGTGTCCTCTACTGCATGGCGAAGGCCACGGCGCCTCCGAGAAGAACCATGGCACCGAATCGGGCAATCTTGCCAGGCTTGAAGAGTCCCTTGGTAAGGCCCCCCTGTTTCCGGTACTCGATATTCGCGTTGGCAATGTTGTAGGACAGCACTGAGTTGTTGGTGCGGACGTCCACTGGTCGGACCATTCCCGTCACCTTCATCAGGTGGGTCTCGCCGTTGACGTTCAGGGAGCGCGAGCCCTCGAGCCGGAGGTTGCCGCTCTCATCCCGCTCGGTGACCGTGGCGGTGATGGTCCCGGTCAGCAGGTCACGCTGCAGGCTGGAGTTCCGTGTCTGGGCGTCCTTGGAGAACTTGGCGTCCATCGCGAACCGTCCCGAGAGGGAGGCGCCACCGGTAACACCGGACGCGGCATCGAGTCCATTGGAAGACGAGTTGTCCCACTGGGAGGCCCTGGAGGCGGATGTCTTCTCGGCGAGGACAATGGTGATGATGTCTCCCGCCTTCCGGGCGCGGAAGTCCGAGTACAGCGACTGCGCCGAGACCGGGGCGGCCATCAGAAGCAGAAAGGCAAAGGCTGTGATGCGTGTCATGGAGGGGGCGGGGTTAGAGTGTTTCGATCCATTCGGCACGCCCACGAGCGGTCAATCGGGCTCGATAGGTGGTGTCCGAGTCGTCGGCGTACAGGCGGATGATGTCGCCTATCTGACCGCGATCCCGCGCTCGGCAGGACAGGTCCAGGACGAAGGCGCCGCGTCGATAGAGCATGCGGACGGAGTCTCCGGTGTCAGCGGCCGGCCGCGGGCCGACGTCTGATGTGCGAAGGGCACGATCCGCCCGAAGGCTTCGGCGGGCGATGACATCCAAATCGCCAAAGGCTCGAAGCGCCGAGGGCGTCAGGGGGTCTCCGGAAAAGCGGGTTGTCTCCATCCAGACGAACCGAAGGTCCGCCGTCGTGACGTCGGCGCCGGACTCCACGGCTCCGGTGGCCGTTGCCACGGAGTCGAAGTGGGCCACATTCACCTGGGCGGTGCCTAGGGACTCTCCGTTGCGGGAGAGTTTGACCTGCAGCCGGCCTCTGGGAATCACGGGGAGGGCAGGCAGTTCGACCTGCAAGGCGACATCGGCCAGGAGAACCTCTGCCCTGGGTTGGCGAACCACCGATACTTCGATGCGACTGGCCAATTCCGGTGCGCGCTCGGCAATGGCAAGCAGCGTGGCATCGGCAACCAGGTGGGAGCCGGAGTTGGTCTGGGCCTCGACCTGACCGGCCAGAAGCAGGAGGGATATGATGAGGGCGATTCGCAACCTTAAGACTTCAGGCTGTTTGCGATACGAAGCATCTCTTCGGAGGTGGTCACCATCTTCGAGTTGATCTCGTAGGCGCGCTGGGCCGTGATGAGATTCACCATCTCCTGCACGACGTCCACATTCGAGGCCTCCAGATAGCCCTGGACGATGGTGCCGAGGCCGTCCTGGCCGGGCGTGCCGATGTAGGGCTCGCCGCTGGCTTCGGTCTGTTCGTAGAGGTTGCCGCCTATCGGGCTGAGGCCCGCCGGGTTCGTGAATCGGGCCAGTTCAATCTGGCCGAGTTCGAAGCCGTTGGGCTCTCCCTGAATCCGGACGAAAACCTGTCCGCTCTGGGTGATATTCACCTCCGCGACATCGGCCGGGATGGCGATTTCGGGCTCCAGCACGAGGCCCGACTGCGTGACTATCAGACCGTCGGCATTCATGGTGAGCGTCCCGTCACGGGTGTAGGCAATCGAGCCGTCCGGCCGCTTTACCTGCAAGAACCCATCGCCGTTCATGGCAAGGTCCAGTGCGTTGCCGGTGTCGGTCAGGCTGCCCTGCACGAAGCTCTTCACCGACGCAACCGCCGCAGCACCCTGCCCGATCTTCAGCGTCGACGTGGACGCGGGGTCCACCCCCTCGGCTGTACCGGCGGACGCGATGTCCTCATACAGCAGATCCTGAAAAACCAGGTTCGTCCGCTTGTAGCCAGTCGTGTTGGCATTGGCGAGGTTGTTCGCAATGTTGTCGACGCCCGCCTGTTGTGCACTCATTCCGAGGGCGGCGGTATACAGGGCGCGAAGCATGGATTTGCAGGGTTGGTTAGTCGGTGGTGGGAGAGTGGTCTAGAAGCGGCCCAGTGATCGGATCGACTGGGAGAGGTTCTCGTCGGTGCCCTTGAGCATGCGCTGCTGCAGCTCAAAGAGGCGCAAGTGTTTGATCATTCCGGTCATCGCCTCGAGTGGCTCGGCGTTCGAGTGCTCGACAAATCCCTGATGGACGGTGGCCGTTGACTCAACAGACTCCGTTTCGCCGGCGGAGAATTCGGCGGCCGCTCGTCGGCTGAGGACCGAGGTATCGTCAAACGTCACGACCGTGAGCTTTCCGGCCTGGATCCCATCGATCATCAGGGTGCCGTCTGCCTTGAACTCAACCTCCCTGGATTCCAGAGGAATCTGAATCGGTCCCCCCTCGCCCTCGACATTCTTGCCGGAGGAGGAGAGCAGCATCCCGTTTTCATCAAGGCGGAATCGGCCCGCGCGGGTGTAGGTGGTCTCACCGGAGTCCTGGTCTGTCAGGGCGAAGAACCCGTCTCCTTCCAGTGCGAAGTCAAAGCGATTTCCCGTCTGCTCCATTTGGCCGGCCTCGAAATCCACGTACTGGTGGATGGCCCGGGTCGAATGGGGGCCGCCGTTGACGTCGATGCGCTCGTTGAGGACCTCGACGAATGCGCGCTCCCGTTTGTACCCCAGCGTCCCGGCATTGGCCAGGTTATTGGCAGTCCGCTCCTGGGCATGGGTCATGCCAGTCATGGAGGCTACGGAGTTGCGAAGGCGAAGGAGCATGGTGGTGTCGTCTGATGGTCCTCGCAATGCTTCGCAAATGCCCTGCCAACGGGGCGAATGGCCCTCACGGCCCGGACAGGGCAGGAGCAGGCCGTGAACCGGGCACGTTTTTCCAATGCCAAGGCAGTTTTTCCTTATGGAGAGACCCCCGATAGAGGGGTTTTCTCGGCACCTGACCCTGAATGGCAGGGCGGAAAACTTTGGCACAGGCCGTGCATGGGGCGGAACCGGTTGCCAGAAGTCCGGCCGGGGTCAACCCGACTGTTCCCGGCTGCCAAACCTCACAATTCCACACTTTCGACATGAGCGAGGATATCCGAACTGCCGTGATTGGTGTTGGCTCGATGGGCCGGCACCATGCCCGCGTTTACCGGGAAATGGACGGAGCCGAACTGGTCGGCGTCTACGATGCGGATGAGTACCAGGCGGCCGCCGTCGCAACGGCTCACGGGACGTACTCCTTCGAAACCGTGGAGGAGCTGTTGTCCTCCGGTGTCGACGCCGTATCGATTGCGGTCCCTACCTCCCGACACGCCGAGGTGGCCATTCGGGCCATGGAGGCCGGCATCCACGTACTGGTCGAAAAGCCCATCGCAGGCTCGCTCCGCGACGCCACCGACATGATGGAGGCCGCCAGGGTAAACGATCGGCTATTGATGGTCGGTCACATCGAGCGATATAACCCGGCTATCCGGACGCTCAGCTCGCGCGTCGACGCAGACGAGATTCTCGCGGTCAACGTCGTCCGCGTCGGTCCCAAGCCACCGCGCGTCAAGGATGCGGGTGTCATTATTGACATGGCTGTCCATGACATTGATCTCGCCTTCTTCCTGACCGGCCGACCGACCGACGAAGTATTCGCGGTCACCTCGAGCATGCCCATGGAACACGAGGACACGGCATCCCTACTTCTCAGACTCGCCGGGGGCATTGCCGTGCAGATCACGGCCAACTGGATCACTCCCTACAAGGCGCGCGAAGTTCAGGTGATCACGCACGATCGCCTGTTTCGCGCGGATCTGATCAACCGCTCGGTCCAGGCCTTCTCGCGCAGTTCAGGAGGGAGCGGCTACACGGTCGAGGACCTGCCCGTCCTGGCCGAGGAACCGCTCATGGCCGAGTTGGCGGCCTTCACCCACTCGGTTCGATACGGCTTGCCCGCGCCCATCTCGGCTCGGGACGGCATTCGTGCGCTCGAGGTCGCGGTTCGTGCCACCGGTTTCAAACATACTCGACTACAACGCGCGGCGTGAAATGAGACGAATCTTGGTCACTGGCGCCGGCGGAAACGCAGCCCGCAATTTTATTGC
The DNA here is from genome assembly GCA_029262855.1 of Bacteroidota bacterium. Lineage (GTDB taxonomy): Bacteria > Bacteroidota > Rhodothermia > Rhodothermales > UBA10348 > JABDJZ01. Next base: position 137,499 of record JAJCYP010000049.1, on the reverse strand, counting down.
CTCCCTCAGGATGGCCCCCGAGCCGTTCTATATCGTCGGAACCGACACGAATACATTCCATCTGGCCTGCACGGACGCGGACGCGTCCTATGTCATTCCCAGGTGTGACGACCCGGGCTACGAGGAGGCCCTGCTCAAGATCATCGCCCTGGAGCGGGTCTCCCTGGTTCATCCCCAGCCTGACGCCGAAGTGGGTTGGCTGTCGGAGAACCGTGACCAGTTCCCCGGACTGCTGTTTCTTCCGGAGCATGCAGATGTCGTGGCCTGCCAGGACAAAATGCATTGCAACCGTATGTTGGCTGCCGCAGACGTCCCGGCGCCCCGCTCGATACGGGCCCACGCGCATCTGGACTTTGCCGACACGGTGGACTCCCTGATGACGCAGTCGGGACAGGTTTGGGTCAGGGCGATTCGCGGAGCGGGCTCCCGCGCCGCTCTTCCGGTGACTACGGGCGATCAGGCGTTCAACTGGATCCGCTACTGGTCCGCCAACAAGGGGTTGGCCACCACCGACTTCATGTTGAGCTCCTTTCTTCCCGGCGCCGAGTTCGCTTTTCAAAGCCTTTGGTATGACGGCGAGTTACTGACGTCCATGGCCCGTGAACGGACCGAATACCTGATGGGCAACATCATGCCCAGCGGTCAGTCATCGAGCCCGAGCGTGGCCAGGACGGTCCATCGGGACGACGTCAACGAGATCGCCACCCGGGCCGTGCAGGCAGTGAGCCCGCGGCCGCACGGCATCTACTGCGTCGACCTCAAGGAAGACGACCGGGGCACCCCGTCTGTCATGGAGATCAACACCGGACGCTTCTTCACCACCAGTAATTTCTTCGCGGCTGCCGGATCCAACATGCCGTACTACTACGTGCGATTGGCCTTCGGCGACCGGGTAGACGGCCTGCAGCGCTACAACGCCTGTGAGGCCGAGCTCTACTGGGTTCGCGGCGTGGATCGGAAACCCCACCTATTCAAAGGAGCCCCATGGATTCAGCGTCGCGCCGCGTAATCGAGGACGCACCGCTCGTTCTCGTAGATTTCGATGGTACACTGGCCACCCTCCAGACGGACTGGGTCGGTCTCAAGATTACCCTGGCTGAACGCTGCAGGAGTCGAAGATGGCCCTGGAATCCGACCCAGGGACTGGATGCCAATCTCCGGTCGATCCGCACGCTTCACGGAGAGGCGGCCTTCAATCGCCTCTGCAAGGATGTGGCGATTGCCGAAATCTCGGGCTTCGAGGTCGACGCGGTCGCCCATGATCTCGTTCAGGTACTTCGGGATCGCGGCAGCGACCCGACCGCGATAGTGACGAACAACACACGGGTTGGTGTCACCACGATTCTCCAGCACGAGGTGTTCGACGGAATACGTCCGCGTGTCATCGGGAAGGAGGACGTTTCGGAGAGCAAGCCCTCTCCAATCGGTTTGACTCGAGCCTGCCGGCTGTACGTCGCCTCGACGAAAGCCACCGTCTTCATTGGCGACTCCGATTCGGATGAGCAGGCATCACGGTTGGCCGGGATCGGCATCTTTATTCGTGCGACGCCTCCGTCCTCGGCTCATGTGAGACTGGCAGCCTGATCTGACGAGAACGGCCGCGCCTCCCAACAGGAAACGCGGCCGCTCGGTATCCAGTGCGTGGGGCGTCCTACGACGCCGGGTCCACGTGGACAAACTTACGATCGTTCCGCCCGCGGGTGAAGCGAACGGTGCCATGGCTCGTGGCGAAGAGCGTGTCGTCTCCACCGCGTCCCACATTGTCGCCGGGGTGGAACTTGGTCCCCCGCTGGCGAACGATGATGGCTCCGGACTGGACGAACTCACCGCCGTAGGCCTTCACGCCGAGCATTTTGGGTTTGGAGTCGCGACCATTCTTGGTCGACCCCATTCCTTTCTTATGTGCCATTGTATCCTCCTAGGGCTTGGTCAGGCCGGACGACCTCCGTCCAGCTCATCCTGCAGTTTCTGAAGAGCGTCCCAGTCACCGGCAGCGGCCAGCGCGGCCTGCTGCGGCCAGGTGTCAGGGGTGTGCGAATTGTAGCGGGGACCCGCCTCGGTCAGGATCTCACGCAGCCGCTCGACATCGGCCTTGGCCAGTTTGGCGAAGGTGTCGATGCCGCCGTCGGCGAGCAGACCGGCGATCTTCGGGCCGATGCCTTCGATCTTGGTCAGTTTGTCGCCGCCCTTGGCCTTCTTGGCGGCCGGCTTCTTGGCAGCCTTCGGCGCTGCGGCCTTGGCTTCTGCCTTTGGCGCAGCGGGCTTCTTGGCAGCCTTCGGCGCTGCGGCCTTGGCTTCAGCCTTCGGCGCTGCGGCCTTGGCTTCCGCCTTTGGCGCGGCGGCCTTGGCTTCCGCCTTTGGCGCGGCGGTCTTCTTCGGCTTCGCGTCCAGGTCGAGCCTGTCGACCAGGATCTGGGTGTAAGGCTGACGGTGTCCGTTCTTGACCTTGTAGCGCTTGCGGCGCTTCTTCTTGAAGACGAGAACCTTGTCTGCCTTCACGTGGGCGAGCACGGTGGCTTCGACGGTCGCACCAGCGACGAGCGGCGTTCCAACGGAGACCGAATCGTCATTGGACACCAGAAGGACCCGATCAAAGGAGACTTTGCTGTCAGCCTCGTCCTGTAGACGAGGGACGTAGAGTCGATCGTTTTCGCGGACCTTATACTGCTTGCCAGCGATTTCTACGATCGCGTACATATGCATTCTCTGCTTTGGAGCGCCGGGTTGGTTACCGACGCGAGAGTGGAATTCGATTATCACAGGCCGCAAAAAGGCCTAGCTCGTAAAGGTAGATTCTTTAGGCTATGGAAATCAACCCTTCACGCACCGTGACGGTCCCCGGAATTGGTGAAGTGTCCGTGGGGAAAGTGCTTTGTATCGGACGAAACTACGCGCGTCACGCCGCAGAGATGAACAATCCGGTACCCACGACGCCCATGGTCTTCCTGAAACCGGCGACTGCGTTGACGGGTCCGGGTACAGAGATTGAACTTCCCACGGGGATCGGCGAGGTTCATCACGAGGTCGAACTCGTGGCCGTGGTGGGCGCACGTCTCCGCAACGCTTCGGCTACGGAATGCCGCCGCGCCGTGGCGGGATATGCCGTGGGGCTGGACATGACGGCGCGGGATGTCCAGGCCGAGGCCAAGAAGGCAGGGCACCCGTGGAGTGTCGCGAAAGGATATGACACATTTGCACCGATTGGGCAGTTCGTTGCCCCGGACCGATTCGATCCCGCCAACGCCGATGTCAGCCTGTCGATCAACGGGGTCGAGGTGCAGGCCGGCAACACCAGTGACATGGTATTCGACGTCGGAACACTTCTGGCCTATTGCTCGACCATTTTCACCCTGGAGCCGGGAGATCTGCTGTACACCGGAACGCCCGAAGGGGTTGGGCCAGTTCGGCCCGGGGACCGACTCCGGGCCGAAGTGACAGGCCTTCCGGCGCTGGAAGTGGGAGCCAGGGCCGCATCAGCCAGGACCGCATCAGTCCAGTGATCGCCGCATCAGTTCGGCCACCATCTGCGCCGGGCTCCGACGTTCTGTGATCGTTCGGAATCGGGCCGGGTTGTCTTCGGGCACCCAGACCTCCGCGGGTAACGGACGAAGGTTGTACTCCGACGCCATGGAGATGCCGTAAGCGCCTGTGTCCAGGATTGCCAGGCAGTCTCCCTCCCGAATCTCCGGGATGCTCCGGTCGCGGGCGAACCGGTCTCCGGTCTCGCAGATGTTGCCCACAACGTCATAGATTCTGGGGACGCCGGAGGGATTGGTCAGGTTCACGATTTCGTGGTAGCTGCCGTACATGGCCGGTCTCACCAGGTGACCCATTCCCGAATCAACGCCGGCAAAGCAGCGGTCACCATTGTCCTTCACCGTGGTTACGGTCACCAGCAGAACGCCGGACTCCGCTACAAAAAAACGGCCAGGTTCAAACCAGATTTCTGCACCGTGTTCGCCGCTGTAGGCCTGCATGGCCTCGCCAAACTGGGCAGAGAAGTCCAGGAGATCGAGCGGCGCTGACTCAGGCTCATAAGGCACGCCAAGGCCGCCGCCCAGATTCACGAAAGTGAGTGCGGGGCATGCGCGGGCTGCATCCAGCATTACCGAAACCGCTTTCCACAGGGTGGCAGGATCCGGGATACCGCTGCCGATATGCTGGTGAAGACCGACCAACTCCAGGTCGTACTGGCGACAGGTGGCCTGGATCTCCGGCATCTTGCGGACGGGAATGCCAAACTTGGAGTCGGCGCCGGCCGTGATCACGTGGGCATGGTGTCCGGCACCCACCTCGGGATTGAGTCGAGCGCAGACTTTGGACCCCGGATAGGCCTCGCCGTAGGCCTCGAGCCGCGAGAGCTCTCCGATATTCAGGAGGGCACCCTGACTCTGTGCAAAGTGCATCTCGGCATCCGTCATGTTGTTCGCCGAAAAGAGCACTGATTCCGGTGAGAACCCGACCCGAAGCGCGAGCAGGAGTTCCCCCGGAGACACGGCATCCACGCCGACTCCCTGCTCGAGAAACAGCTTCATCACGCGGGGGTGGCTGTTCGCCTTCATGGCGTAGAGCAGGCGGCTCGGGACATGGTCCAACGCAGCCCGCAGACGCTCCACCTGCTTGCGGATGGTCCGCTCGAAATAGACGTAGGTCGGAGTGGAGGCAGAACGGTGGATCCTTGCAAGGATCTCGGGGAAGGGCGCGGGTTTCTGCATTCGATCTCGATCTAGAGAATGACGTCCTTGAACGGTATGTCCTCAGCGGCGAGGGCAAAAACAGTCGTGGGCAGCCCGGCTGTACGAATTTGGAGATCGGCATAGTAATCCGCGAACCCCTCATCGGGATCGGGCAAACCCAGAAAGACCAGGTCCGCGCCTGCCGATGACTCCCGCAGTACTTCCGGGAAGGAACGATCCCGGGAAACGATCACGTCGTGGCGGATTCCGGTCCGGGATCCGGAGAGCAGGTCATCCAGATTGTTTCTTGCCCCGGTTGCCGCCTCTTCGGTGGGGACCATCATCTTGACGGTCACCGCGGCGCCACGCCACGGGATCGAGGTCCGCAGCAGGTAGGCCAGGGTGATCATCAGCCCGCCGTTCCCCTGGAGTCCGGCCCACCAGACGTCGATCTGTCTGCGCGCGCCAAAGTCACCCTGCTCGTTGTGTCGGACGATCAGTGTGTTTCGTCGGGCATGGTGGAAGAGCCGGATAAGGTCCGCGTACTCCTCGAGCCCCGCCGATTGGCCAGTAGCCCCGATCACCATGGTATTCGGCACGAGGGTACCGATTCCGTACGCCTGCAGCAGCTGTCTGGCGCCCTGAAACGGGGTTTCGGCGCCGATTACGCGGACGAAGCCCGGGACCCCCTGCCTGTCCATGTACTCGGTGATCGTGCTTGACAGACGCTCCATCCGCTCCATGGAGACATCTTCAGACGAAAAGACGGACGCCACCGTGAGCAGGCCTCGATTGTGCGAAATGGAGGACGCGAGGTCCACAAGGTGCCACCGCTTGGTCGGCGAGCCGGACAACACCAGGAAGTGCGGGCGCCAGTTTTTTGCGTCGGGAGATTGCCGCAGGCGCAGAAGGCCGGCCCGCGTCACGCTCAACCAAAGGCCGCGGCGGACATCGCCCCAGGCTCCCTTCAATTCCTTGCGCTCCAGCCACAGGTAGATCAGCCCGACGATGATCAGGGCCGCCACGGTCGCCAGCCCGTTGATGAGGAACATGACGGCCACACAGCCGACCGCGCCCACCAGGGACCAGATCCAGGGGATGCGAAGCTCGGGGCGATAGGACGGATTTCCCAGAAACCGCTCCAAAGCTGCCGTGATGTTCAGTACGCCGTAGGTGGTCAGGAAGAACATCGAAAGCACGGGGGCCACAGCGTTCAGGTTGCCCAGCATCACCGTGATTACGGCGACGCCCATCGTGACGGCGGTCCCGATGCGGGGCTCGTCATCCTCCCCGGTTCCTGTCCCCAGAAAATTGAATGCCGGGGGCAGAACGCCATCCCGGGCCAATGCCTGGAGGACGCGGGGCGCGCCCAGGATGCTTCCCACGGCTGAGGAGAGGGTCGCACCCCAAACCCCGACCAGAATGGCCGGGCCCCACAGCGCCATCTTCTCCATGATCATGGGATTGGCAGCCAGCTGTTCGGGAGTGGCCCAAGCCGAAAGCAGAATCGGCAACCCCATGTAGATCACGTATCCGACCCCGACGGCAGCCAGAGTCCCGACCGGGATGGACTTGCCCGGTGCCTCCAGGTCGCCCGACATGTTGACGCCGGCCATGATGCCGGTCACAGCGGGGAAGAACACGGCAAAGACCACCCAGAACCCGGCCGGTTCGAAGGCCGGCCCCGGAACGGTGGCTGCGGCTTCCACGGAGCCGCCAAAGAAGAGGGAGAGCAGCGAGAGGGCAATCGCCCCCAAGATGAAGTACTGGGCCCTGATGGCGGCCCGGGCCGATACCATGGCCAAGAGCGCCACCAGTATCGTCGTTACCAGGGCCGTGAACTTCTCGTCGACGCCGAAGGCGACCGCGAAGCTCTCGGCGAAACCGATCGTGTAGAGTGCCACTGACAACGCCTGGGCGAAATACAGCGGAATGCCGACCGCTCCGCCTGCCTCAATCCCGAGCGAGCGCGAGATCATGAAGTAGGCACCGCCGCCGCGGACATCCTGCGCCGTGGCAATCGACGAAATTGAGAGTGCCGTCAGAAACGTGATCCCCGTCGAGAGCGTGACGATCAGCAGGGTGCCCATCAGCCCGACATTGCCGACCACCCAGCCGAACCTGAGGTACATGATCACCCCGAGAATCGTCAGAATCGAGGGTGTGAAGACGCCGGCGAACGTGCCGAGTCCAGCTCCTGAGGTCTCTTTGCTCGCGGCAGGCGTGAGGTTCATAGCGGGCCGATGATAAGGACGACCGGCCTACAGGAGAAGTTCGGCGAGGATGTAGTCCACAATCAGGATGTTTACGCACGAGGTCACGACGGCCTCCGTGGTTCCCCGTCCCACTCCGTCTGCGCCGCCGGAGGCGCTGAAGCCCTTCCAGCAGGAGACGGTGGTTATGACCAGCCCGAAGGCCAGCAATTTGATCATGCCGTAGAACGCATCAAAGGGCAGGAAATAGGCGCGTGCTCCCCGGATGTAGGACTCGAAAGACAGGTAGTTCAGGTACTCGCCGGCCATCCCGCCCGCAATGACCGCGACTACGGTTGCCGCAATGAAAAGCGCGGGAAACATGAGAATCGTTCCCGCCACACGGGGAAGGACCAGGTATCCAACGGAGTTGATGCCCATCGCCTCCAGGGCATCAATCTGTTCGGTGACCTTCATGGTGCCCAGTTCCGCCGCGATGGAAGCTCCGACCCGCGAGGCCATCACAAGGCCGGGAACCAACGCGCACATTTCGAGCATCAGCGTCGGGACCACAATGGTGCCCACGGCATCCGATGACAGGATGACGTTTTGAAGCTGGTACGCGGTCTGCACGGTGGTGACGACGCCGGCAAAGGCGGAGGCCAGCATGACCACAGGGAGCGCGTTGAATCCAATGCGGACGGCTTGCTGGAACGCCAGTCTGCGGTAGGACCACGTGTCGCCGATGGCACTGAAGGCCTTGGCCATGAACAGGCCGTAGTCGCCCAACTGATGGAGTTGTCCGGCAATACCCTTCACGCCTGAGCCCGAACGTGTCGCCAGAGGATCCGCGCAATGGCTGAGACCGAACTGGGGCGCGCGCCCGCCTGGATGTTCTTCAGGCCAATCAACCAGGCCAACTCCCACTGTCTGAACAGCGTCCTGTACCCTGAGAGGAGGGAATTGGAAGGATCGTAGATATGGGTCGCCTCGGAGGTTACTCCATTCAGTTCGATGATCAGAAACTCCCGCCCCTCCGCCAGCAGTCGGGCTTCGGGTACACGCAGGTCGAATCGCCCGAAATGAAAGCCGGGGAATTGATCGGCGATACGACTGATGGCTTCGGTCAAGGCGGGTGTGATCAAATCCTGGCCGTCGACAAACAGCGCACCGCGGCAATGGGTCCCAAGTTCAACCAGAGGAACGGAATAGCCTGGTGCCGGGACGCTGTCCAGACGGGGCGCGTTGGCCCGCTCATGGACCGAGAGCATCGCCACCGCCCGGCGGTCATCCAGGATCAGCTCGTGCAGGGTTCGCTTGCCATCGCCCGTGACGGCGGGGAATCGTTTGTCCGTGACCGACAGGATCGATCCGGCTCCTGATATCGGGTCTCTGTAGTAGAAAACCCCGAACTCCCGGCCCGGTACGTACTGTTGGACGATCGATCGGCCCTTGGCCTGGGCAAAAAACTGGCCCGCGCTTTCGGGAGAATGAGCAATTCGAACGCCGCGACCCCGCTCGCCGACATCCGGCTTGAGCACGACCGGGTAGGAGGATCCGACCCGCGAAAGGAACGACTCGATCCGCCTTAGGCCCTCCTCCGATCCGACGCCCGCGGGGATGGCTTCAAACGCAGCCACGTGCTCGGCCGGCAGCTCGCGAAGAATGGCCTCCTTGGATTCGCCGACCAACCCCGAGTGAGGGATGCCTGGATTGGCCGCTGTGAAGGCGAGCGGGGAGCGATGTCGCACGGCGAGCCAGACGCACCAGAGCACGACCGGCAGATAGAACAGCCACGGTGGCCAGAACTCCCACTCAGTCAATCGCATCCATCGTCCCGAAAGGCGTCGCCGGCCCTGGTGCGAGAATAGCAGCGGGGCGATGCGGAAGCCGATCAGCAGAAGGAGCGCGAGTCCGAGGACCACCCAGACGGCATAGGCCTCAAAGACCTCGTAGTAGATCAGGACGCGCCGACCCAGATACATCGAGGCCCCGACAATGGCCGGTGTCCACAGCAGGGCGGCGACGATGAAGTAGCCGAAAAACTTGACAAAGGGAGCCTTCAGTACTCCGGCTGCCACGTACGTGGGTAGCCGGGTCCCGGGAATGAACCGGGCGATGAGGACGGCCCGAATACCCTTCTCGTCGAACCACTTTTCGCCCACTTCCAGCTTTTCCGAGGAGACAAACCAGCTGAACGGCGCGCGCGATACCAGTGGTCGTCCGACCCAGCGGCCAGCGGCATACAGGGCCATGTCGCCCAGCACGATGCCGGCCAGCGCAGCACCCGTCGCCTGCAGGAACGTGAAGGTGCCGCGGGCGGCCATGAGGCCCGCGCCAATGGAAGCCAGGTCCTCACTGGCAAAGGTCGTAAGCGCGACGAGAACCATGAGCAGGCCTATCGTGAAGGGGCTCGGTGGGGGCTGACTGCCGGGGTCAAAAGGTTGGGCGGCAAGGGCGATTCGGGCCGGATCGGCCGTCTGCCGGGTCAGCCCCTGCCCGGCCTCAACGCCGTCGACAAACGAAGCCACCAGGGAGGCGGCGTAGTCGGGCTGCGAAAAGGGGAGACCGTGACCGCCGGATGTCAGGCGGACGAAATCAGACTGAGGAACCAGTCTGGCGTGTTCAATGGCTGCGCCGATGGGGACTAGCGGATCGTCCTCGGCATGAACGATCTGCATCGGCGCCTCGAAGCGTGACAGGATGCCCCGGAGGGGGCGCTGATCCGTCTGGTAGAAGTTCTTCGCATACGGGACGCCCAGGATGGCGTCGTCCAGAAACCCGAAGTGGGGAGTGGCCTCCCTCAGAAGCCAGAGGCACGACAGCTGGAGACCGTGGATGGCGTGGTTGAGGTGGTAGTCGCCGGTCAATTCCAACTCCTGGACACCAATCGCCGACAGCAGGGTGACCGATCGGAAGCGCTCGGGCTGCATCTGGTAAGCCTCCAGAACGACCGCTCCCGACATCGAATAGGCCACAGCGTGGGCCGACTGTATTCCCAAACTGTCCAACCACGAGATCAGGTACCGCGCATGAGCCCTGGAGGAGTAGTCCGGGATATCCCGCGTCGAGCGCTCGAATCCAGGGAGGTCGGGCGTCAGCGGCCGGTACCCGCGTCGCTTCAGTGAGGCGTGCATGGCCATCATGGAACTGGACGCCACCGGACTGCCGTGAAGCAACAGGACCGGGACACCGCTTCCATGGCCGTCCGCGTAGGCCATGTCCACGGCCGTACCGGTTACGGGGCCATCGCCTTTGACGGGCGGAAGCTTCTGAACCTGCTGATAGGGGTGCGGCTGGGCAGGGTCCTGAAACCAGCGGACCACGGACGAAATCAGGAGGAGGGCGAGGTAGGCGCCCAAGGCCCACCTGAGTCTTCTCCGGCGGGGAGGACTGGGGTTCGACATCCCCCCTGTCAGCGGGTGGCCGGGTGCGTCGCGGCCTTCCGGTGACGCAGGGTCGAGGGCGCTACTCCAAAGGACGGCGACGGCTCCCGCCCCTGCAGGCGAAGGATGAAGGCAATCAGCGCGTAGTGGTGAACGGTGTGCGCCTGGAGATACTGCAGTTCACGGCGGATGGTGGATTGACTCCATGGCTCAGCGTCCTGGTCGGTGCTCGAACCGTCCAGCCGGACCGAAACGGCCTTGTCCGCCGGGTTCATGCTCGCCAACCCGTCCATGATGTCCCGAATAACCTCGGCCGCGTGGGTGCGACTCGAAGCGATGGAACTGTCCCGTTTCCGCGAATCGTAGTCGATGGACGCCGATTCACAGCCTGTCAGAAAGCACTGATAGTGCTCGATGATGTGCCGGAGGTGATCACCGATACCGCTGGTAAAAAACGGCGGGCGACACTCGGTGTAGCCTTCATCGGCAATGTCCTCAATCAGCTCCAGGGCCTGGTCGAGGTATGCGATGTTGTGTTGTATCAGCGTCTTTGAACTCATGCGGCGATGGCGCCTTCGATAGGCCGGAATGACTGGAGCACTTGCTGCCGAAGCGCTGCCGCCAGGTCTTTTCGGGAGGAACGCGTCAGCGGTTGCGGAGCAAACGTGATCCGCGCCTGAAAGTGCCTCATGCGGAGAAGTTGGTACAGGTGATCCAGAAACGTCATGTCGCCCCACCAGCAAAGTGCTTGCGCTGCCGGTGGGCCTTCGGTGGTCGCATAGTGAATGGTGGCGGTGTGAACCGGCCGGCCGGTTTCCGCTGGAAGAGCCAGAAGCCCGGCGTGAAAGGACCCCACGCTGCATCCCGAAGTGGAGGTGCCCTCAGGGAAGACAGTAACGCCGGAACCCTGGCCCCATACGGCATCCAACATCTTGTTGATGCGACTCAGGTCTCTTTTGTTACGACGCTCTAGAAAAAGCGTACCGGTCATGCGGGCGAGCATGCCAAACAAAGGCCAGTCTGCCACCTCGGCCTTGGAAAGGAATCGAGTTCGGACCGTGCGCCGGGTCAGCAGGATGTCGAGGTAGCCCAGGTGGTTGGCCACCAGCAGAAAGGGTGGCTCCGGGGGTGCTCCGACCACGGTGATTCGCATTCCTGTCAGCCGGCATCCCGCGGCGACGGTCAGGTCCAGGATGGACGTGCCAACTCGATCCCGGGCTCCGGGAAACAGAATCAGCAGGAAACCGGCCACGAGCAGCGACACGGCTGCAAGGAACGCCACAATCAGGATCAGGACCAGGCGAACCCATGCCCGTACGTGGGTCAGGGAATGCATTGGAAGAACGCCAGCCGCGAGGGATGCATGGAGCCCAGGTCAAAGAGCGCCAGGTAGTCCACCGTCTTGAACTGGGTGTCCATGGCGGGCTCGCTGCAGATGGTGGCCCCCAGGCTCAGGTACGTCCGCATCAACCTCGGGATGTGGGTTTTACCCGGCTCAGGCTCCTGCACCAGGCAGGCCAGCTCGGGGAGCGGTCGAACCAGATAGCGGTCGTCGGTCTGTCCGGACTGCTTGAGCCGCCGATAAACCCGCGTGGCCTCGTGTGCATCCTGACTGGTCAAACTGCAGCACCCGAACAGGTATCCGAGCGAATTGTGGGCCATATACCGACCGAGTCCCTGCCAGAGGAGATACAGCACCTTCAGGTTTCGATGGTCGCGCGCAATCGCCGCCCGTCCGATTTCCAGGGCGTCTCCAAGCACATCATCCGGGAGGCCCGACAGGTCGTACTCGGTGGCCGCGTAGAACCCGGCGCCGCGCTCGGCCATGGCGGCCGTCTGCATCCGGTAAGTCCCGACTACCCGCCCATCGCTGGTGTCGCGAATAATCAGGTGGTGACAGTGCGGGTCAAACTCATCCTGATCCAGCCCGGTCTTGTGGGAGGCATCAAGCCCCTCATTCAACTCGAGATTAAAGACCTCGTATCGGAGTCGCTGGACCGGGTCCAGGTCTGGGCCAAAGTTGACAAAGGACAGTTGATACCGACCCGTGCTGGCCGGGAGCGGGGGAATCTGACCCATGACGTGTGTCCTGGCAGGCATCGCGGTCATGATCTCACGGTGAGGAGGATTCGGACGAGGTGATTTCCACCCAGTCTATCCCGGGAAGGGACCAGGAGATCCCGGACAGAGTCACCGGTCGCGCGGCCAGGCGTGCCAGTTCGTTGCGGTCGAGTCCTGTCAAGAGGATCGGTGATACGTCCTCACCGGAATCTGGATACAGCAGCGCGGGAATCCCTCCAAGGATGCAGTGCCGGGCGCACGCGGCGTGAACGGGTCCCCGGGCCGGGTTCATCACACCCAGGAAGCACTTCGAACCGACAATCTCGCCAGTCAGGACCACGGCCTTTCCGCGGGACGGAAGCGGTTGGAACTCGCGCGGTCCCGATACCGCCGCCGAGCCCGGCTCAACCTCAATCATGACAGTGGATCCCCGGATGATTCGCGTTCCGCGGAGGCCGAGGGTCATCCCGGGCTCGAGACCCTCCACGGTTGAGAGGTCAACCTCGTGCTTTCCCGCGCCTACCAGCAGCAGGATCTGGCCATCGTCTTTCAGCAGATGGGGATACGGGAGCGACCGAAAAACACCCTTGAAGGCGTCCACGGTCCCGAACTCAAATCGCGCTTCGTCAAACTCCTGGGCTCGGACCAGGAGGGTCAGGCTGACGGCCAGCAGACCTGCCAGAATGGGCAGTGTCCAGCGCAGGACGCGCCGCGACGGTGCCGGGACATGATCCAGATAGCCGATGAAGTAGGAATCAGGCATCGATTGGGGTGCCGCTGGGCCGAGCGGGCTCTCCGGGTGGGTGGGGAGTCGGGTCGACGAATACGGTGCCCGCCTCCACCTTGACTCGGAATGTGGGGACCTTCTCGGTGAACGGCGATGGGGCGCAGCCAGAAAGGACATCGTACTCATATCCGTGCCAGGGGCACACGATGCATCCATTGATGACGCGGCCTTCGCCCAGCGGACCACCCTGGTGGCGGCAGGTATTGGACACGGCCGAGAGCCGATTCTCGTGCCGGAAGACGGCGATACGATCGCCCCCGGCCTCGACCATTCGGGCCCGGCCCTCCGCGATGTCTGAGGCGTTGCAGACCCGTAGCCAGTCAGCCCCGGCCGGTTCCAAGTGGGCAGCGTCCCTACCTGCCGTGGTCGCGGTTGCGGCACTCTGCCTGGCAGCCGTGAGATGTAGCCCGCCGAGGAGGGTGGCGCCCGCAGCGGTGAACCAGAACCAGACACTCGATCCCGGCTGCTGAGTGATGCCGAAGATGACGTGGGCCACCAGCAGCGTATACGCGGCATAGACTCCCATGTGGAGTCGCTTCCACGTCTCTGGGGAAAGCCGGCTCAACCAGAAATCGTGACTGGTAGCCGCCATGAGGAAGAGGAGGATCAGCGCCGCGAAGCCAAAAATCTGGAACGGCACCGTTCCGGTCCCGGGTGGGGCGCCCCCACCGGAGAGGATCGAGACGAGCGGATTCAACACGCCCAGCACGTGGAACTGGATGGTTGAAATCGTCGCATGAGCCAGCGCAAGGATGAACATGGTCACCCCCAGATGTCGCCGATTGTACAGCAGCGGAGCAGAGGCGGGGACGAGTCGGTGGAGAGGGCCGATCGCGAGGATCACGTGGAGCATCAGAAAGGCTGCCGATCCGAGTCCACGGATCAGCAGCGTCTCAATGGTTGCATCCGGAAAGAGCGCCAGGCCACCGCCCACGAATACGCCGAGGTAGGCCAGAACGGCGGACGCGATGGCCGCGTCATACCGCTTCTTGTTGCGGTTCCAACCTACTGCCTGATACGCGTGTCCCATCAGCCCGGTGGGTTTCCGGAGGTGTTCAAGGACATCCACCCCAGCGTGAGGAGCACCAGGATCGCAACGACCATGGCCAGAATGGCCGACCGATGTCGCCGGTGAGGCAGTCGGTGACCCGGTCCATCGTGGGGTGCCGAGTATGCAGCCGGACCGATTCCGCCGTGCCTGAGCATCGCTCGGAGCACGACCGGCCACAACGCCACGAGTCCTGGAGTGACCAGTATCCGAAACCCGATCGACCCGCCGACCACATCCGAATCCCGATTGTCGATGCCTCGGGCGTGGACGAACACGGCGGTGCCAATCCCCACTACGGCGTAGAGGGCAAGTAGCACGGCAATCCCGGAGGCGATGGGGACGGTCATTCAGGTACCGGTGGGGAGGTGCAATCTATTCGGTTGGTGGTGCGTGAGCAATGGCCGAGGTATACTCTCCGCAACAACAAAACGTTAGCAGCTCATGGCAGATGCCACGCATTACAGGTGGTCCGACATCCCGCTCGAATCGGTAGGAACAACGCTGGATCGGAAATTGATCACGGGCGATGACGTCATGGTGGCGCAGGTCTTTCTCAAGAAGGGAGCCGTTGTCCCCATGCACAGTCACCACAACGAGCAGGTCACCTACATCCTCGAGGGCGCGCTCCGGTTCACCATTGGCGGCGACAACCCGCGGACAGTGGATGTCCGTGCCGGTGAGGTGCTTCATCTTCCGTCCAATGTCCCGCACGAGGCCGTGGCCCTGGAGGACACCCTGGATCTGGATATGTTTTCTCCGCCAAGGCAGGACTGGATTGACAAAACGGACGCCTACCTCCGCAAGGATGCCTGACGGTTGTCGGGTCTGGACTCCTGGAGCAGTCGGTCCAGGACGTTCCTGAATTCCCGGGAATCGTAGTCGGCCATGCCTGCTTCGTGGACCGCGATGCGGCCCTTCCGGTCCACCACGACCGTGGTCGGAATCAGTCCTGTCGTGAGGGACCGGGGGATTGATGATGCCGGTCGAACGGCCTTCAAACGGTAGTCCTTGCTTTCGAGAAACCGTTCCGCAAGGTCCAGGTCTTCGTCCATGGACACCATGATGAACTCGACCTGGTCTCCATAGTCGCGGTGCAGACGGGCAATGGCGGGCATCTCGGCCAGACAGGGAGCGCACCACGTGGCCCAGAAATTGATAAACCTGACCTGGCCGATGGAGGAGCCGGGAGAGCGAACGTCTCCGGCAGCGTCAACCACCATGAAGTGGAGGTCTGCCTCAAGGCGTTGCCCCTCCGGTACCAGGTCCGGATTGAAGAGGCCCGTCACCAGCAGTATTCGCTGGAATCCAGCCTGGACGTGAACGGCCATTCCGGTCGCATGGAGCAAGCCCAGGATCAGCAGGCCGGCCACCCATCCGTTTTTCCACCACGGCTGCGTGGGCTTGACGATCTTGTCGGTCTCTTCCATAGGTCCATACGTAGTGCTCGCCGTTGCCATGTTACAGGCAGACCCCGGTAATCTGATCCCCCCCGCGGGCCGACATGCCGCCGAGCGAGTGATTCGTGGTCTGGGCTGGGCCCTCGTAGCCCTCGGCGGGGTTGGCCTGGCGGTCTGGTGGGCGGGAGGAGAGTGGTTGGTACGGGCGTGGCTGCGACCGGACCTTTCCGGAGCGCCCTCCCTGATGAGGCTGCATGCCTCGCTGGATCCCGAGGCCCGCAATATGGACTACTTCCTCGCGATCACCCTCCCCGCCGGGACGCGCCTGTTCGCGCTGACTGGTCTTTCCGGAATAGTCCTGGCCCGGTCGCGGTGGTCTGCCGCTCTCGCCAGGCTTTTCGAACGGCAGGCGGACGCCCGCGACCTGGCCCTCTTCCGGGTGGTCGTCTTCCTGTCGTTGGCGATGTACACCCAGCCTTCGGAGATTGGGCGCTTCGCCGACCTCCCGCCCGATCTGCTCGTGGCACCTGTTGGCTGGGGTTGGCTGCTCAGTATCGCTCCGCTCAGTTCAGTCTGGGCGGTGCCACTGGCCTGGATCCTGATCGGAGCGTCGGTGGCGGCTGCGGTCGGATTCCGTCCAAACATAACTTCCTGGGTGGCTGTGGGCCTGGGGGTCCTCGTCCTGGGCATCCCCCAGTTCTACGGCAAGATCAACCACTTCCATCATCTGGTTTGGTTCGCGGCCATCTTGGCGGTCTCCCCTGCCTGGGACGTCTGGTCCCTGAGTGGCGGTCGGAGTCGGATGGCGGGGGTCTCACGCCGAGTCGACTACGGAAGGCCGTTGATCTGGGTTTGGCTCCTCATCGGTTTGATGTATTTCTTTCCGGGCTTCTGGAAGATTGCCGTGGATGCCCCCGCGTGGATCGACGGAAGCGCCCTCGCCACGATGCTCCACGCGCAGTGGTTTCGCATGGACGCCGTTCCGGCAGTACGAGTGGATCTGGGTGCCCTGAGCATGTTGGCCGGCACCGCCGTTCTGGTTTTTGAGGTGGGGTTCATTTTTGCGCTGGTGAACCCGCGCTCCAGGGCTGTATTTGTCTTTGGTGCCGCCCTGTTTCATCTCGGTGTATTTCTTCTGGCCGGAATAAACTTTTGGTCTCTGGCCGTCTGCCTCGTGGCTCTTGTCCCCGTCGGACGCCTTCTGGAGGGGCTGCGGGGGGTGCGAAGAGACCCGCTGCCCTCCATCCCGAGCTCCAATCGCGTTGTAGATCGTCTCGGCGCGGCGCTGGTCGCACTGATGCTCATTGTAGGGTTGACCGGACTCGACACCTGGCCAGTGGCCGTGTATCCGACATTTGCCGGGATCCCGGACGATTTGTATGCGACGCTGATGCTTGAGACATCCGATAGCCAGCGCATCGACCCCTACAGGTCGGAGGGTCTTCGTTCGGCATTCGGACAATCGCGAATCATGGGTCTCACGTGGCAACTTGGCCGCGTGGGAGAAGACTCTCCGGGCCGCGCTCGAGCCGTCCTCAAGGCGTTTGCGCCGTACGAGAACCGCCTGGTTCCGGGCGATTCGGTGGACGTGCTGATGGTGCACATGGATATCCGGCCGGAGTCGCGCCGGGAAATCCGAAGCATCCGGCTTGGCCGCTTCCGCGTTGGTGAATCCGCGGACAGAGCCTCGTCCGCAACTCCTGGCTTGGAATGACGTCGAGTCATCAAGTACCTCTCCCTCGGAGTCTCAATGCCTGATCCTGCCAACGCCATTGCCAAAGCGCTTGCGGAAATCAAAGCCGCGGCCGCCTCAGCGCTCGGGGACAACCCGAGGGGCCAGGCCTGGCGCGGTGGGAGAGGCGCTGGCGAAGGCGCGGCATTCCAGTGGTGGGTCATTCGCCGGATGTTGATCGGCATCGCCGCGTGCCTGCTCCCGTTCTGGGTCCTGATTCTGGGCTCGACAATCGCAGCCGAAGCCCTCGATGCGGGGCCCTGGATGTCGCTTGTGGTCGCTGGCCTGGCAACGTCGTGTCTGGTTGGGCTCTACGTATGGGCGGCGACCCGGAGACTCGGCCCTCGTCCGGGCACATGGATTCCCAAGGTCAGTCTGGCCATCGTCCTTGCCTACTGCTTCTATGGCCTGGTCTTCATTTCCCCGCGGCACCTGGGGGATCCTGACATTGCCGAGACCTATACCTCGCTGCATCCGGTGATTCGGCTATCCCTGTCCGCGATGGTTCTTGTGGATTCCGGGGTCGTGGTGACCGACGGCGCTCGGGTGCCTGAGGACTATGCGCGAATGGGCCTGCCGGTGAATGAGCGGTCGTTGCACTATCGGCAACCGGATGGCTTTGTGTATGCGGTAGACCTCAGAACGAGAGGGCGCCCCGAGTGGTTGACGGTCCTGACCACGCTCTATCTGCGGTCGGTGGGTCTTTCGGTCCTGCGGCATGTGGGCACCGCGGATCACCTGCACGTCTACCTGAAGGCAGGCCAGGCGTTTAGGCTATAGGCTAAGGCTAGGCTGCGTGCTCGTCGGTCAGTCCCGCGCGCGTCAGCATGAGATTGCGCTCCTCGACGAGCACCGGCTGGATGCGGCCAAACTCGGAACTGATCGTCCTGACGAATGGCTCCAGTTCGGCTCGGCCTGCCTCCCCTGAGGCGGCCACCTCGAGCGCCTTGCAGAGGGCTGCGAGTCGCATGAGTCCGATGAACTGACAACTGGATTTCAACGTTCGCGCCGTGCGGTGGACCCCCTTCGCGTCGTCGCGGCCCAACTGGTCCTCCAGATTTCCCAGGAGGGTGGGGCCGGTACGGATGAAGCTGGTGAGCAATTCGGCCATGAAGGCCGGCTCGTCTCCGTGCGCGGACTGCATGAGTTTGCGCAGGGAAGACCGGATCTCTCCGTCGCTTGGTCCGCCGACAGCCTTCGAGTCGCTCTGGGCACTGCGTACGGAGTTCAGTTCCTGAACGAGCGCCTCCAGATTGATGGGCTTGATCAGACAGACGTCCATCCCGGCGGACAGGCATCGATCGCGCTCTGCCGCAGCCGTGGACGCGGTCATTCCAATCAGGCGCGGTCGTTGACTCTCATCCGGTTGACGCCGGATAATGGCTTCGGCGGTCTCTGGGCCACTCAACCCTGGCATCCGCACGTCCAGAATGACGCAGTCGTAGTGTGTATGGCGCAGGGTCTCGAGCGCAGAGTCACCGGTCCCAACAACGTCAGCGTGATGTCCCAGCCGCTCAAGAATTCTGAGCATCACCTTCTGATTCACGGGATCATCCTCGGCCACCAAGATACTGAGGGGGTCCGCGGACTGCGAAATCCGGCCATCCAGCGTGGCCGACATTTCCAACTGATCGTCCTCGCCGTCGATGCCGCGCAATAGGGCTACGACCAGGCGATCGCGTTTGATGGGTTTCTGGAGGAAGACCGAGCGGTAGGGCCTGTCAAAGACGGGTGAGGCGGTCAGCGACCTGACCAGAATGAGGGGCGTCGGGTTGTCCGAGTCGAACGAGCGCACGCGCCTGGCAAAGACCACCGAGTCTTGACCAAAGTGCGTGAGACTGATGACGGCGGCATCGAAGGCCTCAGGATCCCTGAGGAGCCCGAGCGCTTCATCCACCGATCGAGTCGAGGAAGCCCGGATGTCAATCGACTCCAGGAGGCGCATGGTCAGATTGCGCGACGTGTCGTTGTCGTCCAGAACCAGGACCTTGAGTCCATCCAGCTTGGGCAGATGCTCGTCCACCGGTGACGGGATTTTCGTATCCGAGATGTCGGCGACAATCGTGAAGTGGAAGGTGGATCCATGACCCGGCATGGACTCTACGGACATGCTTCCACCCATTCGCTCGGCCAGCAGCTTGCTGATGGCAAGGCCCAGACCGGAGCCACCAAACCGCCGCGACGTCGAGGAAGAGGTCTGGTAGAAAGGCTGAAACAGTGCGGCCTGCTTCTCTACCGGAATACCCACTCCGGTATCGGTGACCCCAAAATGGAATCGATACGAGGCACCCTCGAGCTGCTTGGCCTGGACGGTAACTTCTATCTCACCCTCCTCGGTGAACTTCACTGCATTGGTGAGCAGGTTTACCAGAATCTGACGCAGGCGCGTGTCGTCCGAGATGAGGACGTCCGGCACCTGGGGGTCGATCTGGTAGAGGATTTCCAGTTTCTTTTCGGCTGCCCGGAGTGCGACCAGATCGAGCGCGTCTTCGACTACCGATCTGACGGCGAACTCGCGCCGTTCCAGCTCAAGGCTCTCGGCCTCGATCTTGGAGAAGTCGAGTACGTTGTTCGCGATCGAGAGCAGACTCTCACTGCTGATGCGGATCGTGTCCACGAAGTCCCGCTGCTCCGCATCCATCTGGGTGTCCAGGAGCAGGCTTGTCATGCCCACGATGGCATTGATCGGCGTTCGCAATTCGTGGCTCATGTGGGCCACAAATACATCATCGTTGGCGGGTGCTCCGGCAGGCGGACCAACCGGTGCCGTTGGTGCCGCAGTCGCCACAGGGGCGGGAGGCGGCGGAGATTCGGCCTCCACCTTCAGGTCAGCAAGCGGCTTGCGAACGGATCCATCCAACACGAATCCTTCGATGTACATGACCCGGCCCTGATCGTCCCGCATTGCACGAGCCGTCTCGGCGAGGGAGAGCAGGTTTCCGTCGGCGCGCTTCCAGTCCGACGAGTAATTCTTGACTTCGCCCACCGCCTTGATGGCCTGAGAGAACGCCGACCGCTTTTCACAATCGGGAAAGACGCGTTTGGAGAACGCTTCCCGAAGTGCGTTCAGCGAGGGGTAGGCGAGTGCCGTGGCAATGGGCTCGTTGGCCGCGATCAGGCGTCCCTGAGCCGAGACCCGATACCAGCCGATGCCTGCCTGCTGCAGTACTTCGCGATAGGCGTGCAATCCCTGTTCGGCCGCCCCGAGCCTTGCCCGGGCCGTCTCCGCCTCGAAATCCAGATCCTGGAATTCGTCGACGAATTGAGAGCGTGACTTCCATATCAGGAAAACGCTGAAACCCGTTACGGCGGCTGGAAGCAGGAGGGAAAGATGCCCCACAGCCGTGAGTTCCATGGTTGCCATGAACATGGCCCAGACAGCCAGGAAGCCGACTGTCACGGCCGCCAGAAGGATCAGGCTGACCCGCAGAAGGGACGCGGCATCGGAGTCGCGACCCTTCATTTTCCATCCCGAGCGGGATTCGCTGGCTATGCCGGATTCAACTTCAAGCAGTTCCATGGACGGGGATTGTACGCTTCGCTACACCGTCACTATCGGCCGTCCGGGCTTTCTCTTTAGACAGAAAGTCCACGTTCTCGCACCCCTTCAGAGGATGAGCGACAGTCCATCTGTGGCGACAACGAGTTCGATGCCGCGAACCTCCAGCCGGGTGCGCCAGGAGGCGGCTCGTTCCGCTAGTTCACAATCGGTTGTTGCGGGGTCGTGGTGAAACAGCGCGACGCGCGAGACCGAGGCAGCAAGGGCCAGATCAATGACCTGACGGGCCGTGCTGTGGCCCCATCCTGCCTTGTCTGGCAGGTCATCGGAGACGTACTGCGCATCGTGGATAAGCAGGTCGGCTCCGGCGCAGAAGTGCGCGAACTCCGCCAGGCTGGTCGTGGCTGGCGACGGTGGCAGCAACTCATTGTCAGTCAGATAGACCATCGAACGGCGGCCGATTGTCAACCGGTAGCCCAGTCCATCTCCAGAGTGGTTCGTGTTGATTTGGCTCGCGCTGATGCCTGTCGGGCGAAGGGCATCGTCGAGGTCGGTCGAGAACTCCAGCGTACAACTGAGGAAGTCCTTCGTGACGGGGAATCTGATCCCGTCTATCTGCCCTACCAGGAGGTCCAGCCAGTGCGGATGATTCGGCGCAACCAGCGTAATTCGACGACCCTTCTGGTAGAGCGGTGCGAAGAAGGGGAATCCCTGGATATGGTCCCAGTGTGGGTGACTGAGTACCAGGATGATGTCTCTCGCGTCATCCTCGAGAGACTCACCCGCACGGCGAATACCGGTCCCGGCGTCCAGGATCACGACATGATCCCGCAGGCCAACCAGAACACAGGAGGTATCTCCACCGGACGCGGCGAACTCCGGACCCGATGTCGGAATCGATCCACGAGTACCCCAAAAAGTGACATCTGGCGCCATTAAGCAAATGTAAGCGGGGACTCCCACAGAACACATTGAGCGGTGGAGTCTTTAAAGGAATGCCTCATGAAACCAATCGACGACACCCTTAGCCTCCTGCGGACGCTGGGTCCACAGACGCCCACGGCGCAACTGCGGGTGTCCCGATTTTTTGTGGCCGGATCCGGCGTTTTGACGCTGGCCTTCGAGGGGTTCACAGCTGGACTGCTCGGAATCAAGCGCCAGATCGTCGAGGGATTGGCGCCGGAGTATCCTGGGAGTACATGGCCGAAGATCACCCTGGCGGCGCTGGCTGATCCGATTCCGCTCTCTGACCAAGAACTGAGCGTGCTCTGGGGCGCCACGTCTTATGCCGATTCCGTGATTCTGGCCGAGGCTCCGGAGCTTGAGGTCAGGGAACTGATGGTCGTTCAGGCCCTGACCAGGTCGTTGGAAATGAAGGGACGCTATGCGCGAATCCCGCTGGCATCCTGGAATGAGCGCACCGTTCCCGAGGAACAGAGAGCCTATGTAGGCACTGTGCTCTCCCAGTGGAGATCGGACCCATCCGAGCGGTATCGGTCCATTCTGCGGAAAACCGGACACGGTCGAGATCACTACCACCGTCCTTGCCGTGCCCACACCCTGGTCTCCTACCAGTCGGCACCGATTCCCGCCGTCGACGCGCTGCGCGATCGCCTGGATCGGGTCCTACCGGGACGCTACCACTGGTTCGACCCTTCCGCACGACATGTGACGATCAGGACGCTGGAGCGTGCTCCTGCCCCTGCTGAATCAGAATTCGAATCGATCGAGTTCCTCGCCCACCACAACCTGGACGCCTGAGGTCTCCAGGCGGTCCATGTCCTCCCGATCCAATCCGCGTGGCAAGTGGACGAGAACCAGCTGCGGACAACCCGCGCGTCGTGCGACATCGACGGCCTGGGCAGCAGAGGAATGTCCGCGTACTTCGCCGGTGGCCTCGTGAATGAGCAAATCTGCACCCAGGGCCAACCTGTCGATGGCGGGGCAGGGCTCGGTATCGCAGGAATACGCTATAACGAATCCGGAGTCCACATGCTGGCAGCGGAGTCCAATGGTCGGAACTCCGTGGATTCCCGGCGCTGCCGTGATGCTCCAGAGATCGCTGTCCACCACGGACACGCCTTCGGCGCAATCGACTTCGATCCACTCAATCTCCGGTAGACTCCATCCGTCTGTCTCGAAGGATCCCAGCAGGCGGCGGGCCTGATCCAGGGCCCGCGCGATCCCGTAGACCGGAAGGGGGCGGCTACGGCCCGCCTGCCAAATGCGGAGCATGAAGAGCGCAAAGCCGCCGACGTGATCCGGATGTTCGTGCGTGATGATGAGGCCATCGATGCCTTCCGGATCCAGGCCGGCGACGAGAGCACGCTGAAACAGGTCACCACCGCAGTCGATCAGGATGGACCGCTCTTCGGCTTCCAACGCAAGCATCGTCGTGGTTCGATGAGGGTCGGTGACAGCAGAACCCGTTCCGAGAAGATGCAGAGCCGGCATGTCAGCGTGTCCTGAGTACCGTAAACGCAACAAGGCCTTCCAGCGAAGTGCGGGCGTGTGAGGTCGGAAGCGGTGCGAGGCAGTCAATGGCCTGTCGCGCGAGGTCGAACATCCGGTCGCGGGCATAGCGGATGCCGCCGGTCTGGTTTACCCAGTCCGAAACCTCCCGAATGTCCTCGGTGGACTTCTTCCTTCGACGGACAATGCGCATGATTCTGCGTTTGTCCGCCCGTGTGGCGCCTGACAGGGAGTGGATGAGCGGGAGGGTCATCTTCTTCTCCTGGAGATCAATGCCGAGGGGCTTGCCGACATCGGTCACGCCGAAGTCGAACAGGTCATCTCGGATCTGAAAGGCCAGTCCCAGCGTCTCCCCGAATTGCCGCATTCGATCCACGTCGGCCGGATCGGCATTCGCGCTCAGCGCCCCACAGGTCGTGCAGGCGGACAGCAGCGATGCCGTCTTGTCCGAGATGATGCGAAAGTAGGTGGCCTCGTCGATATCCAGACGGCGCGCCTTTTCCAACTGGAGCAGCTCGCCCTCGCTCATGCGGCGCATGGCGTCGGATACGGTGTGCAGCAGCTGGTAATCCTGGGCGTCAAGAGCCAGCAGCAGCCCTCGGCTGAGCAGGAAGTCGCCCAGGAGAACTCCCACCTTGTTTTTCCAGAGCGCCTGAATCGACCACTGGCCGCGGCGGCGCTCGGAGTCATCCACCACATCGTCGTGGACCAGCGTGGCCGTGTGCAGCAGTTCGACCAGAGCGGCACCCCGGTAGGTGGACTCGGTCACGCCACCGGAAGCCTGGCCCGAAAGAAGCACCAGCAGGGGGCGGAGTTGCTTGCCCTTTGACCTGAGGACGTATCGCACCACCGCATCAAGCAGTCTGACATCGGTGCTCATCGCCTCCCGGAAGTACCCGCGGAAGGCTTTGAGATGATCGGCTACCGGAGCCTGTATCTCATCCATGGAGGGCACCGCTTTCTGCAGCACGTCCACGGGAGAGGCTTCACTGGTGACGGCGGTTTCGATCGAAGGGGCCGTTCTGGTTTTCAATTTTGACTGAAACCCGTACGCGGGTCAAACAGCGCGGTTGCTGATGAATGTGTGAAGGACTACCCGAATGGATAGCGGTGTTTGCGCAGCAGGGTGAGGAAGAAGGGGACGCCGGCGATGGCGGTTGCGATGCCGACGGGCAGGTCCTGCCCGGGCAGGACACTTCGGGCTGCCAGATCGGCCCACACCAGAAAAAGTCCTCCGCCCAGCACACAAAGAGGTATGACGTGACGGTGGTTGACGCCGACAAGAGACCGGACCGCGTGCGGAATGATCAGGCCTACGAAGCCAATGCTGCCAGAGTAGGCCACCAGCACGCCCGTCATGAGGGCGGACAGGCCAATGAGGAGGTGTTTCATGCGTTCGACCGGCACACCGAGAGACCGCGCCGGCTCCTCGCCGAGCAGCAGTGCGTCCAGCGGCCGTGCAAGACCCATCAGGACCAGCGTCCCTGCCGCGGTCGCGATGGCCGGAAGGGGCAGCATGGCCCACCGGGTCGCGCTGAGGGAGCCCATGAGCCAAAACAGAATGGCCCTCATGCGATTCGGCTCCGGAGAGGTCAGCAGCACCAGTGAGGTGATGGAGGCCATCAGCGCGGACATCGCGACGCCGGCCAGGAGCAGTCGGGTGACCGAAAGGCCTGACCCGGAGCGAGCCACCAGGTAGACCACGGAGATCGTACCGAGTCCACCCAGAAATGCAGCCAGCGGCAACGAGAGTATCCCGAGCAGGAAGCCGGGTAGGTACCCCAGATAGAATGTGGCCGCTCCCGCTGCGGCCCCGCTGGATAGCCCCAGGATATAGGGTTCAGCCAGCGGATTCCGGACAAGGGCCTGCATGGCGACACCCACCACGGCCAGTCCACCACCCACAATGAGGGCGAGCAGTACGCGTGGAAGGCGAAGTTGCCAGACAATGGCGTCCACGGTGGGGTCCACCGTGCCCCCCAATCCCAAATGCCTGGCGAACACGGCCACCACGTCCGTCGACGAAATGTCGACGCTACCGATCGCCACGCCGGCGATAACGGTAACCACCAGAAGGGGTACTCCGACCAGACCGACCAGCCACGGCCGGGATTCCCAGGGTCGGGTCATCGCTGTCGGCTCCTCTGCTGGATGGCCTCACCCATGGCGCGCGTGCCAGCCACGAGTCGGGGTCCCGGCCTGAGTACCTCGTCTGCCGGAATCTGATGGACCCGGCCATTTCTGATGGCCGGGATACCCCGCCACGACGGGTGCAGCTCGACCAACCGGGCGGCGTCACTCTCGAAGGCCGTGAGGATCACCTCGGGTTGGGCTGCCAACACGAACTCCTCGCTGAGGATGGGCGCTTCCGTGTCCATGTTTTCCGTGAGGCTCCTGCCGCCTGCAATGGCAATCATGTCGTGGACATAACTCTCCGGGCCGAAGGCGAAGAGCGTTTCGTCTCCGATCAGGAACAGCGTTGAGAGGGTATCGCCGAACTCCAGTCGACGCGCATCCAGTTCTGCCACTGTGCGCTCCAATGAGTCCGCGTAGACATCCGCTGCATCCGGAGTCCCGAATCGATGCCCAAGCGCCCTGATTCCACGGGAGAGATCGGGCAATGACTGGACGGAGACGAAATAGGTGGGGATGCCCACGGCCGCCAGGGCATCGGCATCTCTCGGGTCGTTCACCTGATCCGATGCCACGACGAGGTCTGGACTCAGGGCGACGACGCTTTCGTGGTTGAGGGGTAGGGCCTGGATCCTCACCAACTCCAACACCTGGGGCGGGTAGTTGTCGGCGTCGGTTACTCCTACGATGCGTTCACCGAGACCCGCGGCAAACAGCATCTCGGTCGTGCCGGGAGAGAGCGATATCAGGCGTTGCGGCGCCTCCTCGACCATGACCAACCGTCCCAGATCATCCAGTATCGTGCGGGCAGGCACGGGAGCCTCAGGCGTGCATCCAGTGGCAAGGAGTAGTAGCAGAATCAGGGGCGAGCAGATCTTCATGTGGGCAAGATCGGGAATCCCGCTCTTTCAACGACAGTCCTCACGGAGGCTTGCAGAATGTTCGTACCTTTTGGGTTCTAAACCGGACGTCGAGTGACAGAGAAGGAACGGGACGAGATCGTCGAACAACTGGCCGCCAGGATGGGAGGCGGGAACGCACCGGTGGGCGCGGGAGAACACCGCCAGTCTGCGGCTGGCCACAACGCGGTGCCCCTCTCGGGCGGACGTGGATTATCTGGCGTACCGGACCGGCAGTTGGATTCGATGGTCTCCGCCGGAGCCTGCCGTTTTGGAGTTCGGGCCGATCGTCCCGAGGATGCCGGTTTCTCAGCCTGCGATCTTGCGCCGCCTCTCGCCCGGATGATCGATCACACAGCCCTCAAGCCGCAGACCCGGGAGGCCGACATTCGGGAACTGTGCGATGAGGCCCGCCGATACTGTTTCGCCTCCGTGTGCGTGAGCCCCTGCTATGTCCCGCTTTCGGCCGAACTGCTTCGTGGGACTCCGGTGGCAACGTGTACGGTCATTGGCTTTCCTCACGGAATGACACAGAGCTCGACGAAGGCGGCCGAAGCGGATCGTGCGATTCGGGATGGTGCCACCGAGATCGACATGGTGATCAACATCGGCATGATGAGAAGCGGCCGTTATGACTACGTCGAGGCCGACATTCGCGGAGTCGTCACCGTGGCGCGGGCCGCCTCGCCAGGGATCATCGTAAAGGTAATCCTGGAGACGGCACTCCTCCAGGACCGCGAGAAGGTCATTGCCTGCGTGCTGGCCCAGAACGCAGGAGCCGACTTCGTCAAGACATCCACAGGATTCGCCAGTGGCGGAGCCACCGAGTCAGACATTGCGCTTATGCGGCGTGCCGTGGGTCCCCGGATGGGCGTGAAAGCCTCAGGCGGGGTGCGATCCAAGGAGGACGCTGAGCGTATGATTGCCCGCGGAGCCACGCGAATAGGCGCCAGTGCCTCCGTTGCAATTGTAAGAGGTGAACAGGGAACAGGAAGCTATTGATGCGATTTTTCAGTTTGATTGCGATGGTCTTCTTGGCCGCCTGCGGCGGCTCCAAGGAATTGGTGGTGCCGAATTCGGATCCGAACGTCACAGCTCCGCTCGTCCACGCGGACTACGAGACGTTCGACGTGACCAAGTATGAGGATACCCCGGTGGCCGCACCGGAGAAACTGGTCCACGACGTACCGGAATCCCTGATGCAGAATCGGGCCGATGCCGGGGTGGAGGTCGAGGTTGCCGGGTATCGCGTTCAGGTCCTTGCGACGCTGGACCCCACAGAGGCGCAGGCCATGGAGGCACGCCTGACGAACTGGTGGTCGCGGCGATCCGACATGTTGTCCCCGGACAGTGCGCTACCCGCGGAAATGAAGGTCTACCGCCAGTACCGGCAGCCCTACTACCGCATCCGAATCGGCGATTTGGCCCGTCGTGAGGAAGCCGAAGAGCTTCTGTCGATGGTATCCCGGGCTTTCGACGGCGCTTTCGTAGTGCCGGACCGGGTCACTATCCGGCGGTAGTCTACTTCCGCTTCCGGGCCTTCTTGCGGGCGACAACGGCGGCGCCGATGATGCCGGCCTCGTTTTCCAGTTCGGCAGGCACCAACTCGGACTGCGCGCTGAGCAAATGCCAGTACGACTTGACCTTTGAGGGGCGACTCACGCCGCCCCCGACTATGATCAGATCGGGTGCGAACAGGAACTCGACGTGATCCAGATACTCCTGGAAGCGCCCGGCCCAGTCGGCCCAGGAGAGACCGTCGCGCTTTCGTGCGCTGTCTGCCGCATATCGCTCGGCACTCTCCCCGTGGAGCGTGAGGTGGCCCAGTTCCGAACCAGGGATCAGTCGTCCCCGGTTGAACATGGCTGAGCCGATTCCCGTGCCCACCGTGAGCATGATGACCAGATCCTTGCGGCCGCGACCGGCACCAAATTCCATCGACGCCACGCCTGCAGCATCGGCATCGTTGAGCACCGCGACCGGGCATTTTGTGGCCTCCTGAAGGAGCGAACGAACCGGCGTGTTGATCCAGGTCTCGTCAATGTTTGCCGCCGTCTTGGCAACGCCTCGCTGGATCCGTGCCGGAAGCGTACACCCGATGGGGCCATCCCACTTGTGGTGGCGGGCCACCTTTCGAACAGTCTCAGCCACGGCCGCCGGTGTGGCGGGCTGTGGAGTTGGAAGTCGGTACCGCTCCGTCAGCATATCGCCACGCTTGACATCCACAATGGCTCCCTTGACACCCGAGCCGCCGATATCGATTCCTAGTACATCCATGCCTTGCCTTGCGATTCGATGCTTGAGTTTTCCGCGCCGGCAAACTAAATCATGGCAGCTGGACGATTACGTCGGTGAGGCTGCTTACGCTCACTCTTCATCCGAGCGGTCGGCCGTCCCCGTTAAGTTGAACAACACCCAACGACTGGACCCCATGGCGCACGAACTGGCGGGAAAACCCGTTCCGCAAGACCGACTCGACCGTATCCCGCAACTCATGTCCGCCTACTACACGGTCCGTCCGGATGCAGCAGATTCCGCTCAACGCGTATCATTCGGGACCTCAGGCCACCGGGGCACCTCCGGCAACGGGACGTTCAACGAGGCGCATATCCTGGCCACGTCGCAGGCCATCTGCGAGTTCAGGCGCAAGGCCGGGATCACCGGCCCCCTGTTTCTGGGCATGGACACGCACGCGCTCTCGGAAGCGGCACACGCTACGGCGATTGAGGTGTTCGCGGCCAACGCGGTACACGTTCGCATTGCCCAGGGTGGAGGCTACACCCCGACCCCCGTCGTCTCATTCGCCATCCTGACGCACAACAAATCCGGTTCAGGAGGTCGGGCCGATGGCGTCATTATCACGCCCTCGCACAATCCTCCGAAAGACGGGGGCTACAAGTACAATCCGCCGACGGGCGGGCCGGCCGATTCGGCCACAACGGGCATGATCCAGGATCGGGCCAACGCCATCCTGGCGCGTGGCAATGCAGAGGTCCGGCGGGTAACGGTTGCCCAGGCCATGGGCAGCGGCTTTGTTCACGAATGGGATTATGTCACACCCTATGTGGACGGATTGTCGAACGTGCTGGACATGGATGCGATTGCCGGCGCAGGGCTCCGCATTGGAGTCGATCCGTTGGGCGGCGCCGGCGTCCATTACTGGGATCCCATTTCCGACCGCTATGACATCGAGCTCGACATCGTCAATCGGCGGGTCGATCCGACGTTCTCGTTCATGCGACTGGATCACGACGGCAAGATCCGCATGGACTGCTCCAGCCCGTATGCGATGGCCGGACTCATCGAGTTGGCCGACCGGTACGACATCGCCTTCGGCAACGATCCCGACTTCGATCGACACGGCATCGTCACCCCGGCCGGACTGATGAATCCGAACCACTATCTGGCCGTGGCCATTCAGTACCTGTTTACGAACAGGCCCGTGTGGCCGCAGGCTGCGGCGGTCGGGAAGACGCTGGTATCCAGCGGGATGATCGATCGCGTGGCGGGACTCATCGGACGCAAACTTTACGAAGTGCCCGTGGGGTTCAAGTGGTTTGTGGACGGATTGGCGGACGGGTCCCTCGGCTTCGGTGGGGAGGAAAGCGCGGGGGCGTCATTCCTACGGAAGGACGGATTGCCGTGGTCTACGGACAAGGATGGGATCATCATGGACCTCCTGGCCGCGGAGATCACCGCCAAGACCGGGAGAAACCCGGCAGAGCATTATGGCGATCTGGTCGACCGCTTTGGATCTCCCCTGTATGAGCGGATTGATGCTCCAGCCGATACGGCGCAGAAGGCTGTCTTGAGCGCGATGTCGCCCGAGGATGTCAAGGCGGACACGCTGGCAGGCGAGTCCATCCTGGCCAAGCTGACTCGAGCCCCCGGAAACGATGCCGCAATTGGCGGCCTGAAGGTGGTCACCGAGAGTGGCTGGTTTGCCGCGCGCCCCAGCGGTACCGAAGCGATCTACAAGATCTACGCGGAGAGCTTCCGGGATGCCGACCATCTGCGCCGGATTCAGGAGGAAGCCCGGGAGTTGGTGGCGGGGGTGTTCGCGGCGGCCTAGTTGAGGTCGAGGCCACGGAACGTTCACGCCTCGGAGGACTGCCTCTTCGCCAGGGCCTGCCGAGCCAGGAACGCCTCACGTGCGATCTGGATATCCTCCAGGAAGTGCTCCAGCTCGTGAAGCCGAAGGGCCTGCGGACCGTCCACCAGCGCCTTGGCCGGTGCGGGATGAAAGTCGGCGAGAACCATGTTGGCCCCGGCGATGATGCCCTGTGCAGTGACGTGCATGGTATCCAGAATCCCGTCAGGACCCACGCGCCGACTGCCGACAGAGTGGGAGGGATCAATGCAAACGGGCATTCGCGTCAGTGCCTTGACGGCCGGCACGTGGGAGAAGTCCACGAAATTGCGATGCGGATCTCCGAGGTTTGTCTTCATGCCCCGGAGGCAGAAGATCACGTGTCGGTTACCGGCGCTGGCAAGGTACTCCGCCGCGTTCAGGCTCTCATCGAGCGTGATGCCGAAGCCGCGCTTGAACAAGACTGGATACCGGGTCTGGTGTCCCACGCGCTTCAGAAGCTCGAAATTCTGGGTGTTGCGCGTTCCAATCTGGAGAATGACCCCGGTCGGTCGACCGGACGCCTCCAGCGCTTCGTCGATCTCGTCGACGTGGTTCTCGTGGGTGACCTCCATGGCCACGACACGGATCCCGTGCTTTCCCGCCAGTTCAAAGACAAACGGTAGGCACTCCTTGCCGTGTCCCTGGAACGAATACGGATTCGTCCTCGGCTTGTACGCACCCATGCGTGTGCACGGCTGGCCGGCCGCGGCCAACGCCCGCATCATGATCTCGACGTGCTGCCGGTTGTCGACCGCACAGAGTCCTGCGAATACGTGGAGCGTGTCCTGACCAAATCGCAGTCCCTGGTAGTCAAAGTGGGTGGGCCGGCGGTCATTCTTGTGTCGACCGAGAACCCGGTAGTTTTCCGAGACCCTGACCACCCGCTCCACGCAGGGAAGCGTCCGCATGGAATCGGCATTCAGAACGGAGGTGTCTCCGATCAGGTAAACTTCCGTCAGCCGCTTCTCCGTGCCCTGCTCGACATGCATCCGGTGCTGGATGTCCGGCCGCATTCCATCGAGGAAGGTCAGCAGCTGGGCGTAATCGCCGGCGGACTCATCGACGTCGGACTCAAGAATCAGAATCAAGGCCTACTCCATTTTCAAGTGACTGTGAAGGTAGTAACGCGTTCGGGCACCACGGACGGAGTTCGCCGTTGAGGGGCCAAACTCCACGCAAAATGCGCCGATCAGCCTCCTTCCTGCTTGTGCTTGGTGCCATTTGCTCGGGCGGCTGCGCGCAGCCCGAGCAAATGGTACCGGCCACCGGTCCTGCCCTCACCCTTGCGGACGCAACGAAAGAAGCGGGGCTGGGCGGTTTCCGACATCAGAATGGGGCACTCGGAGACTACTGGTTTCCGGAGACCATGGGAGCGGGGGCTGCCGTTGTCGATGTAAACGGTGACGGCGCCGAGGACATCATCCTGGTTGCAGGAGGCGCGTGGACGGGTACTCAGGAGCCCGCGCTTCAGGTCTGGATCAACGACGGTGCGGCGACCTTCACGAGGGATAGAACCGCCGAGCCTGAAGGCCTGGCCGAGTACGGTTTCGGGGTTGTGGCCGGAGACCTCGATGGGGACGGAGACGCCGACTTGGTCTACACGGCGATGGGCAGGGATGCTGTCCTTCGCAATGACAATGGACGGTTTGCGGATGTCACGGCTGGCTCCGGGATAGCAGTGGAGGCAGCCTGGAGCACGGCCGCCACGCTCTTCGATGCCGACGGTGACGGATGGCTCGACCTCTACATCGCGCGCTACGTTGACTGGACGCCGGAGACCGATATTTATTGTTCGCAGGACGGTCAGAAAAAGGGCTACTGCACACCGGAATTGTATCCGGGGCTACCCGGGCAATTCTACCTGAATCGGGGCGATGGCACCTTCGAGGATCGGACGGCTGCGGCCGGCTTCGGCGAGGCTCTCGGCAAGACGCTCGGGGCGCTGGTCCTCGATCACAACAGGGACGGATTTCCCGACCTGATATTGGCCAATGACACGGAGCCGGACGAACTGTATCTGAATCTGGGCGATGGCACCTTCAACGAGATCGGCGTCATCTCGGGCATCGCGTTCGATGAACGCGGGCGTGCCCGGGCCGGGATGGGTGTGGCAGCAGGGGTCGTCGATGACACGGGAGAGGAGACGCTGTTCGTCGGCAACTTCTCCTCAGAGATGATTGGGGTCTACCGCCATCTCGGAAACGATGTCTTTCTGGACCGCGCTGCCGCATCTCGCATTGGCCGTCCGAGTCTTCTCACGCTGACCTTCGGGATGGCGCTGGCGGACTTCGATCTGGATGGGGACCTGGATCTCTTCACGGCCAACGGCCACGTCCAGCCGCACATCGAGCAGGTGAAGGAAAACATTCGGTTTCGGCAGTTTCCCCACCTGTTTCGGAACCGCGGAGACGCCACCTTCGAAGATGTCTGGAACACGGCAGGCACGGTTGGCGACGACTCCTGGCTGGCTCGCAGTGTGGCGTGGGCGGACTTCGACAATGACGGAGATCCGGATCTCTTGGTCACGGAGAACGGAGGCCCGGTCCACCTGCTGAGGAACGATACCGAGGGCGGCCGCGGCATCACAGTGGATCTGCGTGGGCAGCGCATCGGCGCCGAGGTCGAGGTCTGGCTGGACGGTCGACGGCAGCGGCGCTTCGTTCGGGCTGGCGAAAGCTATCTGGCGCAGTCCCAGTTGAATCCGGTGTTCGGTCTCGGAGACGCTTCATCGGTTGATTCCGTGGTGGTGCACTGGCCTTCGGGCCGGGTTTCCCGGGAGTCCCAGGTTGCCATCGGCACACGCCTGGTGGTCACCGAGCCGGCCGGTAAAGGCTAGCGGCGGCGGCTTCCCACGTGCTCGTGAATCGGCTGCGATTCGCGGTTTACGTTCGGGTCTTCGCTTCGATACGCACGGGCCAGTGACTGCGAGGCCTCATCGGCCTTGAATCTGAGGTATCGCCCTTCGTGGGCCTCCGAACGGCTGGTTTCTCCCAACGCCCGAAAGACCAGCATCAGGTTGTAGTGCGCCATCAGGTCCTCAGGGTCGATGGCCAGGACGGCTTCGAACGGCGGGACGGCCTCCATCAGGCGAGAGTCCAGGTAGCGGACTCGGCCGAGCTGGTTCTGCACTACGCGGTCACGAGGGAACTGCGCGGCAACGGCCGACAGATCCTGGTCGGCACGCTCATACTCTCCGAGGGTTTTCCAATACAGCCCACGGAAGTAGAGGGCCTTGTAGAATCCGGGCTCGACCTCGAGGGCGCGTTCCAGGACCTCGGCGGCCGGCTCGACATCCCCTTCGGCCGTATAGACACGGGCCAGGTTCACCCAGCCGTCCGCGTAGGAGGGATCGATCTCCGTAACCATTTTGAAGGCCGCCTCGGCGCTCTTCAGGTCGCCCTGCCGCAGGAGTCCGATTCCGTAGTCGTTCCATTCGGTCCGATCGGCGGTCAGACTGTTCGGAGTGGAGTCGACGACGTCGGCGATTCTGAGCAGGAGTGAGTCCGCGGCCATGGTCACGACGGGGACGTCCGGGACTTCGCTGAGGCCTCCTGTGACGTCCAGGACCTGATCGGCAAGCGTCCAGGTGCGGTCATCGTACCCCACGGTGGGCGGGGGGCCGGTGTCATCGGTCTTTCCCCGAAACGAGAAGTGGGTGTATTCCCAGGTAAATTTGCGATAATGCAGTTTGGCCGAGACGGACACGGAGCCCGTCAGACCCTCGGGGACCCGAAGCGTGAAGTGGGCCACATCGGCCGTGCCGGGAGGAATGAGATTGACGTAGACCACCGCCCGCGAGGCGAAGGCGTTTCGCTTGTCAATCGGGTTGCCGTGGGCATCCACCATGAAGTTGCGATAGAAGTGGGCTTCCTTGTCGACGCGCCCGGCATCATCCCGGGAGCCACTCCATAGGAGCACCTCGCCGTTGTCCGCAACGGCCTTGAACTCGAGCCAGGCCTCCTGCGCATCCACGGTCCCGGAGGGAAAGAAATGACCCAGGCCGAGCGTGCGAACCACCACGTCCAGCCTGATTTCCGTGCCCGGTACCAGAACGGGGTCGCCGTCCATCAGCGGTGCTCGCACGGCTCGGGCCTCCCGGGTCCGGCCGGTCCCCGCCGCGTCTCCACCCTCCAGGCCCACCGCAAAGGTAGTCGCCAACTGTCCCATGGCATCGCTGGAGGCGGCAGGCTCCTCACTGATCTCGGAGGGCTCGCCAGCGGCAAAGATGTCCACCCGAATCTGGTTGGCCTTCAGGAAACTCCCAGTCGCTTCCAATTGAGCCTCATTGCCGTTGGCCGTCGACAAGGCCGTGTTGGCGGCCGGGAAATGGTGCGCCTTGATAAAACCGCCCTTCGAGGCGGCGTCGTGGCTGGGCACATCCACCATGTGGCACGAAACGCAATTCTTTGGATCGGCGGGCTGGTAAAAGGACCGCGCGCCCTGGCCCGAGACACCGCTGGCCTGCCAATTGTCGTACGTGTTGAATCCACGCAGCCACCGGTAGTCGTTGACGGGCTCGTCCAGATGGACCTTGTGGCAGCTTGAGCAGAACTCCGCCGGCTGGTCGCGCATGAAGGGCCGAAGGAAGGTCTCGCGATGGGGCGCCGGGTCGAGCTCCAGCAGGATGTCATGGACCTTTTGAATGACCGGGTTTTCACTGGTCGCGAGATCATGCAGCGGGGGGAATTCAAGCGTGAAATCGGCATTGCCCATCGTGCTGTTGACCTCCCTGATCGCGTGACAGGAGACGCAGGCCAGTCCGGCCTGGGCCTCCTCGGACCTGACGAAGTCTGCCACCGGTTGCGCCATCTTCCCGCTGAACAGCAGCGCGTGGTCGTGGCACCCCGCACACCATTGAGGCCGGTCGAGTCCTGCCACGTCTTGCATGTACTCGATGGACTTCCGGTACCACTGGTTGTTGAAGCTGGAGAGGTGGTGCGCCGACGCTTCCCACTGGGCGGTCACGTCCTCATGACAACCCGATCGTCCGCAGCTCTGCGACTCCAGAAAGAACTCCGA
Organism: Bacteroidota bacterium; assembly: GCA_029262855.1. Lineage (GTDB taxonomy): Bacteria > Bacteroidota > Rhodothermia > Rhodothermales > UBA10348 > JABDJZ01. Next base: position 102,063 of record JAJCYP010000049.1, on the reverse strand, counting down.
GGGAATGAGTTTTCCGTCGACGGTCTTCACTGCGCTGGGAAAGAAGGGACCATCGGCCCCACCCATCGCCTCCTCGGCCATCGATGCGGGTGGTAAGAGCGGATTCGTGATGACATCTGTTTCCGGCAGGGGTAGCCTTGGCACCACCACGAGCGCAATCAGACTGGCCGCGCTGACGGCCAGCACCGCGCCGCGGGCCCGCGGAAGGGCAACGTGCAGCCACCACAGGGCCGCCATCGCTCCGAAGGCCGAGAATCCAAGGTGCAGATGGAGGATCCCACGATTGGGGATCAGGTTGCCCTCCTTGGCGAGCAGCAGACCGCTGAGAATAGCCAGCACCGCGCCGACGGCGGCAGTTCGAGCGGGCCACGAAGCCCCCGACCTCAGCCAGATCACACAGGCCGCAACTCCAAGGCCCAGATGCCCGACCACGTTGGCGATGTAGAACAGACTCGCCGCATCCTGCAGATACAGGTACAGGCTGTTTGCAATCACCAGGAGAGTCAGCCAGAGTGCCAGCCGGCTTGGGGTACGGGGAGCAGATTCGGACATCGCCCGAAACTACGGCAAGCGGACCTCAGTCGGGCATGCGTTCGGATTCGGCGGCAATTTCCGCCAATCCTTTGAGCCCCAGGCCACGCACACGGTCGCGAACCGCCTGCATGAAGCGGTCGCCGGGGTCGGACTTCTCGGTCCGATAATCCGGATCCGACTCGAGCCAGAGTGGGTGCTGCTCGAACCGGCGGTACTCGTGGTGCCCGATCAGGTACTCGATGGTGGGATATTTCGCTACGAGGTATTCGACCAGAGCGGCATTCGAGGCAATCTGCTGGTCGGTCAGGTCATCGACCCCATCGTCGCCGCCCACGTTTTCCACGCCAATGGAGACGTGATTCAGGCCGATCACGTGGCGGCTCATCCAGGTCTCCGGCATTAAGCGGAAGGTCTCGCCATCCTTGCCCACCAGGAACTGCACCGAAACATTCACGGCCCCGGCCGTGGCGATATCGCCGCGGGCGCCGGGCAGCGTCTCGGGAACGAAGGCCGCGTAGGAGTCCTCCAGCGTGGGGATCGCCGTCCAGTGCAGGACGATGACCCGTGGGGTAATCCGGTGGGTATCGAGGCCGTATCGGGCCAGCGCGTAGGACTCGGTCTGCGCGATCCTGGCATCGGTGAACGGGATCGGCCGGTCACGGATTTCGAACTCTGAGCGGCATCCGGTCAGCGTTAGAGTGACCAGGGCGAGCACGAGCCAGGGGCTGGCGGCCCGCGGGAGACCCGCGGGCAGCCGCGGGACGCCACGAGGTCCGGCCGGCAGCCGCGGCAGGGCGCGAGGCCACCGCCGTGCGCGAGACCACCGCCGTGCGCGAGACCACCCTCGTGCGCGAGGCCACCGCCGTGCGCTCGTTGCCCTAACTGATGACACCGTGCTTCCGGCCTATGCGGGTGAAGGCCTCTACCGCCTTTTCGAGGTGGACCTGCGTATGCGCCGCCGAGATCTGAACCCGGATCCTGGCTTCGCCGCGCGGGACAACCGGAAAACTGAACCCGATCACGTAGATGCCCTCGGCGAGGAGGTCGGCCGCCATGCCTGCAGCCAATCGGGCATCGTAGAGCATGATCGGCACAATCGGATGGACGCCCGGCTTGATGTCGAAGCCGGCCTCGGTCATCGACTTGCGGAACCACGCCGTGTTGGACTCGAGTGTGTCCCGCAGCGCCGTCGTTTCGCTGAGCATCTCCAGAACCTTGATGCTCGTGTACGTGATGGCTGGAGCCAGCGAGTTCGAGAAGAGGTAGGGACGGGACCGCTGGCGAAGCAGCTCGATGACCTCCTTCTTGCCCGTGGTGAAGCCACCCATGGCGCCCCCGAGGGCCTTGCCAAGTGTGGAGGTGATGATGTCAACCCGATCCATCACGCCACAATGCTCGTGCGTCCCGCGTCCTGTCGGGCCGAAAAAGCCCGTGGCATGGCAATCATCGAACATCACCATGGCGCCATATTTCTCGGCGAGGTCGCAGATCTGATCCAGCTTCGCCACGGAGCCGTCCATGGAGAACACGCCATCGGTGGCAATCAGCGTCCGCTTGGCGGACTCGGCTTCCTTCAGGCAGGTTTCCAGGTGATCCATGTCACCGTTGTTGTACCTGAAGCGCTGCGCCTTGGACAGGCGGATGCCGTCGATGATCGAGGCGTGGTTCAGCTGGTCGGAAATGATCGCACATTCTTTGTCCAGCAGCGTCTCGAACAGACCGCCGTTCGCGTCGAAGCATGCCGCGTAGAGGATGGTGTCCTCCGTCCCAAGAAACTCCGCCACCCGGGCTTCGAGCTCCTTGTGGATGTCCTGCGTCCCACAGATGAAGCGGACCGAGGACAGCCCGAACCCGTACCTCTCGAGGCCTTCCCGGGCCGCCTCGATCAGGCTTGGGTGATTCGCCAACCCCAGGTAGTTGTTGGCGCAGAAGTTGACTACCTCGCCGCCGCCCTGGACCTGAATGTCGGCGGCCTGCTGTGAGGTGATGACGCGCTCTTCCTTGTGAAGTCCGGAATCACGGATCTCGTCAAGGATCTCCCGAAACTGCGGTTGGGCGGAATCAAACATGGCTGGAGGCAGGGTCTACGAGGTGGCTCAACATGTCATCGACCATGGCTGTGATGTCGTACTCCGGATGCCAGCCCCAGTCTTCGCGGGCCTTGGAATCGTCGATGACCTCCGGCCAGGTGTCGGCGATGGCCTGGCGGAAATCGGGCTCGTACTCGCACACGAAGCCGGGCACGCGAGAGGCGATGGCCTCTGCGAGTTCTTCGGCCGAAAAGGAGAACGCTGTCAGATTGTAGCTGGTCCGGATGGTTATTCGTGACGGCGAGGCATCCATCAGGTCCAGGGCAGCCTTGACCGCGTCAGGCCCGTACATCATCGGGAGGCGAGTCGTCTCGCGCACAAAACAGGTGTATTGCCCGCTCTTGACGGCCTCGACAAACATGTCTACAGCGAAATCCGTGGTGCCACCGCCGGGAGGGACGCTCGAGCTGATGATGCCGGGGTATCGAATGCTCCTCACGTCCACCCCAAACTTGCTGGCGTGGTAGTCACAGAGGAGTTCTCCGGAAGCCTTCGCCACCCCATACATGGTGCTGGGATCCTTGACGGTGACCTGCGGTGTCCGGTGACGCGGGGTGGCCGGACCGAAAACGGCAATCGAACTGGGCCAGAACACGCGGGTCCTGGTATCCCGCACTGCATTGAGCACGTTCTTCAGGCCGTCGACATTGACGGTCCAGCAGAGATCCGGCTGTTTCTCGCCTCGCGCGGACAGGATGCCGGCCAGGTGATAGACCTGCTCGAAGACGCCATCCTGGATCATCATTCGAACGGCGTCCGCATCGGTGACATCCAGCGATGCCGTATCGGCACCGGAGCGCTTCAACTGGTCGCAGCAGCGCAAGTCGGTGGCAAGAACCGCAGAACCTCCGTGGCGGGCGACGAGCCCGTCAACGAGATCACTGCCCAATTGCCCCGCGGCGCCTGTTACGAGAATCATTGGAAACGCTTCCAGTTGGTTGAAGGGAGGCTGGCAGGATCCCAGCCATCAAAAGATAGGAGCGTCAGATAGCTCACTCGTCAAGCAACTGCGAATTGAGTACTTGTCGGTGCGGCCCGGCGGCCCGTATTCTCGTGCCACTCACCGCAAGCGCCATGTCTGAACTACAAATGCGCCAGGGACTCGATCCGTTGGCCTATACCGAGATCCCCGCCGGCAAGGCGTATCCGCCCTTCGTGCCTGCCGAAGTCTCCACGGCCGAATTCACGCTCAAGGCCATCGTGGCGGGTGTGATCTTCGGTGTGCTGTTCGGGGCCGCCAACGCCTACCTGGGACTTCGCGTCGGGTTGACGATCTCCACGTCGATTCCGGTGGCCGTTATGTCCATCGCGCTCTTTCGTTCGCTTGAGACCATGGGGGTCAAGTCGACCCTGCTGGAGGCGAACATGTCCCAGACCGTGGGCTCGGCATCCAGCTCATTGGCCAGCGGCATCATCTTCACCCTTCCGGCCCTCTACATGTGGGGGTTCAACCCGGCCTGGGGGCAGATGACGCTGCTTGCCCTGTGCGGCGGCCTCCTCGGCGTCCTGTTCATGATCCCGCTGAGGCGCTTCCTCATCAAGGGAGAGCACGGCAAACTGCCCTATCCCGAGGGGACGGCGTGCGCCGAGGTTCTTGTGGCCGCAGAGACAAGCAGCGGCAAGGCTCGAAACGTGTTCTTGGGACTCGGCGTGGGCGCGGCCTTCAAGGCCCTGTTCGGTTTCCTGAAGGCGCTCCCGGACGAGGTCGTACTCCATTTGCCGTTCCTGAAGAAGGGCGAGGTGGGCGTGGAGATGTCATCCGCCCTGCTCGGCGTGGGCTACATCCTGGGGCCCAAGACTGCGGCCGTCATGGTCGGCGGAGGGCTCCTCTCCTGGGTCGTGATTATCCCGACCATCGCGCTGATTGGCGAAGGCCTGACGGCTCCCGTGTTTCCGGAGGCCGTCAACTTGATTGCCGACATGAGCGCGTCGCAGATCTGGACCCGCTACGTGAGATACATCGGCGCGGGCGCGGTGGCCGCCGCCGGCTTGATGACGCTTGCCAAGTCCGTGCCCACAATGATCGAGAGTTTCCGGGTCGGCGGGAGCCAGTTAGGATCGCGTCTGAAGACCGCCGTTCCCGTCGCGGTCAAGCGTACCGAAGAGGACCTTCCCCTCAAGTGGGTCGGGATTGGCGCCGTGGGGATCTTCCTGATCCTGGCGCTGGTGCCGCAGGCTTTCAATATCGAGTCGATGGGATTCCGGGCCGCCGCCGCGGTACTCGTCATCGTCTTCGCGTTTTTCTTTGTGACCGTCTCCAGCCGGATTGTCGGATTGGTAGGCGTGACGTCCAATCCTACCAGTGGAATGACGATTGCCACGCTTCTGGGTGCGGCCGGGCTGTTCCTGCTGCTTGGATGGACAGACCTGGCCGGAAAGGCCGCCGCGCTCACCATTGGTACGGTCGTGGCCATTGCGGCGTCCATCGCCGGCGACACGAGTCAGGACCTGAAGTCCGGATTCCTGCTGGGCGCCACACCGCGCAGGCAACAGATGGGCGAAATGATCGGCGTAATTGCCTGCGTCGGCGTAATTGTCTGGACGTTCCAGTTGATCGGCAGCACCTGGGGCTTCGGGAATACCGAAATCCCGGCTCCGCAGGCCACGCTCATGAAGGTGGTGGTCGACGGTGTTCTGGATCAGTCTCTCCCGTGGGGTCTCGTGGGCATCGGTGCCGGGCTGGCCATCATCATTGAACTGCTGGGTATTCCGAGCCTGGCCTTCGCCGTAGGGGTCTATCTCCCGGTTGCAACGATGACGCCCATCTACCTCGGCGGGCTGATGCGCATGTTTGTCGAGAAGCGCTCCCGCACGCCGGAGGAACTGGATGATCGTCGCGAGCGGGGCATTCTCTTCGGATCTGGACTCGTGGGAGGCGAGGGCCTGTTCATGGTTGTGATTGCCGGGTGGGCCGCCTACACGCAGGTGGCCCCGAAAGGCATCGGAAGTGATTGGGCCGGCAGTGCGGGCGTGTGGCTGGCAGCCGCCGTGTTCGCCGCCCTGATGGGTTACTTCTGGCACCTGACCCGCCCGGAGGAGGCAAACAGCACCTCCGAGCGATAGCACTGGTCGGCGGAGAGTCAATCATAGATCTGCTTCTCCGGAGGTCGTGGATTAACACGCTCATCAAGCACCATTCGAAGGGCAGCGACCGGCCTCGTCAAGAGTAGCAGAACAAGACCTATGGTCTTCTTCAACCCTGACCGGGAATCAAATCGGCGAAGAAACCTTGGCACAGGTTGCGCGGCCATGTAGTCTGTCCACGGCACGCGATAGACTTCGGTCTCTCGCATGGTATGTCCCGCCTCACGAAGGAAGGTCCCATCCACGCCGAAGAAGAACCTGAGGCCGCCTCCAACAACATCCTTCAGCAGCTGAAGCGTAACCGGCTCGAGCGTGGGTGGTCTAATGTCCTTGTCAACAAAGACGAGGTTTGCCCTGGTGCCCGCGACCAGGTCGTACCCCTTTTCGGTGGCAAGCTCAGCGAGCGAGAGTGCAGAGTTCCCGCGGTTCAAGCCAGTGGGGTTCACATACCTCGTGTCGAAGGGGATTGTCGGATTGTACTCGATGATCACCACTTTCGGGCGGTACAACTCCAGGCTTCGCCAAATCGCGTAGTCGTCGCCATCTATATCAATCGACACCAGATCGACCGACTTGACGCCACTGCTGGTGAGCAGCGAGTCAAGACTCCTCGAGCCCGAGATTTCGACGTATGCGCAGATCAGGTCTGCGCGTTCTTCGCCCTGGTAGGTCGTCTCAAGGTCTTTGAAACGAGTTGGGTCGCCCTCGATAAGACAACCTGACCAGCCGTTCTCATAGAGGTGTCGGCAGTTGCTGAGGTGAATCCCGTCCCAGGCCCCAAACTCCACAAAATAGCCATCCTGTAAGCCAATTCGCTCCAGGACCCATTCCAGAACCCCATCCTCCCCGTACTGCGAATGGACATTCCGTGCGGCAACAGCGAAGTCGGTCATGTATCATGAGTAATTAGTCGATCAGAAGATATGGCGGTCGAGCAAGAAGGGCATGCCGGTCTAACGCACCACCTGGAGCGCCTGCGTACTTCACCCTTCTCCCACAAGAAGCCAAAGGCACCCCAAAGAATGACAACCGCCACACAAACCTGTCCGTCCTGTCATTCGGATAGCACTGAACTCATCGGAGACATCCCCCATGGCTACGTCTTTGCTGGCCGACCCTTGGAGTCGCCCTTGCCGGGAGGCAGCCTGTTTCGGTGCCAAACCTGCTACGTCGGCTTCAAGTGGCCGCAATTGCCGAAGCATGAGCTCAATGAGTACTACCAGGCAGCTGAGTTCGCGGTTTGGACCTACGACCCAGAATCCCGGCCCGATTGGGTAGCAGCACGCCGAATCCTCTTGGACGGTAGAAGCAGAGGAAGCCTCCTGGATGTCGGTTGCTTTGACGGCGCGTTCCTCAATTTTGTCAATCGGGACTCAGAAGCCTGGCAGTTGTTCGGTATCGAACTTAACTCTGAAGCCGCCCGTGTCGCCCAGGAAGCTGGGATTACTATGGTGGGGTCCGATGCTGACGAGATTTCAGGGGGCACGTGCTACGATGCCATAGTGGCATTCGATATCATCGAGCATTTGGCTGCCCCAGTGAGCTTCCTTGCCCGACTATCCGAGCTGCTCAAGCCGGGCGGAAAACTTGTACTGAGCACCGGAAATCTAGACTCGCGCTCCTGGAGACTCATGGGTGGGAGATATTGGTATTGCGCACTTCCGGAGCACCTGAGCTTCCTGAGCCCCAGATGGAGCCGTGCCGTGGCAGCCCAATGCGGATTGACAGTCCAGGAAATTCGATATTTCTCGCACGCCTCCGTTCGCGGGCTGCGACAGCGCCTCCCCGAAACGATTAAGAACCTGCTCTACAGATTTGCTCCTTCAGCTTTCCGCGGATTGAGAAGAAAGGGGTGGGGCGGAGTGGACGTTGCGTCCAGTCCCGACCTCGCCGATACCCCTCCCATCTGGATTACCGCGGAAGACCAGTTTCTGGTTGTTTTTGAGAAGCTACATCAATCGACGCCAGATCAAACGACTTGACGCCATTGCTGGTGAGCAGCGACTCAAGACTCCGGTCGCCCGAGATTTCGACGCATGCGCAGATCATCTAACGCACCACCTGGAGCGCCTGCGTACTTCGCCCTTCCGGTCCGACCAGACTGATCAGATAGGTGCCATTCGGGAGTCTTGAAGAAGGCTCCCATCGCACCTGATACTGTCCCGGCGTCCGCTGACGGTTCTCAAGCGTGGCCACGCGTCGACCCAACAAGTCGAAGACCTCCAGGGTGATCGGGCCCGGAGCGGAGACCTGATAGACCATTGTCGCCTGTGTTGCTGCCGGTCGTGGGAAGACATGGGAGAGCCCAAACCGCTGGGGCGGAGTCGGCGCTTCTCCGGACTGCACGACCTCCATCAGGAACGTGCCGCTCATAACATTCAGCAGGGTCCCGCTGTCGGTCAGCAGATGAGGCGTTCCCAGTTCATCAGTGATGCGCACGGAGAGACCCGTGGGCTGCTCCACCACGGCCACTCTGATGATTTCCTCGTTCCCATTCCAGCGAAGCCGTGCGCGCGATCCTGGCAGCTGCGCCACGGATTTCCTCAGGAGGGACTCGCCCGTGTCGCCTTCCAATGTGAGTACCGAAAGGGCGGCAGGGGTAGGTGGCAGCGGCAGGTCAGGACCTCGGACCAACTCCACGAACTGGCTCGCGCCACCCGACGCCGGTCGAGCCCGGATCACGACTCTGGGCGGCGCGGCCACCAGCGTGTCTCCCGGGACCCGCTCCACGGCATACGGAAGGTCGAGGCTGGTCTGGTCGGACCGGTTGTACCAGTAGGCACCTTCGTAGGGGTCCAGAAGGTGACCTTCTTCCCAACGACCCGTGTAGTGGAGAAGTGGGCCGGAGACCTCGTTCCAGGCCAGCACGAGATTCCAGTCCAGCGGAATGTCGAATGGACTCGAAAGCGCATTCCAGCCTCGCCGCACGGGCAAGGTCTGGACGAATTCCAGTCCGCCGGCCACGACCTGCGGCGACACCTCCAAAGCCACGCTGGGCACCTGCCCAGCCCACGCCCAGACCGGCATTCCGGGTTGGGAAGACCGGGAGGCTGGCCCCAGCGTCAGCGGGTCGAGGGCTTCCCAGTCGACGCCTCTCTCGCCGGGAAACTCCCATACGCCCGGAGCTGCGCCTGGGAGGGCCACCAGGCGGAAGCGACTATCGACATCAGGCCATCTGCGCGAAAATGAGTCTGGCACAAGGGCGGTCTCGACGGTGGCCAGGCGGTCGCTCTCATTGCCCGCACTGTCAACCGCCGTGACATAGTAGCGCCGTGGCAGGCCGGGACCGAACGGGAACGTACGGTACTCGGTGATGGACGCGTCCAGGCGGGTTACGGTGCGGGTCGTATCGATCAGACTCTCGCGGTACAGCCGGTAGTAGGCCAGGTCCGGCGAGGGGCTCGGCGCCCACCAAAGCCTCAGCGCCGCATCGGATCGTTCCGCCTGCAGACCGGCCGGCGCAGCGGGTGCGGAAGCATCAGGCCGAATGGCCTGGGCAAAGACCACCTGGCCCGCGTTGCCACTCCGATCGATCGCTGCGATGCGGTAGATGTAAAAGTGCCGCTCGAGAGCCGTGGTGTCCACGAACTCAGTGGCGGTCGCGTCCAGTTGCACGAGCGGGTCGCTGAAAACCGGGTCGGTGCTCCGGGCGATGCGAAACCCGGCGAGATCTGGATCGGCCGGTGGCTGCCACCGAAGCCTGATTCCTGTGGGTTCACCGACCGCCGTGAATACGGGGACGGCGGCGGGTGGGACGCCATCCAGAATGACGCCGCGCGCCGTATCGGAACGCACGCTTTCGTTCCCCGAAAAATCCAGGGCTGTGGACGCGTAGAGATACGGTATGGCCGTCTCCGCGGAGCGGTCGAGATACTCGGACTGGGCGGGTTCCGCAAGCAGTTGCCAGGCCGATCCCTGAGTGGCGCGATAAACCCGGTAGCCCGCCAGGTCCTCTTCGCGCACTGGCGCCCAATCTACAAACAGCCCCTGGGGATTTCCGGTAACAGATATGCTGTCCGGACGACTGGGGAGGACAGCGTCCCTGTAGGTGGCGACAACCGGGTTCGACCAGGGACTGTCGTTCAGAAACCAGTCACGAGCGCGGACCCGGTAGCGATAAGGAATGCCGCCCAGTCCGGTCGAATCGAAGTGGGACAGGCGCCCGGCAGGAAGCCGTTGGATGATGACCGCGGCCGAGTCGCCCTCCCGAAATCGCTCGAGTCGGTATTCGGAAATGTCCGTGGCAGGCGTTGGGCTGGCATCCCACTGGAGATAGATCCCCGTGCTGGCGGGAACGGCGACGAGATTGGAGGGCGGGGCCGGGGCCGGCAAGGTGGCTGCGGCGATCCTGTCGGGTGACGGAAAACCCCAAAGCAACCCGGAAACCAGCAGAAGCACTGCGGCGGCCGGAACGATTTGGGCCGTCGGCTTTACCTTGCGGGCTGCTGGAACGGACCGTCTGCCAAGACCCCTCATTTACGCGCCTCCATTGACTGCCACGAGAGCCTTATACCAAGCGATCCGCGATCCGCTGCAGCCGGACGTCTTTCGCGCGCTGGGTCTGTTGGTCCTTCAACTGGCATTGGGTATGGGCCTAGTGATCGTGTTGTTTGCGGTCTGGAAGTCCGTGACGCTGTTGCTGCTTTTTCTGGGCTTTGTGATCGCCGCCGTCGGAGCCTGCTGGCTCTTCCAGCACCCGGTGCTGAATCTGTGTACGCTGATTCTTGGATTTGCTCTGATTGCCGGCTTCGAGGAAGGCACGCAGCCGACCGAGGTCATCTACGGACTGTACTACCTGGCGTTTCTCGGACACTGGTTTCTGACACGGATATTTCTCTATCGCGAACCGATTTTCGAGACGAGAGAGTCACGTGTCCTGGCCGTATTTCTGGTACTGGCGACGGCCTCTGTGGGTCTGACACTGCTCTTCGGGGGAGATCTGCGCTTCTACATCGGAGAATGGCTGAGCCTCTCGTTCTTTGCGCTCTACTTCCCGGTGCGAGAGGTGGTGAGCCGTCACCGGTACGGCCTTCACGCCGTGATGGCCGCCGTCCTGATTCTCGCCCTCTGGGTTTTTACGCGGAACGTGCTCAACTACCAGGAGATCCTGTTGGATGCCGCCTACGCGTGGCAGGTGACCCGCGGCCGGGCCGTGACGAACACCAGCATCCTCATGGTGCCCCTGTTCGTGAGCCTGGTGTTTCTCCTTCACGCGCCCAAATTGCGTTCAGCCCGGTTGGCAGGATCGGTCTTTGCCGTGTTCTTTGCCGGTATGATCATCTCCCAGAGCCGGGGATACTGGGTCGCCTTCGCGGGGGCGTGCATAGTGCTGCTCCTCGTTATGCCCGGCCGCCAACGTGTTCGCCTGTTCGGGATTGGGGCGGCCTCGGTTGCCGGTATCGTGGTGCTGGGCTATCTGGTGCTGGGGGACGTGTTCATACTGGTCGCGACCGGTCTATTGGACCGCGTGCTGTCGATTGGAAGTGCGGCCACGACCGACATTTCGCTCATCAACCGTTTCCGAGAGACGGCGGTCGTGATGGAGAAGGTCTGGGAAAACCCCGTTCTGGGCTACGGAATGGGGGTCCCCTTCAGTTTCTGGGATCTGACGTTTCTGCCACCCTTCCACCACGTGACCACTTTCCTCCACAACGGGTACGTGGCGCTCTGGTACAAATTCGGCATCTGGGGCCTGGGCATGGTGCTCTACTTCTGGGGTTCCGCCATCTGGCATGCCATCAAGGGCTACCGGGCAGAAGGGGCCCTCTTTCTCCGTCTGACCAACCTCGGCGTGGCCGGTATTCTGATATCGCTCGTCATCTCGGCCATCACCTCGAACCCCTTCTACATCAACGATCCGATGTTCATGTTTGGTATCGCGACCGGTGCCGCCGCCGGGGCACGAGAGCTTCTCAACGCGGCAAAACGGGATTCCCCTACATACCCCGCCCCGGCTCTTCCTTAAAATCGCGTTCGATGTGATCCGAGCGGCGGCGCATCTTCTTCTGAGCGGACTCGTTTTGTCGGGTACCCTGAACCCCCATAAATGCCGATGAAAATTTTCTTTGCCAGCTTCCTGCTGTTGACTGTCGCCGTCCTGAGCGGCTGCGCCAGTGCCTCCCAGATGACCGCCGACGCGGGCCCGGACTACATCTACGTCTGCAATCAGGGCGAGGCCACCGTGTCTGTCATCGACGCTTCCCTCAACGAGGTAGTTGCCACCGTCGACCTCAAGACGATGGGCTATCCCGAGAACGCCAAGCCGCACCACGTGGTGGTCGAGCCTGACGGATCCCACTGGTACCTGTCGATGATCGGGGCGAATCGCGTGCTAAAGTTCAATCGGGCCAACGAGGTGGTGGGCTCCGCCGAGTTTCAGGTCCCCGGGATGATGGCCCTGAACTACACAGACGACGTGCTCTACGTGGGTCGGTCCATGAGCGCCGTCAACCCGCCCCAGAGCATTGGCGTGATCACGCGCGGTTCGATGGATATGGATGAGGTGGATGTGTTCTTCCCACGTCCGCATGCCCTGGCTGTGACGCCGGATGGCAACTTCGTCTTTTCGGCATCCCTCGCGGAGAACCGGATGATCGTGCTGGATCAGTCTTCTGGCGATGGGACCTTTCACGAGTTTGACGGCGACATCCATACGCTCGTGCAGTTCGCCATTTCGCCCGACGGAAACACGGCCATCGTAGGCGGAGAGTTGACCAACAAACTGTTCTTCCTCGACCTCTCGGCGCTGCCCGAGGTCTCGGTTCGGAGCGAAATCGAGGTCGGATCCCGGCCCTGGCACCCCATTTTTGGAGCCGATGGGTATCACGCCTATTTGGGCAACAAGGGCGCGAACACGGTGACGGTTGTCGATATCCGCAACGGCCAGATATCGGCAACGATTGCCGGCGAGGGAATGGCCCAGCCGCATGGCAGCGCGATATCGGCGGACGGCCGCTATGTCTACATCTCGCAGCAGAACACTGGGTCGGGCGGAATGAACATGGCCGGGATGTCCCACAACGGGCACCTCGTGGTGATCGACACCGCAACGAATGAGATTGCCAAGGTGATCGAGGTGGGCGCAATGCCCAGTGGAGTCGGCAGCCGGGGCGTGACCCGATGATGAGATTGGCGATTGCCTCCCTGTTTGTCCTGGCCGGCTGTGCCGCGGGGACATCCGTCCTGACGCCCGCAGACTCGGAGCAGGCTTCCGACTTTGCCCGTGTTGTGGGACCGTTTCCAGTCGTTTCACTGGACGGCCAGGAGCTGTCGCAGCCCTTTCTGGGCGGTTTCAACGTGCCGCGTCCCCAGTATGTGGACATCGACGCAGACGGAGACCTGGATCTCTTCATTCAGGAAGAGTCCGGGATGCTGCGCTTTTTCGAGCGGACCGGCGGCGAGTACATCTGGAGAACCGATCACTACCAGGACCTGGACATCGGCGAGTGGTACCGGTTTGCGGACGTCGACAAAGACGGCGATCACGACTTGATGGCGGAGCAGCGGTTCAGCCATATCCGGTACTTCCGGAACGAGGGTTCGGCCGAGACTCCGCAGTTCGAGTTGGCCGTGGATACCCTGATGATGGCCGATGGGAAGCCGCTCTTCTCGGATCGGCAGAATATCCCGAACCTGACCGACATCGATGGGGACGGCAACCTGGATCTCTTTGTCGGGCTTGTCACCGGTATGGTCAAGCGGTTCGAGGCCGTGGGCTATGACGACAACATGGTGCCGCAATTCCAGCTCGTCACCGACCGGTTTGAGGACATCGAAATCATCGGTGAGCGTCAGTCCCGCCACGGCGCCAACACCATGACCTTCGGCGACATGGATGGCGACGGGGACGAAGACCTTTTCTGGGGTGATTTTTTCGAGGCCGGCGTTTTGCTCCTTCGTAATCGCGGCAGCCGCACCCAGCCCTCCATGCGTGGAGAGCCGACACCGTTCCCGCTCAATGAAGCGCTTGAGACCAGCGGGTACAATGCGCCCTCAACCGGAGACATCGATGGGGACGGAGACATGGACATGGCCGTTGGCGTCCTCGGTGGTGCCTTCAATGCCAACTCATCGACCGTCGAGAACCTGTATTTTCTCGAACAGACCGAGAACGGGGTCTTTGAGAATCGGACGTCACGTCTTATTCCCATGCTGGACGTGGGCTCGGATAGCGTGCCTCGGGTATTTGACATCGATGGCGACGGCGACCTTGACCTGACGGTTGCCAACAAGATCCTCCCCGATGACAACAGTGCCGGGCGGGTCTACCTGTGGGAGAACGTGGGCTCGGTCGCGAGTCCGTCCATGGTCGGTCGAGATTTCATTGCGCTGGCAGACACGTTCCACCAGACCGTCGCACCCGGTGATTTGGACGGGGATGGAGACGTTGATCTCCTGGTCGGGAAGTGGAACCGCGACGTGGCCTATTTCCGCAACGACGGTGAGGGCTACACCCATGTGAAGTCGAAATACCTGCAGTTGACGCGTGGCTCCAACAGTGCGCCGACGCTGGCGGATATCGATGCCGACGGTGACCTGGACCTGTTCATTGGTGAGGCATCAGGCACGCTGAACTTCTACCGCAATGTTGGGTCGGCCACTGCTCCGAATTTTGAGCTGGTCTCCGACGAGTACCTGGACATCGACGTCGGTCGCCGAAGCGTCCCCGTGTTTTCGGATTGGGACTCCGATGGGGACCTCGACCTGTTCGTTGGCAGTGAGCTCGACGGGATACTGATGTTCGAGAACACCGGGTCTGTCCGCCAACCGGTCTTTGAGGCTCGGGGCGCGCTGGACATTCCGACGCCCGTGCTGGCAACCCCCGAGTTCGCCGACATGGATGGAGACGGGGACGAAGATCTGTTCGTCGGAGGGGTGTCGGGGGGGCTCTTCTACTTCGAGAGGAGGTAGGCCGGACCAGGCGTGCAGCCTGCCGGCGAGCCGGGCCGCGAGGTCGCCGCCGTAACCCATCCAAGTGCATGGCCCCCAAAAGAGTAGCCGTCGTCGATATGGGATCGAATACCGGTCGCCTGGTGGTCTTTCGGCTGCTGGGAGATGGTGGCTGGTATCTGGAAGACGAGATTCGGGAGGTGGTACGGCTGAGGGCCGGGATGACGGCCGACGGCATGGCGCGTCAGGCCGTGCAGCGAGGCATCGCCGTACTGCGGCTGTTTCGACGCTTCTGTGAGAACGTGGGGGTGGACACCGTCATTGCCACGGCCACCAGTGCGGTCAGGGACGCCGCCAACGGGCCTGACTTCCTGAGGCGTGCCAGGGAGGCGTCCGGCTGGGAGTTGCGGGTTTTGTCCAGCGAGGAGGAGGCGAGACTGGGTGTGCTTGGGGTCCTGGGGGAGGTGCCTCTTGAGACCGGAATTGTCCTGGACATTGGAGGAGGCAGCGCCCAGGTCAGCCGCGTGCGGGACGGACGCTGGTTCGATGGTGTGTCGCTACCGCTCGGGGCCCTTCGCCTCACAGAACTCTTTCGAATGTCGGATACGCCCACGGCGGACGAGGTCGGGGCCCTGCGGTCACATATCAACGAGATGCTCGATTCCGTGGAGTGGCTGGGACCGCTCGGTCCCGAGGAGGAAATCGCCGGGCTCGGGGGCTCAATCCGGAATCTGGGCTACATGGAGCACGCACAGCTCGGTTGGCCGCTCCCCACGCTTCGCGGCTTTCAGATCTCGGCCGAGAGGGTGGACGAGTTGATTGAGCAGATGCTCTCGGTGAGTCTCGCCAGGCGGGCTCGCATTCCCGGTCTGAATCCGGACCGCGCCGATATCCTTCCGGCCGGCTCGTTGGTGCTTCAGGAGGTGATGCGTCGGGTTGGCGCCACACGATGTCACACCTCCGTGAACGGTCTTCGCGAGGGCCTGTTACTGGGCCATCTTCACGGCGATACGCCTCCGAAGGGGGACGAACTTCGAGCGCTGTCGGTGGATATTCTCGCGTGGCGGTACGGACTGCATCGGGATCACGCCGAACGGGTCCGCCATCTGGCGACCCGGCTGTTCGATGACCTCGCCGGGCGACACGGCCTGGACGCGTCATATCGGAAACTGCTCGAGGCGGCTGCGATCCTGCACGACGTCGGGGGCGTCCTAGGCTATCATGACCACCATCGACATTCGCAGTATCTGATCACGCTCAACGGTCTTCCCGGATACACGGCAAGGGAAACCGCCCTGGTTGCCCTCTTGACCCGGTACCATCGGAAAGGCACACCAACTCCCGGAGGGTACCGGAGGCTTCTCGGAGGGGCAGATCTCCCGGCCCTGCGGTGGATGTCGGCGTTTCTCCGGATGGCCGAATACCTCGAGCGGGGCCGGCGCGGGACAGTGACGAATGTGGAGGTCACCGACTGGGGCTCCCGGGGGATGGAGATTCTGCTCTCGACCGATGGCGATGCCTCTGTAGAGGAGTGGGACGCCGAGCGACGGGCGGTGCCCCTTCTGGAGTCGGTATCAGGCGCCAGGGTGCGGATGAGCGTTCTCCAGAGCGGTGCCTGACGGGTCGAGGCCGCCGGTCGGCCCCAGACTCCCGGCGGCCTCCACGGCGGCCCGGACCCCGACCCGATAGCTCCGCCCGATTGGGATAGAGACATGGCCCACCGACAGGGCGGCAGCGGTCCGCGAGCGAATGGCATCGATCCGCACCACGAACGAGCGATGTACGCGGACAAACCCGGCCGGCACCAGCCGATCCGCGAGGTCACCCAGGCGGGCTTTCGTCATCAGGGGTTTCTTGTCGGTATGGACGATGACGTAGTCGCCTGCGCTTTCCAGGTGACTGATGCTCGCGATATCCAACCGGACCGTCTCACGATCCACCAGGATCTCAAGGCGCCCGAGGGCGGCCACGCGGGACGCCTCCGAGAGTCGAGCCTCGGCCTGTGCGCGGTCCCGTTGGTGTGCGGCGAGCATGTCGTCCCAGTGGCTGACCATTCTGAGAATCACGGCCGTCGCAACCACCACGTAAACGCCCAGGAACAAGGCCGGCCTGTCGAGCGAGACGGGAGACCGGTCAGATACCCGGTAGCCCGACAGGACAAAGTCTCCGACGATGATCCCCAGGACCAGGTAGGCACTGACTATCAGCGCATAGAGCGTGTACAGGCCAAACCGTACTCGTCGTCCGGTCAATAGGTATCTCGGCACCAAGATCCAGCCAACCACCCAGGACGTGGCCATCGCGACCAGCAGGAGCGGCACAGCCAGCGGGAGCGCGTCCAGATAGGCGTCCGCACCGCGTCCGACATACCAGATGTAGAAGTGTGCGGCGCCGAACCAAAAGGCCACCTGCACCAGGGTGCGGCTGTTGAAAGTCATGCCCCAAAATAGGGTCGCGAGGCCTTCAGGAAGGACTCTGTCGTTGAACGACACGTGTTGGTCGATAGACAACCCCTGCCTGCCGGCGTTGCCGGCCCCCTCAAGAGGTAGGTTGAACCACGCAAACGAACCAGTCCGCGAACTCATGTTTGATTTCATCCAAATGGGTGGCCCCATGTTCACCTATCCGCTGGTCCTGCTGCTCCTGGCGATCCTCGGCCTCATCGCCGTCTCCGGCCTCAAAGGCGAGAGGCGACACCGAAGTCTGCTTCTGCACATCGGCGTGTTTTCCGCAGTGTGGGGAATCCTTGGACAGGCGATGGGGCTGTATCAAGCGATGGGCGTCATCGAGCAGGTCGGTGGCGTATCGCCACGGATGCTGGCGGGTGGGCTGAAAGTTTCCTTCATCTCGACGTTGTTTGGCCTGGGGAACTTGGTTATCGCTCTCGCCGGCTGGACAATCCTGGGATACCGGAAAAGGGCTGAGTAGGGCCTGATCGCTGGTGTCCGGGTTCGGTACCGACATATTCTCGATAATAGAGACCCTGTCGCGCCCAATTCCCGGATCGAATGCGTCTGATTCTCATAGCTCTAATTCTTGGTGTTGCAGCCTGCTCCCCGAGCGAGTCCCTTCCGCCGCCCGAAGACACGTCATTTCGTGTAGCCCGGATTTTCCAGAATGGGATGGTAGCCCAGCGGGCTTCCGCCCTGCCCGTATGGGGGATCGCGCCGCCCGGGACTGACGTGACGGTCAAGCTCGACGATGAGATACACACCGTTCGAACCGGCGCGTCCGCCAGGTGGCGCATTGAGATGGAGCCTCGTTCGGCCGGTGGTCCGCACACGCTGACCATCACGGCCGGCGAAGACGCGCTGGAGATATCCGACCTCATCTACGGAGACGTCTGGGTGGCCTCGGGCCAGTCCAACATGGAGTGGGTCGTTGCCAACTCGCGTGATGCCGCGACGGAAATTGCCGCGGCGAATGACCCTGCCATTCGTCAGTTCAAAGTTCCGCTGACCTGGGCCTATCAGCCGCAGGAAGAACTCGCTGGCGGAGCGTGGAGCAGCGCCACACCTGAGGCGGTTGGAGATTTCTCCGCGGTCGCGTACTTCTTCGCGCGAGAACTGAGACGCCACGTCCCGGTCCCGATCGGGATTATCAATACCAGTTGGGGCGGTTCTCGCATCGAGCCCTGGATGGATTCGAAGTCACTGGGCATGACGGAGGCCGAACAGGATTCGCTCTTCCGGGCCGGATCCCGCAAGAATCGGGTCCCGACTCTGCTCTACAATCAGATGATCCATCCGATTGTTGATTTTCCGGTGACCGGTTTTCTTTGGTATCAGGGTGAGTCGAATGCCGGCGTCGATGACGCTCCCCGATATGCCGGCCAGTTCAAGGCCATGATTCAGCGTTGGCGCGAGCTCTGGCGGGCGCCAGAGGCGCCGTTTCTGTTTGTTCAGTTGGCCAACTACATGGCGCCCTCGGTGGTGCCAACCGAGAGCAGTTGGGCCATCCTTCGTGAGTCGCAGTCGGCGGCCTTGGCTTTGCAGGGTGTTGCCGAGGCGGTCATCATTGACATCGGTGAGGCTGCCGACATTCATCCCCGCAACAAACAGGACGTGGGCTTGAGACTGTCGCTGGCGGCCAGGGCACTGGCCTACGGACAACAGGTGGTTCATTCGGGCCCGGTCTACACAGGACACGAACTGCGCGGAAGCGAAGTCCTGGTTCGATTTTCCTTTGCAGAGGGACTTCGGGCCCGAGGCGGGCCGGTCGGCGGGTTTGCGCTGGCGGCTGAGGACGGTCCGTTTGAGTGGGCCGAAGGCCGGATCGATGGCAACGCCGTAATCCTGTCGGCGCCGGGCATCGATCAGCCGTTCCACGTTCGGTATGCCTGGGCCGACAACCCGGACAGGGCGAATCTCTACAACGGTGCCGGGCTTCCGGCTTCGCCGTTCCGGACGGGCCGGTGAACCCGAGGTGGCCGGTGAACCCGAGGTGGCAGGCGGTCCCTTGGTGGCCGGTGGCCCCACCGTTGAAGCCCCGACCCAGGGCGCGTAGCTTTCTGCCATGCGATTCGTTTTCCTTGTTTGCTGCCTCATTCCGCTATCGGCCGCCGCCCAGGAGGACGGGCCTCAGCCAATCTCGACTCGGACCGGCGTATTCACGGCCGAGCAGGCCTTGAAGGGGCAGGAGCTCTTTACCGTGGTCTGCGGAGAGTGTCACCAGCCGGAAGATTTCCTTGAAGGATTCCTTGAGGGATGGGCCGGTCAGACGGCCGACGTGTTGTTCAAGGAAATCCGCGCGACCATGCCGGAGGACTCTCCGGGAAGCCTGCGTTCCAGTGAGTACGCAGCCGTCATCGCCTTCCTGTTTCAGCTGAACGGGCTTGAGGCTGGCGAAGAGAATCTGCCTGGATCGACGCGGAGGCTCAAGGAGATCCTCATCGCGTTGCCCGAGGGCGAAAAAGCCGGCGACTCCTGAGGATTCAAGAGCGCTCGCGCGGCCTGATCCGTTCATCCGCAGGCGCTTCGAAACCCTCCGCGTCGGCGAGGTCCAAATCTGAGGCTGGCGCCGCTGGCGCTACCTCAGCAACGGCCGCTTCCGCCTGGACCCGCTGCCGCGTTTCGTCTGATCGTTCCACTGCACGACGGCCGATGGCCTCCATCTGGGACTCCCGAGTGGAACGCCAATTCGGGAGTTGGAGATAGCCGAATCCCCCCACCCCCAGCCCGGCAAGAGCAATGGTCAAGATCGGCAGAGCGCTGGCCCAAGATTCGCCTTTGAAGGTGACGAGCAACAGCATGGTGACCAGGCTCATCGCGACCATGGTCATTCCGGACATCATCAGCTCGCGTGCCATGCCCTTGGTACTGCCCATATTCAACCTGTAGCCATCACCATCTGGCTGGACGTGGGCGAACAGGTTTCCGTTGTACCACTCACGCAGTTCGCCGGCCTGCTGGATCTTGCCCCGGGCGCCAAAGGTCTGTCTGAGATCTGCCACCAATAACGCCCACTCCTCGTCCGACATGGGACCCGGCAGGGCAACGGACCGGCGGACGCCGATGTCCAGGCCCATGAACGTGGGAAGAGGTGGCTCCTGGATTTCCCGCGCCATGTTCGTGGCCGCACGCGCAACGAATTCGGGGGACAGTCCAGCTTCCGCTCCGATTTCCTGGAGTTCCTCCAGCGTCAGTCCGCCGGCGCTGCCGGCCTTGTTCTGAGCCTCCGTCTGCGCCTCCGCCGCTTGGCGAAAGATCTCGGTGATAGCTTCTTCGTCGTAGCGAATCTGGTCGGGCATCGGGGAGGAGGTTGCGCTTCTTGTGCCCGTACGAATAAGCACCCGCCGGGATTCAGACGCGGAGACTGTACTCGATGCCTGCGACCGAATACATTTGGAGACCAGCCCAATCGACCCATGCGACAGATTCTCTCCCTCCTGTTCATGGGCGCCCTCCTCAGCGCGCCCGTTTTCGCCCAGACTGTCGAGTGGACCCACTGGGGAGGCAACGAGGGCCAGGCACGGTATGCGCCGCTTGATCAGATCGACGGGGCCAACTTCGAAGACCTCGAGATCGCCTGGCGATGGAGTGCCAACAGCTTCGGCCCATCGCCCCAGTACATCTACCGGGCGACGCCGCTTTACGTAAACGGAAAGCTGTACACGGTAGCGGGCGAGCGCCGTACGGCCGTGTGCATTGATCCCGAGACAGGCGAGACGCTGTGGATGTGGCGCATGCGGGACAACCCCCGGTGGGAGGCCTCGACCCGCAAGAACTACGGAAAGGGCGTGGCCTATGCGCTCGTGGACGGCCGTCCGACCATCTTTCTGATCACGCCAGGCTACTACATGGTGGCGCTCGATGCGGACTCGGGGCAGCCCGTGCCGTACTTCGGGATGAACGGCATTGTGGACCTTCACCTCGGGATGGGGGACTACCCGGTCGATGCGGATCGTGGCATCCTGGACTCGGGAGACATCACCTCGTCGTCTCCGCCGATTGTGGTGAATGGCGTGATCGTTGTCGGCAATTCGCACGACCGCGGGTACTACCCGGATCGGAAGGAGAACGTCCCCGGCCACATTCGCGGATACGATGTCCGGACGGGCATGATGAAGTGGCGTTTCAACGTGGTGCCGCAAGCTGGCGAGTTCGGCAACGAGACGTGGGAGGATGACTCCTGGAAGTACTCAGGCAATGTCTCGGCCTGGGCTCCGCTCTCGGCCGATTCGAAACTGGGCCTGGTCTACATCCCGACCGACACTCCGACCAACGACTATTACGGGGGCGAACGGCTGGGGCAAAACCTCTACGGCACCAGCCTGATTGCCCTGGACGTCCAGACCGGCGAGCGGCGCTGGCATTTCCAAATGGTGCACCACGATATCTGGAACTACGACACGCCCAACGCACCCAAGCTGATGGATGTGACGGTCGATGGGGCTCGCGTGCCGATTGTTGCACAGACCACCAAGCAGGGCTTCACCTATGTACTGAACCGTGAGACCGGTGAGCCGGTCTGGCCGATGGAGGAGCGGGCCGTGGCGGGCTCCGATGCTCCAGGGGAAGAGGCCTGGCCCACGCAGCCGTTCCCGACCAGGCCGCCCGCCTTCGAGCTGCAGGGCATCACTGAGGATGACCTGATCGACTTCACGCCGGAGATCAAGGCGCAGGCGATTGAGCTCGCCTCCCGGTACCGAATGGGAGGGCTGTACACGCCGCCGTCGCTCGCCAATCATCCTGATGGCACGAGCGGTGCTTTCGTGGTGCCTGGCGCCAACGGTGGGGCCAACATTCCGGGTGGCTCGGCGGTCGACCCCGAGACGGGAATGCTATACGTGGCCACGGAGCGCGGGCACAGCGTGATTGCTTTGATAGAAGGGAAGGACCGCACCATTCGGGGGCCGTCCGAATCCCGCTACGTTTCGCTGGGTCCCGGCGGCATTCGAGGGCCGCAGGGGTTGCCGCTGTTGAAGCCACCCTTCGGCTCGGTGGTCGCGCTCAATCTCAACCGCGGCACGCTGGCATGGTCCATCCCCAACGGTGACACGCCCGAGTCCGTCACCAACCACCCGGCCCTGGAGGGTGTCGACCTTCCCACGACCGGAAAGCGGTCACACGCCAACGTACTGGTAACCCGCTCGCTGCTGTATTACGGGGAGGGGCGCTCCGGCGATCCAGTCCTTCACGCTGTTGACAAGGCCACCGGAGAAGAGTTGGCACGCATAGATATTCCCGCTACAACCAACACGGCACCGATGTCCTTCATGCACGAGGGGCGTCAGTATATCCTGCTGTCGATCGCCTCGGCGCCTGACCATCCGGCCGAACTGATCGCCTTGGTTCTTCCTGACTGACGCACCAGCTTCCGCTCCCGCCGCCCCCACCCCACGACTGATCAGATCCTGACACAATGAAGACGCGCCTCAGTATCCTCGCGGCCTTTCTGCTCTACGCTCTGCCTGCCACGGCGCAGGATGTGCACCATTTCGTTCGATTCGAGTCGGGTAGCACCCTGGCCTACGGCGAATTGGTCGGAGGCACGGTCCACGAACTGTCGGGCTACGACCTGCTCACGCCTGGCACCCGGACCGGTCGAACCTTCTCGGCTGCCGAAGTGAAGTTGCTCTCGCCGATTGATCCCGCGCAGGTTCCAAAGGTCATCGGAGTCGCCGTCAACACGATGGGGGCAGGCCGGACCGGACCGATTCCCAATCCGCGGTTCTTCGCCAAGATGCCCACCAGCCTGCGGGGCCCCGGCGATGCCGTAGAACTGCCTCCGGAGGCCGGGAACCTCAACTATGAGGGCGAGCTTGTGCTCGTGATCGGCAAGCGCGGACGGCACATTCCGGCCGAAAGCGCCATGGAGCACGTCTTCGGTGTCACGGTGGGGAACGACTTCAGCGAGAACACCTGGTACGGCGAGCGGAACGGCGTGGATGAGCCCACACGGCTGATCTCCAAGGGGACCGATTCCTGGGCACCCATTGGGCCCTCCATTGTGACGGGAATCGACTACCTGAATCTCGGCGTCGAAGTACGACTGAATGGAGTAGTCGTGCAGTCCGGCCGAACCAGTGAGTTGGCCAACGGCGTCCCCAACCTCATCGCCTACATCAGCCGGTACATGACGCTCCAGCCGGGCGACTTGATCTTTACCGGCACCGTGGGGCGCGTGCAGGGAGCACGCCGCGTCATGGAGCACGGCGACGACATTGAGGTCGAGATCGAACATCTGGGACTGCTGCGAAATCCCATCGTCAACATGATGGAAGTGGCGCATCGCGCGTCTCCGTCCGTAATTCAGGCGCCGACCTCCTTCAGAGTGGACGCGTCGTGGCCCAAACCCCTTCCCAACAACTGGATCATCGGCCAGGCCTCGGGTGTGGATGTAGACGCCGACGGCAACGTCTGGGTCTTGCACCGGCCGCTGACGCTTACCGAGCGCGAGGCCGGTGCCGTTCAGGATCCTCCACTTTCTGCCTGCTGTGTCCCCGCCCCCTCGGTGATTCAGTTCTCTCCGGAAGGCGATGTCCTTCGCGCCTGGGGTGGCCCGGACTCAGGCATGCAGTGGCCCCGCTCCGAGCACGGGTTGTTTGTGGATGGCGAGGGCAACGTCTGGATTGGGAGTAACGGTGGCCGGGATCAGGTGGTGATGAAGTTCACGCCGGATGGAGAGAAGCTGCTCCAGATCGGCGAGTGGGGCGAGACGGGAGGCTCCATGCATCAGTCCCTCCTGGGCCAGCCGGCGGACATTGCTGTGGATGATGGTGAGGTCTACATCGCAGACGGCTACGGAAATCGCCGCATTGTGGTGTTCGACGCTACGACGGGAGGGTACCTGCGCCACTGGGGGGCATACGGGAGCGAGCCCCATGACGATGAACTGGTGGCCTTCGAGCCGGGGCAAGACCAGGAGTCATTCCGCAGTCCGGTCCATGCCGTGAGAATCTCAAATGATGGCAAGGTGTACGTGGCGGACCGGGTCAACAACCGGATTCAGGTGTTTTCGAAGCTCGGCGAGTTCCTCGAGGAGGGTTTCGTGGCCCCGAACACGCTGGCGATGGGCTCAGTCTGGGACGTGGAGCTTTCCCCCGACGCGAACCAGACGTATCTGTACATCCCGGACGGCACGAATCAAACCGTTTGGGTGGTTCGTCGGGAAGGCCTGGAGGTGGTGGGCTCCTTCGGGCGAGGCGGCAGGCAGGCCGGCCAGTTCGGCTGGATCCACAACGTGGCGATAGACGCTGCGGGCAACATCTACACGACCGAGGTAGACACCTACAAACGGGTCCAGAAATTTGCGCCGGTCAAGCGATGAAGTACCTCAACACGATTCGCTTCGGGTGCGTTCTGGTGTTGTTGATGGCGGTAGCTCCCGCGCCGGGCTCCGCTCAAACGCGGGTCTTCATTTCGGTCGACATGGAGGGGATAGGCGGCGTCGGTACGTCCGCCATGACGAGTTCTTCGGGCAAGGACTACGCCCTCGGGCGTCAGTTGATGACCGATGAGGTGAATACCGTAGTCGAGGCCATTCTTGCGCACGGGCCGGCGGAAATCCTGGTAAACGACTCGCATGGCGACATGCGCAATCTGCTCCACACCCAACTGGATCCGAGCGTTGAGTACATCCAGGGCAACATCAAACCGCTGGGGATGGTGCAGGGGCTCGACGCCTCATTTGACGCCGTGATCTTCCTCGGATACCACGCCAGAGCAGGTACTGAGGGCGGCTTTCTCGCTCATACCGGGTCCGGCTCCGTGAAAGGCCTGTGGCTGAACGGGACGGAGGTCGGGGAGGGCGGTCTGAATGCCTTCTTTGCGGCCTCGCTTGGTGTCCCTGTGATTTTGGCCACCGGTGACCGGGTGTTTACGGAGCAGATTCAGGAGATCCTCCCAGGGGTCACGACGGTGGCCGTCAAGGAAGCCGTCGGTGCGCAGGTGGCCCAGCTTGTTCATCCCGAAGTGGTCCGCGAGCGATTGAGGGCTGGGACGGACGCTGCACTTGCCGGTCTGGCCGACGCCCGGCATCGCGAGGTGTCTGGGCCTGTTACCGTCCGGATGCGCTTCGCCACGACGACTCGGGCGGACATCCTGCAGGCAATCCCCGGCATGACCCGTGTCGATGGGGTTACGGTGGAAATCGAGACCGAGAACATGGATCGGGCCTACCGGGTGATTCGGCTGATGTACAAGTACGTCAGCTGGTAGGCTGTCGGGCACCCCATGGCGATCCCTACCGGTACCGCTCCCCGCTGTGTAAGCGTTCGGCGCTATTTCTTGAGCAGACCGATGCGCTTCATCAGGGCATCCTGCGGCGGGATGCTCTGGTCAAAGTAGCGGTTGTAGATGTACCCCGACAGGTACCAGGCTCCGAAGGCCCAGGCCGTCCCCAGGGCGACGTCCGCCATGAGGTGCTTCTTGGTTGTCAGCGTCGAAAGGGCGATCAGAATCGCCCCACTCAGATACCAGGCAGACCAGCTTCGGCCTCGATTTCGCACCGCCAGCCAAACCATGAAGGCGTTCGCCACGTGCAGGCTGGGCATCTTGTTGGCGCCCGGCTGGAAGTCGATCCTGAACTGCCATTCCAGAAATCGGGCAGCGATCGAATCGCCAAATACGGGATCTGGATAGGAAATCGGAATCAGGAAGTACACCACCGTTGCCAGAAGCGTGGAGGTGTAGATGGCAACGAGAAGCCGGTTCAGGAGGTGGCCGTCTTTGATGGCAAATATGGCAAAAACCGGGATCAGGTAGCAGAAGTCGTAGATCCAGACCGTCCACTCCCAGAGCGGGATCGCCTTGTCCCAGGCCGTTCGAAGGTCGTGGGTGGGGAGCCTGGCCGCCAGATTCCCCATGGTGAGGAAGTATACCAGCCAAACGGCGAACGCGACCGCGGCCATCTTGGAGTAGAAACCGAGTGGGCGTTCAGGGGGCGTGCGCGGCGATTCGAGAGTCATTCGTACCAGGGGAGGGGTGGTTTCCGGCGGCAGCTGCCTGCTACGCGTTGCCCCGGTCAGAGTCCCCACCATCGCTCGCAACGGATCGAACCACAAAGAAGGCTGGGGGCTGGCCGTGGCTCGTTCGTCAGGGCATCACCAGTGACAGCCGCTTGCGATGAGAAGTTCGGTATCGCTCGAATCCACCGTCGGTGGTGATGATGCGTGAGGGGGCCTGCTCGGCCATCCTGACCAAGCACGCGTCCGCGAACGACATTGGGACTTCCTCAAATCGCTTCATGAGTGCGAACACCTCAGTCTGGTGCTCAGCGAACGAGAAAGAGATTTTCAGGCGGCCCCTCTCAATCAACTGGTTCAGCCGCCAACCTCCATCGTGGGTCCTGGCACTCAGAAGGAAGTGGGCCTCAGAGATTACAGACTCGCAAGTCTCGAAAGGTGCTGGAAGCGTCGAGACGGCCTCACGGGACCATCGACTCCACTGGTCCCGCGTGTCAAGCAGAGCCACCAGAGGGCCGGTGTCTAATAGGAATCGTGTCCTCGCCATAGCCCTCCATGTACTTGGGGTTGGTTGACAAATCGCCGGGACCCTCGACCGAACCGATCAGGTCCTCGATGCCATCCAGGAAGTTCCCCTTCTGACTGTCCTGCGCTTCCAGTTCACGCCCTACGAGCTCGAGAATGGCAGCCTTGGCGGTCATCCCCCACAGACGGGCCAGCCTCTTGATGCCAGACTTTTCTTCGGGAGTGAGGCGCATACCGAACCAAACTTGATTGTCTCTTGCCATGATAGAGCCTCGACTCAGACCGGTGTAACAACTGTAGCAACGTACCGGATTACGTTGCTACAGTTCCGTCTCGGGCAACGCCCCCGTTACACCACCACCCCGTTTGATCTCTTTGGGTGCAGAAACACAGCGCCCAACCCCGCCGCCGCCGCAAACCTACATTTTCGTGACATTGGCCAGCCTCCGATGAGTGACATTCCTGTCGAGCCATCCCGAACGTGCAGACGCAGCGAAAGAAAATCACCCTCGCCGCCATTGCGGTACTCCTGCCCGCGATCATGCTTGCCCTCCTGCTTGGGCGATTCCTGCGCCAGCAGTCGGACCTGGAGGCATTGAGACGGACGGCCGCCGTTTCGCAGGCCGCTCGCGACATCGGCGGTTCGATGGCGATCCGGCTGGAGCTGCTGGCCTTGGAGCACCTTGGGCGGCACTGGGAAACCCCCGAGGCCGCAGTCCGGCCCGGTGCACCGGTATCCATCATCATCGATGACACGGATGTGGGCCCGCGTCTTCCCTGGTCCAGTCAAGGCAAGGCCATCAGCGACCTGACCCACGCGCGCGGACTGGAGTTCGGTGGCCGTCTCGGCGATGCGGAACGTCAGTACCGGCGCCTTCAATCGGACCCGTCAACGGAAGTCCAGGCCGCATCGACCCTCGGGCTTGCCCGCGTCGTCGGACGATCAGGGCGGACTCAGGAGGCCGGTGCGGCCTGGGCCAAGCTGCTGGCCACCCCCCTGGGAATTGTCGACGATCTCGGGATTCCGTATGCCCTCTACGCCGCCAGGCAGCTGGGGGATTGGTCCCAAGTGATCGCCGGATTCACCAAAGGGGCGGCGCTCTCACCAACCGCCGTGGCGATGCTCCGGTCAGGTCTAACGGCGGATGGCCTCTCGCTGCCGCCCGACCTGGGAGGGTGGACCACGGAAGCACTTTGGGCCGAACAGATTGTTGCTGCTTGGGATGACCTGCAGTTTCGACTCGATGCGAGACCCGACGAGTGGGTCAGCCTGGACGGCCGACTGGTTCGGGCGGTCCAGTCCAACGACGGCCGCCGCTCCGTGGTGGCCATCCGTGCAGAACCGGTGTTCCGGCAAGCGGCTTCAGCCCTGGGGCTGAATGGATCAGAGCTGCGAGAAGAAGGCGTTTCTATCGATCCGTTCGATGGTCTGTCCGCGCACATCGTCCTGCCGGCTACCCGAGCCGGAGGTCAGGACCGGAGGTTCGTCAGCCTGGTCGTGCTCCTCGCCATCGTGCTACCTCTCATGGCCGGAGTTCTGCTCTGGCGCGAGGTCCGCCGCGACAGGGAGTTGGTTGCCACCCGCGCTAACTTTGTGGCGAGCGTTTCCCATGAGATGCGTACCCCCCTCACCACCATTGGCGTATTTGGCGAGTCCCTCTTGAATGGCTGGATCTCAGACGAGCAGCAGGAAAGGGAATACCTTGAGACCATCGTCTCCGAGTCTGCGCGACTCGGCCGGTTGATAGGCAACGTTCTCGATTTGTCCGCCATCGAGCGGGGTGTGCGCAGCTATCGCATGGAACTCACAGACCTCAGGATTCCGGTCGAGGCGGCCTGCCGAGCGGTTGAGGTGGCAGCGGAGGACAAGGACATCGGTCTGGTATGCCGGGCCAATTCGGTGAAAACGGTGGCAGACAAAGACGCAATGGAGCAGGCGGTGATCAACCTGGTCAGCAACTCGGTCAAGTTCTCACCGAACGGATCCCGAATTGAAGTCAGGCTGGAACGCATCGGGGAGGACGCTCGCATCACGGTGGCAGATGACGGCCCCGGTATCGACGCTGTAAACCAAAAGCGGATCTTCGAAGCGTTCTACCGCGGCCCGCAGGCCGAAGGGGTGGTAGGGGCGGGGATCGGACTCTCTGTTACCCGTCACATCGCCGCGGCCCATAAGGGCAGTTTGGAGGTTCAGAGCGAAACCGGAAAGGGGAGTCGTTTCATCCTGACCGTGCCAGTAGGGTCAATTTGAGCAAGATTCTGATCATAGAGGATGACGCCGGAATCCGGCGTGGTCTGGGCGATGCGCTTCGCGTGGCCGGCTACACGGTCACTTCGCAATCAGACGGTTTCGGCGGACTCAAGGCGGCGATCGACCAGCGCCCCGATCTGCTGGTGCTCGATCTGATGCTTCCCGGGCTCAGTGGATACGAGATATGCCGCCAGCTTCGATCGGACGGAAACCAAGTACCGATCATCATGCTGACGGCGCGCGCCGAGGAAATGGACCGGGTCCTCGGCCTGAACCTTGGTGCGGACGACTACCTCACAAAGCCGTTCTCTATGCCTGAACTCATCGCACGTGTGCAGGCCGTGCTGAGGCGCACGCGGCCTGACTCGGCGGCTCCGGTATCGCTGTCGTTTGGGAATGTAGTCGTCGACTTCCTTCGCTTCGAGGCCCAAAAAGCAGGGAATACGGTGCCGCTCTCCCGGAAGGAGTTTGGCATGCTACGGTCGCTTGCCACACGTGACGGTATTGTGGTTCGCCGCGAAGAGCTGCTCGATGAGGTCTGGGGCGAGGACGAGTATCCCAGCACACGAACCATCGACAATCACGTGGCCTCGCTTCGTTCAAAGTTGGAAGATGATCCGGGCAGTCCCCGACACTTGCTCACGATGCATGGCGTCGGTTATCGCCTGGTTCGGGACCCCTGACATTTTGCAGACATTACCAGGAGACAGCGTCCAGAATCATCGGCCAAAGATCGGAGGCGGCCGGGAGACGGCCGTGACGTTCGGGGTGTGCCGCAACGGTAGGATTCAGAGGAATTCAAACCCCAACGCCATGAAGCGCTACATCCTGACCCTGATTCTCGCCGTAACCGCACCCGCTGCGACGGCTCAGAACGCTCACGATCTGCTGCAGGAGGCCGCCTACCAGGAGCGCGCACTCGGCAACCTCGAGCGTGCCAACGAGATCTATACCCTCATCTTGGAGAGCCACGCGACAGCCGACCGCGAACTGTCGGCGCGGTCACTCTACCAGCTCGCGGTCAACCATGAGACCCTCGGACACGGGATCCTGGCGCGGCAGGCGTTCCAGCGGCTCGTGTCAGAGTTTCCGGAGCAACGGGGACTGGTCTCTGAGGCGCTGGCGCGCGGAGTGCCGACGCCTTCTGCAGGCGATGTAACCAAGCGGGTAGTTTGGGACATGAACGACACCACCGGTTTGACCGATGGCGAGCCGTCGCCGGACGGGCGATTCGTTTCGTTTGCGGCATGGGAAACAGGAGATCTCGGGATCAAGAGTCTGGAGACTGGGGAGATCACACTCCTGACGGATGAGGGGACGTGGGACGTACCCTCCAGGTTCGCAGACAATTCCGCCTGGTCGAGGGACGGGTCGCAAATTGCCTTTGCCTGGTGGGACGGGGGCGATGCGTATCTGAAGGTAGTGGACATTGCCACCGGGACCGTACGGACGGTGGTTCAGGAGTATGTCCTTCCGTGGGCATGGACCTCAGATGGGCGGATTCTGGGCATGTGGGGAGATCGCGATGGGACGCGGCTGGCGTTTGTGTCGGCGGTGCACGGATCCATGGAAGTTCTCTACGAACCGCCGTCCAGGAGGGGCCTTCGAGCCGATCTCTCTCCAGATGAGCAATGGGTGCTGTTCAGCACCATTCCTGCGGAGGATGTCGACGAGCGCGAAGTCTACATCGTGTCCGCCGCGGGCGGGCAGCCCAAGGCAGTGGCCGCCCACCCAGCCGACGACCGGTTTGCTTACTGGCATCCGGACGGCCGGAGTTTTGTCTTCGAATCCGATCGCAGCGGCTCCGATGCTCTCTGGCGTGTCCGGGTCGCGAGCGGGCAACAGGTGGGAGAGCCCGAACTCGTCTACGGCGACATGCGACACGCCCTCACGCGCGGCTTCTCCTCCGACGGGCGCCTATTTGTGGAGCGGTCACAGAGCGAAAGCACCGGCAATCTGTATACGCTGGGCTTCGACGCCGAATCTGCAGCGGCGACGTCAGCCCCGGTCCGAATGCCTCTTCTGGGGATGGGCTACAACGCGGGAGCGTCTTTCTCGAGCGACGGCCGGTACATGTCTTACGTCTCGCAGCGTCCCAACAGCGTGCTCGTGGTGCGGGACCTCACGACGGGTAGAGAGGTCGAGCATGACCTGGAGGCGACGCGGCTGCTCAGGCACCGTGTCGACAAGCCCGTATGGCGGCCCGGAACGCGCCAACTGTTGGTTGCCACCCAGAGCGGACCGCGAATCGTGGATGCAATTTCGGGCGACATCATCGCCTCGATCGATATGGTTGACCTCGAAATGAAGCGGCCCACATGGTCGGCAGAGGGCGAGGTCATCTGGGGTCTGATAGGCAATATGATCGGCTACGTGCCCGTGCCCGAGGGGGAGACCTTAAGGCTTCTCGATGGGAAGGCTCCCGAGGTGACCGCATGGCGGATCCTTCCAGAGGACGAATACTGCGAGGGCCCCGCTGTGCATCCGACGGACGGGACCGTGGCCTACTGGTGCGACTACCGCGTGATGTACAGACTAGACCCCGCGACCGGCGAAGCCACTGAGTGGTGGCGCGTCCCCGAAGGCGAGCCCACCATCGCCCACAACATCCATGGCTCGTTTGTCTATACGCCCGACGGTAGCAACTTGATGTTTCAGCGCTGGCGGGAGGGGGAGGGAGATCCGCAGACCCAGGTCTGGAGACTTCCCGTTGGTGCCTCGGCACCGGTGCCGGTCAGCGGGACGATTCCGGTAGGCTGGGGTCTGGAGGTACACCCGTCCGGAGAGCAGGCGATTTACACGGTGCTCGACGGGGCGAGGAATGAGATGTGGGTTCTGGAGGGGTTGGACGGGAAGTGAGGCGCGGTCGGCGTGACCGGGTGATGCCTTCATTCCTCCCACGCTTACCCGTGCCAGCTCTCCACCGTCAGCCCCGGAAAATCGGCGAAGTCGCTCACATTGCGGGTGACCAACACGAGCCTACGCGAAGCCGCGGTCGCGGCGATGATGCCATCGTACTGCGGACGGGTGATTCCGCGATCATTCTGCCTGGCTCTGGCGGTGGCGAGCCAGAGCGCCGCCTCAGAGTCGAATGAAACGATGGGGAACTGGCGACCTACTCCAGTTACATAGGCACGCAATCGGTCTCGCCGCGTCCCCGCAGGCATTCGGAGAACCCCGTAGGACATTTCCATCCAGACCACCGCAGAGGTAACACATCTCCATGCTTCTCGCTGGAGTCGTCCGAGAACGAACGAATCGGGCTGACGCTTCGCAGGCTCCGAGAGGATGTCCGTATCCAGCAGGTATCGGATCATGGCTCCGATCCGTCCCGATATCCATCCCTCACACGAAGGCCTTCGAAATCGGAATCAGTGAGGTCTCCCACGCCCCATTCTGCCTGAAATAACTGCATGAATGACTGAAAATCCCCAGGCGCCCGGTTGGGAAGAGCACTCTCCAGAAGGAAGATGGCTTGCTGATTGAGGCTACGTCGTTCGGCCTCGGCCGCCTCGCGGAGACGATCCAACAATGAATCAGGGAGGCCCTTTAGCGTGAGAGTTGCCACTGGTTCCGTTATGAATCTATTTGCAGTCATTATGCATCCGTAAAATTTGTGTTCCTCCGGTAATGAGAGGACGGCTTCTTCCAGGATGTCACGGAACGGCCTCCCTCCATACCGCGATGACCGCAGCATGGGGGTGTGGGGGTTAGGTCCACGGCTCTGCTGTGTCATCGGGAAAACGAAACCCCCGGGCGCGAGACATCTGCACGGTTGTCAGGGCGTGTGACACTGAGGGGCGTCGACGACTCTTGGTACTGAAACCAATCATTCATCGCGAGGTAGTTAAATGGTTTCACAACGGTACCATTTTGTTATGCCAAACCTCACCATCAAACAGATCCCCCTCGAGCTTGTCGACCGAATCAAGGATCGGGCCCGGCTCAATGGGCGGAGCATGAACAAGGAGATTATTGCCTGTCTGCGCTCGATCGTGATGCCAGAGGAACAGAGCGCCGACGAGGTTATCCAGGAGGCCCGCGCGCTCAGGGCTAAGCTTGGTTTGGAGAATCTCCCACCTTACGATCCCAAGTGGAAGAGGGAGGGACTGCCATGATCGTAGTTGATACGGACGTCCTGACTTATTTCTGGGCCGGCACTCCGAGAGACCGAGTAGCCCTTGCCGAAGCGGTGCGCAGGAAGGACTCCCAATGGCTGGCTCCCGCTCAGTGGCGACCAGAACTACGAAACGTGCTGGCCACCTACATGAGGCAGGGCCTGGTGACCGTGAACCAGGCTATCGAAATCGTCCAGCGATGTGAGTTGGATATGCAAGCCCGAACGTTCTCAACGGCAGCAGCGGATGTGCTTCGCCTTGCCGATGAATCGAACTGTACAGCCTTTGACTGCGAGTTCGTGGCAACGGCTCAGATGCTGGGAGCGACGCTTGTGACAGGAGATCGAAAGCTTGCCGCGGCGTTTCCGGAGACGGCGGTGACGATGGAGGAGTTTGTGGGCGGCTAGGCTCCAATCACGAACGGCTGGCGCTCGGCGTGACCATCGCTCCATGGGTGCAGAAACCCATCGAAACGAGCCGCGTGACAACCGAGACCACATCATGCAAGTCGCAATGCCCACCCTGGAGGTTCATTCCCAACCGCATCGGTTCTCGATCGAGGACTACCTCGCGATGGGAGAAGCAGGAATCCTCTCGCGCGAAGACAGGGTGGAGCTCATTGACGGCCAGGTGGTCGCGATGAGCCCAATCGGCAATCCGCACATGACGTCGGTGCGCCGACTGGCGCATCGGCTTCGCCGACAGGTTTCGCAGGAGGTGATGGTGGATGTTCAAAACGGCCTGAACATCGGGGAGAATACACAGGTCGTACCCGACCTGATGCTGGTGCCAACCGAGCGAATCAGTTGGGCTAAGCCTTTACAGGGCAAGGACGTCCTGCTGGTCGTTGAAGTAGCCGACACCTCGCTTGAAAGGGACCGGCATGCCAAGCAGGGTCTCTACGCTAAATCCGGAATTCCGGAGTACTGGATTGTAGACCTCATTGGCCGGTGCCTGGAGGTCTACCGGGATCCAGCGGAGGGACGCTACACGTCCCGCACCGTCCATCTTCCTGGAGCTGTGGTTTCGGCAAAGCTGGTTTCAGAGGTTGCCTTACCGGTGGAGGAAGTGGTACCGCCGGAGTTGAAGGACTAGGCAGGAGATCCTCCTACTGCAACAACACCATCTGACGACTCACCGTCTGTCCACCCGCCCGCAGTCGGTAAACGTACACCCCAGTGGCCACGCCCAGCCCGCTGAAGTCGCGACCATCCCAACTAAAGGAGTGTGCCCCGGCGCTCAGGGATTCATTCGCCAGCGACGCTACTTCGCGCCCCAGAAGATCAAACACCGCCAGGTTGACCGGACCGGCCTCGCCGAGCTCAAACCGAATCGTCGTCTGTGGATTGAACGGGTTGGGATAGTTCTGATCGAGGCTCACGCCCTGAGGGACCTCGGCAGGGCGGGGATCGACGTCCGTCGACGTCGCCAAGGACAGAGTGACCTCAATCACATCTTCGACCGCGGGGTAGGTAAATCCATCGCTGATGAGACGCACTCGGGTGTCGGTGTCTGCGTCTCCGGTGTTGGCTGCCGCTTGATTTGGTGCCTGATTTGGACCGGCGGCGGGCTCCTCATTGGCCTCGGTACCGGCATCCCACAGCATGAACTCAGCGGTCAGATCTCCCAAGCGGAGCTGGCCGGCGTCATTCCACAACGCGATACCATTCTCACCAGGTGCGAAGAAGGCATCGTTGGAGGGGATGAACATAGTGGCCAGCGAGAGCAGGGCGCCGGGCGCGGCATCAATCGTGAACGCATACGCATCGCCCGGGAATATGGGAGCGG
This sequence comes from Bacteroidota bacterium, assembly GCA_029262855.1. GTDB lineage: Bacteria > Bacteroidota > Rhodothermia > Rhodothermales > UBA10348 > JABDJZ01. Next base: position 67,377 of record JAJCYP010000049.1, on the reverse strand, counting down.
GCCCGGTAGCCCCCACCGGTGTGTTGAAGGCGCCGCCGACAACTCCGGCTTGAAGCTCAATCGCCGCGGCCAGCGCAGTCGGGTTACCGTCCTCGGCCACGGCTTCGAGGCCGCGGCCAAAATCATCCTGGTTGGCTGCGAACAGAAGCATATCGCTGGTGTGGACAGCCCAGGCTCCCGGAGCAAGGGGGACGGCCGATTCGGTGCCGCCCGAGGTCGTGATTGTGGTGCCAGTCGACACATTGCGCAGCGTCACGGTCAGTGCCACGCTCTCGAGGGGCTCGACCATCACGTTCAGCACCTGCCCGACGTCAATTCCGGAATCGTCCGCAGACCGGACGACGTTGTTAGGATCACTGGCTCCCGTGTCGGCTCCCGCCTGTCGGGGAGCCTGATCCGCGCCGGCACCCGGCGTCTGATCGACCTCCGTCCCGGCGTTCCAGAGGCTCACGGAAGCACCCAGTGACCCCGAAACCGGTGCTCCCGACTGGTCAAAGAGCGCATTGCCATCCGAAGGCGTAGCTGCAAAGAGATCGTTCGACTGAACGAACATGGTCGCCAGGGACAAGCGGTCGCCAGGGCTGGCCAGCACGACAAACTCATACTGCGCCCCTGGTAGCAGCGCGCCAGCGCCAGCGGCGCCAGCAGGCACGGCGAAGGCACCGGCCGAGATCGCGCCATTCATCGCCAGAGATGCCACCAGTTGGCCGGGCGAACCGTCCTCGGCAATCGCCTCCAGGCCCGCACCGGAATCGGGCTGCCCATCGACAAACAGGGGAGTGCCATCACGGTGTACTACCCACACGCCGGGCGCGAAGATACTGGTCACGCCCGTCTCCGCGGCCAAGGCAAGAGCCAGACCCGCCGGATCGCCGTCCTCCGCCAGAGCCTCCAAGCCCATTCCAGCATCAGCCTGTCCGCTTACAAACATCGGTGAGTCACTGGGCGCGTGTACTGCGTACGCACCGGGCGACAGTGGCACGGCAACGGTCCCGGTTGACGTGGCGAGGGTCGAGCCGGTGGAAGCGTTGGTCAGCGTGACGCGGAATCGCGTCTCTCCCAGATGCTCAAGCATGGCGGCGATGACGTCGGCTGTTGCCGGATAGCTGAATCCGTCGTTGACCAACCTGACGGCGGAGTCTGAGTCGGCGGCCCCGGTGTTTGCACCCGATTGCCGCGGCGCCTGATCCGCACCGGTGCCGGGCTCCTGGTTTGCCTCAGTTCCCGCGTCCCAGAGCATGAGCTCTGAGGTAATGTCGGCCGTGCGCGGTCCCGCTGAGTCCCAGAGGGGGAGGCCATTGGCCCCCGGGGCGTAGAACAAATCGTTTGACTGCACGAACATGGTCGCGAAGGAGAGATTCGACCCGGCGGCAGCCTCGAATTCAAAGGCGTACGCCTCTCCCGGAAAGATGGGAGCCGGGCTGGTGGCCCCGACCGGCGTATCGAAGGCCCCACTCGAGAGGTAGGAGTAGGCCGAGCCTGTATTCTGGACCTGGACTCGGAAGAATCGCGACTGGCCGGATACTGGTAGGGTCACGAGGAGGAGGGCAATGGCAAGCGAGAGTCGGGGTGACATGGCGGCGATGCGGAGGATGGTGTCTTTTCCTCAAGCAACGGCGCGCAGGTTGCGCCACCGTCACAGAGTATCACGAGAGTCTCACGGAGAAGTGGACTTTCGTGAATCCTCTCTCAGCCCGCCATCGGCGTCAGTCCAAAACTGAGTGTCGTGCCGCGATTCAGTTCGCTCTGGATGGAGAGACTGGCGCCGTGGAGTCGGAGGATCATCTCGACGATGGCCAGTCCAAGGCCCATTCCCGCCCCGCTCTGGCGACTCTTGTCAACCCGATAGAATCGCTCTGTGACCATCACCAGATCTTGCTGGGCGATTCCGCATCCGGTGTCTTTGACGGCCACGGTGATTTGGTCCTCGTGCTGCCCCACCACCACGGAAATTTGCCCGCCGCGGTCGGTGTACTGGATGGCATTCCGGATGAGGTTACTCACGACACGCTCCATCATTCCGAGGTCAGCCAGGACTCGGGGCTGCTCCCCCGAAAGCTCCGTCTCCAGCGCCACGCCTTTCTCCTCAGCCATGGGCATGAAGGAGAGGGCGACATCCTGAATCAACTCTTCCAGATTGAAAGGCTCCGGATTCAGTTCCACCGAGAGGGACTCCAATCGCGCCAGTTCTGAAAGTTGCGAAACCAGACGGCTCAACGTCTCCGCGTTGTTGCCAATCACCCGCAGGTATTGATCGCGATCCTCGGCCGAGAGCGCATCGCCTTTCAAATGGATGGTCTCGACGAAACCCATGATGGACGACAGCGGCGTCTTGAGATCATGCGAGATGTTGGCGACCTGCTCGCGGCGTTGCTGATCCGTGAATCGCAATTCCTCCAGAACGGCCGTGATGCGATTGGCCATCTCATTGAACGTTCGGGAGAGGTCGGCTACGTCATCCCCGCCGGTCACATCGATCCGTGCCTCCAGGTCACCTTCGGAGAATCGGCGCACCGTCCGCTGCATGCGCTGAAATCGGCGAGTGTGTAGGAAGAACAGCCCCAGCCCGATCACTGCTGAAGCCAACACCACCAGCCCAATCGCCAGAAGAAGGAATCGCGTGATGTAGCTACCGCTGGCGGCGCTGAGGCTGGCCTCGACCAGCTCGCCTCCGAGAATAACGTACAGGAATCCCTGCCCATTCCCGAGGTCGATAGGGGCCACGGAGAAGGGCTTCGATTCGGTGAGGCTTCTGGGGTCAGGGCCGAGAAGCGGGAACGCGTGGTCACCCTGAAGGAAGGTGTTCACCGGTCCGAGATCCACGCGCTCGCGGACAATCTTGGCTGGATCCGAGAAATAGGAGAGGATCGTGCCCGTACTGTCGAGGACGTAGATCTCGATGCGCGGATTGTAGACCATCAGGTTGTGGATGGTCTCCTCGACGCCCTCGTAGTCGGGCATCATGTGGATGAACGGGGCGAACTCCGTGGCCAGATTCTGGGCCAGGCTGACGTGCAGCCTCTGGTCAGCTTCGCGTGCGAAGTCCTCCTGCGCACCGAGCGCCAACCACGCCACCGTCGCGCCTACCACCAGGAGCACCAGGACGTAGGCGAGCGCAAGCCGGCCAAAGAGCGTCTTGAGGGGGCGAATCAGATCAACACCTCTCCCGGCTCTGCGAATCGGTAGCCCACGCCCCATACCGTTTGGATGAACCGAGGGGCAGAACTGTCAAGTTCGATCTTGTTGCGTAGGCGATTGATGTGCGAGTTGACCGTGTGGTCGTAGCCGTCAAACTGGTAACCCCAGACGGCATCCAGCAGCGTCCGGCGGTCATAGGCGCGGCCCGGATTACGGGCGAACAGGGCCAGAAGGTCGTACTCCCTCGCGGTCAGGGTCACGTTCTGCTCGGCCAGCGTCACGCGTCTCTTGACAAAGTGAATGTGAAGCGGGCCGAAGGTAGCCGAATCGGGTTCCTTTCGGGTCGATTGCTCCTGGAGATTGGTCTCCATGCGGCGCTGGATCGCCTTGATTCGGGCCAGCAGTTCTCTGACGCTGAAAGGCTTGGTGAGGTAGTCGTCGGCACCGATCTCCAGTCCGAGCACGCGGTCAAGCTCTTCAGACTTGGCGGTCAGCATGATGATGGGCGTGACCGGATCGTCGCGTCTGAATCGCTTGCAGAACTCCAGGCCGTCCATACCCGGCAGCATCAGGTCCAGAATGATGCATTCGAATTCCCGCTCCTGGGCGACCTCCAGCGCGGCCCGTCCATTGGACTCGTGCCGAATCGTATATCCCTCGCCCTCCAGGTTGACCCGAATCAACTTGGCGATGTCTGGATCGTCTTCAACGAGGAGGATGCGGCGCATGGGGGTAAGAACGGAGATTTAGGCGCCGAAAGCATCACGAGAGTGTAACGGCGGTTCCGTTGTGACTCACCGCGACAGTAATGACTCGTAAACGTAACCGTCTTCCCCATATAAATAAGCAAGTCCCCTCTGGCCGTCGCCACTGGCGATAAAGGCCGGCCCGAGGGCGTTCACGCTTTGGAACACGGTCTCTGCTTTTATGACGGGCACGCCATCTTTGACGAAGGAGTAGAAGTTGTCTACTAAGGTGGTGACCGGCGTGCCTGATGCGTCGAGCCCCGCATCGCCGAAAAAGGTGCTGATGATGTGAACACCGCCATCGGTATCGACAAAGAGGGAGGGAGCAATAAAGAAAAGGCTCCCAGACTCCTGAAGATTCATCGGAGCAGACCACGTTACCCCCGCATCGACAGAACGCTGGTAGAAGAGGGTATTGCGACTCTCGGTACGCGCCAGACCGTAGAAGACCACGTGCAGCTCACCATTTGGCCCTGTCGCTACCGCTGGGAAATGGGCCTGGTGTGACTCGCGGGCAAACACCAACTGAGGGGTGCTTTCCTGCCGGTCGACGATAAGGGAATGGTAGAGCGCACTGTTGGGAGTCCCAACAAAGGTGTGGTGGACCGTATCCTCAACGGCGTAGATATTCGGGTAACTGCGAATCGCAAGTCGGTGATCACCTAGTGTTGTCCCGTCCGGACTCACCGTAATAAGTGGCACATCAAACGAGCCTTGGAGGACTATGTGAGCTGCCCCCTGCGGTCCAAGGCCGGAATGTAGGCCTCTTATGCGTCTACGGCGATCACGTTCGCTCAAGTCGATGAGCTTAGTTGGGAGGGGCGAACAACCACGAGTTGCTACGAAGCAGTGAAATACAGCCGGGCTACTCCAAATCGGCCACTCCTCACCAAGCTTTTCGTGGGGGATCCCTGACCAGAATACGTGGGCACCCTGAGAGTTGGCGGATACCGATGCGAAGGGCACCCACCCATAGTCAGAGAAACGGGCCTCCTCTGTCCAACTGCCATTCTCCACTGTTCCGTAGATCAAGTCAAATCGCTCATGAGTAGCGAGCGTATCCGCCCCTTGGCGCACGACAAGATGGGCACGGCCGTCCGGAGTCACGTCCACATCTAGTGGGCCAGACGCGAAGGTCCCAGAATAGCGTCCAATGTTAACCAGCCTGGATGGGGGGTGCCACTGCCAATCCTCTTCGCCCCCCGTGGGCGCGGTTGGTGCGGGCGCCTGGTCGCATCCGGAGAAAGCTAGCAAAAGGAATAGAGTGTTTCTCATGTAACACCTGGCGGAGGGGAGTCCCTACCCGATCCGCCAGGAGACTCAGCCGCTGACGGTACTTTGGAGTTGAAATAGAACCGAGTCATTGTCTGTCTGATAGTCGTGGGATCCGTTGACATCAATGGCACCCGCGCCAAATACCCAGACCACCGGGCAGGCCAAACCAGATGAAGCGAACTTCGGCTCAGAATCGTACCCTACCTCAGAACCATTAAGCAGCGTTTGAACAGTCGCAATATGATGTAACGAAAGCTCCGTGGGAGGGATGCGACTATACCAGGTAGCCGCGTACGTCTTTTTCCCCTCACTATAGTACTCTATGCAGGAGCTACCGTTTATGGTGTATACGCCGCCACCAGCGCCGGTGGAGTTCCCGGTTGTTTCAACTGGGTCGCAGGTAAAGGAGGACTCCTTGCCAGCTGTCTCGCTCTCTTCTGCGACAATCCCGGGCGGTCGTTGGCTTACCCCGGTGCGAATTATTTCGGTGCCCGTACCCTCTGCCAACTCAATGGCAGGGTCTGCAAGATCGACACCGGCTAGTATCGAGGACTTTTGGCCGCAGGTGGCCAACACGCGACTACTCGGGTGCAGCAACAAGGCAGGGGCCGTTGCGGTCCGTTCCGATTTCTTCGGCAGGGAGGATGTTTACTTGACGCGTGTGGATGCTGGACGCGCGAGTGAGGACATCCACCGCGTACCGGACGTTTCAGAGCGATACGGCTCTGTGGGAATGACGGATGACGGGACGCTTGTTGTTTACCAGAAAATGGGGCAGCGTCTTATCGAAGGGCAGAGGGTCTATTCGGGTTGGGTCCGCGACTGGGGATGAGCCGGTGGGCTGCCCGACACCGGCTTAATCGATTGCAGAATTTTCGCCGATGGGGCTCGCATCGCGTGCCACAGATCCCAGTTAAGCTGGCCGTTCAGCCAGAATTCCGGCGTGGTCCCGAAAAGGGCTGCCAGTCGGAGTGCCGTATCCGGAGTAACCCCGCGCCTGCCGCGGACTATCTGGTTAACCCTTGGATAGGAGACCTGAATCCGCTCCGCCAGATCGACCTGGCTCATGTTGAGCGGCTTCAGGAATTCCTCCAGCAGCATCTCTCCGGGATGAGTGGGCGGGCCGTTTTTGGGGAGGCGGGTCATCACTAGTGGTAGTCGGTGATCTCGACAAATGCTGGTCCCTTATCGGTCCACACAAAGCAAATGCGAAACTGATCGTTAATGCGGATGCTGTACTGTCCCTGTCGATCTGCGGTTAGCCTTTCAAGTCGGTTTCCCGGTGGGCTCCGCAGGTCGAGGAGCGCTCCGGCCTGGTTGAGTAGATCCAATTTGCGGGCAGCCACCCGCCAGAGATTTGGAGGACAACTGCTCCCGGCTCGCTTGGATCTGTACCGGTCAAAGACATCTTCGGAACCGCGATCGGCAAAGGAGATGATCACAATTAGAACGACGAACGTTATGCGTTACACTGCTGCCGACTGGCGGTTCCCCAATTCTGTGGCCCCGACTCTCTACTAGAGCCATTTCTCGTCAGCTCGCAACGGGCGGGCCTGGTACACGGGGGCGGGCGGGATTCGACCCAGGAAACCCTCGGACCGACCCGCCGCTCTGAGTCGGGATCAATTAGCGGGGGAGATCGGCGTTTAGCTTTCCACGGAGTCGTAGGAGGTGAGCTCTCCTTCGGGTGCGCTTGAGATCGCTTCCTGTGTTACGTCGTTGGGAAGCTCCACGGGGAACGGAATCCCGCGACGAATTGACACCTGCTCAGCCCTTGGCCAGATCCGGCAGCTCCCAAAGCGCCTCCGGCGCAAAATCCGCCCCGTTGGGCCAGGTCACGGTGCCGGCGCGTTTGTCCATGTACACCCGGCCGAAAAACGCGGGGTCCTTCAGCGGCTCGAAGATGGGTCCGTCCAGGAGGGGGTGAACGTCAACAGTCTTCTCAACTCCATCGTTGAACCGGACCCGGAGGAGGAATTCGCCGACCAGTTCGGCGTCAGTGATAATCAGGACGTCGGTCATGACTCAGGGCAACGGTTTTATCCGCTTTAGAGGCTTTCGCTGGCGGGCAAGTTCCCCGTCTTCGCGAAGCGCGGACTCTTGTTCCGCCGCCCACTTCCTCACCATGCGGCTGGCGCGTCTGGGAATCACCCCGCGAATGAGTTTCTGGCCATCGATGCTGATCGTCGCCCATTGCCCTCCATATTCAACGTGGAAATGCGGGGGCTGATGATCACGATAGTACATGTACACAGCGATACCGCAAAACTCCGAAATCTGTGGCATTGCCTCGCCAGGCGCTTTATCAGGTGGAGGCCGTTCAGAGCGGTAATGCAACGACAACCCCGGCCATGACATCGCCGTGACAAAACCCTCCCACAATCTGGCGAAACTACCATCGACTCTCGGGTTTCGCAATACATCCGGACGGAGATCGGGTGGCGTTCACCGCCTGGCCGCCTGAGACCAAGACCAGGCTGATTCGCATAACGGGGCTGTAGGTCAACCAAAAACACGGAGCTGCGTCTCTGGGATGGGTTGGGCGACGTCGACTACTAATTCTGGTGGCGCGGAATCTGGACTGCGTTACACGCCGCCCGTCTAGCCCTCTATGGGGGAAACAGCGCGCCCCAAAGCATGTACGTATACCAATCGAATACATATACGTACAATGCCGCGCCTCTCAACGCCCGTGAAGCTTACCCTGCGAGTTGACTCAGACCTGATCGAGCGGACAAAGGCGTATGCCGCGTCGAATGGCACCTCGCTCTCGAAGCTCGTGGCGGGATATTTCACGCGGCTGGTCGTCGATCAGGTGGTGCGCTCGGAGGGAGAGCTAACCTCCCGACTCCGGTCGCGGAGACCGATAGAGCAGCCTTCGGACGAGGACATCTGGAATGACCTGATCCGGAAGCATGGTGGTGTCCGCTGAGCATGTCCAGGATCCTTTTCGACACCAACGTCCTGCTTGATGCGCTCCTGAACCGCGCGCCATTTGCCGACGATGCCCTGGAACTGTTTTCGCGAGTTGAGTCCGGCTCGATCGGAGGGGTCGTTTCTTCCTGCTCGCTGACGACCGTCTATTACTTCGGACGGCGAGCGTTCTCCGAAGAGACGATCCGCAAAGACTTGGCGGATCTGGCCCAGCGCTTCTCGGTCCAGCCTGTGGATGCAGTGATCGTGCGCCGAGCGGTGCTGCGGGGAGGCCGTGATTTTGAGGACGATACGATTGTTGAGTGTGCTTTGGCTGCGGGGTGCCAGGCCATCATCACCCGAAACGTCAGGGACTTTCGAGGATGTCCGGTGGAGGTGATGGCTCCGGGACAGTGGTTGGCCGCGGCGTGATGCCCAGCGCCTACAAATGACATTTTCTTTACATCAGAGTGCTTATTGGGTGACAAGGCGCGGCTTCATATGACCTTCATTGTGATTAGGTGACGCAAACCCCTACTCGCCATGAAATCCCTTCTTGCCCTACTGCTGCTGGCCCTCGCGGCCCTGGCATTGGATGTCTCGAATAGTTCGGCTCCTGCCTTGACACTTCAGGCAAATTCGGGCATACACGCACTCCCGACCGAATGCGGCGTGTCACCCGTATTTGAGGGGTGGCCGAAACTCCAGGCAGCGGTTTCAGCTGTGCTTCGTGGTGGGTTGGCGGCTGCGGAGCCGATCGTGTTTCGTGAGGGGGCGTGCTAGACGCGGACTGGCCCTGAAGATTCTGAGTTTGCCCTTCCGGCTGTCAGCCCATCGTGTCGTAACATCCCCCATGTTTTCGGCCCGTCTCATCGAACGGCTGACCCACGCCAACAGCGTGGCCGTGCTCACGGGCGCAGGTATGAGCGCGGAAAGCGGAATCGCCACCTTCCGCGATCCAGGCGGCCTCTGGGCGACTATGAGGCCCGAAGAGCTGGCAAGCATGGATGCCTTCCTGGCCAATCCCGAGCTGGTCCAGGGCTGGTACAGACACCGACGAGAGATTGTCGAGGAGGCGCAGCCGAACCCGGGCCACCTGGCATTGGCTCGCCTGGAGGCCATGCTGGACGAGTTCACCGTCATCACCCAGAACGTCGACAACCTGCATCACGAGGCGGGGTCCCAGAACATAATCGAACTGCACGGCAACCTGACGCGCAACTACTGCGCTTCCTGTCGCCGTCCCGCGGACGATGCGGAACTGTCGATTGGGCACTGCCCGATCTGTAGCGGTCTGATCCGGCCGGACGTGGTTTGGTTCGGCGAGATGCTGCCCGAAGGAGCCTTTGAGGCCGGACTGCAGGCCGCGGTCTCGGCGGACGTGTTTCTGTCGATTGGGACCAGTGCTGTCGTCTATCCGGCTGCGGGACTTCCGCTGGCGGCCGCAGAGGCGGGCGTCTACTGCGCGGAGTTCAATGTGCAGCACTCGGCGATTGCGGATCGGATGGACGAGGTGGTGCTGGGTCCGAGCGGAGGGACCTTGCCGAAATTGGTGGAAATGGTGGCGACCGGGCGAGGATGGTGAGCACGGGCGCCTCCGCGGCCGTAACCTCCACCCCGGCTTGTGGTGCCACGTGGTTGCGTGGTGCCCGGGGGTCAATAAATCACCTGTCCATGACCGTCAACGCATACGCCGCCACCGAGCCCGGAGGCCGCCTCGAGCCCTTTTCATTCGAACTCGGTGACCTGGGCCCGCATCAGGTCGACATCGACATCGCCTTCTGTGGAATCTGTCACTCCGATCTCTCCATGCTGGAGAATCACTGGCAGATGACGCAGTATCCCTTCGTCCCCGGCCACGAGGTGACCGGCACGATTCGGGCGATTGGCGACCATGTCTCTCACCTGACGATCGGTCAAACGGTGGGCCTGGGATGGTACAGTTCGTCCTGCATGACGTGCGAGCAGTGCATGACCGGATCCCACAATCTCTGCGCCTCAGTTGAGGGCACGGTTGTCGGTCGATTCGGTGGCTTCGCCGACAAGGTCCGCTGCAGCGCAGAATGGGCGATTGCCCTTCCCGAAGGTGTCGACGCCGCCAAGGCCGGTCCGCTCTTCTGCGGCGGGATCACCGTGTTCGGTCCCATCGACGGTTTCGGCGTGAAGCCGACCGACCGGGTCGGCGTCGTCGGCATCGGTGGACTCGGTCACATGGCGCTGCAGTTCCTGAACAAGTGGGGCTGCGAAGTCACCGCGTTCTCGAGCAACCCGGCCAAATCTGAGGAGGCACGCCGTCTTGGTGCCCACCACATCGTGAACTCGCGTGACCCGGAGGCCATCGGTGCCGTCGCCGGCAGCCTCGACTTCATTCTCGTGACGGCCAACGTCAGCCTCGATTGGGGCGCCTACATCGCTGCATTGAAGCCAAACGGCAGACTGCACTTTGTCGGGGCGGTCCCTGAGCCCGTATCCGCGTCGGTGTTCCAGCTACTCCCGGGTCAGAAGCAGATCTCGGCATCTCCTCTGGGAAGCCCGGCCACCACAGCGCGGATGCTCGACTTCTGCGCCAGGCATGACATCGCTCCGGTCACCGAGTCGTTTGGTCTGTCCGACGTCAATGACGCGCTGGAGCACCTGCATGCTGGCAACGCCCGGTACCGCATCGTCCTCGACGCGTCGAAGTAGATCTCGAGGTCCGCGGCCTCGTACAGGAACATCCGACGCTTCATTCGGGACGGGCAACTCCCGCCGAAGAATGCCCGGCAGACGACTGAGAATATTTTCGGGAAGCGCTTAAGGGTCGCCCAAAGCCTTCGATACCTTTTGGAGTGTCCGGTTGAGCCCCCCAACAGCTCGGCCCGCGTACGCGCCCCGGAGGCGTTGCACATCACACCCCAGCCATACCTACGCGGGCATGGCGTTCAAGCACTAACTCGAAGTGTATGTACGCCGTAGATCTGTCCGAAGAAGAGGCCGTCAACCTTGGAAGTTTGGGATCCGAAGTCGCTCCTGTTCTGGAATTGATCTGGGAGAATCCCGACTCGCCCGAACTGCGCGATGAGCAGCCAGCGCTTCTCATCGAATGCCGCAACAGGCGCCACGCCAACGCGATTCTTGCCCTGCTTGATCAGGGATACATTCGCGAAGTCCGTCGTGGAGATCGCCTCGTTTTTCAGGTCTATCGCGGCTACGAGCCCGTCCGTCTGCTGGTCAATCCGGGGATGCGCACCGCGGCCTGATCCCGCGACTGCGCTGGCTAAATCTCGCCGCGCCGCGCAAACTCTGCCATGTGATCGGCGGCTCGAAAGGCGAGCGCCTGGATGGTCATCGTAGGCTGTCCGCGACCCGAGGACACGAAACTCGAACCGTCGCACAGGAATAGATTCGGCACATCGTGGGCTCGATGGTATTTGTCGATCACCGAGGTGGTCGGATCATCTCCCATCCGACAGGTACCGAGCAGGTGGACCTGCCCGCCGCGCGTCCCGACCGGCCTGCTCCACATCCCTGTCGGGTTCATGGCCTGCACGATTTCCTTGCAGCGTTCTACGAAGAACTCCTGCACGGCGATGTCGTCCGGGTGATCCTTGAGTGTCACGATGAGTCCCGGACGCCCGTACCGGTCTGGATTCTCGCGATCGAGCACGAGGTTGTTCGTCTCGACAGGCACAATAGTCGTGTGTCCGTTGACGTCGATCGTGCGATTGTAGTAGCGGCTCAATAGCCGTTTGTACTCCGATCCCCATCGCGGCTGATCGGGATGCAGCCCATTGCGGGCGAAGCTGACGGGGCCAAACTGGAATCGGGCATCCATGCCGCCACCACCCCAGAAGCCGCGCCTGGGATCGGTGTCGTAGTAGTCCCAGCAGATCTGGGTTACCTGAATGCTCTTGAACTCGTTCATGGGCTCCTCGAACTGACCGTACACGTGTACCTGGCCGTTATCGAGGATGTACTTGCCCACCGCCCCGCTTGAGTTCGCGAGCCCGTCGGGAAATTGGGCCGAATCGGACATCAAGAGGAGACGCGGCGTCTCGCACCCATTCGCGCAGACTACTGCAGCCCGGCATGGCTGTGCTACCTCTTGGCCATCCTGGTCGAAATAGACAACCCGCGTCACCTTCCCGTCGGCGTTAGTGTCGATTCGGGATGCTGTACACAGGGGCCTGATCTCGCAGTTCCCGGTAGCCTCGGCCTTGGGAATCATGGAGACGAGGGAGGAGGACTTGGCGTCGACCTCGCATCCGTTCCCCATGCAGAACCCGCAATGGATGCAGGGAGACCGGCCGTCATACGGCTCCGACAGAATCGCCATCGGGGCCGGCCCCGGGTGAAGGCCGAGCTTTTCACAGGCCTCCTTGAAGAGCACGCCGGAACTCTTGATGGGCATGGGCCGCATCGGATACGGACGTGAACGGGGCGGATCAAAGTGGTTCGGTCCGCCTGAGACACCCACCTCCCAATCCACCTTCGTGTAGTACGGCTCCAGGTCGGCGTAGGTGATGGGCCAGTCCTCGATGCCGGTGCCAGCCACGGGTCCAAACAGCGACCGCTCGATGAAATCGATCTCCCGGAATCGCCAGAAATTGCCGGTGTAATGGACGCTGGTCCCGCCGACCATGGGCAGGTAACGAAGTACGCCCCGACGCTGCGGCTCTTCATCTACAGAAGTCCGGAAAGACTGGGGCGTGTAGTTGTCCAGCGTCCCCAGACCTCGCGCCGCGCGGCCGCCGATCTCGTCATGGCGAAACCCGTCGGACTTCAGATAGGGGCCCTGCTCAAGCACTACGACCGAAAACCCGCCCTCAGACAACTCCTTGGCCATCACACCGCCAGCGGCACCGGAGCCGATGACGACGAAATCAACCTCGTCATTCAGGGAATACCTCCGGGAAGTCACAGGCTAACTCCGCACCGCAATGCACTCGATCTCGACTCGGGCGTCGGCAGCGAGACCGTTGGCCCCCACCGCACTCCTGGCGGGCGGGTTTTCCGGGAAGTAGGTCCGGTAGACCTCGTTCATGGCGCCCCACTCGGCCATGTCGGCCAGGAAGACGGTGCACTTCACGACGTCAGCCATGGTTGCGCCCTTCTCAGCGAGAGAGGACTTGATGTTCTCCATCGCCAGGCGGGTTTCCGGTTCGATTCCTCTGGGCATATCACGTCCGATGCCAAGCTTGCCCGAGAGGTAGATCACGTTACCGACCCGGACGGCCTCGGACAGAGGGGCCGTACCGCCGAAGGCGTAGTGCTCGATATCGGGCTGGGGGGTCTCCTGGGCGGCGGGTTGCGTGCACCCGGCAACGAGAAGGAGACTAACTGTCGGTAGGAGGACTCGCATGGAAGGGTGCATCGTAATGTCCAAATGGTGGTTGCCAGGCGTGCCGGTCGTCAAACCCGATGAGTTGCCATCCGAGCTTGTCGCGATTGCCGCCATGTTTGGGATTGGCGAGCATTCCGGTCAGCGTCGCGTCCCGCATGGCGTCGAAAAACTCCGTGTCCTGAATGGAGCGAGCGATGGCCAGCTGCTGGTCAGGCGTCAGGTCGACCAAGGCTGCAACGCCGTGGGCGTCGCTGACGGTGACGGCCAGGTTGCTCAATTCGGCACGGACATAGGCCAGTTCCTCGTGATCCTGCGAAAGTGCCGCATCCACATACCAGACCACGCCGGCCTCTCGGGCGCCGGGGCCGGTGGCGTCCGACGGGACTATCACTGCGGTCAGCGCTTCGATCTCGGCGGCCTCAGCCTCGGAAAGGACCGCAAACAGACCCGCCGCCCGGTTTGAACAGGCCAGGTCAAAAATGGCGAGGGCGGCCGGGGCGCCAACGAAGGCCCATGAGCCGCCAACAGCGGCCGCGGAGGACTTCAGAAATGATCGGCGGGTGCTCACAGCGTTTGGGGGTAGGGAAGTGAGAGAGTAGCAGTCATGCGTCGATTGGCGCAACAAGAAAAGCCCGGCCGTGGCCGCCCGTCAACCGCGCTCGCCTCGGCGAACCGCGCGCGCCGACACAGAAACGCCGGTCCCGTATGTTCACTGTTCAACCACCCGACTGGTCATGCACCGCGCAATCCTCCTGGCCTGTTTTTTCCTTGCCACGACGCCCGTTTCGGCGCAAACGGCTTTCCTTAACGCCAACATCCTGGACCCTGGCACGGGCGAGGTGACCAGGGGCGCCACCCTCCTTGTCGAGGACGGGCTCATAACGGGATACGGGGCCGAAATCGCCGTCCCGGAGGCGGCCGTTCGTGTGGATCTCGAGGGTCGTTGGCTTGTGCCGGGCTACATCGACGCGCATGCGCACATCGCCACGGTTGCAGGCATGAGGCGGGCGCTGTCCTCGGGAGTGACGACGGCGAGGAGCGCGAACACGTCGGCCTATCAGGATGTTACGCTTCGTCAGATGGTTCGTGAGAGGGTCCTGCCCGGCCCGGAGGTCATGGCTGCCGGCTCCTTCGTGACTCCCGATCCGGGGGACCGGATTCTCGGCGACCCCCGACTCGCCCAGCTCTACCGGGGAATCAATACCGAAGCAGAGCTGCGCCAGATCGTACGCGTCAACATTGATCGCGGGGTGGATTGGATCAAGACGCGGGCAACAGAACGCGCGGGTTTGCCCAACACCGATCCTCGGAAGCAGGTCTACACGGAGACTCAACTACGCGTCGTCGTCGATGAGGCCGCGAAGGGAGGAAAGTCCGTTCTCGTCCACGCGCACGGGGACGAGGGCGCTCGGGCTGCGGTGCTGGCGGGAGCCCGCAGCGTCGAACACGGCACCTACCTGACCGACGAGACCCTGGCACTGATGAAGGAGCGAGGTACGTATCTGGTGCCCACTTACACCATCGTTCAGGACCTGCTTCAGCCAGGCGGCGACTACGACGATCCCGTGCTGATCATTCGGGCTCAGCACATGCTCCCGAACCTGGAGCGGGCCATCGGTGCGGCACTGGCAATGGGCATTCCGGTGGTGGCGAGTACAGATACCGGCTACGGTCCGGGGAGCATCGCCCGGGTTGGAACGGAGATCGCCAATTTCGCGCGACTGGGAATGACCCCACTGGAGGCGCTGCAGTCGGCCACTACGACAGCGGCCGAACTTCTGGGACTCGAGGGGCGGATTGCACGCATTGCCATCGGTTATGAGGCTGACCTGGTTGTGCTGGGCGGAAATCCGTTGGAGGACATTCGGCACGTCCAGGACGTGCTCGCCGTCATGAGCAACGGAATCCTCGCCGTGAATCGATTGCCGTTCGGGCGATAGCGCGCCGCTGGCGGTCGCTCCGAAGCACCCGGCAGGGAATCATACAATTTTCATGTAGACGTTACAACAATGATTGTTGCAACAAGTAATATAGACCGAGCAAATCACCTATCAACCACATCCCAATACCATGAGCACCGCAAGTCTCGAGACCGCCACGATTGCCCAGAGCGTCGAGGACCTCAACAGCATGATCCTCCAAGGTCAGATTCTGGACGGCTTCGACAAGTACTACGCCGAGAACGTAGTCATGGCCGACAACTTCAATGATGATCGTAAGGGCTTTGACGCCTGTCGCGTGTTCGAGGTAGATTTCGTCAACAACCTCACCGCGTTTCGCGGCGCTGAGGTCCAGGAAGTGCGCATCGACGAGAATGCCGGCCTGGCCTTCGTCAAGTGGCACTTCGACTACAGCCACAAGGAGTGGGGAGACATGGACTACGTGCAGGTAGCCGTGCAGCGCTGGGAGAACGGCAAGATCGTTCATGAGCGTTTCCTCTACGGATACTAGGTTTCGCCCTCAACGGCCGACTGAGACAGGCCCCTGCCCACATGGTGTGGCAGGGGCCTTGTCGTATCTGAGCCCCGTCGGACGCAGCGTTCCTGCCCGGGGGAACGACCGCCACCCGGCGGGGTGAACAGGCACCATGGAACGATACCTGCAGATATTTCTGGATGGCTACCGCGGGTATGCCGGTTACCTCTGGAGCGAGATCACCACGCCGGGCCCGTACAACTACTTCTACTGGCTGATTGGCGTCTCCCTGTTCTTCTTCGTGCTGGAGCTCGTGATCCCCTGGCGGAAAAACCAGAGGACCTTCCGAAAGGATTTCTGGCTGGACGTGTTCTACATGTTCTTCAACTTCTTCCTCTTCTCGCTGATCATCTACAACGCGGCGTCGAACGTGGTTGTGGAGGCCTTCGGCGATGCGCTCGCAGCCATCGGCATAACGAATCTCGTCGCGATCGAGGTCTCCGGCTGGCCGATTTGGCTGCAGCTGGTCTCGCTGTTTGTGATCCGCGACTTCATCCAGTGGAATGTCCATCGGTTGCTCCACCGCGTTCCCTGGCTCTGGGAGTTTCACAAGGTCCACCACTCGGTGGAAGAGATGGGATTCGCAGCCCACCTGCGGTACCACTGGATGGAGAACGTGGTCTACAACGCATTGCAGTACATCCCGCTGGCCATGATCGGCTTTGGCATAGACGACTTCTTCATTGTCTACGTCTTCACGCTCGCCGTGGGGCACTTCAACCACTCCAACATCCGCGTCCCGCTGGGCCCGTTGAAGTACGTCCTCAACAATCCGCAGATGCACATCTGGCATCACGCGAAGGCGTGGCCGGAGGGACGGGACCACGGTATCAACTTCGGGATTACGCTGAGCCTGTGGGATTACCTGTTTGGAACGGCCGACATTCCCTCTGACGGTCGGGACATTCGGCTGGGCTTCCCGGGATCCGAGCATTTCCCCAAGGACTTCGTGCATCAGAGCCTGCATGGACTCCGGCCAGGAGGGGACGAGGGCTAGTACTAGAGCGGTGTAGCCAATCCGAAGTGCTCTACGAAGAGATCGAAGTCTCGGTCGGAGTAGAGCAACGCGTGACCGAAGTCTACGCAGTAGGAGGCGATGATAACGTCGGCCGTCTTGCGTATCGTGATCCCCATCTTCCGAAGAGTCCGGAAGTAGTCGGCGCACTTGACAGCCCGATCAGCGCCTAGCATGTCGAGTATTGGCAACGCCAGCAGACGTCCCCTTGCTCGTCGGTAGTCGCTGTCGGAGCGAAAACCCTGCAGGATCTCGGTCAGAATCAGGTCACCGATCGCAACCGGTTCCTCTCCCAACATCGAGTCCAGGGCATCCGTCTCTTCTGTATCCCGGCCGTTGAAAAAGTCGATCCAGACGCTGGTGTCTACCACAATCACGCGTCCATCCTCATCTCGTCGAGGTCACCTTCCCAGTCCAGTTTTCCCCGGAGGCTCTTGATCTTCGCCTGCTCGCTTAGCCGGACAACGGTCCTCAAGCCTAGTTCGACAGCCTCACGCTTCGTCTTGAGGCCCGTGAGCTTCAAGACCTTGCTCATGAGAGCGTCGTCGATTACGATGTTGGTCCGCATGGTTCTGGCAAGGTGTATGTATACGCCTAATCGTACACACTGCCTGAGGCAGGTGATTCCCGGTCGCGTGCCACGCAAGTCAGTTGATAGGCTCCAACCCGTCCAGCACCCAGGGCATCAACTCCGAAACCGTCGGGTGAACCAGCACCACCTCGCGGTAACTCCGGCACGGGATGCCGGAGTGCATGATGGCCGCGAACATGTTGATGATCTCGTCGCCACCCGGGCCCAGAATCGCGGCACCGATGATCTGATCCGTCTCCGCGTCCACAAGAAGTTTGGCGAATCCCTGCGTTTCACCCATTTCCTTGGCGCGGGATATCTTGGCCATGGGCCGCGTGGCCCTGAGCACCTTCCGCCCTGAGGCCAACGCCTCCTTCTCTGACATTCCGACTCGGCCGAGCGGCGGGTCGGTGAACAGGGCATAGATGGGAATGCGCTGGGATATCGTCCGGGTACCCCTGAACAGCAGGTCCAGGACGATCTCGGCGTCGTTGACGGAGGTATGGGTGAACGCACCCTCCCCATTGACGTCGCCCAACGCGAACACCCCATCGGCCGTGGTGCGGCAGCGGTCGTCGACGGCGATGTGGCCGCGCTTGGTCAGGACAATTCCGGCCGCGTCACAGTTGAGCAGGCTGGTGTTGGGCCGTCGCCCGACCGCCAGGAGAAGATGCGATCCGGTCACCTCCTGAGGCCTCTCGGCGGCGTTGATGACGACTCGGATCGAGCCGTCGGTCTCGCTCACGCGGGTGGTATCCGCCTCCAGGATCACGTCAATCCCCTCGCCCCGGAGGACATCCAGGACCGCTTCTGCCACGTCTTCGTCCTCGCGCGGCAGGAGCTGTGCGCCCCGCTGGACGATGGTGACTGCGGAGCCGAAGCGCCGGTAGACCTGCCCCAGCTCGACTCCGATGTAGCCGCCGCCGATGATGATCAGGTGTTCGGGAAGCGTCTTCAGGTTGAGCAGGCGCGCCGAGTCGAGCCACGGCACATCACGAATACCTGGAATAGGAGGGAGGAAGGGATGGGTGCCGGTGTTGATGTAGACCCGCTCGCCCCGAATCAGGGAGTCGCCGGCCCGAACGGTTCGGGGGCCTTCGAATGCGCCCCACTCCCGGATCAGCGTCACATTTTCAGTGCCCTCCATCCACTCCGTCAATCCCTTTGAACTGCCGTGACGGATCTCATTCATCCGCTCACGGACCCGAGCGAAGTCTATCTGGGGTTCGCCCACCTCGACCCCATAAAAGGAGGCTCTCCGGGCCATGTGGGCCACCCGGGCGCTGGCGACAAGCGTCTTGGTCGGCGTGCATCCGTGGTTGACGCAGGTACCGCCGACCCTGGCGCCCTCCAGGACGGCAATCGAGTCGCCGGTCGGAATCAATCGGCCGAGGAGGGTGCCGAGAGCCTGGCCCGTGCCGATAAGGACGTGATCGAACTCTTGCATGGGGAGTGGTTTAGGCGAGGCGCCCGCCGTCAATCGGGAGTGCGGTGCCCGTGATGAAGGCTGCGTCATCGGAGGCCAGAAAGATCACTGCGGCCGCAACCTCCTCGGAGGTCCCAATGCGGCCAAGTGGATGCTTCTGTGCGAACAGGGGCCGCACCGTTTCAGCGCCGCCCATTTCCTCCATCTCCCGGTCCAGCATCGGGGTGTCCACACTGCCGGGGCAGACGCAGTTCACCCGGATGCCGGCAGTTGCGTAGTCGAGCGCCATGGAGCGGGTCAGGAGTACCACCGCCCCCTTTGAGGCCGCGTACGCGGCGATGGCCTCACCGCCGGCAAGACCTACATATGACGCATTGTGGATGATGGCTCCCGATCTGCGAGCGAGCATCCCGGGAAGGACGGCCCTGGACATCAGGAAAGTGCCCGTGACGTTCACAGAGAACGTGTCCTCCCATTCCTTCAGGGTGGTCGCGTGCACGGGCTTCTCCCGGCAAATCATGCCGGCATTGTTGAACAGGATGTCGATGCTGCCGAAGGCACCGCGCGCGTGCTCCGCAATACGGATGCAATCGGCCTCGCGTGTGACATCGCCTGACACGGCACTGGCCCGGCCGCCGGCGCTTTCGACCCGAGCGACGACCTCCTCAAGCGGATCCAGTCGCCTGCCACACACGACAACGGAGGCACCCTCGGCAGCGGCCTTCAGCGCCACCGCCCGGGCAATTCCCGTCCCACCGCCGGTAACGAGAATGGTCCTGTCCTGGAGCTTCATCAGGGCGTAAGTCGAAGGGATCCGTTTCGACAGGATTCCGAAATCGTTTCGATGGTTTGACGGTCGAACTCAGCTGCGAGTTGGGTCCTGACGACCGACCATCCATCGTGCATCGGGCAGGGAGCCCGGTCACCGCACCCCGGAAGTCCCAGGATACACTCGGTGAAGAGCTCGGGCCCATCGACGGCTTCGACAATCTGGCGGACCGTGATCTCCTGGGTCGGCCTGGCGAGCTTGACGCCGCCGGTTGGCCCACGGAAGGCCAAAAGGAAACCGGTATCCACCAGCTGCTTGAGCACCTTGGCGAGAAACGTGGGCGGGATTTCAAGCTCTTTGGCGACGACACGAACAGGGACGAATCCATCGTGGTCACCCACCCCGAGATGGGCGACGGCGCGGAGAGCGTACTGGGCTGCGTTGGAAAACACGATTGCGGAGTTGATTGTCGGCAATAAGGTAGGACCGGGAGATCCACGCCGCGAACGTCACCCGCGCAATCGCGTAATAACAGAATGAACAGATCCTGCTTGATGGTTCTTCCGCTGCTGCTCCTGGGGTGCAATTCTCAGGAGGCACGGTTTGCCTCAAGCAGCCTGACCGGCAAGCCGCTTGCATGGGTGGCTGCAGCCCAGTCTGCACTGGATCGGGGTGACTACCTCACAGGACTTGCGTACACAGATTCGGCACTCACGCTGATTCCGAATCGGCCCGAGCCTCACTTCCTTACCGGCCGGCTCCACGCCGAACTGAACGCCTATGCCCATGCCGAGCAGGCTTACATGCGAACGGCCGGGATTGATGACGACTATCCGGGCCTGTGGCTCAATCGCGGGAACGTGGCCTTTGCCCAGCAGCACTACCAGCAGGCCTTGGACATGTACCGGCGCGAGTCGCTCGCGGAAGCCCGTGTGAGCCACGCTTTTGGGGGTGCCCTTGAGGCCATGGGGAAGGTTGATTCAGCCCGCGTGGCCTACGAAGACGCGATGGCCATGGACCCCGAATACGCCCCGGCCGCCTTCAGCCTCTCGCAGCTCCTGGGCAGTATCGGGGAGATGGATGCGGCACGGTCGGCAGCTCGGCGTGCGATGGCCCTTGGGCCTCCGCGGTCGGCCTATGTCCTTCAGGCTGCGCGACTCGAAACGCAGGCCGGTGATCCGGAGAAGTCACTCGAGTTGCTGAAACCGTTGGTCGCGGCGGAGCCCTGGAACTACTCGGCAATCTTTGCGCTTGGACAGGCCTTTCGGCTGTCCGACCGCGAGCAGGAAGCCCGGCGGGCGCTGGAGCGGGCCGACTCTGTCCGCGCCGAGGTGAGCGTGGCGGAAAAGCTGGAGCTGGCCGTCCGGGACGTGCCGTCGGCAGTCGGGTTCGCCCGATACGGCGATGCCCTTAGACGATTGGGTCGCGTGCCGGAGGCGACCGACGCCTATCAACGGGCCGTGGCACTGGATCCCGATCTGATCCCGCTGCAGGTCAACCTGGCGGCCCTGTATCTCCAGACCGGTCGGGATCGGGAGGGCGTGGCCCGTCTGCAGGCCTTGGTGCAGCGTCATCCGGAAGCCGTGGAGGGATGGATCAACCTTGCCTTATACGCAGGTCGCCAGAGAGACCTGGCCACGACGCGGAAGTATCTGATGCGTGCCGCGGCCATCGCGCCTGAGCACCCCATGGTACTCAGGCTGCAGTCATCCCTGCCGCCTGAGGCCGGGGCGCCGTAGCGTGTCCAACCCGGTCAGTCGGAGCTGCGGGCAGCCTGATACCGGACGAAATACTCCCGTGCCGCGAGGGTGTCGCCCTGCTGGATCAAGAGGCGAGCCCGGTTGAAGAGCATGGTGGGGTCATCGGGCTCCAGCGTTTCGGCGCGGGCAAGGACCCGTTCAGCATCTGCGAGAAGGCCACGACGGAGCCGCGTCGCCGCCAGCGCATTCAGATTGAAGAGGGACGGGTCCTTTGAGACAGCCGCCAGGGCAATGCGGTCGGTCTCGGCATCGGCCCGCGCATTCGGCAGGCCAAACTCGACGACGCGTCTTTCAAGCGACTCGTTGAATGGCTGCCACGACAAGAGGGAACGGTAGCTCCGCAGTGAGGCGAGCGTGTCTCCTTGGGCGCGGAGGATCTCTGAAAGCCGCAATTGGGCAGTGGGGAATGCGGCCGCGCCGCGGATGACAAGAACGGCGAGGGAGTCGCCCAGACCGGCCTTTGTAGCTAGTTGCAGCAGGCTTTCGTAAGCCGTCGTGACCTCGCGGTCGGTGGCGCCCTTGGTGAACGGATAGTCACCCAGAAGCCGGCTGATCAACAGTCTGGCGTGCGCATCGTCCATCGCATCCAGGGTTTGATCCGTCTCAATGGTCAGGGCCGTGGCCGTCTCGCCCAGGTGCTCCCGGAAGGACGATGCCATGATGCGATAGCCGCGCGCGTTCGGATGCAGATGGTCGGTAAACAGATCGCCCCCCTCGATCCCACCGGGTGAATCGTTTCGGAACGACCCCTCAATGTCCACAACCGTGGCGCCGAGAGTAGGCGCTTCGCGGCGGATCCAACGGTTGACAGCGGCGGGAGCCCTGAACCGCAGGCCATCCAGTTCACGGGCCCGCTCCAGGGCCACCCGGGCAGAATCCCAATCGCCTTTGGCCAGGAGCCCAAGCCCCAGTTCAAAGGCGCTCTGCGCTTCGGGGTCGTCTGTCAGTGGTGGCTGTCCTGCCAGGCTGGAGGCGAGTGTCCCGATGAGCACCGGCACCTCAGCCTCCTCGGCCAATCCCAGCACACGGCCCATGTTGGACTCGAACTGCCGGATGCCGGCCTCAAAGACCTCGCCTCCGGCCCTGATGTCCGCATCCCTGACAACCTGCGCCATGAGCGTGCGCTCGGAACCTCCAAGTGTTGGCGGATCCCTGAACAGGGACTCCACCAAGGTATACAGCACGGTTCGGCGGAGGCGAATAACGAGGTGCTTCAGCCAGGGCGCGCCGCCGATCCCGGCCTCGTTTGACCCGGTCCCGAATGCTCCGTAGTATTCGTTGTGCCCCGCGTAGATGACCAGGGCGTCGGGTTCGTAGTCCAGAGCCGCGCGCGCCAGATCCAGCACTGTGTAGGAGTTTACGGCCGACAGGCCGAGGTTCACTACCTCAACGCGTTGTCCGAACCGGGCTGCCTCCAGCTCTCTGGCAAGTCGCCCCGGAAACCCGTGATAGAACCGGTACGGGAAACCGGCCGTGGTGGAACCGCCAAGGACAACGACGCGGAAGGTCGAAGGGCCCTTCTTGGCCTGAAAAGGCGTGAACGGGACTCCGGGGGTAAACCCGTCGAAGTAGCGGGCGACATAGTCCGGGTTCAGCGCCAGAAAATCTCCCGCCTCATCGGCGGCAACGAATACCTGAGTCTGCCGGTCCGCCACCCCGAGTGCCCGCAGGCCCAACTCGATCAGGAGGATGGCCGCAATGGGGAGCAGGGTCGCGACCACCGCGAATACTCCGTATCGAAAACCTTGGGTTCCCGCTCCCGATTTGTCCTGCGTTTGTACGGCCACGTGGAATCCGCTATTTTCCTGAAAACGTTTTCACGGCCCGTTTTCACAGCCCTGATCGGGGACATCCCAAAAAACCGCAATGGCGAGTACCATTCGAGACGTGGCCAGGCAGGCGGGCGTTTCGATCTCGACAGTTTCTCGTGTTCTGAACAAAACCTGTGCGGTGGCCCAAGATAAGCGGGAGCGCGTAGAGAAGGCGGCTGTTGATCTCGGCTATATCCCGAATCCAAATGCGCGGTCGCTGCTGATGAAGTCGACCGGCGGGATCGGGATCCTGCTGCCTCACGTCTCCGGCGAGTTCTTTTCCGAGTTTCTGACGGGCCTGGATGAGGTGGCCAAAAACAACGATTTCTTCCTCCTCATCTCGGCCTCGCATGACCGCGCCTCGGAGTGGCAGTCCTCGGTGCAGTCGGTGTACAAGAGGGTGGACGGGCTCATCGTAATGGCCCCCCAATTGACACCGCGGCAATTGAATCTGGTGACGGACGTTCCCACCGTCTTTGTCAATACGCCGGTAGCCCCGAGGGACCGTCAGTTGGTTGACATCATCAACTTCGACAACCTGGGTGGAACGCGTGCCGCCACGGAGTACCTGATAGAACTCGGCCACAGGAAACTGGCTTATCTGGCAGGTCCGGAGCGCGCGTTTGACGCCAGGGAGCGGCGCATAGGTTTTGTGGCTGCCATGGACGCAGCAGGGCTCGAGGACTATACCATTCTGCAGGCCGGCTACGTCCAGGAGGCGGGGAGGGCGGCCGCTACAACGCTGCTGGCCATGGAGGATCTGCCAACGGCTGTTGTCGTGGCGAACGACTACTGCGCCCTCGGCCTGGCCTCGGAACTGATGGCTTCGGGAGTACGCATCCCGGAAGACGTGTCCATTATCGGGTTCGACAACGTACCCAGCGCCGCCTTCGCGAGGCCGAGTCTCACCACGCTTTCGGTTCCCATTCGGGAAGTGGGGATGCAGGCACTCGAAATGCTGATTTCGCGCATTCGCCTGAGCGATGAGAGCCCCGGTCGGACGGTGAATCTGCCCGTGGAACTCGTGGTCCGTGAATCGACTTCGACGCCGCTCGCGGGCTGATCTGATTCGGCCCGTGGATCGGTGGCGATGGCCGCCCAATTGTATACAAGAACCATGTCACCAGCGCCCTTGCCACCAGCATCGAGAACTCCCCGCCAGGCAGTCCGCGCTCTCTTCCTGCTGGCCCTCGGAGTCGTGGCCGCCATGAGTCCCCAGCACGCAGCGGCCCAGACCTGGGAGCTTGTCTGGTCCGACGAATTCGACTACACGGGCTCGCCCGATCCAGCCAAGTGGGACCACGATCTTGGTGCCGGTGGTTGGGGGAATCAGGAGGCCCAGTACTACACGGCTCGCCCGGAGAACGTCCGCGTCAACGGAGATCACCTGATCATTGAGGCGCGGGCAGAGTCGTTCTCGGGGTCGAACTACACATCCGCTAGGATTACCACTCGAGATCGGGCGTCGTGGACGTACGGCCGAATCGAGGCGCGCGCACAGCTTCCTGCGGGGGTGGGTTCCTGGTCAGCCATCTGGATGCTCTCCGAAGAGTCGCCGTACGGAATCTGGCCTGCCAGCGGCGAGATCGACATCGCCGAGCATGTCGGGAAGGACCAGGGGAGGGTCCACTCTTCGCTGCACCTGAAGAACCGGAACAGCCCGCTCGGCAACAACCCGACCGGGTCCATGGAGCCCGGCTTTGTGAGCACCTCTTTTCACATCTACGCGGTGGAGTGGGAGCCGCGTCAGATTCGCTTCTACGTTGACGACCAACTGGTTGACCTCAGGGTCCCAGGAACGAATCAGATTGGCGAGTACCAGAATCCACAGCAGGGCTGGGCGGAATGGCCGTTCGATCAACCGTTTCACGTCCTGCTGAACGTCGCCGTGGGCGGCCAGTGGGGCGGCCCGACCATCGACGCGGCCGCCTTCCCGACCCAGATGCTGGTAGACTACGTCAGGGTGTATGAGGACGCCGGGACGCTTCCCGAAGTCACACTTGGGCCGGTCCCGGCGAGCATCGAAGCCGGAGGTTCTCTGATGCTTTCGGCGCACGCAACTGACCCCGACGGACAGATCGGTGTTCTGGCCCTGCTTCAGGGAGAGGTCCCGATCGCTCAGGGAGCGGCGGAATCCCTGGAAACCACGCTTCAAAACGCCCAGTCCGGATGCTATGCCATCTCAGCCCGGGCCGTGGACACGATGGGTTGGCCGAGGCAGACGCCCTCGATGCCGCTGGAGGTCGGGGCGGGATGTGGACAGGCTCCGGCGACCATCTCGCCGCACCCGGTGCCCGGCGTCCTTGAAATGGAGTACTACGATCTGGGCGGCAATGGCGTAGCCTACTCGGAGCTGGACGGACTCAATCAGGTCAGAGGCTTCCGCAGCGAGGACGCCGTGGAGATCAGCTACTACGACGATGGATCCGGCGGCCTCTTCATGACGAGCATCGGGCGCCGCGACTGGGCGGAATACACCGTCGAGATCCAGGAAGGCATCTACAGACTGGACGCCCTGGCCAGAACGACAACGGCGTCAGCCAGCGATCCTGGACGCTTCGAACTGCAGATCGACGGGACGGCTGTGGCCTCCCTGACAGTGGGACCGGAGTCCGATTGGACAGTCTCTTCGCTGGTGGATATCGCCTTGCCGGGCGGCGTGCACGTCCTCCGTTTTCAGCCCAGGCAGGCCGGGTTCGAAATCGATCGAATCACCTTCGTTGAGACGGGTGCCTCGCCCCTCATAACGCTGGATTCGCCGCAGGACGGAGCGACCATCGAAGATGGCGGAGATGTCGTGGTCTCGGCATCCGCTTCGGACGCCGATCAGGACCTGGCAGGAGTCATCGTCAAACAGGGCATCGGGGTCGTGGCCACCCTCACATCGCCGCCGTTCGAAACGACCCTCAGTGCGGCTTCCGCAGGATGCTATTCGATCAGCGTCGAGGCGTTCGATGCCCGTGGCAATACGGCAACCAGTACCGCTGCGTCCGTGCGGGTCGGTGCAGCGTGCGTCCGGGCGCCCTATCTGATGCGTCCTGCCGTGATCCCCGGCATGATCCAGATGGCGAATTTCGATCTCGGTGATGCGCACCTGGACCTGACTTCGGGAGACGGCACCCTTCGGCCGGAGCCGGTTGATTTAGCATTCGATGCCACTGAGGGCTTTTATGTGACCGACATCGCAACCCGAGAGTGGATCGGGTACACGGTCAATGTCATCAGCGCCGGGACTTACAGGGTCGATGCGAGGGTGCGAGCCACCACGGATGGCGCACTCGAACTGGAGATGGATCAGCAGCAAGTGGGCGATCCCTTGACGGTGGCTGCAACCAATTCTGCCTGGCAGACAGTGACGCTGGGCGAGGTGCCCCTGGCTGCGGGCGTTCAGGAACTCAGGGTCGACATCAGATCGGGCGGCTTCGAGATCGCCAGCCTGACCTTCGTGGATCCGACCGACACGGCTATTGCCCGGGAGCTTCCGGGGGTTCTCGTCCTGGGCGCCGCCTATCCAAATCCGGCCCGCGACCAATTCCGTCTGCCCATCACCATCCCGGGTCCGGCCGAGGTGACGCTCGAACTCACGGACCTCTTCGGGCGACGGGTCAGCCGTGAAATCAGGCGGCTTCCTGCGGGCGAGACCACGCTCTCCGTCCCCGTGGGCAGCCTCGCCAGTGGCACCTACATCCTGACCGCCACCGTCGAGGGACGTCGCCTTGTCCGCCCGGTAACCGTCCTCAACTGATGGTGAGGCGATACTCCGGAAAGCTGCGCGGAGGCTGATTGTCCGCTACCGGCAGACCGTCAGTTGGGTCTTGGGCGGAACCCGGAACTCGGCGCCGTCCGAGAACCGGACGCGACTCGGCCGGGATCGGGGATTGTATGCGGCATAGGCCCGCCGCTTGCCATTGTGGAAGACCCGGTATGCTGGGATATTGGCCGTCACCGAGGTGTCCACGGTCCCGACCTGGTTGAGTGCTGCCAGCCAGTGATACGTGTGCGGAGGGCTCTCTCCCTCTTCCGGCTCGTAGTCCGGGGCGAAGTCCTCGTAGCGTCGCAGCGCCTCCACAGGATCTGCCAGGGCGTAGAACATCGTCGACAAATCCTGCCAGAGGGGTGGTCTCCCGGCGGTCGCCTGCTGGAGCTCCGCGTCATTCCGGCGGACATAGTCCGGGTGCCTGCCCAGATAGAAGGAAGCGCCCGTGAGAGGCAGGTAATTGATGCCGTGTATGTAGGCCGGCTCAGGCGACCACCATGTCTCATAGGCGCCGCCGCGGCCCCAGACGATGGCATTCGTCGAGTGCTCAAAGTCTTCAGGGAAGACGTTGTCATCAACGTCAAACCAGTACTGTTCGATGGTCGTGCGCTCGGTGGCGTACATCCAGATTCCGAGGTCTCGGATGGCCGTGTCGCCGCGTTCCATTCCCCAGTGAATCAGCGCGGCCGAGAAGTTCATGGACTCCGAACTGGATTCCCGGTCGTACCCGCCCACCTTGTTGGTGTGCCCACCGGCGATTGAGTGGCCGGCGTACGGGTCGAAGCTCCGCAGAAAAGGAAACCTCGAATCGCTGCGATCCGGATTGGCTGCATCGAGGATCAGCAGTTCTACCATGGGACCCCACGCCGCGCCCCAGGCGGAGTCCGCACGTGCCAGCGCCGCCGCGCCCTGGATGTGATAGGCGTAGTGGAAATCGTGATCGTTCAGATCCGAGTCCGACCCGAACGACGCCGGATATCCGACCAGTGTCTTCCAGCGTTCATCGTAGTAAAAGTAGCGAGTGGTGTCCTCGGCGGACAGCCAGGACTCGGTCCGTTCTCTGAGTTGGTCCGTCCACCGGTCCGCGGCCTCATCCATGCGAACGGCCTTCGCCAGCGAGATCAGTTCGGACAGCCTGCCAACCGCCTTTCCGGACCAGTACGTGTCATCCCGCGACAACTTGCCGCTGAAGGCATCGTCGCGGGCGAACGTCTCTGCCAGGAGTGACCGGAGACGGTCGTCGCCGCCGCTGAGGCACAGGTCGGGCAGGCGTGGCAGGACACCGCCATAGGTGACCCTGGTGGTGAAGGCGGACCCGGATACCAATTTCATGCGACCCCGGGGGGAGTCATACCCCAGCCCGATTTGCGTGGCCGGACTGTTGAGCCACTGATGGGGATAGAGGGCCGAGAGGGTTCCCGTGACCGGGGGCTGCGCGCCGGGATCGACCGACTCGATATCGAACGAGAACGTGGTCGTGACTGCGGACTCCGCCGGATCGTATTCCCAGGATACCCGGGTATCCCGCACGACGTTGAAGGCGTGGGCCCGGAAAAGGTCGAGAGTTGACGCCGCGTCATCGGGGAGCACGGCGACGGTGTATCGATCCACATCCGCCGTTATGGCATCGTCCTCGGTCTGCCAGACAGACCCGGTAGGGAGCATGGCGGCGTAGAGACGATCCCCTATTCGAATGACCGCCGATTCGCCCGTGTTTTGGATGCTCCCCTCGCCGAGCAGTTCAACCCGTGCGCCCGGGCCTTCGACCCAGACAAAGGGGAGCCCCCTGCCGAACGTGGCGCGCATGGACGAATCGCCTGCTGGCCATTCGGCCGTGACCGTCCAATCGCCATAATCAGCCACACGGGTTTCCTTCGCGTTCAGGCTGTCTATGCCCAAGAGGAGGTCATGGATGGGTTCGGCGAAGTATCTGTCGGGCGTCACTTCGTATTCCGTGGGGTATCCGATTCGGAGTCCACCCGACTCCGCCCGGAGCAGCAACGGATGGGCCCACATGTCGGCCGACCACGGGCCGTTGTGAGGCCAAAGAATGGAGGTCCACCAGTCGTTGGTGCTCGCCGGCTTATCCAGTCCGGGAGAGGTCATCGGTACCGCTGCGGTTCCGTCCTCGTTTCGTGGCGGCGAGAGCCCGCGAGGCCGTTCGGTGGTGTACGATCCCGCACCCCACGGCACAACCGCCGACTCCTCGTCGGAGCATCCTGTGCCCGAGAAGCAAAGCAAGATTGCACCCAAGAAAACCGTGGCCTTTTTCAACACACCTCTTTAACCCTATTCTTCGGAAGATACCCCGCCAACCATTCAAACCTGACCCAGATGGACGGATTCCAACTTTCTGCGCTCGATCTCTACATGGTCGGCGCCTACACCGTCCTCATCATCGCCATCGGGGTCTGGGTTGGCAGGAAAACGGAGAGTTCGGAGGACTATTTCCTCGCGGGCCGGTCGCTGATCTGGCCGCTGGTGGGCTTTTCGCTCTTCGCCTCCAATATCTCCTCAAGCACACTGATCGGCCTGTCCGGAGCGGCCTACTCATCTGGAATCGCGGTATATAACTACGAGTGGTTCGCAGTCGTAGTCCTGGTGCTGTTCATCTTCGTGTTCCTGCCCTTCTATCTGAAGAGCAAGGTCTACACGATGCCGGAGTTCCTGGAAAAACGATTCGACCAGCGATCGCGCTACTACATGGCGTCGGTGGTGATCGTCGGGAACGTGCTGCTTGAGACGGCCGGTGGTCTCTACGCCGCCGCTCTGGTGGTTCAGTTGGCTTACCCCGGCATCGCGCTGTGGCACTCCATCGTGGTTCTCGCGGTGCTTGCCGGTGCCTATACAGCAGTGGGAGGGTTGAAGGCCGTGGTCTATACAGACGCGATTCAGGCGGTCCTGCTCCTGATCGGATCGGTGGTAATTTCGGTCATTGCGTTCGACAAGGTGGGGTCCTGGGACGCTGTACTTGCCGGCGTCCCGGCCGAGAAGCTCAGCTTGATCAGACCCCTGGACGACCCGACACTTCCCTGGCTGGGTCTTGTCACGGGACTCCCGCTTCTGGGGATTTATTTCTGGTGCAATAACCAGTTCATGGTTCAGCGAACGCTGGGGTCGAAGTCCCTCGACCACGGACGATGGGGTTCGCTGTTTGCGGGCCTGCTCAAGATCCCGGTGCTCTTCATCATGGTGCTGCCGGGCACGTTCGCCATCCTGCTCTATCCGAATCTCACCAATCCTGATACGGTATTTCCGACCCTTCTTTTTGACCTGCTGCCGACCGGCATTCGCGGGATCATGCTGGTGGCGCTCGTGGCTGCGATCATGTCCAGCATCGACTCGACGCTGAACGCGGTCTCGACCATGGTCACGATGGACTTTGTCAAGAAGCTGCGTCCCGACACGCCGGACAGGAAGTTGGTGACCATCGGCCGCTGGGCGACGGTGATTGTCATGGTATTGGGCGTCTTATGGGCGCCACAGATTGCCCGCTTCGAGAATCTGTGGGAGTACCTCCAGGAAGTACTGGCCTATATCAGTCCTCCGATCGTGGCCTGTTTTGTGGTCGGGATATTCTGGAAACGGGCCAACGGCACCGGGGCGTTTGCAGGACTCATTGCTGGTTTCATTGTCACCGTCCCAGCCTTTGCGCTGCGCGTGATGACCAAGTTGGAGATGAACCCCATCATCGAATTCGATCTTCAGTTCCTCTATGTGGCGCCCATCCTGTTCCTGTTCTGTTCGGCGGTGATCATCGTTGTTTCCCTGATGACCGAACCACCGTCGGCGCAGGCTCAGGAGTTGGTCTGGACCCCGGCACTCTACCGCGAGGACACCGTCCGGCTGAAGGACGTGGCGTGGTACAAGAACTACCGCGTCCTCTCGGTCCTGCTTCTCATCCTGACGTTTGGCGTGGTGGGCCTCTTTTGGTAGGCGCCGCGAGCGCGGAGGCGACGGCGGGAGCGAGCGCGCAGGCGACCGGGGGGCATGGGGCCAACGGGAAGGTGGGCACTTCGGAGGCTGGAGCCGAGGGCCACGCCCGGATTGAGAGCCTACTGGCACGCATGACCCTGCGTGAGAAAGCGGGGCAGATGACGCAGGTCACGATTCACTCGCTGTGCGATCCGGGGATGGACCCGAAGGGGCCGGCCGTGCTGGACATGGGCCGCCTCCGCCATGCCGTCGCCGAGGTGGGCGTCGGCAGCGTATTCAATGTGGCTGGCAGGCCACTCGATTTCGGAGAGTGGCGGGCACTCCTTGAGGAGATCCAGCATGTAGCCGTCAACGAATCCCGGCTCGGGATTCCGATTGTCTTCGGTCTGGACGCCGTTCACGGGTCCGGCTATACCAAAGGGGCGACCCTGTTCCCGCACAATCTGGGACTGGCCGCGACCTTTCGGCCCGAGTTGGCGCGGGCTGCCTCCAGAATCACGGCCCAGGAACTCGCGGCGTGCGGCGTTCCGTGGAATTTCTCGCCGGTGCTGGACGTTGGCCGAGAGCCACGCTGGTCCCGTTTCGTGGAGACCTTTGGCGAGGACGTTCACCTGGCAAAGCGAATGGGCGCGGCCGCGGTACTCGGGCATCAGGATGTGGTGGGGGTGGCCGCCTGTGCCAAGCACTTCCTGGGATACTCAGCTCCTGCAACGGGCCGAGACCGGACCACGGCATGGATTCCAGAGGGCCTGCTCCGTGACATCTACCTGCCACCCTTCAAGGCGGCCGTGGAGGCCGGCGTTGAAACGGTCATGGTCAACTCCGGCGATATCAACGGCGAGCCTGTGCACGCCAGCCGGGCGCTCCTGACCGACCTGCTCAAGGTTGAGCTTGGCTTCAAAGGGGTCGTGGTGACCGATTGGGAGGACGTGATCAAGCTGCACCTGATTCACCGGGTTGCACCGTCGGTTCGGGATGCCGTCCGCATGGCGGTACTGGCCGGCATTGACATGAGCATGACGCCCCACGAATTCGGGTTCGCCGATCACGTGGTGTCGTTGGTCGAGGCGGGCGAGGTGCCCCTCTCCCGCGTGGACGATGCCGTCAGGCGGATTCTGCGGCTGAAGGAGGGACTCGGTCTGTTCGAGGCGCCACTGCCTTCGGTCGAACTGCCCCCGGATCGCGAGCGCATTCGAGTGAGCCGAGAGGCGGCGGCGGCGAGTCTGGTGCTACTGGAGAACCGTGACGCTGTCCTGCCGCTGCGCCCGGAGACCACCGTTGCTATTGTCGGGCCCGGCTGCGACTCTGCACCGGTGCTCAGTGGACCCTGGTCCTACTCGTGGCAGGGAGACAACCCAGCGGACTACCCGAAGGATGCCGAGACCATCGTATCCGCCTGGGACAAGGTGGTCGGAGATCGACGAGCCCCTGAATCAGCCGACGTGATTGTCCTGTGCCTCGCCGAAAAACCGACGGTGGAGAAGCCGGGAGACATCGATGATCTGGGCCTGAACGACGAGCAGCAGGAATTCGCCCGAGGCATGCTGGCGCTCGGCAAGCCGGTCATCGCTGTCCTGCTCTTCGACCGGCCCCGCGTGCTGGAAGACTGGACCCGCGACTGTGCCGCGGTGATCTGGGCGGGGAGGCCGGGTCCATTCGGAGCTGGCGCACTTGTGGACCTGCTCCTGGGCACGTTCAATCCCTGTGGCAAGCTCCCATTCACCTATCCGAGGTCGACGGGAGAAGTGATTCCCTACGACCATCGACTGCCCGATCGACTCGGAAAATCATACGGGGCTCGCCCCGATTATGCGTTCGATGGCTGGAGGCCGCGATGGCGATTTGGTGCCGGCCTTTCGTACACCTCGTTTCGTGTCGAAGCGCTTTCCGTCTCTGCCGGGCGGGAGGGCGTCAAGGCAAGTGTTACGCTCTTTAACGCGGGAGATCGAACGGGTCGTGAGGTTGTTCAGGCCTACGTTCGCGACCACTTCGCCTCGGTTGCGCCTCGAGTCGAGCGATTGGCGGCGTTTCAGTCAGTCGAGTTGGAACCAGGCCGGCGAATCGTGATCGACCTGGACCTGGATGACCGGGTCATTGGTTTTCACGGCCGAGATGGATTCGTACTGGAGAAGGGAATGTTCAGTGTCCGCGTTGGAGATACCGCGGTAGATTTTGAACTTTTTCAAAATATGAAAAGGTTTTCAGAATGGGTTGATCCTTCCTTTATCGTTTCGTAAAGTGCGGAACGGATGAAAAGGTTTTCAGGATCGTTCCGGCCAAGTCGGAACTCGGCCTGAACCAGGCCACAGATCTGACCTTTGCCAAATCAAATGCAACACCCCTGCAGCCGCCCGGAATCACGCGCTAGACCGCGAAAAACATCGTCTCTCGCGATCTCGTGGGTAGACAGGTCCCGAAGGCTGCCAAGCACAAACACCACCACCTCAGGAGGAAAACAGATGAGATTAACGGCTACCAGTCGCTGGCTGAGCCCGCTTATTATGATGGCCATCATGGCTGTCTGGGCGGTTCCGGTCAGCGCCCAGGTCGATTTGGGAGAAGAATTCATCTTCTTCGTCGACGGCGTGAACGTACTCGTTCCCGCGAATCAAGGCAGCGTCGTTGCCGATCCGGTGGACGGATCAAGCGGCAACAAAGCGCTGTCATTCCCATACGGCGATTGGGCCTCCGTTTCCTTGGCCTTCGAGCCCATCGACGTCGGCGCCGACCTGTCCGCCATGGTCAGCGAAGATCCAGCAGCCACCAAGACGCTCTACCTTAAGCTGCTTGTTGACCCCGCGATGGCGGGCCGTGGAGTCTGCACGGATACGGGCGATGCCTGTATGTCCATCAGCTTCTTTGATGCCATCGGAGGTGGTCAGGACCGCGCTTCTCTGGAGTCCGGCGCCGGTGATCCGCAAATGCGTCTGAAGTGGTTCATTCCAGAAGATCTCAAGGACGGACAGTGGCACGATCTGGCCATTCCGCTTCCCCCAAGCACGCTCGCCGCTCTCGAGGATGCCCGCACTGCAGGCAGCCTTGATGCGATGCAGGCAGGATGGCACTACACCGGTGCCTGGGCAGGCGGTTTCGGCGTTGGTTGCTGCGGTTCGGCCGACGCACTCGACAGCGACCCCGCATGGCAGGAATTCCAGTGGAACAATGTCTCCTGGTTCGGTATCCACTACGACTTCGCCGATGGCGGAGGCGGTGGCGTCTTCATGGATGATGTCTACATCGGCGATTCCAGCACCGACCTTGCAGCCGCTGCAGGTGCACCTGCGGCGATGTCAGGCGCGACCTTCGCCGCGAATGGCGCTACGAACCGCGTCGAGTGGACACACAATCCCGAATTCGGCGGGTACAGGATCTACGCAGACACCTCGCCAATCACCCAGGCCCGCCTGGAGGCCGGCGAGTTGTCTGCACTCGGATCGGTCGCGTTCAACGCGAGCGAATTCGGACTCGATCACGCCTTTGAGGTCCCACACGGCTCCATGGCTCCGATGGATCTCTACTACGCCGTTTCGAGCACGAGCCAGTTCGGTGTTGAGAACACCGATGTCTCGGCCAGTAGCGGCATGGTTTCCAACGGTGAACTCGCCGTACAGCCGTTCATTGCGGAAATCGAGACCCCTGATGCCGACGCTATTTTCGACAACCTGCTGGCCGATACGGTTTCTCCAGACGGATTCCCGGCCGGAGCCGCTCCGTTCGGAGTGAATCTGTCCCACGCCAGGTCAGCTGACGGCCCGCTGCCGGCTAGCGACGACGACATGTCCGCCGACGTCTGGGTTGCATTCAACCGCGAGTACTCCGAGATCTACATCTACGCGGAGATCACCGACGACGTCCTGTCCCGTCACCCCGGGACCAGCGCCTGTAATGGCTGCGAGACCTGGGGATACGACAGCATGGAATTCGGCTGGGGATCCTACGACATCCGCGACGTGGACGGCGGTTCGATTATCGCCGGTTCTCCGCACCAGGACTACGGTCGCGGAGACGAGGCGGATTACCAGCTCCGGATCGCATGGTTGGCCACGGGCGAAGTGTCAACCTTTGTTTCCACCCTTACGGGTGCAGAGGGCGAGGGTGAGGTCACCAGCTCGAAAACGGTTTTCGTTGAGACCGCCACCGGATACAACTTCCTGACTCTCATGCCGTGGAACAGTTTTGTGTTTGGCTCGACCGGCGACTCGCCATTCGTGCCGCCGGCTGTGGATGCGGTCAAGCTGATCCCCTTCAACATTGCCCTGAACGATGGCGACGGCGATGGCCAGAATCCGCGTGACGTGCAGATGCAGTGGTCAACCAAGCCCAACGCGGGCGGTGGCTGGTGGAATACGCCTGCCATGTGGATGACCGTCGCCGTGGCTGGAAGCGCCACGCCGACCGCAAACGAAGGCGAGTCCGACCTGCCGGCGAGCTTCGCGTTGGGACAGAACTACCCCAACCCGTTCAACCCATCGACGACAATCGACTTCAACCTGGCCTCTTCCCAGAACGTGCATCTCTCGGTCTACAACGTTCTCGGGCAGAAGGTGGCCACGCTGATTGACGGAGAGATGATGGCTTCCGGCCGTCATCAGGTCCAGTTCAATGCTGTCAGCCTGACCTCTGGAATGTATTTGGTCCGCCTGGATGCCGGCACGGCATTCACCCAGACCAAATCCATGATGCTTCTGAAGTAGGTGGTGCTTGGAAGTGCTCGTGGGCTGCGGGCTGGGCTTTGTGCCCGGCCCGCAGCCTTCGGGTATTTTGCTGTTTCCCCTGACCGCGTGTGCGGCAACCCGATACCGAGATGATGAGAAAAGGCTGGCTTCTCCTTGCGATTTTTTGGGCGGGACTCGCTGCCCCGACCGCTCAAGCCGGGGACGCGCCCCGCGACATCTACGGCAAGATTGCCGGGCGCATTGTTGACGTGTCAGGAGAGACTCTCCCCGGCGTCAACGTTTCGATAGAGGGGACTACCCAGGGAGCCGTCACGGATTTGGACGGCAATTATATCATTCTGCGCGTGAAGCCGGGCACCTACTCGGTCCGGGCCAGTTTTATCGGCTTCGCCACGCAGACTGTAGAAGGCGTTGAGGTCATCGTCGACAAGACGTCCCGCGTCGACTTCACCCTGACCGAAGAGGTCTTTGAGGGTGAGGAGATCATTATTACGGCCGAGCGCGGCATCGTCCAGGTCGACCGAACGACGACGACTGCCGTGGTCAACTCTGAGCAGCTTGAAGCGCTACCGGTCACGAGCATCGCCGACGCGGTGAACCTGCAGGCCGGTGTCGTGGATGGCCGCTTCCGTGGTGGCCGCTCCGGTGAGGTTGCCTACCTCGTGAACGGCGTCCCGATCAATAACGCGTTCAACAATCAGG
This sequence comes from Bacteroidota bacterium, assembly GCA_029262855.1. GTDB lineage: Bacteria > Bacteroidota > Rhodothermia > Rhodothermales > UBA10348 > JABDJZ01. The sequence continues at coordinate 31,084 of JAJCYP010000049.1, read as the reverse complement.
CTGCATTCGATGTCGAGCAGAACATGGTGTCGAGTCTGGAGGTCATCTCCGGAGTCTTCAATGCCGAGTACGGTCAGGCCCAGTCCGGCATCGTCAATATTGTAACCAAGGATGTACCCACCGAGTGGAAGGGATCGGCTCTGGCCTACCTCGGCTCCTATGTGACCGACAGGGAGGCCGAGTTCGTCAAGCGGACGTCGCCGGCAGGTTCATTCCTGAGTGTGGACGACTTTGAATCCGAGACGGTCTCCATCGGAGACGCACTGGACTTCAACAACCAGTCAGACGTTCAGCTTTCCATTGGTGGCCCGATTCTCAAGGACAAACTCGGATTCCAGGCCACGGCCCGGTATATCAACGAGGATGGGTCCAACGTGATGCGCGACCTCTTCGTGCCGTCTGATTCTTCCCAGGGACTCAACTCCGGGCAGGACAGGTCGCAGTGGGTCATCCAATCGAACGGAACTGGCGACTTCGTGACGCGCGGCTATGAGCGCGTATCCCTGAACACCACGGTCACCGCCAAATTGACCAAAACGGCAAAGCTGGAATACAATCTGTTCCTGCAGGACGGCCAGTTCAACAACTACAGTCACGGATCGAAGTACGTCCCAAGCGGGCTGAACACGGGCTACTTCGGTAGCCAGACCCACATCCTGAGTTTCCGGTATACGGTCGGCGCAAGGTCCTTCGGTAACATTTCGTATAGCTATCTCCGGGACAAGTTCGACAGCTACCTGTACGACACGCCCACAGACTCACGTTACCAGAGCCCGCGGCTCGGCAGCCTAACGGGCGCTAACGCGTTTACGGTGGGAGGAAACGACCTCTTCACGGTGGATGAGTTGACAGAGACTCACACGGTGGTGGCTGACTTCTCCAGCCAGGTGAACAACATTCACCTGATGAAGGCGGGACTTCAGGCTCGCTTTCACGGCCTCGACAACCGGTCTTTCGGAATCGAGAAGTCGGCTAGGACGCTCTTCCAGCCCCAGCCATCGCCGGACGTATTCTCCGACAACAGCCTGAATGCGAGTCCGGTCGAGTTTGCCGCCTACCTCCAGGACAAGATGGAGTTCACGGGCTTGATCGTGAATGCGGGACTGCGGTTTGACTACTTCAATTCGAACTATGACATTCCGCTGGACTGGCGTCAGGCCCATCTGACAGAGATCCCGGAGACGGCAGAGGATCCCAACACGGGTCTGCAGGTCCCGACCGGAAATATCATTTCCAACCGGGAGGCTGCGGATCCTGAGCTTCAGGTAAGTCCGCGCATCGGAATCGCTTTTCCGATTTCGTCAACCGGGGTCATGAGGTTCTCGGCTGGTCTGTTCTTCCAGATTCCGCAGCTCAGCCTGCTCTACACGAATCCGGAGTACGAAATCAATCCTCAGTCCAGTACGAACCAGTTTGGCAATGCCCAACTCGAGCCCGAGCGGACGCTGTCCTTCGAGGTTGGCCTGCAGCAGGGTATCACCGACGATCTGGGGATGGAGCTGACCATCTTCTCGAAAGACGTCAGAAACCTGACCGGTCAGCAGATTCTCCGTACGCCGAATGGGGACTTTGCCATTCGTTGGATCAATCGGGATTTTGGGACGATCCGCGGAGTGACGCTGTCGCTTTTCGACCAGTCACAGGGACCGCTCAGCTGGACGCTGGACTATACGCTCCAGTTCGCCGAGGGAACGTCCTCTGATCCGGGGGAGGCCTTCGGCCGCCAGGAGAGTGGGCTGGAAGCGATTCTGTCGCTGGTCCGACTGAACTGGGACAGACGGCACGTCCTGACCAACACGATTACCGTCAGGCCCTTCGACGGCACGACACTGACGTTCATCAATCGCCTACGGACGGGTGAGCCTTACACCACACTGCGTGGGTTTGTGCGATCCACGTTGCCAAACAACGCCGATCGTCCGCTCCAGTACTCGACCGATGTCAGGGCGTACTTCACGCCGCCGTTCGAAGGCCAAGACATCCAGCTGTTCCTCCAGGTTCAGAACCTGTTCGATACGCAGACGCCCAACGCGGTGTATGCCTCATCGGGCAACGCTGAGGAGTCGCTCGATAAGGAGCTCTTCCGTTCCACAGGCAGCCGGGTTGGCGGCCTGAACTCCCTGGACGAGTGGTTCCAGCGTCCCGATTGGTATTCGTCCCCGCGGCGGATCAGCCTCGGACTCAGCTACAAGTTTTAAGGCGATATGTTGAGGACGTCCAAAACCCCCGCGTCGAGCCTGCTCCGCAACACCCATTTTCGCCTTGCACCCCCGATGCCCAACCGTGATTTGAGACCGCTTGCCGTGGTGTTGTTTCTGCTGGCCGTGGCGGTCCCTGTCTCTGCCCAGAACGGTGACATACCTGTGGAATACAGAGGCAGCCAGGCCTCGATAGCTCGCGGTATTCTCGACGGCAATCTGATACAGACCAACTTCCGAAACCACGGCGAGATTGCCCGTTGGAATGACGCCCCATGGGGGGTCTGGCCCAGAGGAATCGGTGGACGTCACATCGATGGTATCGGCATCATCGTCGCGGGTCGTGTGCCGGCCGAGCGTGCCAAGTGGCCCGCCTTCGGCGGCCGTGCCGATACGCTGGTGAATCCCGTTATTCTCACCTACCGGGACGCCGGCAAGAGACTTGGACCGGACGGAAGTCTTTGGGGCTGGCTGCCTCTGAACGGATTCCACAATCCCACGCGGATCAACTCACTCGGCCAGGTTGAGCCCACACCGGCCCTGAGCGATGATCCAGGGTCATGGCCCAACTTTTGGCCGGACCGCCTTGGCAACCCGGATGATCCCGGATGGGCGGGGCAGTGGAACGGCGCCTTCGGCCGCGGCGTCTTCAACGCCGATCTGGAAAGCTACTACGTCATGGATGACTACTCCGACAAGGAGTATCAGGTGGATCCCGAGACGGGCCAGCCCCTCAGCCAGTACGGCGTCTTCTATGCCGACCCTGCCGACTCCACCAAGGGGGGCATGGGCCTGCAGAACCGGGTCCGCATCTTCCAGTGGGCCAACCTGCTGGCCGAGGACACGGCGTTCATCCTCTACCGGTTGACGAACAACAGTCCCACAGACTACCGCTTCAACTTCGCAGGAGATCAAGGCATCTTCTTCGCACAGGTCATGGACTACGGACTTGGCAACGAGGAAGGGGATGAGAACGCCGCGTTCGACCCGCAGGCCGACGTCACGTTTGCCTGGGATCAGGATGGAATCGGGCAGCACCCTGATGGTACGCTATATGATCTGGGCTACACCGGATTCGCCTTTCTTGAGAGCCCGTCCCGCGGCAGCGATGGCCTTGACAACGACGAGGACGGCATCACGGATGAACAGCGCTTCAGTGGCGCCGGAGAATTGATTGTTGGGCAGAGCGACATTCTGGCTTACGTCAACGCCAACTACGACATGGCCAATTTCGTCCGCTTCAACGGGCCGGTTGAAGACCTGCCCGCCTACGAGGCCGGCGTCTGGTGGACCGGGGACGAAAACCTTGATTGGGTCGGCTATTCCGATGAGAATGGCAGCGGCAGCTGGGATATCGGCGAAGCCGTCAACAGCGACGTCGGCCGCGACGGGAAAGGGCCGTTTGACCTGTTCTATCCGGGGCCCGATGACGGCGAGGCGGACGGTGTACCAACCGCCGGCGAGCCCAACTTCGATGAGTTGGACGTCGATGAGTCGGATCAGATTGGTCTGACCGGAAATGATCTTAATGCGCGTCCGTTCTACGAGTCCGGCGACAACCTGCGTGACGACACGTGGTTGTTTGATAGGATCCTCAATTACGCGCAGTTCCCGCTGGGTACCGCTCCCGCCGATTTCCAGGCCGATGTCGAGCCCTTCCTGCTCTACGTTTCAGGTCCGGTTTCACTCGGCCCGGGAGAAGCCGACTTCTTCTCGACGGCCTGGATCTTCGGCGCCGACGAGCAGGACTTCTTCAAGAATCGTCGTACGGTGCAGTCCATCTACGATGCGGACTACAACTTCGCGCAGCCGCCGTTCACGCCGACACTGACGGCCGTTCCGGGCGATGGGCGGGTGACGCTGACCTGGGACACGCTTTCCATCGCCAGCTTCGACCGCTTCAGCCAGGAGTTCGACTTTGAGGGCTACAAGCTTTACCGCGGCACGGATGCGCTGCTCTCGGATACCCGAACGATTACCAACATCGACGGGACGCCGACTTTCTTCAAGCCGGTTGGGCAGTGGGATCTCGTTAACGGAATTCAGGGTCCAGTCACGGTCCTTGGCGGCGAAGGCGTCTACCGCCTGGGTTCGGACAGTGGGCTTTCGTTCTTCTACGTTGATGACAATGTTACCAACGGCCTCACCTACTACTACGCGTTGGTTGCCTACGACCACGGCGTAATCGAGAACGGAGAGATTCAAATCGATCCGCAGGAGAACGTCTTCAACATCAGCATCGATCTGGCGGGCAACGTCATCGGACAATCCCAGAACGCTGCGGTTGTGATTCCTCGTTCAACCCCGGCGGGCTACGTAGGCGGGGCAGCCAACGAGGACCTCAGTAAGGTGACCGAGGGCATCGGCTCCGGATCAATTTCGGTTCAGATCGTGGTGGACGATCTGGTGGTACCGAACTCACCGTATCAGGTACGCTTCTATTCCGAGGACGCCGGCCAACTGGCAAATGATCTGTACAAGACATCCGCCTTCGACATCTACGATGCGGCAAACAACGAATTGCTGCTTCCCAAGACCGAGCTGATTCCTATATCGCCCATGGTGGCCGGCTTCGTGGTGGAGTTCAACAATTTTGAGGTGAGCCAGGGCTTCCTGCAGTACGAGACGGACAGAACCGGATACGTCTCCAATCCAGGGTCGGCGAACGAACTCTACGGCTTGAATCCGGCCGAGCTGGACGGGATCGATTCGAACTGGTCGGCGCTCGTTCAGGAGGACACAACGGCCCTATATGCTCAGGCCCCGTGGGACTACGAACTGATATGGGTCAACGAGTCAGACTCGACCTACCGGCCTCCGCGTTTCGGGGTCTCGTATCGGCCCACTTTGCCGATATTCGCCTTCAATGCGACCTCGGGCGAGGCGATCAACTACTTCGTAGATGACCGCAACTCCAATCAGATGTTCGATTCGGGCGACGACATCATACTGGCCGAGCGAAACGGGAACGCCTGGAAATTCAGGCACCGGATTCGCTTCACAGTCCCGGCCGGAGAGTCCTCGAATCCGCCGGATGCGGGCGACAGGCTGCGCGTGTCGGTCAAGCGCGAGTTCTTCGAGGGAGACATGTTCCAGTTCACCCTGAAGGGTTCAAGTATCGACGTCGACCTTGGCCTCGAAGAGCTTGAGGACATCGCGGTTGTCCCGAATCCCTACGTGGGTGCATCCGAGTACGAGCCGCGCTCGCAAATCACCGGTCGGGGCGAGCGACGTGTGCGCTTCATTAACCTCCCGAGAACGGCGACGATCACCATTTTCAACCTGCGGGGTGAGCGCATCACGACACTTCAGCACGATGGCGTGGGCAGTGACGGATCCATGTTCTACAACCTGCAGACAGCGGGTGGACAGGACCTGGCATTTGGAGTCTATATCTATCACGTCGAGGCCCCTGGCATTGGCGAGCATATCGGCAAGTTTGCCGTCGTCAAGTAGGAGGAAACTGATATGAAACGCTTTCCGATCCTTCTCCTGGCCGCTCTCGCCGCTGTCCCGATGGCCGGCGCGCAGTCCCGCTCCGGCACTACCGCCGCCACGTTTCTGACGATTGGCGCAGGCGCCAAGGGGACCTCCCTGGGCCACGCATACACATCGGTTGCCACGGGAGCCGATGCCCTCTTCTGGAACCCCGGCGGTGCCTCGCGGCCCTACCTCGGGCGTCATCGTGGGGGTGCCTTCTTCAGCCATCACAACTGGTTGGCGGACATCGACTACAACGCCGCAGCCGTGGTGGTCCCCGCGGGTGGTTCCGGTGTGATTGGCCTCAGCATCGCCTCGGTTGACTACGGCTCAATGGATGTCCGCACCGTGGCCAGACCGGAGGGTACCGGCGAGACCTTCGATGCCGGAGACCTGAGCTTCGGCTTGACCTATGCCACGCCGCTCACGCCGCAGTTCCACTTCGGTGGTACCGCCAAGTTTGTCTCGCAGCGCATCCGCGACATGTCGGCGAGCACCGTTGCCTTCGACTTCGGATTTGTGCTGGTCACCGACTACCTGAATGGCATGCAGATCGCTGCATCCATCATGAACTTTGGTGGCAAGATGACCATGGACGGCATCAACTCGGAGAGCAACGTGGACATCGCGCCCGGCAATGCGGGTACTTCCGAAAGCATCCCGGTTCGGATTCGCATGGACAGTTGGGACTTGCCGATTGCGTTCAAGTTTGGCGTGGCCCTTCCGGTCTACAAGAGCGGAAACATGGAAGTGGTTGCACTGGCTGATGCCAACCAGACGAACGACAACAATCTGAATTCGGACTTCGGCGGCCAGTTCAAATATGGTAACCGTACGTTTTCGTTCGAGGCGCGCGTGGGCTACAAGGATGCGTTCCTTGAGGACACCGTCGACTCACATCTCACCTATGGCGTGGGTCTGGATGTCCAGGTTGCCAAGGCCCGATTTGGCTTCGACTTCGCGTACGTGCCGTTTGACCTTCTGGATGATGTTCGGATGTTTGACTTCCGCATTCACTTCTAGAAGCCATTTTGCTTGTTGCAGCCTTTAGGCGTCCGGGCGGCCGCCTGATTCGCGTTGGGTTACTGGTCGCGGTCCTTGGAGGCTGCGGACCTGCGGACGAACCGCTCAGTGTCCGGCCTCTCGCCGAGGTCGGTACCGAGAGGATCTCAGACTCCTGGTTCGAGAGGACGTATGTAGACTTCCTGATCCGCACGGGTCAGAATGATACGGAGTCGAACCGCAGGGGGCACCTCGAAAACCTGATTGACGTGGTCCTCCTGGCAGGGGAGGCCGAACGTCAGGGTGTGGCCGAGGATTCGGCCTTCCAGGTCTTCCGAGAGCGTGAGCGCAAGAAGGCCCTCGGAACGGTGTTCTTCCACGAGGCCCTCCTCGAGACACTCCCGCCCCCGACCGACGCGGAGGTGCGCCAGGCGTTTGCGCGATGGAAGGCAAAGGTTGTCGTCAGCCACCTCTTCTATCGATCCGAGGCGGAAGCGCTGGAGTCCTACAACAGGCTCAGGGCCGGCAAGGATTTTCTGCGGGAGGCGCAGGACCTTTACGGCGTTCCGGGAGACTCATCGGCCGGCAATCTGGGTCCGATTGGCTACTTCGAGACGGACGATGCGTTTGCCGAAGCCGCATTTTCACTCGAAGAAGGTGCGTTCTCCGCTCCAGTCGAGTCCCGAATGGGCTGGCACATCATCAAGAGCGAGCGCATCATCGTCAATCCGCTCCTTACCGAATCTGAGTATCAGACCAAGCGGGAGGGAATCGAGAGCCAGTTCCGACTGCGTCGGCGAAAGCTGGAAGGCGACGCGTTCGTTCGCCAGTTCATGGATGGCCTGGAGGTGCAGGCGAACGGCCCGGCTATCGGCGGTCTGGCGGCGCTGATTGACGACCTGACGCTTGAGGTAAACCCTCAACCGGAGATAGCCAGTGCCGACGAAATGGCAAAGCGGCTGGTCATCGACAGCCTTCGGAGTGTCATGAGCCCCCAGACGGTTTTGGCCACCTATACGCTGAACGGGAGGGAGCGCTCGTTCACCGCGGGGGATTATGTCCTCTGGATGGAGGATCTTCCGTTTGAGGAGGCTCGCCTTCGCACGGTCCGGTCTGTCGGCCGGGCGCTTCGCAACGAAGTATTTGCGCTGGAGGCAGAGCGAAGGGGTCTTGAGAACGAGGCCGCAGACGAACTCGTGTGGGAAACAACACGATTGCGCCTGGCCGGGATGATCAGGAATGAGTTGCGCGTAAATCCCGGCTTTGTCCCGGACTCGTTGATCGCGCAGGCAGCCATTCGCGCCGGCTGGTTCGACAGGTCGGTCAGAGCGGCCGATGGCGATACCACCGGAATGAAGGCCGCCCTGGCACCGATCGTGGCTGAGTTCCAATTGATAGCGTCGCTCCGGGCGAGGACCCCGGTGGCGATTGATTCCGTCCTGTTCCGTGCGTTGGAGGAGGGCCTGACCGTAGTGCCCGATTTGAGATGAAACCCCGAGCGGCTACCGCACCGCAGAGATGGCCGGATAGAGCTTCCTGAATCGCTCGCAGGCCGCGGCGTAGCTCTGCCCGGTCCGAGCGTCCGGCTTGATCAATGGACCGGTCCTCACGCAAGCCCCTGCGGCCGTCTCAATGTCCCGCCAGACCCCAACTCCCACGCCGGCCAGCATCCCCGCGCCCAAGGCGGCACCCTCGGTGGCGTCGACCGTCACCAGTGCGACCCCAAGGACGTCGGCCAATAGTTGGCCCCAGACGCGGCTCTTGAGGGCCCCACCACTTGCCCGGATCTGAGCCGGTGCCGGAAGGCCGGCCTCGGCGAGCAGACGCAGGTTGTCCTTCAGTCCGAACGCGACGCCCTCCAGGACGGCCCGGGTCATGTGTCCCCGGGAATGGCTCAACGTCAGCCCGACGAACGAAGCCCGCGCGAGCGGATCCGCGTGAGGGGTACGCTCCCCGCTGAGATAGGGGAGGAAGGTGAGCCCGTGGGCCCCGGGAGGAACGTCGGCAGCCTCACCGACGAGTTCGTCGAACGAGGCATCCGGCGCCACCGTGTCCCGGAACCACTGCAGGCTACCGGCAGCCGAGAGCATGACTCCCATCACGTGCCACTGTCCCGCCACGGCGTGGGGGAATGCGTGCGCACAGCCGGAGGGGTCGGTGATCGGGTGGCTGCAGGGCGCAAACACGACTCCCGAGGTGCCGACGGTGAGCGCATAAACGTCCGGGGACACGGCGCCCACACCTACGGCTTGCGCGGCCTGGTCGCCTCCACCTCCGACAATCGGTGTGCCCTCTTGCAACCCGGTAGCCTCGGCACTGGCGGCACTGACGCTGGAGGTCACCTCGCTGCCCTCGTGCGTGTCAGGAAGCCACGCCCTGGGAATATCCAGCCCCTCAAGAATGCGCGCCGACCAGTCGCGGGTTCGGAGGTCCAACAACAGGGTGCCTCCGGCCCCCGCGCGGTCAGTGGCGAACTCGCCGGACAGCTTCCATCGAATGTAGTCCTTTGGAAGCAGGACCTGCCTGATCCGCGCGTAAACCTCCGGCTCGTGCTCTCGCACCCACAGTAGTTTGGGCGCGCTGAACCCCGGGAAGGCGTCATTCCCGGTGATGGCCACCAGCCGCTCGAGACCGAAGGTGTCGCGGATCAACCGGCACTCGTCGCTGGCACGCTGATCGTTCCAGAGAATGGCCGGGCGAAGTACTTCTCCGGCCGCGCTCAGAAGCACCAGGCCATGCATCTGCCCCGAGAGTCCGATGCCCGTTATCTCCGAGGCGGACACCCCGGTATCAGTCAGAAGTCGGGCGATTGCAGCCTGGCAGGCGCTCCACCATTCATCCGGGTCCTGCTCACTCCAAAGGGGGCGGGGAGCGTGGAGTCGGTGCGGAGCCGAAGCCACACCGATAACCTCGCCCGAGTCCGCGAGCAGGAGCGCCTTGGTGGCAGTCGTGGATATGTCCAGACCCAGCGTAAAGCGCATGATGGTTGGTGCGCGCTCCGGCTAGTCGGTAAACGCCCGCCCGCCGTCCTTGGCGATTTCATACCGGAACGACATATAGCGCGGGTCCTCCGTGATGCGGTGGTAGTAGCTGTCCACGGTGAGCTTCGCGTAGGAGTCATCGGCCAGCATGAGGACGAAGGTCATGCCTTCCCTGGGCGTGATCTCGTGCGTGTTCATGTCGTAGTTGTACCAGACCTCTCCCTCGGCCGTCTTCATCATCCCGTTCTTCATGCCCTCCAGCGGAGCCTCAGAGACTTCATCGAAGGCCGCGGTGATGACGAGGCCGGCCCGGTTGGCGTGCATCTCCACGCCATTGATCAGGATGTCCCAGTTTGTGGCCGTCTTCTCATCGGCCGAGACAATTGCGTTGTTCTTCAGGCTGTAGTACACCAGACCGTCGGCCACGTAGATGTTGTCGGCCGTCTTTACAGCCGAGTCCTGGGCCAAGGCTGGAATGCTCAGCAGGATCAGTACGAGTAGAAAGGGGATCGCGCGCATCGGTCTCTCGGAAATGGGATCGTTGAAGTTTCATCGTGCCGTACGACCGTCGGAAATTGGGGATCCTTCGTCCACGTCTACAGCGGGAATGTGCATGTTGAGTCCTCAGTCTTGGCTGCGACCCTTGAAGTGCTCCATGGATCGATGCATGCCGAACACGTCGCCCGCCACCCAGTCAAACACCCGGGTTGGCAGGACACCCTTCAGGAGTGGCACCCAGCCGACAATCCAGGGCATGCGGGCGTGGATTCTGTCCCGTCGAATTCCCCGGACGATGCGGCGTACCGCGTCTTCAGGCTCGAGGATGGGAATGATGGGCGATTGGACCCCCGAAAACATGCCGGTATTGATGTAGAACGGCGCGACCGTCAGCACCTTGATACCCGTCTTACCGCGCTGCATCTCGAGCCGGAGCGAGTCTGACCAGCCGGTCAGCGCGAACTTGGAGCCCACGTAGACGGACATCTTGGGGTTGGACACCAATCCTGCCGCCGAGGCGATGTTGACAATGTGCCCGGAGCCGCGCTCCAGCATCCCTGGGAGGATGAGGCGCGTCAACTGCATCGGGGCCTCGGCGTTGATGGCCATCGTCCGGGCGATTTCGACTTCGCTGTGTTCGGCGAAGTCCTTGCCGACGATGATACCGGCGTTGTTGACCAAGATATCGATCTTGATCCCGGCCTCGTCGAGTCGGGCGACGCCCTGCGCCATGGCGGCCGTGTCTGTCACGTCCACCGCAAAGGTTGTGACCACGTGACCGGCGGCCTCCAGGGCCGACGCCTCCCGCGCCAGGCCCTCCCGGCTGATGTCCCACAGGACGACGCGGGCTGCTCCCTGGGCCAGAAGCTCCCTGGCCAGTCCGAGGCCAATGCCGGAAGCACCACCAGTAATGAGAGCGGTTTTTCCGGTGATGGTACTCATGGACTTCGTAGCGGGCTGGGGGGCGGGGTTGGCTGTGATGTCGATGCGGCAGATCTGCTCCCGAACCACTCGGTTAGGGATACTGCCACATGGTCAGGGCCGGGACGAGCAACAAGATAATCGCGGTAGCGAAAACGATCCCAAGACCGAGAGCCACAGTCATGGGGACCAGAAACTGGGCCCGCACGCTGGGCTCCAGAATCAACGGGAGAACCCCAAGATAGGAGCCGACGGGAATCGCCAGCAGGCAGTAGATCGCGATGGGAAGATTGGCAGACCGGCAGTCTGAGCCTTTGTGTCCGATTCTTCCCCCTTCCCGTCCCCCGCGTCACCCGAGTGTGCTCGGATACTGGAATTAGCACTTGTCAATTCGAAGCAACATGACTACCCCACCGCGCCCTGGACGCACCAAATTTACCATCCTCATTCTTGGCGGCCTCTTGGCTACCTCGCTCGTTGTGGCAAACCGGTTCCAAAGGGCCTCGGCACAGGACGCCGCACCTCGGGTGATGCAAATCACGACATCCTCGCCAGACGCCCTCCAGCTATACTACGAAGCGCGGCGATTCCAAGAAATGGCGCAAACCGAGTCGGCCAGACCCCTGCTCCAGAGGGCCTTGGAGTTGGATCCAGACTTCATGATGGCGATGGATGCTCTCCGGGGAGCATCCCCGACATTTCTCGAGTCTCGCCAGGTACTGACGCGCATGCAGGCCGCCCTGCCAGAGGCCACGCTCTCCGAGGGCGAGCAGATGCACTTCGCCGCTCTTCAGGCCGCGTTTGACGGCAACAGGGATGGCCGCCTCGAAATCTTGGAGGCAATGGTAAAGCGCTTTCCCGACGACATCAGGATTCGATATCAGTTCGCACTCTCGTCTTTTGGGACGGACGACGAAAAGACCGCGACCAGGCTTGGCGAACTGACCGAGAGGGCCCCTGATTTCGTCCCCGCGTACAACATCCTGGGTTATTCGCTGAAGAATCTCGGCCGGATGGAGGAGGCTGAAGCCGCATTCCGAACAGCCATTGACCTGAATCCGGATAACCCGAATGCGCACGATTCCTACGGAGAGTTGCTGCTGGCGATGGGTCGTCACGAGGACTCCATTGCGAGCTACGATCAAACGCTGGCTCGTGAGCCCCTCTTTCCCTCCGCTCAGATCGGAGTGGCCTCAAACCTCCTCCTGATGGGTCGGCAGGAGGAGGCGAGAGCCAGGCTGGATGATCTCTATGCCATCGCCCCGCACGACGGCATGCGATCTGGAATCCACTGGGCAAAGGCGGTGACCTATGTGGATCAAGGCAGGACCCAAGAAGCACTGGCTGAATTGGAACGCAATCTCGGCCTGTCCAGAAAGGGCGGTGATCTCTCGGCGATGGCCCTGGACAAATCTAACTTGGCCCTCTGCCATCTGGAGGCGGGTCACCTCGATCGCGCCGAGATGCTGGCCACCGAGGCTTTGGAGCATCGCATTGAAGTAGCAGACGGCGATGAGCGGCAGGAAGCCTTCGCCCGATTCAACCACGCGTACCTTTCTGCCCGGATTGCCGTAGCGAATGGAGACCTGAGCGCGGCGGAATCCATAATCCAGGAGGCCGATCGGATCGCCATCGCACTCGACGCGCCCAACTTGGGGCAGACAGTACACGAGATCCGGGGCATTCTGGCGCTCGCCGAGGGCGAGTATCAAGCTGCGATAGACGAACTTGAGCAGGCCAACGCCACGGAGGCATACAACATGTTCAGAATTGCCGAGGCTTATGAGGCACTGGGAGAATCGGACCGTGCCCGCGATTTCTACGGATGGGTCAGGTCTTACAACAGTCCGCTGAACCTCAACTTCTCGTTTGTTCGTCATCGGGCCGGCGAACGTCTGAGCGCACTGGAAGGCGGGTCGTGATGCGGCCATTGAGCCTGTTGTCCCTGCTGATTCTCGTCCTCGCGGCTCATCCGGTCAAGGCGCAGGTCGTCACTCGACATATCTCGACCCGGGACGGCCTTCTGGACAATTCCGTCACGACCATGGTGCGGGATTCGCGTGGCGTGATCTGGGCGGGAACGCAGAACGGAGTCGTTCTGCTTGATGGCCGACAAGTCCGACCGATCGGCGCGACGATCGGCATGGACGTAAGCGCCTTGCAAGCCACGAGTGAGGGGGTCTGGCTGGGAACTGCCTCCGGCGAGATCGTCCTCTTGGACCTCTACACGCAGACCATCCGGCAGCGCATGGATGTTGGGGGAGAAGTGCGCGACCTGGACCATGACGGCGACAGACTGCTGGTGGCAACATCAGGAGGGGTCTCATCGGTCCCGGTAGCGGGAGGCCCCGCGGAGGAGTTCTACGATGAAGGCACGAACGCGCTGTGGATTGGAGACTCGGGTCAACTCTGGCTGGGCACTGATTCCGGGTTCGGACCGCTGGACGAGTCGGGCGAGTGGACAGATCTCTCGGGCAGCGATTCTTTAAGGGTGTCCGTCCTGCGTGGCGATCCGAATGGTCTCTCGGTATGGGTGGGCACGGTAGGCCAGGGGCTTCACCATGTCGGGATCTCGGGTAATCCGTTGGGCCACTATTCCCAAGCGCGCGGCGATGCCGCCACCATTGGCTCGGACTACGTGTATGATGTGCTTCCGCTAGTGGATCGTGTATGGGTGGCCACCATTTGGTCGGATGGTGACGCCGGCCTTTCGGTGCTGAACACCGCAAACGGATCATTCAGACGCTACCACTACAACCCGGAGGATCCGTTGTCTGTGAACAGCTTCGGAGTGCTGTCGCTGGCGCGCTCCACCGAGAATGCCATACTTGCAGGTACGCTCTACGGGGGTATTTCGGTGGTTGAGCCCGAGCACCCTCCCGGACGATTCATCCGTCCCCGGGCACTGGACTCCAAAGGGCTATTGAACCACATGGATGTGGGCTTCGCCGTGGCCGGTGCCCAAGGCGACCTCTGGGTAGGATATCTCGGCTATGGGCTGGATCGATACTCTGCGGCAGGGGATTCCGCGCCCTCGCCACCCGTTACCTACGGACCCGAGCCAGACGCCGGTCAGTCACTTGGGGCCTCCTATGTAATTGACGGAGCCCTGGACGAGGAGGGAGTCCTTTGGATTGGATCCTGGAGCGGCTTGTACCGGGTGGGTCCGGAGGGTCCCGGAGTCCAGGTGAGATTGATGCAGTCCGGACAACGAGAGCCGCGTGTGTTTGCGGTTTTACCGACGAGCGATGCCGTTTGGGCGGGTGGTCAGGGAAACCGGGTCTATCGGTATGACAGGGTTTCGGAAAGGGCCGAGGCATATCTCTTGCCGGTCCCGCAGGACGCGTCCGCGAATTCCCGCACAGAATCGTTCACTCTCTCAGATGACGGCCGCCTGTGGACCGTCTCGGGTGGAGCGCTGTATGTCTTCGATGGCGACGAGTTCGTGCGGGTCGAAACACCGGGAATGGAAGAGCGCGCTCGTTTCGCGGCGGCCGCGGGGGATGGCACACTGTGGATTGGTACCCAATTCAACGGACTCCTTTCTCTGGACCCGGGGGTGGCGGTCCTGGACCGAATCGGGGTCGCGCGCGGACTGCGTCACGGGGCGGTGACCGGGATGGTTCTGGACGGCAGCATTCTATGGGTGGCCACCGATCAAGGTCTGCACCGCGTAGATACGGGGAGCGGCCGCGTCTTGTCCTTGCCGGAATCGGCGGACGTTCAGGCCAACAAGTTTCGGCAATCCAAGGTCACAGTTGACGCCGCCGGTGTCGTTCGGATGGCCGGCCTCAACGGGGTGTATGCGCTGGACACCCACGGGCTGGTGCTTCCCAATCCCGTCACTGGTCCGGCGCTCGTATCCGTCGCAGGCGGCGAAATGAATGGACCCAATGTGGTCTCTGCGTCCTGGCGCAGTCGTGAGGGGCTCCGACTCAGCTTCGCGGTCCCGAGCTTTTCGGGCCAGCCAATTCGCTACCGATATCGGCTGGGCGACGCGAGCGAGTGGCGTCCAGCCCCCGAGAACGGAGCGATTGATCTATCCGCCGCGGGCTCGGGTTCGCACCGAATCGAAGTTGCTGCTGAAGTCGCTGGAGCGGTCAGTCCGGCAACGGCGCTGACGGTCGAGGTGGGCTGGCCATGGTGGAGACATCCGGCAATGCTCCTGTTTTGGGTGCTCCTCACCATGGCGGGATCCGTGGTCTGGGTGCAGCGCCGGCTGGTCGAGGCAGGGCGCAGGGAGGCAGTCCTTCAGGCTGCCGTAGATGAAAGAACCAACGCACTTCGCGCACGCAACCAGGAGTTGGAGAGCGCCAATGCCACCATTCAGGGGCAGGCCCAGAGACTCACCACTCTGGATGCCATGAAGTCCCGGTTCTTTGCCAATATCTCTCATGAGTTTCGCACTCCGCTGGCACTGATTCTCGGTCCTGTCCAGGATGCGCTGAATGGCCGGTGGGGCGACCTGACGAACGATGAGACGGCCGACCTGTCCATGATGCGACGACAGGGACATCGTCTACTTACCCTCGTCAACCAGATGCTGGATTTGGCGACACTGGATGCTGGAAGGCTTGTGCTTGAGCGCGAGCCTATCGACCTCGTTGCCCTTTCGAGGACGACGGTTCAGGCCTTCTCGTCATTCGCCGAGCGCAAGGGCGTGACCCTGCGGTTCAGTGCAAAGCGGGATGTTGTGCGGACCGAGTTGGACCCGGGCCGGATGGAGCAGATCCTGAACAACCTGATCGGGAACGCGCTCAAGTTCACTCCTGACGGCGGCACCGTATCGGTCACGCTGTCCTCGAAGGACGGGACCTCGGCGCTGGCCGTGCGGGATACCGGTCCGGGGATTTCCCAGGAGGATCAGGCGCTGTTGTTCGACAGGTTCTATTCGTCCGACCGGCACGGCCGGGTCGATCTGCCGGGGACCGGAATCGGCCTGGCCCTGACCAGAGAGTTGGTGGGGTTGCACGGGGGGAGGATCGCTGTGGAGAGTGAGCCGGGATTCGGTGCCACCTTCCTGGTTACGGTCCCAACCCCGCTGACAACGCGCCAGCCAGACTTAACCCGCAGCCCTTCCGTGGATGCGGCCTACTGGTCCGAAGGGTCCGGGGAGCGCGAGTTGCCCGAGCCCAGCGGGAGTGAGCCAGGCTCTCCACTCATTCTGGTCGTGGAAGACAATCCGGACATCTCAGGATACATCGCACGCGCGCTAAGTGGGCACTACCGCATCGCCATTGAGTCCGACGGGGTTCAGGGACTTGCCCGTGCCAGGCGGGACAAACCGGCTCTCGTGATAAGCGATGTTATGATGCCGGAGATGGACGGCATCGCGCTGTGTCAGGCCATCAAATCAGACGATGAGATCAGCACGACACCTGTCGTCCTTCTGACTGCCCGTGCAGACGAGGAGAGCAAGATGGAGGGACTGGGGGCAGGAGCGGACGACTACCTGTACAAGCCGTTCAATACAGACGAGCTGCGGGTCCGCGCCGAGAACTTGATCATGGTGCGGAGGCTGATGCAGAAAGCGTATAGCGACGGCCGGATCGCGGTTAGGGTCACCGACGTGGATGTCCCGTCCGAGGACCAACTCCTGGTAGAACAGGCCCAGGCCGTTGTTGAGCGACATATCGGCGATACACAGTTTTCTGCCACCTGGCTGGCTGACGAGATTGGAATCAGCGCACGGCACCTCCAGAGGCGTCTCAGCGCAGCGACGGGACTGACTCCAGTGCCTTCATCCGGACGCTGCGTCTTCAGCGTGCCCGAGGGCTGCTGGAGCAGGGAGCGGGCAATGTCTCGGAGGTGGCCTACGCGGTGGGCTATGCTGATCCGAAATACTTCTCGCGGACGTTTCGCCAGGTGTTTGGAGTGACCCCCTCTGAGTACGTAGGCAGCGGATAGGGCGTGGGGGGGCGGAATAGTCCACCCATGCGTCCGGTTCTTCTTCCGTGTGACAGGGGATGTTGGGTCTCTACAACCAAACAGACCATCACCCATGACAAGATTAATCATAGTGGCCTTTGGAATCTTCCTGCTATCGCCTCTCAAGAGCGTCAGGGCCCAGGACTACCAGACCTTTACAGCCAGAAACAGCGTCGAAATCGAGTACCTGGTCCTGTTACCGGAGGACTACCGCACCGGTGAGAGTTATCCTGCCGTTGTCGCCTTTTCCGGCTCAAAAATGGATCGCGTGGAGGCGGAGCAGATGATCTGCGACCTCTGGGAGGTACCGGCGCATCAGGACGGCTGGATCGTCATCGTGCCTCTCAATCCCGGCGAGGACTGGAGAACCCATCCGCACCACCATGCCTTGAACGACCTCATGGACGAGATCAAGGACCGCTATTCTATTGCGGAGAACACCTTTCACATTCTCGGTCTTGGGGACGACGGCGCAGGACTCGCCAGCACTTGGGGGGGCATGTCCCGGGAGTACTTCTCGGCGTTAGTGGCCGTTGACGGGACCCCCTTTAGCGGGTGGTCAGATGAGAACACTGCGGAGTTTCTGGAGGGCGAGGGGAAGGACCTACCTCTGGTTGTTTTCGCTTCAGAGAGGAGTGAGGAAATGGACCGGTTTCTCCAGCGAATGCAACACCTCGGAAAAGAAGTCAGCGTGCATGAGCGACCGGTCCATCCGGGCGGAGTGCTGGGGCGCGTGGGGCATACGCTCAATTCGCTTTAGAAAGAAGGAGGGACCACCTGGCTCTTGACTTGCTCTTTTTCCAACGAAAGACGGCCATGCCGAGGATTTGCTTCACGTCACTACTGTCCCGTTAAGCATTTTTCCAGTCTCTGTGAATGATTGGGCGGCATGGAGTTGCGGGCACATTGCACCGTTATTGATTTGAACTCTGTTGCGTTCGCCCAGCTTACGTGCCGGTAGAGTCTCCGGGACATCGAAGCATGTCTGCGTTCGATGCCCGAGAAGCTCTATCACCTGGGGATACGCGGGACGGTTTCTCGCACCACGCTCGCGGTCGCAAACGAGAAACGCGACTGGAGAATCTACGCCGACTTTGCACAGGTGCTCATCCACGAAGCCCGGCGGTTGCATGCCGATGAATCCTTTGGCGTAGAGCTCGATGAGACGGTCGATGCGTTCGACTCGACGACGATTGACCTGTGTCTGTCCCTTTTCCCCTGGGCTCAGTTCAGGAAGACGAAAGGGGCGGTCAAGATGCATACGCTGTTGGACCTCCGAGGCAATATCCCTGTTTTCATAGAGGTTACGCACGCCAAATGATGGCGTCAGGCCTCATTTCTATTCCACGGGACGAGGTCGTTGAGCAGACCCTTGATGCCGCCTCCGTCTAGTTCAGGCGCATCACTGAGACCCAACGGGCGTGTTAGGGCTGATGAAGAGCAGTTTTCACTCCCGGGTAGAGGAGAGGCTGGGCGACCAGCGTGGTTTGATCCTGACGATCAGTCGGAGGAGACCGTGGCGGCCTTCGTGAAACCGCATCCGGCCATCAGCAGGATCAGGGGAAGGAGCGTGTTTCTCCTGGACCGGTTGAGGGGGAAGTGCGGCAGAGCACATCGCTACTGCAACCTTGTGCAACCCTCGACCGGATGCGGTGTAGTTCCATCAAACGCCACACCACTACAGACTTCGATGCGACAGACGCTGATTACTCTCCTCCTCCTCGTGCTTACCCTCCCGGTTGCGGCTCAGAGCCATCGTGCCCTGATCACCGAACTGGCCGGAGCCGTCACGATACAACGGGCCAACGGCACCAACGCCGCTGCCAGTTGGGGCGTACAACTTTTCGATGGCGACGTGCTGACCACCGGAGCAAACAGCAAGGCCGCCCTACTGTACTCGAACGGAAGCCTGCTGTCGGTGGCTGCCAACTCCGAGACGCGCGTGGCAGGCAGTGACGCCTCGCCCGCCGTCGATCCCACGCTGCTGGCAGACGTTTCCGATCTGACCCTTCAGCGTACGGGTGTCGGCGAACTCGCCGCCCTCGGCGGACTCCGTGCCGGCCCGAGCGAAAGCGTCATCGACCTGCAGTATCCCCGTCAAACGCGCGTAATGGGTGCGAACCCAACGTTTGGATGGGCAACTGAAACGGCCTTTGAGATCTACACCGTGACCGTGCTGTCAGACGATGGCCAGGTGTGGTCCGGGACCACGGAAGAATCCCAGATCTCGTACCCCAACACGGCGCCGGCCCTTCGACCTGGCACGACCTACTACTGGCGGGTGGAAGGAGAGGAAATGCTCGACGTGACCCGCTCGGAACTGGTTCAGTTTGAGGTCCTTGCCCCTGAGGAGATCGACAACATCACGCAGGCCGAAGCGGGAATCCACGCGGCGTTTTCTGACGAGAGCGCGGCCGCCAGCCGTGACTTCATGCTCGGATCGTTCTATGCCAAGCAGGGCATGAATGCCGAGGCGCTGGCCATCTTCTCGGGCATTGCCGAGACCCAGGGCGAATCGGCCATGCTGCACGAGATCCTCGGCAAGCTCTACTACGAGACCGGCCGCAAGGACCTCGCGGTGCAATCGCTTCAGAAGGCGCTGGAGTTGTCCAAGAAGTAGCACGCCGGAGTTGCCTCCGATGTTGTAGAACCGCCCCGCAGAGTCCATCTTGAGCAGGATCTCTTCACTCGAATCAGGATAGTCATGTCTCTGCATTACCTAAGTCTGTTGGCGGCTCTGCTGATGCCGAGCATGGCTCAGGCGCAGTCCGATCCCGGGGCGCTTCGTGAAGCCGCTCTGTCGGGAAACGCGAGTGGCGTGGAGCGGTATGTCGAGTCACACCGCCTCGAGGTCAAGCCAGTAGTCGTGGATCTCGTGGGTTCAGTGGCCCAGGCCGTCCGTCGGAGTGCTTCAGAAGAAATAGTCGAACTACGCCAGGCCATTGGACTGATCGCAGAGACGTTCGAAAGGACCTATGGCGAGCAAAGTCTGTCCATTCTCTCCAAGCGTATCGAGGCATGGAGTGTGGAGGACCTGTTGATGAAGGCCGCCGCCGATAGCCTGATGGCAGCGGGCATCGCCGTCCGTACCCAGGACAGGGAGAGGGCAAAGTCCGAGTTCGAGGCTGCCAAAGTCTTGTACGAGCAGCTGGACGACCCCAACGGGCTTGCCGAGGTCACCGGGCAGCTCGGTTACGTCAGTTGGTTTCTTGACCGCTCAACTTACGTGGGACAGAACGAGAAGGCGCTTGAGGCCCGCAAGGCGGTCGACGACCGGCAGTTGATGGGCAACAGCTACAACGACCTCGGGCTGGGCAATCGTGTCATTACCAGGGACTACGAGGCCGCGCTGGCCTACTACCAGGAAGGCGAACGCGTCCGGCGGGCGATTGGCGATTCAGCGGCCCTGGCGCGCATGCTCCCCAATCTCGGCCGCACGTACGAGGCCATGGGTCAGTACGTCAAGGCGAGGGACTACTACCTGCAAGGCGCGGCTTTTTACCTGGCAGTGGGAGACTCGGCCAACTGGATCGTTCAGCGGCGCAATACGGCGGGCCTGATGACCAACTACGCCAATCGGCATTCCGACGCGCTGGCCATTCTTCTGGAGCTCCAGCAGGACTTGCGTGTGATCGAGGATGCGCGGGCTGAGGCACTGGTGCTGCTTACGATGGGTGTTGTGCGACGCAGGCTGGGCGACTACCAGGGTGCAATCGAGGCTTACCGCGCGGTCATAGCGCTGTCCGAAGAGGGCGGGTTCGATGACCTGAATGCGCAGGCTCTGAACAACGTCGGCGTGGTTTACATCTTTATGGCGAGGCCCGAAAGAGCGGTTCCGTTTCTGGAACGTGCGCTGGCTGCGGCACCAGAGGACGCTGACAAAAGCGACCTGCTGCTCAGCCTGAGCAGTGCTCATTTCCAGCAGCGTGACTATGAGCCCGCGGAGACCTATTTGGCGATGGCTGCCGAGGTCGCGGCCGATCGGTCCGCTCGTGCCAAAGTCACAAAGATGAGGGCGGATATACAGGTTCGCACGGGCCGGGAGGAGGAAGCCAAGGCCGGCTACGAGATCCTCCTTGCCGAGGCTGACGAGATGGAGCAGCCCGACCTCAGGTCATCGGCCTACTTCGGGTTTGCCGAGGCCGATGAGCGTCTGGGGAATGCTGCCGAGGCGCTCGCCTACTACGAGAAGGCCGCCGCTGAACTTGAGGAGGAGCGCGGTCTGCTCCGGGCAGAAGAAGACAAGGCCGGCTACCTGGCGCAAACCCGGTATCTTTACGAGGAGATCATCCACTTCCTGACTGGCGAGGCGCTCGAGGATCGGGACGGTATATGGGCGGCGAGTGCATTCGAGTATGCCGAACGCGGCAAGTCACGCGCCTTCCTGGACCAAATGGCGGAGGCGCTGGCAGGGGTATCAGAGGGCGTCGATTCCGAGTTCCAGTCCGATCTGGCCGCGCTGGCCGCAAACATGGAGTATCTCCGCGCCGAACTCGCGGGTGCTGCGCCCGAGAAGCGGGCGGAACTGAAGCGGAGCGTGCGTGAGATGGAGGGTGAGTACGAACGGGTTGAGCGCGAGATGATCGAGCGGAATCCGCGATTCGCGGCCATCCGGTATCCGGATCCGGCGCGGTTGGATGAGGTTCAGACTTCCGTACTGCGACCAGGTGAGTTGCTCCTGCAGTACGCCCTCGGGGACTCATCGTCGACACTGTGGGCCGTCACCGCTACCTCGTCACAGATCTTCCAACTCCCGACCAGGCCAGAGATCGAATCGCAGGTGGAACTGCTCCGTCGGGGCCTACAGGATCCCACGCAGCCCGTGCCGGTGCAGCAGGCCTCGCGCCTGTATGACATACTGGTCGCGCCCGCCGCCGGGCTTGTGGCCGAGGCTTCAGCAGTGGTCATCGTGCCCGACGGAGCCCTCAACTATGTGCCCTTCGAGGCGCTGGTTACCGATGCGCAAGGGTCGTACCTGCTTGAGCGAGCCCCCATCAGCTACGTGCAGAGCGCCAGCGTTCTCCGGCAGCTGCGAGAGGAGGAGCCCATTGAGCCGGAGATGGAATTGCTTGCAGTAGGGGATCCTGCGTTTTCCGGGGCACTTGAGACAACGTTCCTGCGTGGCGGTCAGCTGGCGCGCCTCCCGTTTTCCGGAACCGAAGTTCGCTCCATCTCGAGTTTGTTCGCTCCGGCAGAGACCACGGTATTCCTTGATGAGGCCGCCACTGAGGAGGCTGTCAAGAGAGCCCTGTCCGGCAGTTCCTATCGATTCGTCCACTTCGCGACGCACGGCCTGGTAAACGACGACCGCCCCGACTATTCTGGACTGGCTCTGGCGGGAGAGGGTACCGACGCCCTGCTCCAGGCCTCCGAAATTTTCAACATGCGAGTGAATGCAGAACTCGTTGTCCTTTCCGCCTGTGAAACCGGTCTCGGTCAGCTGGTGAAGGGAGAAGGCATGGTCGGCCTCACTCGAGCATTCATGTACGCAGGAGCACCTTCCGTGGCGGTCAGCCTCTGGAGTGTCTCCGATCAATCCACCTCGTTGCTCATGCAGAGTCTGTACGGTAGTCTTCGCGATCCGGCCACCTCAAAAGCGGCTTCCCTACGGCGCGCGAAACTGGCTCTGCTCGAGAATCCCGAAACGGCTCATCCCTTCCACTGGGCCCCCTTCGTACTAGTCGGTCGCAGCGAATAGCAGGCCTCAACCCCAAATCGCCGTATTTGGCCGACTAGTGTTCCGCAATGTCGGGATTGTACTTGGGCATGCAGCCAAATCGCCCGCCTTTCCAACGTTCCCCTTGTGACGGGTAGCCCTCAGTTAGCTGAGTACCGTCAATTCGCTCATCATGCCCCAAGCCGGAGGCCCTCCCAGCCCCGGCCATGCCTCCAAGCCCACACCATGAAGTTTCCCACGTTCGCCGCTCTCGCGGCCTGTACGATTCTGTTCGCTTCTCCCGCTTCGTCCCAGACGTTGCGACTGAATCTTGACCAACTTGAGCAGGCCTCTGACGCTGTCGTAGTGGGTCGGACCATCAGCACAGAGAGCGCCTGGACGGCGGATCGGTCTGCGATCCTGACCCGCGTTGTGATCCAGATAGAGGACCCTGAGACGGGTGAGCCCATCGGCGAGCAGGTCGTGATGGTGCCTGGAGGACGCGTCGGAGAGTACATCCACGAGGTATCCGACATGCCGACGTTCCGGGAGAATGAGGAAGTGGCGGTCTTTCTGACCGCTCACGACTCGGGGACGATGATCGTAACGGGCGGCTGGCAAGGGAAGCTGGACGTGACGACAGACGCCGAAACGGGGGAGAAGCGGGTGCTGGGAGCGGGTTATCTGCTGGACGCCGAGGTGCAGGGATTTGCGCTGGCGAGTGAGAATACAGACGTGTCTGAGTTTCGGGCGCAGGTGAGGATGACGGAATTCGCCCAGCGGGTGAAGAAGCTGAAGAGGGAGCGATAGAGGATGAGCAGACCAGACAGCTCTGATTTCAACCATCGCCACACTTCTTTCTCTCTCCGAATGACTACTGCTATGACGCCCCCTTCGCGCGCCGCTCTCACCTGCTTCCTCACCCTACTCCTTGTGGGCATGTTCTCGGCCGGAGTGGCTCCGTCCGCGCAGGCGCAGACCATGACGCCACTGACGCCATCCGCCGACCTGACCACTGCGGGAGTAGGCTATGGCATCGATCTGGGCGACTATGACAATGACGGCGACCTGGACGTTTTCTGGGGAGTTCCCGGCGCTGACAAGAAGCTCCTTCGGAACGATGGTGCCGGTGGGCTTTCACTTCAATTCAATTTCCCTTTGGGTGCTGCTAATGAGGGAACAGAGGGAGCGTCGGTTGCGGATTTTGACGGCGATGGCTGGGTTGACGTGGTGTTCGTCAACGGAGATCTCAGGACTGGATTCTTTGCATGTCCTTGTACGCCGAACCGGGTGTTCATCAACAACCAGAACGGGACGTTTACGGAACAGTGGACGGACGGCGACATCAATCCATCCCAAGGAGTCGCCACCGGTGATTTCGACGGGGACGGTCTTATGGACTACGCCGTGGCCAATAAGGGTGGAGCGGGTAGCTCAAAGGTCTGGCTGAACAACGGCAATCCGGTGGGCGCCGGTTTCGGATTCGTGCCGGCAGCCGTGCCCGCGATCGCTGCAGAGGGCGTCGCCGCGGGTGATGTCGATGGGAATGGAACCACGGATGTCGTGTTTTCAAATGGCACCATCCTGCTCTCCAACGGAGCCGGGGGCTTCACCATCGCGAACGTCCCCGTTCCTGTATACACTGAGTATGTCGCCATCGCGCAACTCGACGGCACGAACGGCGTGGACCTGATTTTTTCCGGCGATCGCACGGGTCAGGTCCGCGTGTATCTCGAAGACGGCGCGGGCGGCTACGTGGCGCAGGCAGTCGTTGGTAACACAACCGATGTTCGGTTCGATGCCAAACTCGCCGACATCGACAACGACGGGGACCAGGACCTGGTGGTTGTGGGCTTCGGCGCAGGATTCGATTCCGCGTTTTTGAATAATGGTGCCGGTCAGATGACGGCCGCGGGCGGTCTTGGCTGGGGCGGAAAGGGCCTGGGAATTGGAGACCTGGATGGTGACGGAGACGACGATGTGATCACAGCCGATCCAAACAGCGTCTTCCGGAACGATGCCGCCTCGCCGCTTGAGGTCACAAGCAGCGGGGATTCCGGTGCCAACACACTTCGGGGTGCGATCGATTATGCCAACGCGACTCCTGGCGTCGATACCATCACGTTCAATCTGTCCTCGCCCTACAGGATTTCTCCCACGTCAGCACTCCCGGTGATCACCGATCCGGTCATCATCGACGGTTACTCCCAGCCGGGCTCCAGTGCGAACACGGGCTCGACATTCCAGGCCGACGATGCCGTGAGACTGGTGGAAGTGGAAGGCTCGGCGGCGGGGATGTCGGCGTACGGGTTCGAGGTCGCGGGGAGTCCCGGAACCCGAATCTCAGGGCTGGAGATCTTCGACTTTGGAGGCGCGGGTGTAGTGCTCAGGACAAACGGACACGCTGTATCCGGCAACTGGATTCAAGGAAACGGCCACGACGCAGGAGCCGGCATTTGGCGAGACGGCGTACTGACTGAAGGTGACAACAGCCTGATCGGTGGGCCACTGCCCGGTGACCGAAACATCATCATTGGCAACAACGGTTCTGGTGTCGGAGCTCCCTCCAACGACATCATCGTCATCCAGGGCAACTTCATCGGAGTCCATGCGGACGGATCTGCGGTCGACCCCAATCTGATCGGAATCAGTACCTACGACTCCGCAGACGGCCTGGTGGCGGACAACGTGATCTCCGGCAATAGCTGGTACGGGATGGAGTTGGCGGGTGTCGGTGGCGCGGGTTCGAGGATCAATGACTTTGTCATCAGCGGCAATCGAATTGGGACCGGGGCGGACGGCGTCGTTGACCGCGGAAACGGTCTCGCCGGACTGTTTGTCCAGAAGGGCGCCACGCAGAACCTCGTCGAGGACAATCTGATTGCCTTTAATGGCCAGGCCGGAATTGAGATCACGCAGGGGGATGGAGATACGCCTCCACAACAAATCCAGATGCGCCGCAACGAGACCCGCGACAATGATGGTGGGCTCGGAATTGATCTTCGTGACCCGAATCCCTCGCCGCTTGGGATCACGCCGAACGACGCGGGCGATCTGGACGCGGGTCCGAACGGCTACCTGAACTTTCCCGTCATCGATTCAGCGCAGTTGGTCGATGGTGCCCACTTGAGGGTGATCTACGAGATCGATACCGACCTCAGCAGCGCAGTGAGCGTGGAGTTCTTCGTAGACGGGGTCTACCTGGATACGCCGGGCATGCCGGCATCCTACTTCAGGCCAGGGATCCGCATCGCCTTATTCCCGGGCGCGGAGAATCTGGGAGCATATGTCGGAGGGGTCCTTACAGCCACGGCCACAGACAACCTCGGCAACACGTCAGAAATTTCGGCGCTGGCGACGATTGCCGCCGCCCCGGTACTCGCAGAGTTCAGCGACGAGTTTGACGATGGAGAGATCAGCACCAATTCCGCGGGCATCGGAAACGGGTTTCTGAGCGTCGGCCAGGGCGCGGTGACGGAAGGGGGAGGCGATGCCATTTTCGCGCCCAGCAGCCACGCCACATATATGATCGAAGGACGCGATTCGTTCGACCCGTTTACGGGAAGCGAATCGAGCGTCACCTGGGAAATCGCAGACCTGGGAGTCACCCCATTGCCGGACGCAGGCAACCGGACGTGGGTGGGGATTCGCCCGACAGTTCCACCAGGGGGTACGCAAGAGTCGTTCCTGCCTGCCTTTGGCACCGGAGGGGATGGCATCTACATCAGCATCAACAACAACCCTGCCGATACGCAGCTTCCCAACTCTGTGGGCTATGGGGCGATCGTATCGCGCTTTCCGGGCGCCGGCCGAGCCGTACTTGCGGAGTTCAACTGGTCTACCTGGAACGGCACGACGCCGCTGACGGTCACGCTCACGACGGAGGGCAGCTTGTACACGGTGGCGTTCTCTGAGAGTGTTACTCTCCTGGCCGGTAGCCTGTCAGGGACTCTGCCGAATGCGCCCGCCGCGGGGACCTCGTACGTCGCAGGCGTCCACTTTCAGGGTGCGGGCAACACGATGAGAATGGGCGCGATCCAGCTGGGCTCGCTGAGTTCGCCGCTTATTGTCAGGAACACAAACGATTCGGGCACAGGCTCGCTCCGGAGCGCAATCCTGTTCGCCAATTCGAATCCAGGGCTCGATACGATCACGTTCGCGATCCCGGGTGACGGCGTAAAGGTGATTTCGCCCCTCACAACATTGCCAGCGATCAGTGGCACCACACACGTCAACGGACTGAGCCAGTCCGATACCGGCGGGAGCGCGACCTGTGGAGACCAGGACTTTGTTGGGAGACGCCTCCTGATTGCGATTGATGGGTCGGCCGCGCCGGCCGCGGGCTTTCTGATGGGAGGTGGCATCTGGTTCCAGGGAGCGGGGGCCGCCAACTCGATCGTCGAAGGTCTGGAGATCCGGAACGGCAACGACTACGGCATCCATGTCGACTACGCAGATGACGTTACCGTCCGATGCAATAACGTGGGGCACAGTCCCAGTGGAACGTTTGGTAACGTTAAGCAGGGTGTTTTTGTGGACGGCTCCCGCCGCGCCATCATCGGCGGCCCTGGAGGACTGGGGAACGTCATCGCCGGGAACGGCACCTACGAACTCAATCTTCGGTACCGCGGTGATCATACCGTCGAGGGAAACTACATCGGGGCCAGTCCGCTAAGTGGTGCCCCGGCTGTAGTGCTCTCGAACCTTGGGATCGCGAATCAGGACCTGCAGACCGTGGTGGTCGAGGGCTCGGGAGTCACGTTCGTGAACAATGTGATCGGCGGTCCGAGCGAATTGGTGCAGATCCAAGCAGATTTGGCACCCGCGGGTGGACAGCCCAGGGACGAACCCTCGGTCCTTCGCGGCAATGCCATCGGAACCGATCGCACTGGCGCGATTGACCTGTCGGGCAACGGTAACGGCATCCTCGTTACCGGTTCAGGAAACCTCGGCGCGATTCAGATCGGAGGCCCTAATCCGGGAGACGGAAACATCATCCGGAACATGAATACCATCGGCATCCTGGTCAACGGCGCCGTCACCGGATTCATTCAAGGCAACGAGGTTGGCGGGAACGGTCAGGGTATCGAACTCGGATCGATCCTTGGATGGGACGTGCTGGACAACACCATCGCAGCCAACGCTTTCGACGGTATCCGGGCATTTCAGCCTTGCCCAGTCGCCCTCAGCTGTGTCATCTCAGGCAACGAGGTATACGGCCACGGGGACTCCGGCATGTTCCTGGAGGAGCAGGCGAGCGGCTATGTCATAAGCGGAAACCGCGTTGGCATTGACGGCACCAATACCGCATCGCCGAACCTGAACGGCATCATCATCCGCAGCGGCAGCAACCAAGTTGGCCCCGGTAATACGCTTTCCGGCAACAACGGCGCAGGACTGATCCTGGGCACGCCTCGTGGCACCGGAAACGTGGTGCAGAGCAATTTCATCGGTACCGCTCCTGACGGGGAGAGCGCGATTCCGAACTTCCTTGAAGGCGTCCGCATCATGGAGGGCGGCAACTTCAATACCATCGGTGGTCCGGGCGTGATGAACGTGATCTCGGGTAACCGCACGCACGGGGTTTCCATCCAGGGCTTCCCGTATGACGATGGGGGTGTGCCGGTCATCGCCAACAACAATACCGTCTCGGACAACCACATCGGAGTGAATCCCGCCGGAGACACGGCCCTGCCCAACGGGGAGACGGGTGTGGGGGGACACGGAGTCGAGATCGTTGGCGGTGCCTATGACAACACGGTGAACGGCAACGTCATTTCGTCCAATCTCCAGGACGGCGTCCTGCTGTTTCTCGCCGGAGACGGCAACAGCGTGACCGACAACAAGATTGGCACGGCCGTGGATGGAATGACGCCGCTGCCGAACCTCTGGAACGGCGTGGACATCGTCGGTGATGCCACTGGTGGCCATTCGACAATCACTGGAAACACTATCGCGAACCAGCCAGGATCAGGCGTGATTCTGAAGGACATCGGCGGTAGTCCCTACGTGAACGCAACAATTCAGGGCAACTCGATCTTCAGCAACGAGCGCATTGGAATCGACCTGACAAACACTCCCAATGATGTCCAATTCCAGGGAGACCTGAGAAACCTCAACGATGCCACCGACGGCGACGTGGGACCCAATGGGATGCAGAACTATCCGGCCCTCACCAGCGCCAAGAAGCTGGATGACGGCACCATCACACTGGATTACACGCTGACCCCGATCGGGTCGGACATCACCGTCGAGGTATTCAACAGCGACAGCGACTCTCAGGAAGGCCAGACGCTGGTTGCTTCTGCCACCACATCGGCGGGCTCGATCGTGTCCGGCCAGTCCATCCGTCTTCAATTTGACGGAACCGGCCTGATCCTGGGTGACCGCCTGGTTGCGACAGCTACCGCGGACGGGAAGACGTCTGAGTTCTCTCTGCCGCTGACCGTGATGGACGCCATCCCGAGAGGCTTTACCGCATTGACGGTCTTGGGAGATGCTTCCCCGGTGGCCAGTTTGACCACGGTCGAAGCCGCGCCGAATGGCGACTTCCTGGTGGCGTCGGGCCCAACAGTAACCCGTCACACGCTGGCGGATGTCCAGAGCCCGGTTGCGACGGTAAGCGGTGCGGTGATTCTGGACGTCATTGCGAGTGCGACTGACGTCGTTCTGGTCTATTCCACCGGTGCGGGTGGCGCCGTTCAGAAGGTGGGCGGGACCGCAGTCTCCGTGCCTGATGCAGCAGGAGGCGCCATCGGACCCCAGGGCAATCTCCATATCGTGGCCGGCACCCAGATCCTCGTGGGTCAGGGACTTGACGGTCCCTACACGCCCCTTTCGCTCTCGCTGCCTGCGGGAGTCATCGAGTACCTTTCCGTGGCATTCGGTCCAACCGGGACCGCCTATGTCGGTGCCGGCACCGCCGCCGGTGGATCGATCTATCGCCTCAACGACGCCGGCCAACTGGAGTCCGTCTGGAGTCTCACCACCCGACCGACCTCCCTTGATTTTTCGGAAGACGGTCGCCTCTACGTGACCACTCCGACGCAGGTACTCTCAGGAAAGCCCACTCAGATTGCACCGACCGAGTTCCTGGCCCTGCCTGGAGCAGGAGCCGCGGACAACAGCCTGGCCATCGGCCCTAACAGCCGGCTTTTTGTCGCTCATCAGGAGCGCGGGCAAGTCTACCGGTTGAGCCTGCCGAACTCGCAGGACGTCGAGGCGGCCTTGACGTTCAAGATGAGTGACCCGGCCCGCAATATGATTGCGGGAATGGACGCCGCGGTCGCAGCAGCCTTCGACACCTGGCGAAATCTCCCGGGTGTCGGTACCAACGTCAGCACGCAGATCAGCTACGACCCCGGGCCAGGTGCACCCAACGTGGCCGCTATCGGCGACATGGAGAACACCATCGCCCTGAGTGACGACCCGCTCTTCCTCGGCCGCTCGACCCTGGGTGTCGCCTCGAAGCTTCTCAGGGTGGGCCCGTCCGGCAACCCGGAAGAGGCCGAAGTGGTGACCGCAGACATCTTGTTGAACTCCCGTTTCCATCCGGTGACCGGGACGTCCGGAGAACTGGGCAAGTTCACACTCGGAACCTCGACCAAGGACCACAACGTCAAGAACGTTGTGACCCACGAGGTGGGACACGTTATCGGTCTGGTTCACGTGGGTACTCCCGCCGGCGTGATGTTCTACAACCTTCCCAAGGGGGAAGGAACGCTGACGTCCGACGACAAGGCGGCCATCCTTCGGAAGGCCTCAGACGGGTCGCTGGACAACCTGTACGGGACGATAACCGGTCAGGTAACCAGTGGGAGGGTAACCACGTTCGGCACGGCAGTCGGCGGAGCGATGGTCATCGCAACCCACGAGACCACTCGCCAAAGCGTGAGTGCCTACACAGACCGCCTGGGCAACTTCGACCTTTCCTACCTGCCGGTCGGTAACTATGAATTGGGCCTCTTCGCCCTCGACGGGAGTGTGTTCGCTTCCAAGATTCCCCTCACGCCGGGACGCATCAGTCGGACGCTGGATACGATCGCCAACGAGCGGGACTTCCTCGAAGAGTACTGGAACGGCATCAATGAGAGTGCCAATGATGACCGGAACGAGAAGGTGATCATTGCTGTCAGCACCGGGTCGTCCTTCACGGCGAACTTCATCACCAACATCGACACCGCGCCGCCGACCGTGGCTTATGTAACGGTGGGTGAGAATCCCGATGCGGCCTCTCTGGACCCCAAGATCAGTCTCACATTCTCCGAGCGAGTCCTGGAGTCTTCGGCCGCCTCATCCGGAACACTGCGCCGAGCCGATTGCGCCGTGCCGTGTGCGACGGCCGTGCCACTGAGCGTGGTGCTGAGCAAGACCGGCCGGAAAGTGGCCATCGCAACGCCGCCGGCCTCCCTCGCGCCGGG
>JAJCYP010000048.1 GCA_029262855.1 Bacteroidota bacterium | reverse complement strand
ACGATCGGGGCCACCAGAGAGTCCCTCGCGGCCCAGTTCATGGGAGAGTCGCTGCTGAAGGCCGCACTGGCCTTCGTGATTGCTGCGGTGATGGTGGCCGCATTGCTGGGGAGCTTCAACGAACTCACCGGGAAGGCTGTCTCCATGGCGAGCCTTGGCGCGAGCCTGGCCCTCTTTCTGGCGATCGCGGCTGGGACCGGTCTCTTGGCGGGCACTTACCCGGCCGTGTACCTGTCGGCGTTCTCGGTGACCGGCGTATTTCGCAAGCAAACGGCCGCGTCGGGCCGCGGATCGGGGCTTCGGAAGGCGCTGGTGGTGATCCAATTCGCCATGTCTATCGTCTTGATCGTAGGCACGCTCACCGTCTACCGGCAGCTGGACTACATCCAGACCAAGGACCTTGGGATCGAGCGTGACAACGTGGCGATCGTTCGGCTGGAAGGGGGGATTCGGGACCAGTACGAGACGTTCAAGCGCGAGCTTCTGCGGGTGGAAGGGATTGCAGCGGTCTCCACATCGAGTATCAATCCGCTGCAGATTGGCAACGACACGATCGGGGTTGAGTGGGAGGGCAAAGACCCATCGAACAACACGCTGTTCTGGAATGGCGCCGTGGGGTATGACTTCACGGAGACGATGGGCATCCAGTTGACTCAGGGGCGCGACTTTTCGCCGGAGTTCGCCACCGACACAACGAACTACGTCATCAACTGGAAGGCGGCCGAGGCGATGGGTATGGAGGATCCGCTGGGCCAGCAGATCACTTTCTGGGATGTGCCGGGCACTATTGTGGGCGTGATGGAGGACTTCCACATGGGGTCGATGTATTTCCCGATCCGCCCGGTGATCTTCCGACATCGTCCCGACACCGGGGGCTCGATGTACGTGAGGGTGGAAGCGGGCAAGACCCGGGAAGCGGTGGCAGGGCTTGAGCGGCTGTACGCGCAGTTCAACCCGGAGTACCTGCTGAACCTGCGCTTCATGGACGACGAGTTCGACGAGTCCTACCGCAATGAGACCGTGCTGGGCGCACTGTCCAATATCTTCGCGCTTGTCGCCGTGTTCATTGCCTGTCTCGGGCTATTCGGGCTGGCTTCGTACACGGCCGAGCAGCGCGGCAAGGAAATCGGAATCCGAAAGGTGCTCGGTGCCTCGGTGCCCCAGATGGCGCTGCTACTGTCCCGCGAGTTCTTGCTCCTGGTCGGTGCTGCATTCTTGATCGCAGCACCCATCGCCTATGTGGTCATGAACGATTGGCTGGCAGACTTTGCCTACCGGGTGGACTTGGGCGTGGGTGTCCTGTTGGCCGCGGGTATCGTGACCCTGCTGATTGCGTGGGCGACCGTCAGCTATCAATCCATTCGATGTGCGCTAATGGATCCGGTGGCGACGCTCAGATCTGAGTAGCTTGCGGACCGACAGGCTGCTCGGTAAAGGCGGTCGCGAAGACTCGGGGTTCCGAGCCCCCTTGGATGCTTACCCTATCAATGTTCGCGTGACCAGGCCACATGACCGCCCCGGACCATGAAACCAGTTGTTGTTTCCCGCACGATTGCCGCGCCCATTGATCTGGTATTCCAGACGATTTCCGATCCGCGGAATTTTCAGGCTGCGGTTCCCCACATCAAGCAGGTTGAGTTCCTGACCGATCAGCAGTCGGGAGTCGGTACCAAATTTCGGGAGACCCGGGTGATGCAAGGTCGCGAAGACTCGGTCGTGCGGTCTCTTTGGCCATCGCAAAGCAGCTCGACCTGCCGGTCTTCGGTATCGATCTCTTCGAGCCCTTCATACGGCATTGTGTGGGCGCGGCTGCAAGGCTGGGAGTCGAACGACTCTGTTCATTCGGCGAGGGAGACATCTTGACTGCCGCCGAGCGGTACCCAACCCAGGTACCCGCCGATGTGGTGGTGTTCGCGGCACTGGGCGATGTGCTGGGATCTCTCGAGCAGACTGTCGGGATCCTCCGGCGGTACGCGAACGACGGTGGCTATCTGCTCATCGCCGATGACTACGCGAAACCTGGCGGCTCGCCATGCTTCCCCCGGTTCGAGAACTACCGGTCTCGTCTCCCCGTCTCCAGGCGCCGCGCAGACGGGCCATGCTCGCGGGCGATTCGAGAGTCCGGCGACGGGAGTCTGGCTCGCGAGGATGGGCGTGGCGTCCATCGTAGTGTCGCTTTTCGCTGACGGGACCCGCTCTACCAGAACATCTGCTTCATGCAGAACACAGACCCGCCGGCCTTCAGGAATTCGCTGGTATCCACTTCGATGGGCTCGAATCCGGCCTCCAGCAGGAGGGCGACCGTCCGCTGGCAGCCCTGCTGAATGATGACGTGCTTCTGGTCCGGACAGTGGGCATTGCAGGCGAAGAGCTTTCGCGATTCGTCTTCCGGTGCCTCGAGGACACGCGGGAAAAGCTTCCGGATCATGCCGCGTCCGTCCTCGCCGAATGCGCCGGGATAGATGAGAACGGTCTCTTCGTCCAGTACGGAAAAGCAGGTGTCCAAGTGATAGAAGTCCGGATCGTCCAGCAGAAGCCGCACGATTCGAAGTTCGAGCGCCCCGCTGAGTCTGATGTAGACCTCAGGGTCGGTCCGGAATCCGAACCCGCCCCAGAGGAGGAGTCGGCCCGGATGCCAAATGGCATCGCCCATGCCCTCGAAAGAGCCCTTGCCTTCCTGCAGCGTGTGGACATCGTAGCCCTGGGAGCCAAAAAATTGCTGGAACGCCGGCACCTCCGGCTTCCGGTGCCTGGATTGCATCCGGCTCAGGATGACCCGGGGGGGCAAGCCCGAAGCCGGCGGAACGGGCAGGGTCTGGTTGGCGCAGAACACCATGTCCGGCAGGCCCTCGGCGCCCTGGAGCACGTGGGTCTCGAGGCCAATCCCGTCGTAGGTGCTCTTGAGCGTCGCCCACTGGTCGTGTGCCACTGCCGTGTCAACAGAACCGATGTGTCCCGCCATATGCGGGTTGATCACGTACTCAACCTGAAAATGGGTCGGGGCGGTCATCAGCACCCGACGGGGCCCCGCAACAGCGGGAAGGTCCGACACCGAGAAGTCGATGTCAGACGCACTCTTGTAGATCATCAGCGAATCAGTGACTCAATAAGGTCGCGATTGACGGCGCCCGTCACCACGACAGTACCGTCCACTGATTCTACGTCAATCTTTTCTACTTCAGCGCGTACTTCTGCAGGGAGTTCTTGAAGACGCATGGCACCGATGAGCCCGCGCACGAGTGCGGCGAGATCGTCTTCATCGACGCCATCCGTGGGATGCATCACAACTGTGCCGGCCGCCTGCTCTGCGGTCAGTGAGCCTCCCGCGGCGACATGGGCCACCGAGCGCATGATGAGCTCATTTTCCGAGCCGCTGTATCCGGTCTTGTCGAGGAAAGCATCCACATCCAGCGCGACAGCCCAGGTGTCGTTGTTCATGGCGGGACCAGCGATCTCGGCGAGATTGATGCCTCCGCGGACGTCCAGGGCCCGTCGGATGGCCTCCGCGTCCTGAGCCGCGATGATCCGTGACCCATTCTCGGTTATGCCGAGCGCGCCGTGGTCGAAGCCTTCGGTCATGGTCCACACAGTCAGCCCGTCCAGATCCGTCCGTTTGGCTTCTGGCATCTTCTCAGCCAGGTAGGAGCCAATCGCCTGCAGGTCGAATGAGCCGACCGCCGAGACGACGGGGGAGCGGTCCTTTTCCGCATACGCCACCACAAAATCCAGGTCACGTTCGATGTCCATGTTGATGGCCCCGAGTGCCGCGCGCACCTGATCCCAGGCCGCGGCCGCATCGCCGGAGTCATCCAGCGCCACGACGCTGTTCATGTTCTCCATGACGGCGCGGGCATCCGCAAAAGCCACCGCAATTGCCGTCTCCGGGACGAGATCCTGCGCCTCGGAGGCCCGGGATGTGATGGGCGAATTGGCCTCCAGCACGCAACCCGTGAGGGCGACGGCGAGTCCGAGCGTCAGAAGTCCTTTCTTGAGAACCATTGAAATGCACCGAAAAATGCGACCGCACCAAAGACGATCGATGAGGTAATAGGAACCCAATTCTGAACGGGATCTCCCTCGACGAGTTGCACGGCGAAGGGGACGGCCTCGATGAAGTTGGGCAACAGGTAATAAAGCCCCAGGAAGATTTCCTTGCCGGGGGTGATCAGTTGCGTCAGGATCTGCTCCTGCGCCGCAAGAATGAAGCTGATGAAAATGAGTCCGTACGAGGTCACTAGGGCAAAGCCGGAACTGCCCGTGATGACGACCACCAGCAGGACGACGCTGTACATCACGCCGAACATCAGTGTGATGATGGGGATGGCCAGCAGGAAGGAAGGGACCCAGATGCCGGTCTTGAGCGAGAGGACCAGCCAGACGGAGAGGACGAGGTAGGTGGACAGCAGCAGCACGGTGGCAAACACGCCCAGCACATGCCCCGCCAGGAAGCGATGGCGGGAGAGCGGCTTGGAGAGCAGGAGCCCGATGCGGGACTCGGTGACGAGACTGGCGGTGAGCGGCGCTGCGGCGAAGATGCCCAGGAGCGTGCCGAGGAAATAGGAAGCACCGAACACAAAAGACTGGATGCCCACCACAAGCTTGTCCAGCCCCATGCTCTGGGACATCCACTCGCCCGTTTCCGGATCCCGGATGTGGTCGGTCGGCGTCGACTCGAAGCCGAAAATGCGCAGCGCGGCCACCGAGCCCTCGACCACATCCAGATTCATGGCAAAGGTCAGGAAGAGCCAGCAGATGGTGCTGACCACGAACAGCCCAAGGGTGACATAGGTGGACCAGAGCTCACGGAACGTGAGCTGCAGGGAGCCGGAGAATTGAATGGCGGGGCGGGAGGCGATCAATTGGCGGCCTCCGCATCGGCAACGATTTCGACAAAGGCCTGCTCAAGGGTCCGCTTGCCGGAGGTGACCTGGCGAAGCGTCACGCCGGCCTTGATCAACTGCCCCAGCATCGCCGTCAGTTCTTCGGGAGAGTCCGCGTGAATCCGGTAGGTGGCCCAGGGCAGCTCGCCGTCATGGGTGACGCCATCCGGCAGACCCGGCAGACCGGCATCAACCGGCGTGCCCTGGGCTTCGTAGGCGGCCGGAGCGGTCGTCAGCTCGGCAATCGAACCCTGGCCGACCAGCTTGCCGTCGTTCAGGATCGCGGCGCGGGTGCAGACCATCTCCACCTCGGAGAGCAGGTGGGAATTCAGGAATACCGTGGTACCACTCTGGCTCAGCCAGGTCACGAGATCCCGGATTTCGCGACGTCCGATGGGGTCCACGCCGTCG
Organism: Bacteroidota bacterium; assembly: GCA_029262855.1. Taxonomy (GTDB): domain Bacteria; phylum Bacteroidota; class Rhodothermia; order Rhodothermales; family UBA10348; genus JABDJZ01. Next base: position 39,537 of record JAJCYP010000048.1, on the reverse strand, counting down.
GTGGGCTCGTCCAGAATCACCAGTTCGGGGTCGCCCATGAGTGCCTGGGCCAGGCCAAGGCGCTGCATCATGCCCTTGGAGAATTTCTTGACCTTCGTGTCGGCCCACTCGGCCAGACCCACGCGGCCCAGAAGCCGGACCGATTCGGACTTTCGCGAGGGCGCGTCGTGTCCCGAGAGCCGGGCATAGAGGTCCAGCGCCTGGACCGCGGTCAAATACCCCGGGAATCGATGCTGTTCGGGCAGGTACCCGACGCGGAATCGCGACGCGGGCGTACCGATAGGCTGACCCAGCAGAGTGGCCGATCCGCTGGTCGGGCGGATAACGCCCAGCAGCGCCTTGATGAAGGTGGTTTTTCCAGCGCCGTTGGGCCCGAGCAGTCCAAATACTTCACCCCGATGTACGGTCAGCGAAAAATCAGACAGCGCCTGGATGGGTTTGGCACGAAAGCCGCCGCTGTACTGTTTGCCCAGGCTGGTGGCCTGGACGACCGGGTCATGCATCGGTTGTGGGGGAGGGATGACCGGGCGGTACGGCACCCTGATCGCGGGGTTGCGTCACCGGGGAGTCCGTGCTCAGGCGTCGGTCAGCGCCTGGACGCCGGGCAGCTCCTTTCCCTCGAGAAACTCGAGCATCGCGCCGCCGCCGGTGGACACGTGCGAAATGCGGTCCTCGTACCCCGCCTGCGTGACCGCGGCGACAGAATCACCGCCGCCTACCACGGAGAGGCAGCCTGCATCGGTGGCATCGGCAAGCGCATCGGCGACCGCGTTGGTCCCGGCCGCGAAGGCCTTCATTTCGAAGACGCCCATGGGGCCGTTCCAGACCACGGTCCTGGCGCGTCCCACGTGGGCGGTATACCGGGCGATGGTGTCCGGTCCAATGTCCAGGCCCATCCATCCCTCGGGGATGTCGGTCTGGCAGATCCGGGTCTGGGCATCCTCGGCGAAACGGTCGGCAATCACGTGGTCGGTCGGTAGCATGAGCCGATCACCGGCGCGCTTGAGGACATCCAGCGCCAGATCCAGTTTGTCATCCTCGACGAGCGAGGTGCCGACGCTGTGTCCCTGAGCCTTCAGGAAAGTGTAGCTCATCGCGCCACCAATCATCAGCGAATCGACCCTGGTCAAGAGCTGCTCGATGACCCCGATCTTGTCCGAAACCTTGGCGCCGCCGATCACCGCCACGAAGGGCGAGTCCGGGGTGCCGAGGAGCTTGCCGAGGTAGTCGACCTCCTTCTCCATGAGCAGGCCCATGGCGGACTGCTTCATCAGGATGGCTACGCCGTGGGTGCTGGCGTGGGCGCGATGCGCGGCGCCAAACGCGTCGTTCACGTACAGATCAGCCAGCCCCGCGAGTTCGCGGGCCAGGCTTTCGTCGTTTGCCTCCTCCCGAGCGTCGTAGCGCGTGTTCTCCAGCAGAAGGACCTCGCCAGGGGCGAGGTCCTCTGCGAAGGCCACAGCATCGGGGCCGGTGAGGCTTGGCACGAACTGCACCGCTCGGCCCAGGACGCCCGCCAGATGGCGGGCGACCGGGGCGAGGGTGTACTTCGGGTTGGGCTGCCCCTTGGGGCGGCCCAGGTGGGCGCAGAGAATGGCAGATCCGCCGCGGTCCAGGATGGCGTTGATCGTGGGGAGGGCCGCGCGGATGCGTGTGTCGTCCGTCACCCGGTGTCCGTCCAGCGGCACGTTGAAATCAACGCGGACAAGCACCTTCTTGCCGGCGACCTCCAGATCCTTCAGGCGGAGTTTTTCCATTAACCGGCCAGATCCATCAGTTTCTTGGTGACGTCCACGGTGCGGCTGGCATAGCCCCACTCGTTGTCGTACCAACCGACGACCTTGACCAGATTGCCGGAGGCCATGGTGGACAGGGCGTCGAAGATGTTGGAGTGCGGGTTGTGGATGATGTCGGTGGAAACCAGCGGCTCCTCCGAGTACTCCATGATCCCCTTGAGAGGGCCTTCCGCGGCCGCCTTCATGGCTGCATTGATCTCCTCAGCCGTCACTTCCTGGCCCAGTTCCGCCGTCAGGTCCGTCAGCGAGCCGTCTGGGGTGGGCACCCGAAGGGCAAATCCGTCGAGCTTGCCCTGAAGGTGGGGAAGCACCAGGCCGACGGCCTTGGCGGCGCCGGTCGTGGTCGGGATGATGGAGACCGCTGCCGCTCGGGCGCGCCGGAGGTCCTTGTGTGGGGCGTCCTGAATGTTCTGATCCGAGGTGTAGGCGTGGACCGTGGTCATGAAGCCCTTCTTCAGGCCGAACGCGTCATCCAGCACCTTGACCATCGGGGCCAGGCAGTTGGTTGTACAGGAAGCGTTCGAGATGATCTCCTCCTTGCCGGTCAGGAGATGATCATTGACGCCCAGCACAATGGTGGCATCCACGGCGCCCGAAGCGGGGGCGGAGATGATCACCTTCCTGGCGCCGGCCTGGAGGTGCAGCGCCGCCTTCTCGCGGGTCCGGAAGAAGCCGGTAGACTCGATCACCACGTCCACACCGAGGTCGCCCCAGGGGAGTTTGGATGGGTCACGTTCGCTCAGGACCTTGAAGCGATCGCCGTTAATCACAAGGCCATCGCCGTAGGTACCAACCGTACCGGGGAAGCGGCCGTGGACCGAGTCGTATTTGAACAGGTGCGCCAGCGTATCGGCGTCAGTCAAATCATTGACAGCCACGATGTCGAAGTCGTCGGATGCGCGCTCCAGGATGGAACGGAAAACCAGACGGCCGATGCGGCCAAAACCATTAATGCCGAGACGGATAGCCATGGCGGAATATTCAGATGTGGATGGAAAATCACCTGTAATGTCCGTCGCCCGTCGGGTTCGTGCTGCAAAATTTTGAGCAAACTCGTGGGTAGCGCTTCCGGCCGCCAAACCTCTCGGACCCGGCCGCCAAACCGCCGAGACCCCGCCCTGGAAGGCGCAGGTCGGCCTGGGCCCGCCAGGTTGACGGCCTTCTCCCGTAGACCTGGCCTGGGAAGAGTGTGTCAAACCCGCGCTGTGCGGCTGTCTGGCATTGTTTTGGCTGATTCACCGTCCTAGTTTGATGGTCTTTGCGAAGAATCGCGCACCGAACCCCGGTAACCTGAACCGTTCCCCATGTCGACCCTGAACCCGACCCGCAAGATTTCCCGCCGCCACGAGCTCCGTGAGGACAAGGTCGTCACCTTTTACGCCCGGATTCTCGACCTGACGGATCGCTACCGCACCTACTTCTACGGGGCCATTGCAGCCGTCGTCGTCATCATTCTGGCATCAATTGCCTGGTCGTTCATGCAGTCTGCCAGGCAGCAGGAAGCGTTGGATGCCATGACGGGTGCCGTTGCAGCCTACGAGGCGGGCTCCTGGCAGACCGCCCTCGACGGGACCGGAAACAGCCTCGGCCTGCTCGACATCGTGGATGAGTATGGCGGCACCGATGCCGGCAACCTGGCCCGGTTCTATGCGGCTGACGCCTACTTCCGCATGGGGAACTACGAGGAGGCGCTCCCGCTCTTCCGTTCCTACAATCGTGACGGCAATATCATCGGGGCGTCCGCGACGGCCGGCGAAGCCGCGATCCTGGAAAGCCAGGGCGAGAACGAGGATGCGGCGGCTCTGTATTCCCGGGCTGCGACCATGTATTCGAGTGACGCTACGTCGCCCGGCTACTTTATGGCTGCAGGCCGTGCCTTCGAGGCCGCCGGTGAGACGGCGTCTGCCCGCCGTGTCTACGAGCGGGTCCGCGACGAGTATCCCAATTCTCAGGAGGCCAGGGACATCGAGTTCTATCTGGCCCGCGTGAGCCAGTAGGCGGCCCATGGCCGTACCATCCATCCTGGTCGTCGATGACGAGGCCGCGATTCGTCGCACGCTTCGGGAGATTCTCGAGTACGAGGATTTCGCGGTAGACGAGGCCGTCGACGGCAAGGAGGCCCTGGAAAAGGCAAAGGCGTCCCGGTACGACCTCATCCTTCTGGATGTAAAGATGCCCAAGATGGATGGTCTGGAGGTCCTCTCAAGCCTCTCCAATGACCAGCCAGAGGTCCCCGTCATCATGATTTCGGGGCACGGGACCGTCGAAACAGCGGTCGAGGCGACCAAGCTGGGTGCCTACGACTTTATTGAGAAGCCGCCGGATCTGAATCGACTGCTGCTCACCATCCGGAACGGACTCGATCGTGGGCAGCTGGAGAACGAGAATCGCCGCATGCGGCAGGCGATTGTCGAGCGGCACGAGACGGGGATCACACCCATCCTGGGGGACTCTGCGGCCATTGGTCGCATCAAGGAGACGCTCGAGCGTGTCGCACCCACGGAAGCGCGGGTCCTGATTACCGGGGAGGCCGGAACCGGCAAGGAACTGGTCGCGAACTGGATCCACCGCCTGTCCTCCCGCAAGGATGGGCCCCTGGTGGAGGTCAACTGCGCGGCGATTCCGAGTGAGCTGATCGAGAGCGAGCTCTTTGGCCACGAAAAGGGAGCCTTCACAGGAGCCACCAAGCAGCGGATCGGGAAATTCGAGCAGGCCCACGGCGGGACGCTCTTTCTCGATGAGATCGGCGACATGAGCCTCTCGGCGCAGGCCAAGGTGCTTCGCGCGCTGCAGGAAAGCCGGATTTCCCGCGTAGGAGGCGACCGGAGTCTTCCCGTTGATGTCCGGGTGGTTGCGGCCACGAACAAGGACCTCCTGACGCAGATTGACTCGCACCATTTCCGGGAGGACCTGTACCACCGGCTCAGCGTCATCCTGATCCACGTCCCGCCGCTGAGGGAGCGACGGAGTGACGTGCCGATCATTACGGAGCACATTGCCGAGCGCATCGCCCGGCGCAATGGCCTGGAGCCCCGGCCCTTCACATCGGCCGCTTTGGAGACCCTGTCGCGCTTTGATTGGCGCGGTAACGTGCGCGAACTCTACAACGTGGTGGAGCGCCTGACCATTCTTGCCGATGGAGATGAAATAGGCTCCTCGGATGTGGAGCGGTACGTGCGTCCTGGAGCCGCGGGCAACAACCCGATCGCCGGCCTGCTCGATCGCTATGACCAGTTCAGCGACTTCCGCGATCAGGCCGAAAAGCTGTTCATCGAGAGCAAGCTGTCCCAGTTCGAGTGGAACATCAGCAAGACCGCCGAGGCCATCGGCATCCAGCGGTCTCATCTCTATAACAAGATGAACAAGTACGACATTCAGCGCAGCGACGACTAGGTGTCACTCGTTTCGGTACAGAACCTGCACAAGTCCTATCCCACTGCCGGGGGAGGCAAGCTGACCGTACTGGGCGGCGTCGATCTGGAGATTGAACAGGGGGAGATCCTGGCCATAGTTGGCGAAAGCGGGACCGGGAAGTCGACGCTTCTGCATCTCATCGGCGCCCTGGATCGTCCCGACCAGGGCAAGGTCCTGTTCGAGGGTCGGGAGGTGTTTGGCCGGTCTGACGCGGACCTGGCCAAGTTTCGAAATGACTCGATCGGGTTCGTCTTCCAGTTCCACCATCTGCTGCCGGAGTTCACCGCGGCGGAGAACGTGGCCATGCCCGCCCTGATTGGCCGGACACCCATGTCGCAGGCGCTGAAGCGGGCCGGTGAACTCCTGGCACTCATGGGCCTCGCGGACAGGGCCCAGCACGTCCCGTCCGAATTGTCGGGAGGTGAGCAGCAGCGGGTGGCGGTGGCCCGTGCCCTGATGAACAGTCCCAAGATGGTTCTGGCCGACGAGCCCACGGGCAACCTGGACGCGAAGACCAGCGCCCGGCTGCACGAGGAGTTGGCGAACCTGAGTCGGGAGATGGGGCAGACGTTCGTCATCGTGACCCACAATCCGGATCTGGCTTCCCGCGCAGACCGCGTGCTCGCGCTGGAAGGCGGTGTTCTGGTTCCGCATCGGCTGGCGACATGAAACTCAAGACCATTGCCAAGACCATCACGACGTTGGGACAGGGCGTCATCCGCGGTATCGATCCGGCCGCTGAATCCGGCGACCCGTATACGCTCTTCGCGGCGTGGTATCAGGATGCCGAGGAGTCGGGCCTGATTCATCCGGAGGCGATGGCGCTGGCCACGTCCACACCGGACGGCAGACCCTCCACGCGGATTGTTCTGCTCAAGGAGGTGGACGCCGGGGGTTTCGTCTTCTACACCAACTATGAGTCCCGAAAAGGCGAGGAGTTGGCGGCGAATCCGAAGGCCTCGGTGGCCTTTCACTGGGCGGTCCTGGAGCGTCAGGTACGCATCGAGGGCACCGTCGAGCGGGTTTCCCGAGAGCAATCGGCCGCATACTACCAGAGCCGGCCGCGCGGGAGCCAGATTGGTGCCTGGGCGTCCCGGCAGAGCCGGGAGCTGGAGTCGCGGACCTCGTTGGAGGAGCGCGTGGCTCACTTCACGGAGAAATTCAAGGATCAGGAGATCCCTCTACCGGATTTTTGGGGTGGATTTCGAATCCGCCCGTCCCGTATGGAGTTCTGGCAGGGTCGATCCAGTAGATTACACGAGCGATTGATATTCGAACCGGATGACGACGGTTGGAAGACGCACAGATTGTATCCCTGATGTCCAGATAGGGGCATCCAAAGTCCAGACATCATGCCCATCGAGAGCATTCCTGACCTGCTGGCTGCCTACAGCCGGAACTTCGCACCCGAACGCGCCGCCGGGGTCAACGGCACGGTCCAATTGCGGCTGACCGGAGATGGTGGCGGCGACTACATCCTGACCTTTCACGAGGGCACCTACAAGTCGGAGGAGGGGGTGATGGACAGCCCGACGGTCGAGGTCACTGCCGATGCCAAGGACTGGATCAAAATGAGTCTGGGGAATGCCAACCCCATGATGCTGATGATGAGCGGGAAGCTGAAGGTGAAAGGGTCCATTGCCCTGGCCACCAAGTTCCAGAGCCTCTTTCGCGCGTAGCCAAGGCCCAGACATGGAAGATCTGCTCCCCAAAGACCTGTTCGCCGGGCAAACGGTGTTCATTACCGGAGGCGGTAGCGGGATCAATTTCGGCGTGGCAGAGGCCTTTGCGCGTCACGGCGCCAATGTGGCCATCTGCGGACGGACCCTTGAGAAACTCGAGGCCGCCACGCAGAAGCTGGAAGCGCTCGGAGCCAGCGTGTGGTGCGGTGCTGCTGACGTTCGTGACTACGATGCCCTGTGGGGCGCCATTGCCGGCGCCGGGGAAAAACTGGGGCGCGTCAGCCACCTGGTCTGCGGAGCGGCCGGCAATTTTCTGGCCACCGCCGAGAACCTCTCCCCCAGCGGGTTCAAGTCGGTGGTTGACATCGACTTGCTGGGCTCGTTCAACGCGGCGCGCGCCGCATTCGAGCAGCTCAGCGACGGAGGAGGAAGCATCACGTTCATCTCTGCCGGGCAGGCCTTCGTGCCCTACTTCGCCCAGGCGCACGCGGGTGCAGCCAAGGCAGGCGTTGACAACCTGATGCAGAATCTGGCCCTTGAGTGGGGCCGATTCGGGATCCGATCAAACAGCGTGGCTCCCGGCCCCATTGAGGGGACCGAAGGGATGGCCCGCCTGGCACCCGGCGACGAGGAGTTCCACAAGCGATTCCGGCGCAGCATCCCCATGGGACGCTACGGCACGCCCGACGACATCGGTCAGGCCGCCGTCTTCCTGGCCTCTCCGCTGGCCACCTACATCACCGGGACCCGGCTGGTGGTGGACGGGGGGATGAATCTCCAGGGATCCGGTATTCTGACCAGTCTGGTGATGTCTGCGGGCTCCAAATAGTCCGCTCAGGATGCACGCATCTCGTGCGGGATCTTCACAGGCGTGCCCCGCCAGCCCCGAACAATTGCTGACGTGAAGCCGTTAAAAGGAGGCTGATTTTGTGCTCTTTCCGATCACACCTCCAGACCGGTTCCGGTCCATGCTTCAGGAAGTCTGCGCACTCATTGAGAGTGCCCAAAGTTTCGTACTGACGACGCACGCGCGTCCCGATGGTGATGCCATTGGGTCGGTGCTGGGCTTTGCGCACTACCTCCGGCGCAAAGGGAAGCAGGCGACCATCATCAACTGTGACTCCACACCGTTCAATCTGGAGTGGCTGCCTGGAGCCGAAGAGATCCAGGTGTTCGACGGAAGCCTGGACCAGATTCGGGCCATAGCGGAAGCGGACGTCATCGCCATTATGGACGCGAACGCGGCCAACCGGCTTGGACCCGTCGGCAAGGGCGTGATGGACTCCCCAGCCACGAAGCTGTTAATTGACCACCACACCAATCCTGAGCGGTGGTTCGATCTGGAATACGCCCGGGAGAGCGCATCGTCAACCGGACAGTTGGTCTACGAACTCATTGACGCCGACGACCCGTCGCTGGTGAACCACGCCATAGCGTCCGCGCTCTACACGGCGATCGTGACCGACACCGGTTCTTTCCGGTTTTCCAATGTCTCCCCTGACCTGCACCGGCTGGTCGCAGACATGATTGAACGCGGAGGACTGAACACCTCGGACGTGCACAGTCAGATCTTCGACCGCAAGTCGCCCTCTTCGCTTCGGCTTCTCAGCCGGATGCTGAATTCCCTCCAGATGGCCCACGACGATACCATATCGTACATGGTCATCTCCCGGGCCATGCTTCAGGAAACGGGCGCCTCCATCGAGGACACCGAGGGCTACATAAACTGGGGGCTCTCGATCGATGGAGTCCGCGCCACGCTGCTGTTTACTGAGACGGAGCGCGGCACCAAGGTCAGCTTCCGCTCCCAGGGGACGGATCACGTCCACAAATGGGCACAGAGCCTTGGAGGCGGAGGACATCCCAATGCCTCCGGCGCCTTTGTCAGGAAGCCTCTCGACAAGACCATCAAACTGGTGGTCGAGCAGGCGACGCGCTATCTGGATCTACAGGCTGAGACCCCTGGAGAGGATACCCTCTCCGAAGAAGACCAAGAGTATCTAACCATGCTTCAGGCCGTACCGCGCAAGCGCGGCTGAGGGCCGAACCAACGAAGATGAAAGTATCCGTAACAACCATTTCCATTTCCGAACTGGACGTCGACCTTCTGCTCATTCCCATGCTGGAAGAGCAGGCCGATGGAACGCTGGCAGACCTGGCCGACGGCTTCGGCGGCTCTGTTCGCCGTGCTGCCCCTGACTTCAGCGGTGAGGCCGACTCTTCCGTGCTGCTCTATCCCGAGACAGGTTCGGCGCGCCGCGTTGCGCTGCTTGGGCTGGGCGCGGGTGACAAACTCTCCGGCGAGGCGCTTCGCAAGGCTGCTGCCGAGGGCGCCCGCCTGGCGGCAAAAGCCAAAGTCGAGACCGTTGGCGTCGCACTTGGCAACTGGGAGGCACTCGAAGTGGAGTACGCCGCGCAGTCTGTGGTGGAAGGTTTCCTCCTCGGTGCCTACCGGTTCGACAGGTATATGACCGAATCGGACGCCCCGGCCCCGGTCGCGCGTCTCGTGCTCCAGACGAGCGAGAACGACAAGGCCGTCCGCCGCGGAGCCGAGCGCGGACGCGTGATCTCAGAGGCCGTATGCACGGCGCGTGATCTCGTCAACACGTCGCCGAACGACAAGACGCCCACTCTCCTGGCCAAGGCCATGGAGAAGTCAGCCAAGAAATACGGGTACCTGGCCTCGGTCTGGGACAAGGCGCTCATCGAAGAGGAGCAGATGGGAGGCCTTCTGGCCGTCAATCTGGGCTCCCAGGATCCGCCGACCTTCACGGTGCTGGAGTGGATGCCTGACAACAGGCGCAACGAACGCCCGGTGGTACTGGTCGGCAAGGGCGTGGTCTTCGACACCGGCGGCCTCTCGCTCAAGCCCACGAAAGACTCCATGGATTGCATGAAGTCGGACATGGCAGGTGCCGCGGCCGTCATCGGCGCGGTTGAGGCCGTGGCCCGGCTTGAACTTCCGCTGTATGTCATTGGGCTGATTCCGGCCACCGACAACCGTCCCGGCGAGAATGCCTACGTCCCCGGCGATGTGATCAAGATGCACTCGGGCAAGACCGTCGAGGTGCTGAACACCGACGCCGAGGGTCGCATGATCCTGGCCGATGCGCTTTCCTATGCGAAGACATACAACCCGGAGGTCTGCATCGATCTCGCGACGTTGACGGGCGCGGCTGTGATTGCGCTGGGGCAGCATGCCGCGGCGGTCATGACGTCCGAAGGCCCGGACGCCGACGAGCTTCTGGCGCCCCTCATGTCTGCCGGAGAACGCAGCGGCGAGCGGGTGCACCAGCTCCCGATGTTCGAGGAGTACGGCGCGCAGATCAAGAGCAATGTGGCCGACATCAAGAATGTCGGTGGGCGTGCTGCCGGGTCCATCACCGCCGGCAAGTTCCTGGAACACTTCGTCTCGTACCCCTGGATACACATCGATATCGCAGGCCCGTCTTACCTGAAAGAAGCCAAGCCGTACAAGCCTGTCGGCGGAACGGGCTACGGTGTCCGCCTGCTGGTGGAGTACCTCCGCGACTATGCGGACAGAAAGCGCGGCTGATCGAACCCAACTCCTGCATCCATGCGTCGTCCCCGAATCGCCGTAACTCTGGGTGATCCCAACGGGATCGGCCCCGAGGTGGCGCTCAAGTGTCTGGCCGAACCATCGGTCCAGGCCCAATGCGATGCCGTCCTCGTCGGAGACCGGGCGGTATTGGAGTTGCACGCCCACCGGCTGGGTCTGGATGCCCTGCCGGTGCCGCTCCATCAGGTGGCCGCCGACGAGGGCTATGCGGTCCGCTTCGGGGAGGTCTCGGCACAGGCCGGTGCGCTGTCGATGCGCTCCATCGCCAGGGCCGTGGAGCTTTGTCTGTCCGGTGAGGTGGACGCCATGGCGACCGCGCCGATCTCCAAGGAAGCGATTGGTCTGGCCGGCTACGATGAGCCTGGCCATACCGAGTACCTGGCCAGGCTCACCGGCACCTCAGACTATCTGATGACGATGGTGGCCGGACCGCTCCGGGTGGGGGTTGTCACGGGCCACATGCCGCTGAAGGACGTGGCCAGCCGCATCACAAGGGTGGCCGTGGCTCGCTGTCTGGTTCGGCTCTCCGAGTCGCTGCAGCGCGATTTCGGAATCGCCGAGCCGCGAATTGCCGTGCTGGGACTGAACCCCCATGCTGGCGACGGCGGCGTGCTGGGCTCCGAGGAAATCGAGATCATCGAACCTGCGATGCGCGAGACCCTCGGCAGTCAGGGCTTCGGCCCTTTTCCCGCTGACGGCTTCTTCGCCGAGCGACAGTGGGAGGAGTACGATGCGGTCCTGGCCATGTACCATGATCAGGGCCTGATTCCCTTCAAGACCCTCGCCTTCGACACCGGCGTCAACTTTACCGCCGGCCTGCCCATCATCCGTACGTCTCCCGATCACGGGACGGCCTTCGGCATCGCCGGGAAGGGCATCGCCCGGGCGGAATCGATGCGGAATGCCATCGAGGTAGCGCTCGACGTCGCGAGGCAGCGTCTGGCCCTCGAACCGGCCGACTCATGAAGGAGGTGTCAGCCTACTCGGTGCTGGCCGCCGGGTACGACGTCGTGATGGAGCACGTAGACTATGACCTGTGGGCGGCTCACGTGCAGGCGCTCCTCGAGGAGTTTGCTCCTGATGCCGAGAAGATTCTGGAATTGGGGTGCGGGACGGGGTCTTTCGCACTGGCGATGCGGTACCTGCACCCGTACACCTATCTGGCGACGGATGCCTCTGGCCGCATGGTCAGAGTGGCACGCGCCAAGGCGGAAATGGAGGGCGCGGAGATTCAGTTCGCCGAGGCCGACTTCACGGATTTTCGCGTGGACCAGCTCGTGGATGCCGTTCTCCTCTTGTACGATGGCATGAACTATCTCCTGACCGAGGAGCGGCTCGGTTTGCTGTTTGGCTGTGCCCTTCGTGCCTTGAAGCCGGGCGGCGTGTTCGTGTTCGATCAGAGCACCCCCGCCAACTCGGTGAACAACGAGGCGCTCATGGAGGATCGGGGCGAGGCCGAAGGGTTTGAGTATGTGCGGCACTCGCAATACGATCCCAAGTCTCGCATCCACACCACCGTCTTCGAGATCGAGGTGCTGGGAAAAAATTTCAGGGAGGAGCACCGGCAGCGTGCATACAGTCTTGCCGAGGTTGCCGCTTCGGCAACTGCCGCCGGTTTCGAGATCGCGGGCCGGTTCGAAGAGTTTGGTATGGAAGAAGCAACCGAGGCTTCCGAGCGGGTTCACTGGGTCCTCCGGAAGCCCCTTTCCTGAGGAACTGCCGAAGGGCGACCCCGAAAAGTGCTAGATTCCCCGGCCGACCCATCCCGAATCGCCTCCACCCGCCTTGATTGAACTCGAAAACGTTTCTGCTTCCTATCCGCTCCCCGGTGGAGAGAAACGCGAGGTGTTCTCCGGGCTGAACCTGACCATTGAACGTGGGGAGATGGTCTACCTGATCGGGCCGACCGGGTCGGGGAAGACCACCCTGCTCCGGCTCCTGTACATGGACTCGCCGCCCATCTCCGGTCGGGTCCGGGTGGCGGACTTCCGCAGTGACCGGATGAAGCCGGCAGAGCTGCCCTTCCTGCGCCGCTCGCTCGGCATCGTGTTTCAGGACTTCCAGCTCCTGCCGGATCGGGACGTCTACGAGAACGTGGCCTTCGCCCTCTACGTCACCGGCAAGTCGGGCAGGGTAGTGCGCAATCGGGTTCTCCACGTCCTTTCCTGGGTTGGACTGAGCCACAAGCGTCGGCGCTTCCCGCATGAGCTGTCCGGTGGCGAGCAGCAGCGGGTGGTGATCGCGCGGGCCATCGTAAACGAGCCGTGGGTGATTCTCGCGGACGAGCCCACCGGGAATCTGGATCCGGCCGTGGCGGACGACATCCAACGTCTGTTCCTGAACCTGCACAGCCAGGGCATGACGATTCTCATGGCCACGCACGATTATCGGCTGGTCCAAAAATATCCCGCGCGGACGCTTGCCGTGGCCGATGGGACGGTGAGCGAGGTCGATCCGGCCTCATTGGCGGGCTGATCCCCGGGGCTTCGTTTGTCGACCCCTGAAGGCAGGGTTATATTCGCGGCTGCCATTTTCGGCCTTTTGACGGGGTGATTCCCGTCAGGCCGGTGGGCGAGTCCCACCAATTGAGCCCGTTACACCAGACCCCACCCTCGGATGGAAGCCCTCGAACATTTTATTTCCTTTGCCAACGGGCTGCTTTCGCCCGTACTGGTCATCGGCCTGCTTGGCGCCGGCGCCTTTCTGACCCTGCGTCTGGGCTTCGTCCAGTTTCGGCGATTGGGCCACGGTTTCGCGGTCACCTCGGGGAAATACGACGATCCGAATGAGCCGGGTGATGTTTCTCACTTTCAGGCCCTTACCACGGCGCTATCGGCCACGGTCGGAATCGGAAACATCGCCGGTGTGGCGCTGGCCATTCACTGGGGCGGCCCTGGTGCCCTGTTTTGGATGTGGATGACGGCCCTTTTGGGTATGGCCACCAAGTTCAGCGAGGTCACGCTGGCGCAGCACTATCGGGTGACGATGGACGGAGCGAGCGCCATGGAAGGTTCGGTTGCCGGCGGCCCGATGTACTACATCGAGCGCGGCATCAAGGACGTGTACGGCTGGAATTGGAAGCCGGTGGCTGTGTTTTTCGCCATCATGCTCATGCTGACGTCGTTCATGACGGGGAACGCGATCCAGGCCAACACCATCGCCACGCAGGTAGCCGACAACTTCGGTATCGCCACGTGGATCACCGGCCTCGTCTCGGCGTCCGTGGTCGGCCTCGTGATCATTGGCGGCATCAGGCGAATCGGAGCCGTCACCGGGATTCTCGCACCGGTCATGGCCAGTGTCTACGTACTCGGCGCCCTGGTCATTCTGCTTTCGAATCCAGGCGAAATATTCCCGGCGTTCGGGGTCATTTTCCAGGAAGCCTTCAATCCGACCGCCGGCGTTGCGGGTACCGGAGTCGGGATCTTCATTTTCACGCTGCGCTACGGGGTGCAGCGGGGTCTCTTCTCGAATGAGGCCGGTCAGGGATCGGCGCCCATTGCCCACTCTGCGGCGAAGACCGATGAGCCGGTGTCCGAGGGTGTGGTCGCTCTACTGGAGCCCTTCATCGACACCATCGTCATCTGTACGATGACCGGTCTGGTTATCATCTCGACCGGCGCCTACAACGCGCAGATCCCGACCGATCTTGACATCACCGATGGAAACGTCACCTACGTGGTGGTCGACGAGTTCGGTTCCAACAACGATGTCTCCGCCCCCAATGCCATCGCGTATTCAGAAGGCGCCGCCGTCGCGGCGGACGCCGGGGTGTTGGCCTACTACGACGTGGCGGTCCCCCGCCTGTTCAGTGACGCGGATCAGACAACCGCCTTCTCGGGCACCGTCTATCCGTCCCGGGGCATTGCGGTCAGCGAGTCAGGACAGGAATTCGAGGTGCTCTACGGCAATGGCGTCCGGAACAGCTCGCCGCTGACAGCGCTGGGCTTCGAACGCGGGCTGGAGCCGCTGGGGCTCGGGTGGCTCGGCAAGTATCTCGTGCTGCTCTGTGTCTTCCTGTTCGCCATCTCGACAGCCATCTCGTGGAGCTACTACGGAGACCGCTGTGCGAACTACCTGATGGGTCGAAAGGCCATCCTGCCCTACAAGCTGGTCTTCCTGGTATTCCACTTTGTGGGTGCCACGCTGGCGGTCACCACCATCTGGGATTTGGGCGATGTGGCGTTGTCGCTCGTGACACTGCCCAACATCCTGACCCTGATCCTGCTGTCTGGTCTCCTGAAGAGAGTGACCGACTCGTACTTCGAGCGGAAGCCGTGGCTCAACCAGCCCCATAACTAGAGGCTGGTCGTGGCAACTCCCCGACTCACCATTGTTGACCACCCCATCGTCCGGAGAGACCTGACGGTCCTCCGGCGGCAGGGCACGGATCACGGGACCTTTCGGTCCACGCTGTCTGATCTGTCGATGCATCTGGCGTACGAGTGCCTTCGCGACCTGCCGGTCAGCGAGGTCACGATTGAGACGCCGCTTGAGCAGACGGTTGGGCACAACCTGCGGGGGTCCGTGATCGTGATCCCGATTCTCCGGGCTGGACTGGGACTGGTCGACGGGGTGCTGCGGCTCATTCCGGATGCCCGCGTGGGCCATCTCGGCATGTATCGGGACGAGGAAACGTTCGAGCCGGTGTCCTACTATGAGCGCACGCCACGATTCATCGAATCGGCCCGGGTGCTGGTGGTGGATCCAATGCTGGCCACCGGTGGCTCTGCCGAGGGAGCGATTTCGATCCTGAAGAAGCGGGGCGCCAGGGACATCCAATTCATGTGTCTCGTGGCGGCGCCTGAGGGCGTGCTGCGTCTGAACAAGGCGCATCCCGATGTCGCGATCGTAACGGCTGCGCTGGATCGGGAGCTGGACTCGAATGCCTATATCAGACCGGGCCTCGGTGACGCCGGAGATCGCATTTTTGGAACCCAAGACTGAGCCCCAATGACCCCTCGATTTCCGTCGGCCGGCGTTCTTCGCGGGCCTCTGCTCATGGCCATGTTCGCCCTGGTCGCGGGACTTGCTCCGGCCGCCTCAGCGCAGGTTGTGGAGCTGTCGGTCCCGGGTACGGTCCTCAAGGATATTCCGTTTGAGGTGGGTCTGGTGGTGTCCGACACGCTCGGTGCGGATTCCTATGTACTGGCGGTGGGCTCGGCCCAGTTCCCGCTAAGCATAGTCGACGGGGTCTGGACGGCCTCCGTGAAGGCCGAGGAGACCGGGAACGTCCAGGTTCTCCGCCAGGGACGAGAGGTGGCCTCGGCCCCCTTTCGAGCTATCCCAGGCTGGTTGTCCATTCTGCCCCCGATAATCGCCATCGGGATTGCACTCGTGTTCAAGCGGGTGATACCGGCCCTCTTCGTCGGAATCTGGTGCGGGGCTGCGTTTGCCGTTGCCCTCACGCCGATGGGCTTCTGGAACGGCCTCTTGGAAACCCTCCAGGTCTACGTGCTCGGGGCCATGACGGACCCGGACAGGGCGTCGATCATCCTGTTCTCGTTCATGATTGGCGGCATGGTCGGTATTGTGTCCCGCAACGGTGGCATGCAGGGCATCGTGAACCGGATCATCACGTGGGCAAACACGCCTGTCCGTGGCCAGGCAGCTGCGGCCTCATTGGGCCTCGCCATTTTTTTCGACGACTATGCCAACACGCTGGTGGTCGGAAACACGATGCGTCCGGTGACGGATCGGCTCCGCATTTCCCGCGAGAAGCTGGCCTACATCGTGGACTCGACCGCGGCGCCGGTGGCCTGTTTGGCGTTCGTGACCACCTGGATCGGGTATGAGGTCGGGTTGATCGGCGACGTGCTCCAGACCATTCCGGAGATCGATGCGTCGCCGTACGGTCTCTTTCTGGCTTCGATTCCGTTCAGTTTCTATCCGATCCTGGCCATTTTCTTCGTGTTCGTGGTGGCCTTCAGCAAGCGCGATTTCGGGCCCATGCATGCGGCCGAGGTCAGGGCCCGCACAACCGGTCAGGTTCTGGCTCCTGACGCCCAGATCGACTCCGAGGCTGTGGAGGGGAAGGAGGTACAGCCCAATCCCGACAAGCCGATGCGCATGATCAACGCCGTGCTTCCGGTTGCCGTGCTGGTGTTCGGGGTGATGGCCGGGCTCTATGTCACGGGCGAAGGCGACAATCTTCGGGACATCATTGGGTCGTCGGATTCCTACACCTCTCTGCTGTGGGCTTCGCTACTCAGCGTGATGGTGGCCGCGATACTGTCGGTCGGTCAGCGGATTCTCACGCTGGCCGAGACCATTGAGGCCTGGTATGCCGGTCTCAAGTCCATGATGTTCGCCATGATCATTCTGGTGCTGGCCTGGTCTCTGTCGGAAGTGACGCAGACGCTCTTCACGGCCGAGTATCTGGTTTCGGTCTTGGGCGATTCGCTGAGTCCGGAGATCGTTCCGATCATCGTATTCCTGTTGGCCGCGGCAACGGCGTTCGCCACAGGCTCCTCCTGGGGAGCGATGGGGATCCTGCTGCCACTGGTGGTGCCACTGGCCTGGGCGGTGATGACCATCAACGGCATGGTCGCTGCCCACGACTACCACATTCTCTATTCGACCATCGCCAGCATCCTGGCAGGCTCGGTTTGGGGAGACCACTGCTCTCCGATTTCCGACACTACGATTCTGTCCTCGATGGCCTCCGGCTGTGATCACATCGACCACGTGCGGACGCAGTTGCCCTATGCGATGGCTGTTGGCGGCGTGGCGATGGCGTTCGGGACGGTGCCTGCCGGCTACGGCATGCCCTGGTGGATTGGACTCCTTCTGGGTGCCGGCGTGCTCGTGTTGATGATGCGATTCATTGGAAAACCTGTACCCAAACCAACTGCCTGATGAGTTCACCGACCTGGCTCGACGCCGATGACCGGCCCTGGGGCCGATGGGAAGAGTATCTGAACGAGCCGGGATACCGGGTAAAACGAATCATCGTGCATCCGGGACAGCGGCTGTCGCTCCAGAAGCACCGGCTCCGCAGCGAGCACTGGGCCATCGCCCAAGGCAATGGCATGTTCACGCTGGACGATTCGGTAACCGGAGTTTCGACGGGCGACGCGCTGTTTATCCCGGTGGGTGGCGTCCACCGAATCGAGAACAAGGGATCAGAAGATCTGATCATCATCGAGACCCAACTGGGAGTCTGCGATGAGGACGACATCATCCGCCTGGAAGACGACTACGGTCGGAAGTAGCGGCTGGGCTTTGGCTAGGACTGGGCTGGCCGATCGGGACCGGCCCGGCCCGCATTGAATCGCCGGACCTCTTCCTCGAGGATCCGGCTGGCGATGGCCTGACCCAGGGCCGGCGAATTCCCCCAGGCCCGATTGTTCAGGATCAGGTTCACACTGTGATCCTTCAGCAGCCCCTGAAAAGCGAGGGCGGTTGCATCCAGAACCATTCGCTTGCCGCCCTGCGAGTCCGTAATCTCAGGCCGCGGCTCATTGAAGGGATGGGACAGCGCATAGGCATCTGCATAGCTCATGCGAAGTGGCGTCAGCAACCGGCAAACCACTGACTTGTCGGCCGCCGAGAACTGCTCGCCAGCCATCTTCCACTGCTCCCGAATCGGGGGCAGCCAGGACCAGTGACTGAAGACGAACCCCAGGCCCGAAGTCTCCAGCCATTGGAAGTACCTGTCCACCAGTAGATGAGGGGACCGCAGCTCAAGATGCGGCTGGATGGTGCTGTTCAGTTCGCCGAAGAAGCGCCGGAGTTCTTCGACGTTGTCTTCCGGACTCGGGCCCTCGGACTGCCGGGAATACGACTGCTCGAAAACAAATCCCTTGAGGCGGTCTCCCAGCACCCGAATGGCGGGGTCCACAAAATGATTGTGGCAGGCCTTCGCGTTCAGATAGTCCGGGTTGGTCTCATCCACCGGGGGAGAGCCCCGGCGCAGTTTACGCAGGAAGTAGGTCTGCGGCGCCTTGAGCAGGAATCGCGCGGATGGTGGGGCATGCTCCGCGTAGGTCCGGAGCGTGTTGATGTTGCTGCCCGGCCGCCCGTCCGGCTCCAGCAGAGGGCGGTAGAACGTGAAGTCCAACTCGAGAATGTCGAAATGCTCGAAGTAGTGCGCGACGGAATCGACGGGCAGCGTTTCTTCCCGAAACGTCCTGCCGCCCAGTTTTCGGGAACGCCCGCGGATTCGCTCCCGATAGGATTCTGGGTAGATCTGACCGATCCAGCCCGAGTAGCGATCGCTCGCCGTTCCGAAGCGGACAAACGGCGTCAGGGCCCGGAAGTCGTAAGCCTCGACCCGCTTGAGGCGTTCCTCCACCGAATTCGTGCTCACGGGGTGTCCTGCTCCGCCTCGGAGACGGCTGCGGCGCGGATCTTCGCCCACGTGGACTGCAGCGCCTCGGGGATGACCCTGGCGCCGGCCGTGACCGGCATGAAGTTCGTGTCCGATGCCCACCGCGGGACCACATGAACATGGAGGTGGTCCGGTATTCCCGCACCCGCCGCCTCGCCCTGATTGATGCCCACGTTGAATCCGTCGGGAGCGAGAGCGTGCCGAGTCCAGCGCATGACGCGGTCGATCGTGGACGCGAGCTCGGCCTGCTCGGCCGGCTCCAGATCCGTGTAGTCAGGGACACGTCGGAAGGGCACGATCAGGCAGTGCCCGTTGTTGTAGGGGAACAGGTTGAGCACGACGAAGCAGGTCTCGCCGCGCCAAACAACCAGATTGGTCTCATCGTCCAAGGATGCCGCGATGGCTTCGAAGACCGAGCCCTTGTCAGCTGCTGACTTTCCGGCCCAGGATGCAACGTGAGCCGTTCTCCAGGGGCTCCAGAGATGATCCATCCTGCAATGTGGGCTGGTTGCGAAAAACGGCTAGGAACGGCCGACAGACAGGGTTAATGTAGCGCACCCAAACCCTCCAATTCATGAATCCCAGAGTCCGGACCGAGCTGCATGCGCACACGACGGTTTCCGACGGAATGCTCGGTCCGTCGGAGTTGGTGGCGCTGGCCGCCGCTCGCGGCGTCGAGGTCCTGGCGATCACGGATCACGACACGACCGCTGCGTATTCGGATGCTCTGTACGAGGAGGCAGAGACGCTGGGCGTTGAGTTGATCGGCGGTGTCGAGGCATCCGCCCGGACTCCCCATGACGACGTTCACCTGCTGGGGCTCGGTATCGACCCGGTTGCAGAGGGGCTGCTTCAACTAACCGAGCGGCTGGGTACGGCCCGCATCGATCGGGCGCGAGCCATCGTTGAAAAACTGCAAGGACTGGGACTGGATTTATCGTGGAGTGCCGTGGAGCGGCGGGCCGGAGCCGTTGTGACTCGGCCCCATGTCGCCGGAGCCCTCGTGGAGGCCGGCCATGTGACGGATATCCGAGAGGCTTTCGACCGGTTTCTGGCCCGCGGAGCACCGGCGCATGTGCCGTTGAGGGTGATCTCGGCCGTCGACTGGATCGCAGCGATTCGGAATGCCGGTGGTCTGGCCTTTCTCGCGCATCCCGGGGACTCGACCGCCCATCGCACGGTAACCCATCTCGTGGACGCCGGACTCGACGGTTTCGAGGTCTGGCACCCGTCCCACGACGACACCCTGGTCGAGTACTATCGCAATCTCGCCGATCGCTTCGGCCTGCTGACTTCCGGAGGCTCGGACTTTCACGGGCGATTCGAGGCGGAGAGTGAGCGGTTGGGGGAGTTCGGGCCGACGCGGGATCGGTGGGATCAGATAAGGGCCCGCTGGACAGCGTAGGGGGATTTCAGATAGCCCTGCGCCTGACTGGGGGGCATGCTACATTGCTTTGCTAATCAAACTCCAATCAGCACCCACCAAGATGAAGAGGTTCCTTACTACAGTGGCCGTCGTGACCCTGATGGTCACACCGGCCATGGGCCAGTTCGGCGCAACCGTGGCTGTGTCCGGCGATCAGTTGATCGCCGGCGGCAGCAGCAATGATATTACGCCCGGCGCGTTGTACGTCTACGAGATGGGCAGCGACGGCATGTGGGCCGAAACCGGCTCACTGATGGCCAGCGAGGGCACGGACGGCGACCGGTTTGGCCGGTCCGCCTCGATCAGCGGCAACTGGATGGCCGTCGGCGCACCTGGCGCCAACTCGGTCCATTTCTTCGAACGCGGAGACGACGGGTCCTGGACCGAGACGGGCACGCTGACCGAGAATATCGATGGATTCGGCGGCATGGTCGCGATGGAGAATGATCATCTTCTCGTCGGCGTGAGCGGCGGATTCCGCTCCGCCGGAAGCGTCCACGCCTACACGTGGTCGGAGAGCGGGTGGTCCAAGGCCGGCATGCTGGCACCCGAGCAAGAGGGAGACGAGCCCATGCGCGGCTTTCCCTCGGCGATTGCCCTGTCCGGAACCCACGCTGCCGTGAGCTCTTCCTTCGCAAACGAGCGGGCCGGTGCGGTCTGGACGTTCAAGTTCGGGGACGGAGCCTGGATGCCCAACGGCACGGCCGATGTTCCCTTTGCAGCCCCCAACTCTGGGGTCGGCACGGCCCTCATGATCGTCGACGGAACCCACCTCGCGGTCGGCATGCCCGGTCACGATAATCGCATGGGTTCAGTAGCCGTGTTCATCCAGAACGACGACGGCGGATGGCAATTTGACCAGCGCATCTCGCCGTTCGTTTCCAGCGCCGGTGCCAGGTTTGGGTCTTCTCTGGCCTTCGATGGCGGCACGGCCTACGTCGGGGCGCCCGGAAATGGCGGGAGCGTGTACGCCTTCCATGTCGGTCAGTATGGCGTTGAGTCGACGGCCGTTATCCAGGCCGAAGGACTGGACGAAAACGCCTCCTTCGGCGCGACGATTGCCGTCGGTGGTCAGGTGGCCGTGATTGGCGCGACCGGCCAGGAGAATCGATCTGGTGTCGCGGTCCCTTTCTCGGTCGCGGGACGCGAATGGGTTCAGGGCAATGCGGTCCATCAGGATCCCAAGGGCTATGCCTCGGTGACCGGCGGCATGGTCGAGTGTGAAGCGGACGAGGCCGGAGATTTCCCCTGCAAGGACGTCAACATGCTTTCGTTCCTGAACATGGAAGCCCTTGGTGCCGACCGCGGGATCCGAACCAACGATATCTGGGGATGGGAGGACCCGGAAACCGGACACGAGTACGCACTGGTGGGTCTTTCGAACCAGACCTCGTTTGTCGATGTGACCAACGCTGAGAACCCCACCTACCTGGGTCGTCTGATGCTCACTGATACCGCCCGACCGGCGGTCTGGCGTGACATGAAGGTGTACAAGGACCATGCGTACATCGTCGCCGATGGCGCCAATCAGCACGGCATGCAGGTCTTTGATCTTCGCCAGCTGCGTGACTTCGATGGTACCCCGCAGGAGTATGAGATGACGGCGTACTACGACCAGATTGCCAGTGCGCACAACATCGTCATCAACGAAGAGACGGGTTACGCCTACTCGGTTGGAAGCAGCTCTGGCGGGGAAACCTGCGGCGGAGGCCTCCACATGATTGACATTCGCGAGCCGGCCAGTCCCAAGTTTGCCGGTTGCTTTGCCGATGGCAATTCCGGTCGCCGCGGAACGGGCTACTCGCATGATGCCCAGTGCGTGGTCTACAACGGCCCCGACTCCGACTACTCCGGTCACGAGATCTGTCTGGGATCCAATGAGACCGCGCTCTCAATCTCGGACGTTACCAACAAGCAGAACCCGAAGTCGATCTCGATCGCTTCTTACCCGAATGTGGCCTATGCCCATCAGGGTTGGCTGACCGATGACCACCGTTTCTTCTACATGAACGACGAGGGTGACGAGCCGCAAGGTCTGGTCGAGGGCACCCGCACGTTGATCTGGGATCTGACGGATCTCGACGAGCCCCAGCTGGCCGGCGAGCACATCGCCACAACCACCGAGACCGATCACAACCTCTACATCAAGGGGGACGTGATGTATCAGTCTAACTACGGGGCCGGATTTCGGGTGCTGGACATCTCGAACCGGACTGCCCCAGTTGAGACTGCCTACTTCGATACCTCGCCCAAGGGTGGTGGCGGCGGCTCATGGAGCAATTATCCCTACTTCAAGAGCGGGACGATTGTCGTCACAGGCGGCTCCAACGGCCTCTTCGTTCTGAAGAAGAAGGAAATCGATACCTAGTACTCGAAGCCCCTGCGGGCCTGTGATTCCCACTGGCTTGTTGGACGGCCCGTCCTGCTTCGGCAGGGCGGGCCGTTTTGCTGGAACATCCCCGGCCAAAATCGCGTGTGGGGGGCCTGTTCAATACGGCACCTACGCATGCAGGAGATAGAGGGGAAGTTGACGCCCGGGAAGGCCCGATTCGGGATCGTCGTGAGCCGCTTCAACGAGTTCATCACCGAGCGCCTATTGGAAGGCGCTCTTGACGCTCTGCGCAGACACGGCGCTGATATGGATGCAGTCACTGTCGTCCGATGCCCGGGTGCCTTCGAGATTCCATTTGTCGCACGCCGCGTGGCGGCCACAGGGAGATTCGACGCCGTCATCGCTCTCGGTGCGGTGATTCGTGGAGCGACTTCGCACTATGACCTTGTGGCCGGAGAGGCTGCCAAGGGCATTGCTCAGGCTGCCGGCGTCACGGACGTTCCGGTGATATTCGGTGTGATCACCACCGACACCATTGAGCAGGCCATTGAGCGTGCCGGATCCAAGGCCGGCAACAAGGGAGCAGAGGCGGCCGTCGGGGCCATCGAGATGATTGATCTACTGAAACAGCTGGACGCCTGATGCGAGCCTCACCCTTGCAATTGGTCTCGCTCCTGTTGGCGGCATTATTCGGCCTGGCCGCGGGGTCGGTGGAGGCCGTCGCGCAGACTGGTCCTCAGGGTTGGCAGGCACACACCTCATTTCGGTCGGTTCTCGCTCTGGCGTCCGGCGGCGATGAACTCTGGGCTGCCACCGAGGGCGGCGTGTTCGGATACAACACCACGACGGGAGAAATACGCCGCTTCTCGGTAATCGACGGGCTGAGCAGCGTACAGACACGGACGCTTGCCACGGATCCCGCACGAGGGGTTGTGTGGGTAGGCTACGCGAACGGCGTGCTGGATCGGCTTGATCCTCTTTCGGGCGTCATCACATCGTTTCGGGATATTGAACGCGCCGATCAGTTTGCTTCGCGCGGGATCAACAGAATTGTCGTTCGGGGCGATTCCCTGCTGATCGCCACCGAGTTCGGTGTAGTGATCTTCGATCCCGTCAAGACGGAGGTGCGCGATTCGTACACGCGACTCGGGTCGTTTTCGGCGGCGATTGTGGCGAACGACGTTCTGATCGCGCCGGGCGCCTCCGGCGAAAGCCGAATATGGGTCGCGACCGACGAGGGCCTTGCCCACGCAAGGATGGGAGGGGGCAACCTGCAGGATCCCTCCCAGTGGAGCAATGAGTCATCGGGACTTGTGTCCTCGGCCGACGATGCGATGAGCCTCGCGTGGTTTGACTCCCAGATTTACGTAGGGACCACCATTGACCTCTTCGCCAGACGCGGAGCCGGTGACTTCCAGCGGAAGTTTGTCTCGTCGTCGGGAGTCTTCTCCATGGATGTCTCAAGCGGGCGGCTGTTCGGGACAGAGCGGTTCAACATGTTCGTGGTTGATGCCGGACTCCAGGGCGTGGCGCTAGGGCTGCCGGGCTACCAGGATCCTACGGGAGTTGTCGGGGTGAGCACCACGAACGCATGGGTGGGTGATGCCAAGGGCGGTCTGCTCAGCGTTTCCCTGGCGGACCTCGGGTCGGGCGTAGTCACGGTCACCGATACGGTGACGCCGGAAGGTCCAGTTGAATCGCAGTTCTCCGAGCTCGAGATAGGGCCCGGAGGCGTCGTGTGGGCGGCCGGTGCGCCCGACGTGGGTGGTGGATTCCACAGGCTGGGAAGCGACGGTCGGTGGACCGCGTACAGCCGAAACACGGAGGCGGTGCTCGAAGGCAGGGGCTTCTTCACGCGCATTGCCGTGGATCTTCTCGGGAACGGCTGGGCCGGATCTGAAGGGAGCGGTGTGGTTCAGGTGACCCCAGAAGGCGAAGTCGTGCGGTATTCGCCAGCTAATTCATCCTTGCGCCCCGCTCCCGGAACGGAGGACTTCGTCATCACAAGCGGGGTGGAGACGGACTCCGACAACAACCTGTGGGTGACCACCCGGGCCACGCCACAGCCCCTGCATGTCAGGCTGGCCGATGGCAGTTGGACTGGATACGATCCCTACGTCGGCGACGGACTCACGGTAAGCGCGACCGCCTACGGGAAGATCTTTGTGGACTCGTTCGGTCAGAAGTGGATCATCGTCAGAAACGAGGATGACCTGACCGATTTCCGTGGGCTCATGGTTCTGGAGACCGGAAGCACGCCTGAAGTCCAGTCTGATGATGCCTTCCGGTTCTTTGACCAGGCAGGAGCCGCCGGACTCGGACTCCCGTCTCCGAAGGTGTTCTCGGTTGTCGAAGACCGCGACGGACTGGTCTGGATTGGGACCGAGTCCGGCCTGGCCTACTTCATCAACACCGGCATCGTGGCCCGCGACCCCAGCGCGCGCGCCATCTGGCCGCAGTGGGCAGACCGCGCCCGCGGCGTGTTCGTCCTGTTCGGCCTCCAGATCAATGACCTGGCCGTCGACCCCGCAAACCGGCTATGGGTGGCGACGTCCCAAGGCGCCTGGCTCATCGAGGCCGTCGAGGGCGGCTATGATCTCGTCGTTCAGTTCTCGGAGGACAACTCGCCCCTTTTCTCAGACGAGGTGCTCTCTATTGCCGTGGACCCAGAGACAGGACGGGTGTATTTCGCCACAGACAAGGGGATGTTGAGCTACCAGGGCGACGCCATCGCTCCCGTAGCCGATGCCGGAGACCTCTTCGTCTATCCCAACCCGGTACGAGGCGACGAGGAAGTCGTCATCGAGGGCCTGGTCGAGTCCGCCCAGGTCAGAATCGTCACACCCGGTGGTTCGGTGGTCGCAGCCTTCTCCTCGCGCGGAGGTCGGATCCGCTGGGACGGACGCGATCGGAACGGCGACCGGGTGCCGAGCGGCGTTTATCTGGTCATTGCGGTGGGCGATGACGGGCAGGGAACCTCGTACGGAAAGGTCGCCGTCATCCGCTGAGCGAAGAGCCAGTCAACAAAAAGGTCAGAACCACGTCGATTTCAAGATTCCTCAACCCGCCGAGGCCCTCTGCGTATTGTCGGACCGCTCAAGGGGGAGGTATATTGCTGGTCTGTTTGCTTTCACGGTGGTCGTAGCTCAGTCGGTTAGAGCGCCAGGTTGTGGCCCTGGAGGTCGGGGGTTCAATTCCCCTCGATCACCCCAAAGAGCTGCCGCCCTCACGGAGCAGCTCTTTTTTCTTGCCGCGTTCGTCTAGGGGTCTAGGACGCCGCCCTTTCACGGCGGTAACACGGGTTCAAATCCCGTACGCGGTACCATCCGGGACGCCGCCTCAGTTGATGGGGCGGCGTTCTTGGTTTCTGGCCCAATTGGATTATGGCGGCCCCCCAAGGGGTTCGAACAACGCCATCTTCGACGACCGACTTTTCGGGCATTATCGAACCCCAGAGCGCGTGGATGCCGTCGGCATCGCCACGCTCGTGCAAGGACTGCCAGACCTGCGGGAGGATGCTGAGCAGGTCAAGCCCCTCTGCCAAGCCGTCGAAGTCAAGGACTGAGTCGGCCTCCAGTTGGCGAAGGTCGGACTCGTAACGCTGAAGCTCGGGGATCAGCCGCGACCGAAGCCGCTCGCGCGCATCGGGCTCGATGCTGCCCTCCAGCCACATCTCGTCGCAGCGGTATAGCTTCTCATTGACGGCATCGCGCTTCTGTTCGACGTCCTTCCTCTGCTTTTCCGTATCGCCAGCAATCTCACGCCGTTTGTCTTTCAGCACGGCCCTGAAAAGCACATCTACGGCTCGCGTCCCATGCGTTTTCCTCCGGTGTCCGAGAAGAGAGGCTCTTCGTACTGTCCCGCAAGGTGATATGCCGCCGGGGCATGCCTGCACAACCGGATCTTGGCAAGTTGCCATTGGCGTCAAGCACTTGCGATCGTTACACTTCGGTTGTGACCGCCGCGCAGCCGCAATTCCGAGGAGTCGAGTGGCGTCGCCGCTAAATACCTGTTGGCCGGGGATTCGGTTCGTAGGATGACGGTTCTTGATTCTACCGCTCCGACACACTATTCCGGTTGCCATTCCTGAACAGCTACTGTCTTGCACTGAGACTTCCGAAGTGTGTGCTAAATCAAGAGCGTTGCCATGTTGTTCAGAAGGATCGTCTCTATCAGCCTCTCGTGTCTTCTTTTCGTGTCTATCGCGGGGGCTCAGTCCTTGCAATCAGGAGTATCCGTATTTGTGGGCGCTACACAGCGAGTACACTACGGCGTTGATGACAGAGACTATCTGCCCATTGTAGAGGTTGAATTTGCCATCGGAAAGCTCTCTCAAGGAGGTTCGGGCGTCTCTGTCTCAGGCGCGGCGCACCTTGGATACTGGGAGGAGGGTACATCAGAGAGCAGTTTTTGCGCGGATTGCGTTGTTTTCTCGTACAAGGCTGCTACCGTTGGCGCGAGAGGACTTGTTCACCTTGACAGGGCGCCAATTCCATTGTCCTTCGTACTCGGATACTCGCACCACGCGGTATTTGCTACCTATGAAGGAGGCGCAGGCATCATCGGAAATATCGGGAGCGATCATACAGTCAGATTGAATCTCGCGGAAGTGGGGGTTCGCGTACTCATCCCAGTTATCGATCGCCTACGAATTGGTCCGGAGGCTCTGAGTGTTCACAAAATCAATGCGGATCCTGACGAACCCTATCAGCACCAGTGGCGATTTGGCCTGAGAACTGAGTTTCAATTCAACTAGGACCGGCCGGCCATATAACAAGATTATAATCCGCGCCGTTCGGGCCGTTGGCGCTACCTTGAGCATATGCAACAACCTGCATCCGATAGAGCAATTGGCGGGCGTATCGCCGCTTGCTTGTCTGCCGGCCTTCTTCTTCTTGGATCTGGCCCTGTCGCAGCCCAGACGGACCAGGACTGGGAGGCGCTGTTCGACTGCGAGCGAGGTTGGCACCTCGTCGCCACGTCCGACGGAGGACTTGTGGGTTCGGGGTCTCCGTCTTGCCTGGTCCACCTCACTCCTGGCGGCGAGGTAGTCTGGGAGATCTCTTCGCCCTCGGTTCGGGCCGTCGCATCGGGGCCGAATGGCGGCATTGTCGGTGCAGATTATTCCAATGTAGCCGCAGGATTGGACGCGGGCGGACGGCTCCTCTGGACTACAGAATTGCCCACACCGATGGGCGAGTCCCACCAGCCCCGAATCGGCGTCGTCGCACGAGACCCGACGGGAGGCATCGCCCTGGGGGGTGACCACTGGAGCGGCGGCAGATACGATGGCATGACCGCCTACGTCGGCAGGTTGGACCCGCTCGGCAATCTGGTCTGGGGGATCTCCTACCCGCACGGTATGTGGGCGGCGGATGTCACCATCGCACCCGAGGGCCGCATGGCGATTCTGGCTGGATCCAGCGAGACCATTCACGGCGATCTAGTCGGAAGCCGATGGCTGACCCTATCCCTGTATGACCCCCAGGGAACAGAACTTTGGTCTCTCTGGAATACCTGGCCGAATCTGCGCTACTACGCGGGCTATTTCGCGTCCATTGAGCTGGTCGACGAGACTTTGTATCTGGCATTCTGGAGCATCGATGATTCGGCCGCGTCCTATCAGCTGCGACTCGAACTTTGGTCTGTGGGCCTCGACGGCTCCATCAACTGGAGTCGACAGTATGCTGACTTGCTGGGGCCGGAGGCCGTGGTTTGGGCGACAAGCCTCGCAGTCGCACCATCCGGTGACCTGATGGTCGGCGGCTCGTGGGAATCCGGATTTTCTTCGCATGACAAGAACAGCTTCATCCTCCGCTTCAGCCCCGAGGGCGAACTGCTTGAAAACACCGTTCTCGGGCGCCCCGGCGTCGACGACGAAATCCAGGATCTGGTCGTGATGCCGGATGGTCGTCTGTATACGATCGGCCAAATCGATGGGCGGATGTGGGTTGCCTATCACTCTACGGTCACGACGGCGATCGACTACGAGGCCAGACCCAACCCGTCCCGGCTCGCCGTGTACCCGAATCCGGGCACCGGCGTTCTGAGCGTCCGCCCGCCGTCGGAGTTCCGTGAGCCGCTGGAGGTGCAGGTACTCGACCTGCTCGGCCGGGTTGTGATTCGGCGGACGCTTGCCGGGCGCGAACTCGATCTGTCCAGGCTCGGACCGGGGACGTACATAGTATCTGTCCGATCGGAGAACAGAATGGCGAACGATGTGGTGATTTTGAGATAGAAGACGGAGGGTAGGCTTCACCATCCACCAAGCGATTAGGACAGCATCGGCCTGCCGGCGCCAACCGGGCTCCAGATGACAATACGATGTTTCGGCTCGCGACCGGCGCGGGCGACCTCGGATCAGTAAAGTGTCCGCAGGCAGGCGAGCCGTCGCGTTGCTCGCCGCAAAGCGTTATCCGTCGCCGCATGGATTTGCCCGCCACGGTCGCACTGCGATCATCCGGCCCGCCTCCCCGGTCCCCGGATGAGCGGGAATGGTGCGAAACTGCCATTGACGCCTCGCCGCGCAGGAGTTGGATCTGAGTACGCGGCCCGGGCCGCAAATCCGCCCACCGTTATGCCGCC
Source organism: Bacteroidota bacterium (assembly GCA_029262855.1). Lineage (GTDB taxonomy): Bacteria > Bacteroidota > Rhodothermia > Rhodothermales > UBA10348 > JABDJZ01. Next base: position 10,390 of record JAJCYP010000048.1, on the reverse strand, counting down.
TCGTGCATTGACATACTAAATACGGTATAGTATATTAATGGTATGTGGGAGGTTTACGAACACCGGAAGGTCACCAAGCGTCTCTCGCGACTACCTCACGAGGTCCTGAAACGCTACGAGAAGTGGAAGGACGTCGTCGAGGCTTCGGGTCCGCAAGGGTTGCGACTGATAACGGGGTTCAGGGACGAAGCCCTGCGCGGGGACTGGGCGGGCCACAGGTCGTCGCGCTTGAATCAGCAATACCGGGTGATTTACCGTGTCGAGTCGGACAAGTTGTTCGTCCTCGTATTCGATGTCACCCCCCACGATTACCGTAGGAAGTGAATCATGGACACCAGCGAATTTAGCCGCGCTCGGAGAAGCGTCACCGTCTCTGTCGGTGAATCTGTGCGCATCATGCGAGAGCTCCAGGAGCTCAGCCAGAATGCCTTGTCCGAACTTACCGGCATTCCACAATCCACCATCTCAGCCATAGAAAATGACCGGGTGAATCTTGGAGTCGAGAGGGCCAAGGTTGTCGCACGCGCTCTCCGCGTTCATCCTGCCGTTCTTGTGTTTCCCGGTTGGGATGTCGCCCGTGAATCGGCGGCATAACCCGCATGTTGATGACGGGCACTTCGGTGTCAAATGCCTATTGCGGTCCCGCCTCCGGTTTCCTAGTCATGGTTCGCGGTGCCCGCCGCAAATCCGCCAATCGTTCCACGGACTCAATTCAACCAGAAAAAAATGAGCGTCAGCGAACAGGTTTCAGCTTGGCTCGCCAGCCAGCCAGACGTTTCCGACGGGTTGAGCTAATCTGAAAGGCAACTCGTGAAGGAGGGTGAGCACCAAAAGGTTGTCTTTGACCATGTCGAGAAGCTTCGCCGGCAGATCCGTTGGGCCCGAATCACTGCCGGTCTAGTTGGCGGGATCTTGTTGCTGACCGGCTTGTGGAGTTGGGCGCTTGAGTTTGGACTTGTGGGATCCCCCGCCAAGGGAGACCAGGCCTATCGCGGCTTGGGTACGCTCCTGGTGATTGGTGCTTCCGCTATATTCACGCTGTTCAATGTCGAAAGGTCTCGTAAGAAGGTGACGCTGTTTGACGGTGCCCGAGAGGTCGACTCCTTTCGGCGAGGGAATGAGTCCACGCCGCAGAACCAGGCAATTCAGCGGTCACCCTCCGGCCGCCGCTGATTGCCCACCGTTACCTGGGTCTAGCAGGGGAACGAATCAGGGAATCATACGTACTTACGATGTAAGTACACAATGCTATGTCTCATCTTCGGTTTGAGTGGGATCCAGACAAGGCTGCATCCAACGTGCGAAAACACTCAGTTTCGTTCGACGAGGCGGCGACGGCGTTTTCAGACGAAGGTGCGCTGGTTATTGACGATCCAGACAACTCGGAAGAAGAGGACCGATTTATCCTCCTCGGACTAAGCGCCAAACTCCGACTCCTAGTTGTGATCCACTGCTACCGCGAGCAAGACGAAATCATCCGGATTATCTCGGCGAGAAAAGCCTCGCGAACCGAGAGTCGACAATACACTACGCGATGAGAACCGACTACGACTTCTCAAATGCCCGCAAGAACCCGTATGCCAAGAAGCTAAAGCGGTCGGTCACAATCCGGCTGGATGGACCCACCATCGATTACTTCAAGGGCCTCTCAGCAGAGAACGGGATTCCCTACCAGACCCTGATCAATCTCTACCTGCGTGAGTGTGCCCAGACGCAGAAACGGCTTTCCATGAAGTGGCGACCGGCGGTCAAGACCAGCTAACCCGTCAATGCAGCGGTCGCCCTCAGGCCGCCGCTGATCGCCCAACCGTTATCCCACTTACACGAGCGAGAAGTGCCTAGGACGACCATATTTGCGGCCCTGCTTCTGGCGTCAGCGACATCTGTCGCCGGACAAACGTCCGACACTTTGGACGCGCGTGGCTACTTCCCGTTGGAAAGCGGCAACTCTTGGGAGTACGAACACTACCTCCAGCGCTTTCCAACGGGAGACGAGATCCGATTTGAAAGGTATTCGGTCGTTGGGGCAGAGGGTGGTGATGGAACCGGAGACTTCGGGATCGAGCTCGTCGAGAGGGACGCAGCTGGTGCTCTCCTCAGAAGAGATACCGTCCTGGTACGATTTGACTCAGCCGCTTCATCTCTCGTGGGCGATCGTTTGTTCGGCATTCTGCGTTTCTTGACCTGCCTCAATGCGCCATACGAACCTGCTGATCCTTCACCACCTGAGTGTTGGCCGTTCGTGAGCAGAGATAGCGTCCGGAGCACCCCGCTTTTTGGAGAGATATACGTGCCTGTGAAGCAGTTTGGGACGTTTGTCTGGGCCATGCAGGCCGTCCACGGCATCGGCGTACTACGCGTTTCGGGAGGCTGCGAGCCGTGCGGCCCGTTCGCCGACATGGATACTTGGGAACTACGTTTCGCGAACCTAGGTGGCGAGCAATTCGGAGCACAAGTGGTGACAAAGGAATACCATGAATCGGTAGCTCCGCACGGTCTTCAGATCTTCCCGAGACCTGCGCATGCCTGGGCAACAGTAGAGTCCGAGGTCCCGGGTGCGGTCACGATCTACGATATTCTTGGCCGGGTAGTTATGCAGAGTCAGGCGCAGAGGGCAGGCCGCACCAGAATCGATCTTTCGGCTCTTTCGCGAGGGGTGTACCTCGTGCGAATGGGTGGCCAATCCGAAACATTGATTGTTCAGTAGGGCGCCACCGCTTATTGCCAAGCCGTTTGCTGGACAAGGTAAGGAACCAACGTTCTCCCATAGTGTCACATCGCGACACTATGGCACTCTCCAGCAAACACCATAAGACCTTGACCGCGGTCTTCGACGATCCCGTTCGAGCGAATGTGAAATGGAGCGAGATTGAGAAACTGCTTCCGGCTCTGGGTGCCGACCTTAGCGAGGGGTGCGGTTCGCGGGTTCGAATTCAACTCAACGGCGTGGGAGCAGTGTTCCTCCGACCGCATCCAAAGCCAGATACTGACAAGGGGGCGCTCCGCTCGATGCGCCGCTTCTTACGCGAGGCTGGAATCAGACCTACTTAAACGATGCTGAATTACAAGGGATATACGGGGCGCGCCGAATACGACGACGAATCGGGACTTCTGCATGGTGAAGTCCTCGACTTGCGTGACGTCGTCACCTTCCAGGGTAGAAGCGTCGATGATCTTGAGACGGCGTTTCGCGACTCCATCGACGACTACCTCGAGTTCTGTGCTGATCGCGGTGAAGTGCCGGACAAGCCATTCTCTGGGAGATTAATGCTCCGGCTTCCTCCGGGGTTGCACCGAAAAGTCTACGTGAGGGCGCAGCACGAGGGCAAGAGCTTGAATCAGTGGATCTCGGAATGGCTGGAGAAGGCCAGCTAACCGGTCGCCCTCAATGTCAAGAGGGCGTGCGATGCCATCGCGCAAGTATTTCCTGCCCGTGCCTCTTGATCGCCGTCCACCGCCGGCGTGACCCTGCGCCGCTGAGCCGCCAGCCGTTGGGCTGCTTCTGGCAGCAGGGAGCAATCCAGTGCGGCACTTGTTACACTCGTGAAGCCTCTTAAACGGTACCACGCATGACAACCGCTGCACTTGAAGCCGAAATCCTGAAGTTGCCTCGAAGCGTACGAGCACGGCTCGCAGAGCGCCTCATTTCGAGTTTGGATGAGGACGACGAAATCGAACAGGCATGGGCGGACGAGGCTGATCGGCGCTTCCGGTCTTACCAAAGTGGAGAATCGAAGATGATGCCCGTCGACGAGGTGATGGCGGCCATCCGGAAAGAGTTCGGCCTGTAATGGGCTTTCAGATTTCCGAAGAGGCTTGGTCAGACATTCGTTCTGCCGTTGCATACTATTCCGAGCAGAGTGCCGACCTGGCTGCGGCTTTCTTGGCAGATTTTGATTCAAGCGTGTGATCTCATCGTTGAGCGACCTGAAATTGGTCGCCCAATCGGAACGGGTCATCGTAGAGTCGTACTCCAGCGATTTCCGTACATTCTCATTTATCGGCCAGAAGGAAATCAGCTACTGATATTGGCCGTCGGTCATCAACGACGCCGCCCAGACTACTGGAAGAAGTAAGGGTCTTCCGCAGCCTGCCAACGGGGTCATGTCTTGACTGCTGTTCCCTCGATTATCCCCATTTCCAAGTTGCGGCGAGACATGGCCGGAGTCATCAAGAAGACTCGCATGTCAGAGGAGCCCGTGTTCATTACACAGAGGAGTCGCGCCACCGCTGTCCTGGTGAGCACTCGGTCCTACGAGAAGACGCAGTACGAGTTGGGACTTCTTCGTGCAATCGCCAAGGGAGAGGCCGAGGCATCCGCGGGAACGGGACAAGACCTGCATACCGTGTTTGACAAGATTGACAAGCTCTTGGCCGAGTCCGAGTGAGAATCCGGTTTACCCCCTCGGCTGAGGCTCAACTGAGTTCGGCCCTCGAGTATATCAGTAGAGACCGCCCCTCTGCCGCTGTTGCCTACTCAAAGCGGTCTGGCAACGCCTGAAGCGTTTGACCTCGTTCCCAATTCCGGTCGCCAGGTCCCACAATACCCAAGCAGTTCAGTCCGCGAAGTGGTCGTGTCGCCGAACCGTTTTTCTACCAGCAGAGGGGCAACGATACTTGGATTCTGGCGGTCTGGTGCACAATTGCCGACTGATCCGAGCTTGTGAAGGGCGGATAATCAGCCATTGGAGTGGGTTCACTTCGTTCAGCGCTCAACCGCTATCTGTCCAGCGACTACCTTCTTCTTCGAGCCAGCCAAGCGAGAAGCCTATCGCCCAACGACACCGTCTGTCACTCACTGTTACCACCATCGCCCTTTCGGCTGGGCACTGGGCTGCAGGTGACTCGCAGCATGATGCGTGCAGTCAACGATGCTCTGACTACAGCTACCGTGCGACTACAGTAGGCGCGCGCGTTCGAGGTGTCGTCCGAGCGGGCCGCCTGTCGGTTCAATTGCATGGTGGCGCGAATCACCACTTTCTGCACGCCACCCCGACGCCGCTGGCGATCCTTCACCAGATGGTGATTCTGGATTCTCTGCAGGCGTGACGAACGTGGAGATTGGTGCGTGGCTAGCAGCGCAACTCGATGAGCACCTTGTTGTCGAAGCAGGGCCACGCCTGGGACTGAGGTTGTCGCAAAGGGGCTGGGGTCCGCCCGCATCCAACAGCGATTGGCGCCTGGGAATACGGTATCTGCTCCCTATTGGGTCAAGGGGCAGATAACAAGGCGGAGTTGCGGACTCGCAACTGGCGCAGTCGAGTTCGAACCAGTACCGTGTCTTCAGGCAGGTAGGGCCGCAGCGCGGCTCGCCGCAAATCGCCCAACTGTCATCTGTCTGTCCACGGAACTGGTCAGATTGGTACAAGTTGTTGTACTAACTATGACACCACAAGGAGTCGTTAAATGAGTGCCGTACCAGAGATCATTCCGATTTCAGAGCTTCGTCAGGACGCAGCTGGCATCATCAAGAAACTGAAGGCGTCGCGGGAGCCCGTGTTTATAACGCAGCATGGTCGGGCCTCAGCCGTCTTGGTCAGCGCCGAGGAATACCGGCGGTCGCAGCGGGAGGTCGACATTCTGCGTTCGCTCGCTACCGGAGAACGGGAAATCGCCGAAGGGCAGGGGTCGGATCTGACATTGGTCTTCGAGAAGGCTCGCCGCTTGATGGGCGAGCGGAAGTGAGGATTCGGTTCACTCCGACCGCGGAGGCTGTGTTTCTGGATGCGGTCGCCTATCTGCTCGACGAAAGTCCGACGGCGGCGTGGTCATTCCACGATCGAGCACTAGAAACACTATCCCGACTTGAAGACTTCCCCGAATCGGGACGGGGTGTGCCTGAGTTCCCGGCGCTACCGTACCGTGAGGTCATTGTCCGTCCCTATCGTTTCTTCTATCGAGTGGTCGGTGACACGGTGTGGATTGTCGACGTTTGGCACGATGCCCAGATTCCCGGCGCACCCCATGGTTGATCAAGAAGCATGGACAGATACACGGCACTGGAGCGGACTCGCCGCTCAACGCCAGCCGTCATGCGACCCTACCCAGACACACCACTGACGTGAAAACTGCCCTACTCTTCGCTGCGGTCATATCGGTTTTCGCGCCTCATGTGCGTGCTCAGGAGATCGAGGTAGGCGAAGCCACCGTTGAAGCAGTGGAACGCCTGCTGTTGGAGAAGATGGCCGAGGAGCGCATCCCTGGCCTCTCCGCTGCTATCGTCGTAGACGGCCACATGGTTTGGTCCAACGGCTACGGAACGGCGGACTTGGAGAATTGTGTGCCGGCCACGGCGACGACCGCCTACCGGGTTGCCTCAATTGGGAAACCCATGACGGCTACGGCGGTGATGCAACTCGTCGAGCAGGGACAGATCGACCTCGATGTACCGGTGCAGCGGTATTGCCCGGCGTTCCCTGAAAAGCGCTGGCCTGTCACGACTAGGCACCTCCTCGGCCACACCAGCGGGATTCGGCACTACGGTGGCCCCAACGAGGAGGCCGAGTTGTTCAATACGATCCGCTACGAAGACGTCATCGCGCCGCTCGACATCTTCAAGGACGACTCGCTCCTGTTCGAGCCGGGGACGGCGCAGCAGTACACCAGCTTCGGCTACAACGTACTTGGCTGTGTGGTGGTAGGCGCGTCCGGGCAGGACTTCCGCACGTACATGCGAGAGCATGTGTTCGAGCCTGCGGGCATGGCAAGCACGCGCGACGATGACCCCGCTGCGATTATCCTTCGCCGCGCTGAGGGGTACCTCATGACTGAAGAGGGAGAGTTGCGGAACGCGCGCGCCATGGACATGAGCAGCAAGCTGCCCGCTGGAGGCTTCATCAGCACCGCAGAGGATCTGGCCCACTTCGCTATCGCTGTGATGGACCACCGGTTAGTCGTATCGGAAACGTTCGAGCAGATGATTACGCCTGTACGCCTGCGCGACGGTGAGATGGTAGCGTACGGCTTGGGCTGGGGCCTCTTCCCGGGTGAGGAATGGTACGGGGAGCGCGAGGCGTTCCACGGTGGCGTGACGCCTCAGGTGAGCGGAATGCTCTATATGCTTCCGGATCGCCGCTTCGCCGTCGCCATCTTCACGAACTTGGAAGGTGTACCAGGTCGGACACAGCTTTCCGCCAACATTGCCAAGGTGGTGCTCGATCTCGGCTCATAGTCCCGTAGACCGCGCGCAAGTCGCTGGAGCGGGCCTCGCTCCGCTCACTCACCGCTCAACGCCTACCCGTTATGTCGCAACTGCGTCAGCGATGGATCGGAACGGTGTTCTCTGGCATTCGTCTTTCTGAATAAGAAATCCAGACCCAATGGAACGCGACAAGGCCTTTCACCCCGACCCGGGAATTCTGGGGGGCATGTCTGTCTTTCGAGGTACGCGCGTCCCTGTTCGGAATCTTCTCGACTATCTCGCGGTCGGTCGACCACTACGCCTCTCCGCGCTGTTTGGGACTACTCCTGAGTTCTGGTTGAATGGCCAACGCAACTGGGACCTTTGGCACGCCATGCGATCGCCCAAGGCAAGGGAGATTCAGACCATTCGCCGTGTGGCCAGAGCCTAGTGTTTTCCGCAGAACAATACGCTCGAGCGGACTCGCTTTCACTCACCGCTCAGCGCCCAACCGTGATACTGCGCACACTACCATGAAGCCATCTATACCGCTCAAAGCGGTCGTCCTGCTCCTAGTCATCGTAGCGGGTTCGCGCCCGGCACTTGGGCAACTTCTTCGCGGCTATGGTTTGAAGGCCGGAGTCACATCGAGCGACGTACGGAGTCCTGATCTTGATCTTGGGCGTGAGGAGGCGTTAACGCTCGACACGAAACGTCGGACCGGCATCGTAGTCTTGGCATATTTGGAGTGGTTGGATTTGCCAGCCTTCTCCATAGTGACTGAAGCTGGATATGTTCAGCGCGGATTTGCCACTGAGTCCAACGCACGGGACGCGCAGAACAATCCTGCTGGTACTGTTCGTCTGCCGACGAGATTCGACTATGTATCATTTGCTGTACAGGCAAAGGTGCGTTTGCCGAATGGATTTATTAGGCCGTATGCGGTAGCTGGGCCGCGAATCGACATTTTCGTTGGAGACCGGGACGAGGAGGGGACGTTGGCGTCATCGTACTCGACGACCGCATTCGGCGGTACGATTGGTGCTGGATTGGAGACCCCTCGCCTCGTCCCGGTAACGCTATTTGGGGAGGTTCGGTACAATTTTGACGTCACGAACTCACTCCCCGACGTTCCTCGCGATGCGTACAATAACGCCTTCGACCTGCTGATCGGCCTACGTTTTTAGCAGTTCGGAAATCTGGTTAGAGTGGACACATAAGCCGTTGGAGCGGACTCGCCAAGTTCACCGCTCATCGCCCAACCGTTACCCCGGTCCGGTCACATCAGTATATCAGACGGAACATCGACCGCACGGGACCGTGCATACATTGTAGTCACTCCCCAAAGAAATGGCGATGGCGGTCAAGACACGGATCATTCGAATCGGCAACTCCCACGGAATTCGTATCCCGAAGCCCATGCTCGAACAAAGCGGCCTAACCGGCGATGTTGAACTGGAGGTCAGCGACAAGAGAATCGTCATTCACGCCGTCGAACGGCCTCGCCACGGATGGGAAACGGCGTTTGCTGCCATGGCAAAGCACAGCGACGATGAGCTTCTGGATCCGCCAGTGCTCGATTCCGATTGGGATTCGGAGGAATGGCGATGGGATTGAGGCCGATCAAGCGATTCGAGGTGTATCTGGTCGCACTTGATCCGACCCTTGGAAGCGAGATCCAGAAGACCCGTCCGTGCCTGATCATATCACCGGACGAGATGAATCGACATATTCGCACGGTGATCGTCGCCCCGCTAACCAGCAAGGGACCGGACTACCCAACGCGCATCAGTTGTACCTTTCAGAGAAGGGCCGGTCAGATCGTCCTGGACCAGATCAGAACGGTAGATAAGATGCGTCTGGTCAAACGACTCGGCAAGTTCGAAGGCCCGACTCGAGTGGACGTTCTTCGTGGACTCGAAGAACTGTTCGCCCCATGACGAGGCCGGGATGACACGTTGGAGCGGCCTCGCTCCGCTCGCGCTCAACCGTTAGCGCGACTGGCAACGAAGAGGAGCCTCAAGCACGCTTCGACTTGATGCGGAGTTCGGACAGGCTCTCTTTGAGGTGCTGCGGAGACGTGATCTCCTCGCCGCCAGAGAGGGTGGTAAAGGTCTTGAGTCCCATGTCGATGCCAACGGGCGCGGTTACAGCGCCCTCGGGCGGGTTTTCTCCGCCGTGCCTGCCACTTGATCGCCGTCCTGGTGACGCGCCTGAGAATCGGTTCCGTCCCCACCGGTGTTCTCTCAAGAAGCTGGCTCGGCCCGAGGGTCGTCCCGTCGGCGAAGTGCATTGCCGGTCAGGGCCAGCGATGGACAGCGGAATTGCAGCCGGTACCAGATCAGCCGAGCGCGAAGCGCAGGCAACAAACCCGGCCACGCCTGCGTCAAATAGTTTCAAAGACGATACCCGCATGAACAACGAAATTATCTTCGTGGTCGCGGACTCTGCCGAGGGGGGGGGCGAGGCCCGGGCTCTGGGACAATCGATCTTCACCGAGGCGGATTCACTTGAGGAACTGCGAGCCATGGTTCGCGATGCGGTCGCATGCCATTTTGGAGAATCGGATCGTCCCGACGTGATCCGGCTCCATTTCGTTCGAGAGGAAGTGCTGGCAGCGTGAGGATTCCCCGCGATCTGGATGGTTCCACCTGATTCGCCGACTCCGCGGCTATGGCTAAGACCCACACGGATACGCGGTGATCTGGAAAGACGCGATAGATCTGGCCGAGTCGGAATTGTGGCAGAATGGAGTGTCGGTAATGGCGCCAGACCAGCATGGATAACAGCCCACAGATCGAACTGCTGGCTGATCATCCTGAAGCCATTCCGGCCCTCATAGATTGGTTCGAGCGGGAGTGGGCACCCTATTACGGACCGACGGGTCCGGGTGATGCGGAGCACGACCTGCGGCATTGCTGCAACCGCGAGGAGTTGCCCATGGCATGGGTCGCGATTGCGGGCGATGCCGTTTGCGGGACGGCGGCGTTGAAGCACGAATCGGTCACGACACATAGGCATCTGACACCCTGGCTCGCAGCCTTGCTGGTTGCCCCTGCCTTCCGGCGTCGCGGGGTGGGTGAGCAATTGATCGCCGCTGTGGAAGATCGGGCACGCCAGCTTGGATTCGACTGCCTGTACGTAGGTACGGGCGAGGGCTCAGGCACCCCTGAATCGGTGCTTCGCAAGCGAGGTTGGGAGTTGGTGGAGCGGGGGCCGTACTTCGTCTCGGAAGTGACCATCCGGCGTAAGGCGCTCTGACTCGGCCAG
>JAJCYP010000047.1 GCA_029262855.1 Bacteroidota bacterium | reverse complement strand
TGCCGATGACGTCGTCGGGGTTGACGACGTTCAGCTTCGATTTGGACATCTTCTCGCTGCGAGTCCGCAGCTCGACGCCGGTGCTCCGGGAGAACCACCCGTCCTCGCGCTCCTCGGCATCGTCGGGCGAGAAGTACTTGCCAGCCTCGTCGCGGTAGCTGTAGGCCTCGATCATTCCCTGATTGCGCAGGCACTGGAAGGGCTCGACCGTGGACACCAGGCCGATGTCGTACAGCACCTTGTGCCAGAAGCGGGCGTAGAGCAGATGGAGCACGGCATGCTCGACGCCACCGACATAGAGATCCACGCCGTGGTCTCCCATCCAGTATTTCTCGAGCTCCGGACTTACAAACTGCTCCTCGTTCCGGTTGTCTATGAACCGGAGGTAGTACCAGCACGAACCCGCCCACTGGGGCATGGTGTTCAACTCCCGGGTGTAGGTCTCGCCATCGAGTTCGACACTCCGCCAGGAGGCCGGGGCCCGTCCGAGAGGCGGCGTCGGCGGGGCATCAGGGTCATCCGAAGCCGACGGTCTGAAGTCGTCCATCGGCGGCAGCTCCACGGGCAGCTGATCCTCCGCCACGGCCTTGATGGATCCGTCGGCACCGTGCAGAATCGGAAAGGGTTCGCCCCAGTATCGCTGCCGACTGAAGAGCCAGTCGCGCAACTTGTAGGTCACAGCGCGTCGTCCGTGACCAGTTTCCTCGAGCCAATCGATCATCTTGGCCTTCGCATCTGCGATGCCGAGTCCGTTCAGAAAGCCGGAGTTGATGGCCGGGCCATCCCCCGTGAACGCCTTGCCCTCAAAGCCCTCAGTGGGCTGCACCGTGCGGACAATGGAGAGCCCGAACACCTCGGCGAACTCCCAGTCGCGAGAATCCTGCGCCGGTACGGCCATGATGGCTCCAGTGCCGTAGCCCATCAATACGTAGTCCGCGATCCAGATCGGAATCGGCTCTCCATTCGCCGGATTGACCGCGTAGCCACCGGTGAATACACCGGACTTGGTCTTGGCGTCGATCATGCGGTCCCGGTCGGACTGCCGCGCAGCCTGGAGGCGATAGGCGTCCACGGCCTCACGCTGTCCGGGCTCCGTGATCTCATCGACGAGGGTGTGCTCGGGAGCGAGCACCATATAGGTCGCTCCGAAGAGCGTGTCCGGCCGGGTGGTAAAGACCTCCAGCGTCGATTCGGACCCGAGTACATCGAAGGTGACGTGAGCGCCCTCCGACCGACCGACCCAGTTCCGCTGCATCAGCTTGACCGGCTCAGGCCAGTCAACCAGATCCAGGTCCTGCTCCAGCCGATCCCCGTAGGCCGTGATCCGAAGCATCCACTGTTTCAGCGGACGCTGAAACACCGGATGGTTACCGCGCTCGCTTCGCCCCTCGTTGGTGACTTCCTCATTGGCCAGAACGGTCCCCAGCGCCGGGCACCAGTTGACCGGGACCTCGGCCAGATAGGCCAGCCGGTGGTCATCGAGCCTCGCCGCCTGATCGGCGCGAGAAAGCGAGGACCAATCGGATTCCGAAGCAAACTGCGCCTCCAGCTCAGAGATCGGCCGCGCCGTCTTCGCGTCTTTGTCGTACCAGCTTTCGTACAGCCTGAGGAAAATCCACTGCGTCCACTTGTAGTAGTCGACATCGGTGGTGGAGAGCGTCCGATCCCAATCGTAACTCAGCCCAAGCGCCTTCAGCTGGCGCAGCATGTTGGCGACGTTGTTCTCCGTGGTCACCCTCGGGTGCACGCCGTGCTCGACCGCAAACTGCTCAGCCGGAAGCCCAAAGGCATCAAAGCCCATGGGATGGAGCACGTTGAAGCCCCGCATACGCTTGTATCGCGCCGCGATATCGGTTGCGATGTAACCAAGCGGGTGGCCCACGTGGAGCCCCACGCCACTCGGATAGGGAAACATGTCGAGGACGTAGTACTTCGGCTTCGACGTGTCGACATCCTCGGGGACGCGGAAGGTCTTCTTCTCTTGCCAATGCTGTTGCCAGCGGGCCTCTATATCCTCGAACGGATAGTCGGACATGGTGCTTGGAGGCTCTACAGGTCAATCAAAAGATGGGAGCGGGTGTCGGCATCCAGGTCGTGTATCAAACGGAGGAAGAAATCGGTCCCGTACTTCGTGGTGAAGTACAGCGGAGAGATGACACGCTCCTGAGGCTTTCCACCGGGGAAGAGCCCATCGGCCACTTTCTCAATCTGCTGGCGGAGGAGATCCCGGTTTCTTCGATCGGCCTTTAGGACACGGTCCCGGAGGCGGACTATTTCGTTCTGGAGGGCTGCCCGCGTGGCCTCGACGGACTTCTTCAGCGAGGCATCGATAGCCACCACTTCGGGTATCAGCGGCGAGATAAGCTTGTTGATTTCACCGATGGTCCTGCCGAATCTGGCCTCAACGTCGAATTCCATGCGGGCCTTGGCCAGCTTCGAGAACAGGGCGTCGGGGTCCTCGCCAAACGCTTCGGGTGGTGCTCCGATCTTGTTCAGGCTGCGGCGAATCCCTGGCTCGATCAGCGTGGCGCTGATCCTGGGATAGATGGCGGGCATCGGGAGATCGGCCCAGGCATAGGCGCCCTTGTACTGCGCGAAGTAAGCCGTCTCGCCCGGGCCACCCACATAGGCGACGGTCGGAAAAAGCCAGTCCTGGGTCAGCGGCCGGAGCACCACATTCGGGCTGAATTTCTCCGGGTTGCTCTCGAGGAGCGCCGAGAGTTCTTCCCGGCTCCAGGAGTGCTCTGTACCCCTGAGATTGAATCGGTCGTCCTCGGTGTCCAGCGGGAGTCGCTGGCCCTCATGAATCAGGAACAGGTTGGACGGCCGGATATGGACCTGAGCGTGATATTCCCTGGCGATGCGATCGGTGGCCGATCTCAGCGCAGCGTCGGACGAGGCAAAATCCTCGATCTCGCGCTGCCAGAGTGGAGCCGCGAGCCGCTTGACACGCGGGTCATCCTGGGCGAAGAGCACCAGGCCCGTCTCCGGCAGGAGACTTCGCAGCAAGCCGGCGAAGGCATCCCGGAACGTGGCTCCCGGCTTGTAGCAGGAGCGCACCGTACTCAGGACCTCATCGCGGAAGTCGGTCGGGGGAAGCGACTCCTGCAGCTGGTCCACCAGATCGGCAATCTCGGGCCCGAATTCCAGAGCGCCCACCGGGCCGGTGTTCGAGGCGCCCGGGTGGGGGACCGTGAAGGTGGCGCCCGGTACGGATGCCGACGCCATCTCGTCGAAGTCGTGGTCCTCCGAGCCCAGCCAGAAGACGGGAATAACGGGAGCGCCAGATGCGGCCTCCAGTTCCCGCGCCAGGAGTACGGTGGTCAAAGCCTTGAGCACCGTATACAGCGGGCCGCCAAAGAGCCCGACCTGCTGTCCCGTGACAATCACGGTCGCCGAGGGATCGCTCAACCGCTTCGCGTTCTCGGCCGCTGCCCGGTCATTGCCCCAGAGGGCCTGCTGATCCACCAGAATGTCCTTGATCAGTGCCCGATCGGCCCGGGATGCCTTGGCGGTCTCCTTGGCGAAGGCCAAGAGGTCAGCCTTGTCAAAACGGCGGGCGTAGTACTCGCCGGCCGTGCCTGAATCCTCTACATAGTCAACGAACAGCCGGGAGAATCCAGCCATCTGACCGTACGATATCTGCGCGATGGCGCTGGAGGCCTTGGGCTTGCTGTCCGAGGCGGTCTGAATGGCTTCCTGAGTCAGTTGCTGCCCCCGGACATCCGGTTGATCTCATCCCTGAGTCTGGCGGCTTTCTCGTAGTCCTCGTCGGCGATGGCCTTCTCCAGTTCGGCGTTGATTTCGTCGACGCGGGAACGCGGTGCTCCCGGCTTTTCCTCCTCCGCGGCCTCGGCGACCTGCGGCGTCGAAGTAGGGGCCGGAGCGCCTTCCATGTCCTCGTCGTCAGTGGGGATTCCGGCCTCATCCAAGACCATCGGCGCCACAAAAATAGGCGCGTCCACACGGACAGCGAGTGCCACAGCGTCGCTGGGCCGACAATCCAATTGACCCTCTTCGCCCGAAACCGTGTACCGGATCTTGGCGAAGAACGTGCCTTCCCGCAATTCGTCGATCACGATGTCGATCACGTCACCCTGCACAGCGTCGAAAAGATCGCGCAGCAGGTCATGAGTCATGGGTCGCGGCGGCTGGATCTTCTCCAATTCCAGCGCGATGGCCTGTGCCTCGAATGCTCCAATGATGATAGGAAGGCGGCGATTCCCGTCTACCTCGCCCAGGACCAGGGCGTAGGCCCCACCGCTCGAGGGACTCGTGGAGAGGCCAATGATATCTACCTGTATGAAATCCATCTACCGGAGGTAAGTTGAGGTCTGATTAACCTGCATTGGGCTCGTTCAGAGCCCGTTTTAACGCGTCCAGGAATAGCCTGTTCTCTGCCGGGGTTCCGGAAGTGACGCGAAGGTACCCAGCGAGCTCGGGATAGCCTCCCATGTTGCGAACCAGCACACCCGATTCGGCCAGCCTGTTCAGCATGACCGGGGGGGGCACCGGCGTCCGGAAGAGTACGAAATTGCTTCGACCCGAGACCACGTCAATCTCGGCCATCTGCTCCAGGTCCACGCCGAGTTCCGCTGTCCACGCCTGCATCTGGCGCACGCGTTCAGACACAAGGTCTTCGCGCTCCAGAATCGAAAGTGCGGCGGCCTCCGCAATCCGGTCCACCATGAAGGGCAGGCGGGACTTCATGAGTTCCTTGACCAAGACGGGATGCCCCACCATATACCCCAATCTCAACCCCGCCAGTCCAAACGCCTTCGACAGCGTCCGAAGTATGATCAGGTTCGGGAACTGCTCCATCAGATCCAGGACCGACCCCTCGGGATTGAACTCCACGTAGGCCTCGTCCACCACGATGATGCCCGGTGCCTTTTCGATCAGCCCCTCCAGTTCCTCCCGTGCAAGTGCAAGGCCGGTGGGGTTGTTCGGCGTCGTCACGATGGTGAGCGGCGCCTGGGTCCGTTCCATGGCAGCAATCAGCCCGTCCACGTCGAACGACAGATCGGCGCGGGGTGCCACCGGGACCACCGAGCCTCCGTGGAGGCGGATCATGGACTCGTACAGGGCGAACATGGGCCGTGGCACCACTACGGGAGTCCCCGGCGCCACAAAGCACATTCCCAGCGTATAGGTCAGTTCGTTTGAGCCATTCCCGACGATGATTCCCTCGGCGGGATGGTCCAGCCGATCCGCCAGCACATTCCGCAATCGATGGGGGATCTCGTCCGGATACCGGTTCAGGTCCGTGCTCTGAAGGGTTGCCAGCAGCTCGGCCTTGAGCGCCTCAGGAAAATCCAGCGGACTCTCGTTCTGGTTCAGCTTGACCTGAATGTCCGGGAAGCTCCCGACCACGTATTCTCGCGCGGCCCGCACCTCGGGTCGGACCAGTCTCACCATGTCCTGAACATCAGGCCTGGAATCAATCATCCGGTGGTCGGAAACGCCCCTCGCCACAAGCCCAATCAGACGTATCAGGGTGCTCCTGACCATCCGGCCGGTCTCGACTACCTCGTCGTGACCGAGCGGCTCGCTGTTGAGGCCAGCCGCCGGATTGGTGATGGTGGACAGTCCCAGCACACGCATGCCCGCCTTGGCGGCGGCCCGGGCCTCCGGGACCGTGCTCATGCCGACAGCGTCAGCACCCAGCGCCCGAAAGGCGCGAATCTCCGCCTTCGTTTCGTAGCTGGGACCCATGGTCCAGAGGTAGACCCCCTGCCGAACCTCAATTCCGTCGGCTTCAGCCAGACCTCCCGCTTCCAGCAGCCAGGCTTTATCGTAGTCACTCCGCTCGATGCGGGGGGGCGGCTTCAAATCAGGCCTCGGCCCGATCCAGTCAATGTGCCCATTGATCCACATGAGCGTGCCCGGTGGGAAGTCCCGGTTGATCCCGCCGGCGGCGTTCGTGAGCAGTACCTGCCGGGCGCCCAGCGCCGCCGTCAGGCGAATCGGAAAGGTTACCCGTTCGAGGCTGTGCCCCTCGTACATATGCGCCCTGCCCTGAACGAACAGGACCTCGCATCCCTCGAGGGTTCCGAAAACGAGTCGTCCCTGATGGCCCTGAACAGTGGCCGCCGGGTAACCGGGAATATCGGCGGCTGGTATGATGACCGGATCCTCCACGGCCTCGGCCAATTCGCCCAGCCCGGAGCCCAGAACAAGCGCCAAACGGGGGACGCGGTCCGTTACAGCCCTGACAGCAGCGACGGCTTCTCTCATGCCGCGCGCAGGCTGCGGAACGTGCGCATGCTCCAGAGCACCTCGCGAATCACGACGCTCAAGGTGGTGGCGAGCGGGATGGCGACCAGCATGCCAATGATGCCGGCCAACTGGGCCCCGATGAGAACCACGAAGAGAATCATCAGCGGGTGCGCGCGCGCCGCGCGCGAGAAAATCAGCGGCTGCAGCAGCAGGTTGTCGCTGACCTGTGTCACCGCCATGGCCACGAGCACTCCTGGGAAGAGCGAGAAGTCTCCGGTCTGCGAGATGCCGACAACAGCACCGGCCAGGAGTCCGATCACAGGACCGAAGTAGGGTATGGTGTTCGCCAGTCCCGCAAAGATGCCGACAGCCAACGCGTAGTCCAGTCCCGCGACAGAAAGCAGAATAGTGGCAATCGTCGCGATGGAAAGGCTCTGCAGCAGCAGGGCTCGAAAGTACCGCCCGATGCTCATTTCCACCTTGTCGACAATCCCCAGTGAGATCTCAAAGAACCGATTCGGAATAACCTGGAGCATGCTCGTCCGAATCTTCGGGCCATCCTTCAGAAAGAAGAACGACACAAAGGGGATGACCAGCACCGCGTAGAAGATGTTCGTGAACAGATCAATCACGGATCCGGCCATGGCGGTGATGCGGTCTTCCTGCATCAGGGTTTCCAGGGCGCCGAACATACCCTGCCGCACGGCCTCTGCGTCGATAGGCAGCCAGAGGGCGATTCGCGCCGCTACGGTCCGGGCCACTCCATCGGGCGAGAGTTGTCGTGAAACCTCGCTGATCTGTCCGGCGGCGAACGGGACGAGGTAGGTCAGCAGCACGCCGATCAGGCCCAGAAATCCCACGAACGTGAGCAGAAGGGCGGTCAGGTGGGAGATGCCAAAGCTCTCCATCCAGTCCTTGAACGGCCGCATGACGTAGGCGAAGGCCATCCCGACGATGACGTAGGCAACGAGTCGCGCGAAATACCAGAAGAGCAGGAGCACGCCCGTAGCCAACAGCAGGTACACCACGGCGCGAATAATCTTGTCCGCGGTGAACTTCCCTGGCTGTATGGGCTGGTATCGGGTCTCCTGGAGCATGCTGGCTTGGTCAGTCCACCGCATCCTACGGCGCGTGTCAGTCTTCGGTCCCCACCTCAGCCTGCAAGCGGGCCAAGGCGTCGCGGATAATGTCCGTCTCAAAACCCTTCCGAACCAGATGACTGTACAGACGGTCGCGCTTTTTCCGGGGATCCGAGACGCGGCCCAGCGTCCGATGCTTCTTGACGGCCAGATTGTACGCGTCTTCCACCTCATCACGCGATGGCGAGATGCGGGCGACGACGCGTTCGGCCAATTCCCGACTGACGCCATTCCTGGCCAACTCAACGAGAATCCGTCTCCGGCCGAGTCCTCGCACGATCATCCGGTCGCGCACGAAGCTCTCCGCGAACGCCTCGTCATTCAGGTATCCCAGCGCCTCCATGCGGCCCATGGCAAATGAGATCGCCTCCTTGGAGAACCCGGACATTCCCAGCCGGCGGGTCAGCTCCCCAACACTTCGAGGCCGGTGGGCCAGCAGGTTGAGCGCCTTCTGTCTTGCCCGGAAGGCCTCCTCGGCGGCCAGGCACTTTGCGAGTAACGACTCGTCAAGTTCGACACCCGTACGGATTCCCAAATCCAGGGCCGCATCCAGCGGCATACCAAAGGAAAACTCCCCGTCAACGAACACGGACATGCGATTGGGGTCGCGCGCCTGAACGGAGGTGGCGGTGACGGGCCCGGGAACGGGATCACGGCGATTGCGCTTGGGGCGATTCACTCGACGTAGACGCGGATCGAGTCCAGAGCGATCCCGGCCACGATTCCGATCCCTCCAGTGAGGTTGCTGACGGGCTCGCGCCGATCCGGGTCGGTCCGGGACAAGGCGAAGCGCGCGTAGTCCAGGTCACCCCGGACGGCCGACACGCGGAGCACGTGCTGAGGGAGAGGCGTAGTGGCCGACTCAACCGGCACGGCATAGATCCCCGTCCAACTCAGGGGGGCCGGGCCGTTTGGCGGCTCCTGCAGGACGGAAGACGACGGCAGGAAGAAATCTATCAGTCGGGAGGAAAACGACACCAGAGGCGTGACGGAGGTTTCCACCCAGTAATCTCCCCCGGTCTCCGGAGGTGTCTTCCACCAGAGCGTCACGTCCACGGGATAAATGAAACCCGTGCTCGAGAGTGAAAGAGTGTCGAGCGAAAGGGAGAGCGAGTCCAGCAGTACGGCCCGAATGGGCTGGCTCGGGGCCGAGACCCTCAAGCTGTCGAGAGTCATGGGCGGTGGGACCATCCCCCTGGCCGTCGCGACATCACCGGCGTGCCTGGCCACGAATTCAAAGCTTGCTCCGGGGGCAACAAGGCCGGGGGAAACGGCTGTGTAGACGCCGGCTTCGGGAGATTCAGCGTATTCCACCTCTAACCCAGCAACCGTGATCTGGATGTCAGCTCCTCGAGCTGGCCGTCCGATACCATCCTCTCCAAGCGGAACGGCGCGCGACAGAGTAACGGTGGGGAAAGGCCTGTTGGGCTGAAAGAATGCCTGAACCACGAGCGCATCAGACGCTACCGGCGCGGAGTCGCAGGCCGCCGACATGATCAGGAGAAGTCCGGGGAGAACGCCTTGCAGGAGTTTCATAGGTCCACCCTCAACTCGAACAACGGCAGGATTGGCAGCCCGCGCCGCTGGGTAACGTGCACCGAATTCCCGTCAGGCTCGAAGAAGCGATCGATCACGTTTCGGTGGCCCAGTGCGTTATACAACTGCAGTTGGGCGCGCCACTGCGCCGCAAACAGCACAAAGCTGCGGGACGCATTGACATCCAGTCTCCAATAGAGGGGCAACCTGCCGTTGTGTGCCGTCGGGCGAAACAGGTAGGTGGTCGGTTCATCGTCCACCGGCCCGGCAACCGCGTACCGGGCCTCCGGAACTGTGATGGGATATCCGGAGCGAGCCAGAAGACCCAGCCCGTAGCTCCACGTCTGACCACGACGCTCGATGTATCCCCGGGTCGTCACCGGCACATCATAGCGGGCGGGGATAAAGCGGTCCCCGTCGGAGGGCCCAGACGTGACAGACCGCTCAATCGCAAGGCCGAGCGTGGCCAGCACCGCGCCCTTTTGGTATGTCCCGCCTGCCTCAACCCCACCGGCCCTTGCCGTGCCCGACTCGTACTGCCCGAGCAGGGTACCGACTTCGATCCCAGGGCCTGCGAGTTCATTTTTTGACTGAAAGGCGTCGCGCGGAAGAAGTACGTGCACCTGTTCCCGGTAGTAGGTACTGGCACGCAGGGTCCAATCCTGCGGTCTGGACTCGACATCCAACGCGATTTCGGTTCCTCGAACCGGAGGTGTGCTGTTGCTGGCAGGAATCCATCGGCTGGAAACCAGGTCATAGAGCACCGAGTGCCGGTCACGGATTCGGTGCAGGTACTGGTAGGAACGGGTGAACGAGGCCCGCATAACCAGGAGCTGCGGGTCAGCGGACCACTGCACACTCAGTCGTGGTTCGAGCCTGGCCAGGCGGTCGGATCCGAAGGCGGCGGCACGAAGGCCACTTCGAACCTCAAGCCTCTCGGTCGCCAGCCACGTACTCTGGACGTAAGCGGTCAGTTCGACGGCCCGGGAGTTACTCGCCTCCTTGAGCCGCTCGGTCAGACTCGGGTTGTAGTTGACCACCGCATCGACGTCAGACTCGAAATCCCGACCGACAGCCAGCACTCCCATTCGCATGCGGTTGCGTGCCGAATGAAAGTAGTCCAGATCAATCCGTAGACCCGTATCCCTGATGTCAACGTTATAGGAGCTTTGGACGCTGCTGGACGACGACGGTTGGAGGAAGGCACTTTCCTCGGCCTGGTAGCGCGAATCGTGCGCCGTGGCCGTGAGATACCAGCGCTCGGACAGCAACCGCTCGTAACGCGTGCTCACCACCCGGTTTCGCCAGAACTCGCGCACCTCAAACAGCAGGTCCGTGGGGCGCAGCCAGGAGGAGAGATCCAACGACAGGTCGAACGGGAGGCGCAGATCCAGATCGTCCCGCCCGCGATAGGACATGATGGAGAGGCGGCTGCGATCATCCGGACGGAAGACCAGCTTGGCTGTCCAGTCGTAGAAGAAGTAGCCGGTTCGGAGGGTGTCGCGGCGACCCGAGTCATCGGAGACGGGGTGCGACTTGCCAATAATCCGGTCTATGTATGACCTCCGTCCACCAAACATGAAGGAGGCTCGCGACGACAAGGGCGCCTCGATGAGAAACCTGGCGCTGTGCGTATTGAGCGCGGCCTGTACCCGGGGCTGTAATCCACTCCCGTCGGTGAGTTCGGCGTCGAGGACTGCCGAAAGTCGACCGCCAAACTCAGCCGGATACGCGCCGCGGTAGACGCGTACCGACCGGAACGTTTCTGTCTGGAAGGTGGAGATAAGACTGAACGCGTGCCAGGGATGATAGACGGGAGCCCCGTCCAGGAGGTAGAGGTTCTGGTCGGGGCCGGCGCCACGGATCAGCAGCCCGCCGGAAACCTCTCCTGCTCGGCGGATTCCCGGAGTCCAGGTCAGGGCCTCCAGTAGATCCTGACCTCCGAGGGAGGCGGGAAGTCGCTCCAGGCGGGCAATCGGAGGGGTCAGCATTCCCGGAAGAGGCGTCTGATCACCCGGCCTGATTTCTGTGGATTCGACCAGGAGTCCAGCCGACTCGAGGGCTCGTGGCTTCAGCTCGAACCTGTGAACGCGATCGCCGGCCACAACGAACGTATCCAGCGTGGCATAGCCGAGAAACGTGATTCGGATTCGATGGGGCCCTTCGGGCATCGTCGGAAAGGCGAAGAAGCCGGTCCGATTCGAAGCCGCACCCAGGCCTCGATCGATCACGAGGACGTTGGCCCCCGGCAGGGGCTGTGTGGTTTCCCGGTCCATCACCGTCCCAAAAATGCCGAGGCGCCTCTTGGGTGCGCTGGCCCGAACAAGGACGTACTGCGCCGGGCCGGTTGACCGCGCCTCCAGCCTCGTGCCGGCAAGGAGACATCGAAAGGCAGAGGCTACGTCTGATCCCCGGTAGCGGCAGTTCGTGTAGAGGTCAGCCACAAGACGCTGAGCGAACACGACATCGACGTTTGCCTGGGTCCCGACGTCCGACAGCGCTTGAGCGAGAGGTCGGCGGTCTCCTTCAATCACAATTCGCTGGGCGTTCGCCAGACAGGGCGCCAGCCCGATCACCAGAAGGGCCAGGAAAGCGGCCCCGAGCCTCGGGGAGCAGAAAAACGATCGTCGAGCCTGTCGAACCATCCCCCGAAGATAGGGGATTGGACTCTCCGCCCTACCGCAGCGTGAGGGTGAATCCCTGCGCGGATCTCTCGAGATCTGCCTCCAGGGTCGCAGCCAGAATGGCGAGGATCTCGCCGGCGGTCTGATCGGAGCGGAAAGTGCCGCTCACGGTGAGCGCTGCGAGGCCGGCGCCGAGGTCAATCCGAGCTCCGCGCGAATCCACGAGTGCGCGGACTACCTGATCCATTGGCGTGTCGCGGAAAATAAGCAGGTCCAGCCAGGGCATGGCTGTTTCAATCTGAACCGGGCGTGGGGGCTCAGGTGCCCTGCCCGGTGAGACCAGGGTGCGCTCTCCTGGCTCAAGGATGACCACAGACTCACGGCTGGCCCGAGAAGCCACGGCCACCTTGCCCGAGACCAGCACAACCTCCGTCCCATCCACCAACTCCACTACACCAAAACGCGTACCCAGAACCGACGTGACGGCCGTTGAAGTGGTCACCGAGAAACGCCGGGTCTCTGGCCGCACGTCAAAATAGGCCCCTCCCGAAAGGTCCACATTGCGATCAAAGCCGGATCCCGGCACGAACGTCAGCGATGAGCCGGCGGTGAGTCTCACGGTTGACCCATCGCCGAGTTCGACAACGAGCGGCGCGCTTTCAGCCGACACCGTGGTTCGCTGCACGGAATCGAAAACGGTGGTCACAATGATGGCCCCGAGGACCAGCGCCGAAAGACCCAGTCCGATGCGGGCTGGCCACCGGACCAGCGGCTTACGCCGCCGATGCGAGGCGACGGATGCTCGCTCAACGCGCGGCGTTCTCGTACGCACTGACCCCAAGGGCCACACTTCGTTGAACCGGGCGACCTCGCGCTCAACCGCCCGGACCTCAGCGGCCAGTCCGGGGTGGTTCTCGCAAGCCTCGTGGACAAGCGCCTCGCCCTCTGTGCAGGCGCGTAATTCGTCCTGCGTGAGCGCAGTTTCCAGACCGGCCTCCCGCAGACCCTGAAGCACAAGCAACCGCCCATCGACCACATGGTCAAGGTGCGAGAGGATGTCGGCCCCGAGAAGTCCGGGGTCAGGGTTGTTATCTGGGTGGTCAGTCGCCAAGTCGCAGGAATTACTAGCGGGCAGGTCGTGTCAAAACAGTAGCCGGATCAAAGGCCGCAAAAGTAACAGAAGGGACTTTGCGGGCAGAAAAAGGAGGGCCAGGACGCCGAGTATGGAGCGGAGCTTTTCCAGCGCTCGCTTGACCTGCATCTTCACCGCCGCCTCGGTGGTCTCGACCATGCCGGCGATTTCCTCGTAGCGGTAGCCGAGAGCCTTCAGTTCAATGATTCGCCGCGCCTTCGGCGTCAGTGCTCCGAGGGCACGCTCGATGTCCAGATTCAGGCCGGAGCGCATCGGCCGGACTGCAGGCTCCGCCAGCTCTGCGGCCACGGTGACCTCTCTGCTTCCGTACCGCCCGCGGTAGAGGTCTTGGAGCTCGAAGAGGGCGGCCTTCAACGTGAAGGCGCGGACACGCTCCACATCCTTGATCTCTTGGATTCCTCGGAACACCCGAACCAGGGTATTCTGGATCAGGTCATCCAGTTCGGCGTGGTCGCCGACGCGCCGGAAGAAGTAGGCACGCACGGTGGGTTGGAGGCCCTCCATGAGCGCAGACTCGGCCTGCCGGTCACCCGCACGGGCGCGGGTCAGGAGTTCGGCAAGCGCCTGGTCATCGGGACGTGACGGGGGCATCCTGGGGAGGTGTCGACGCGCGTCTGGCGATGGCCACCAGAGAAACGCCGACTGGGAGGTTGGATCGACCCAATAGACGGGCCTCGAACCCCAGCAGTTTCAGCAAAGCCATATTGATCGAGCCGGGGGGGAGTCCCGTGCCGGCGCCGTCCTGGCCGATGAGGCGTCCCAGGAGTCTGACCGCTGCTATCGGCGCCAGAAGAAACGAGTTGAAGTAGCTGAGTCGTTCAATCCGCATGTCGGCTCGCGCCAGCAGGGTCGACAGGGTTCGGCGGGTATACCTGCGGAAGTGGCCGTTGACTCGGTCGTGGTTACTCCAGAGCCAGGGATATGCGGGTACGGTCAGTACAAGGTGTCCCCCGGGGCCAAGCAGGCCCCGCATCGCAATCACCGACGCAAGATCATCCTCGACGTGCTCGATCACATCGAGCGCCAGCACGATCCCGAATGGTCCGTCCACCGCAAGCCCGTCCGGGAGCGAGCCCGGTAGAACGTCGCCGATCCCGCGAGCCGCTGCGCGGGCCCGATCGCCATCATCTGGTTCGACGGCCGTGATCTGCCCGAAGGCTTCCAGCATCCCCAGATTCGCCCCGTTTCCGCAGCCCACCTCGAGCACCGGCCCGCTGACTCCCTGAGCCTCCAGAAGGCGGCGCAGGATTACCCGCCTGCCCTCAAACCACCAATGACGGTCCTCCACGGCAGCCAGTGAATCGCGTAGAGCCCGGTCCACCTAGGCTGAGACCGGCGCAGCGGCGTAGGACCCAAGCACCTTTACGAAGCCCGCGATTTCCTCGAGATGGCTGATGGCGTTGGCCACCGTCGGGTCTTCGGTTGAACCGGCCAGATCCAAATAGAAGATGTACTTGCCCGGGCTGCCCACCAGCGGCCGGCTCTCGATCTTGAAGAGGTCGATGTCACGGAGCGCGAAGACAGCGAGACTCTTGAAGAGGACGCCCGGAATGTTGTGGCCGGGCACATACAGAATGGACGTCTTGATCTGGCCGGATCGGCCCGCCTGAGCCTCGGCCAAGCCCGCCGCCTCGCGCGTCCTCAAGGCGAGGAAACGGGTGAAGTTGTTGGGGTTGCTCTCGATCTCTGAGGCCAGGATCGACAGGCCGTATTCGGTTGCTGCACGCTGACTGGCGATGGCGGCGTCGCCCGGCGTGCGTCGTCTGGCGATGTCCTTCGCGGCACCCGCCGTGTCATACGCCGGAATGATCTCGGCCGCCGGCAGTACCCGTCTCAGGTAATCCCGGCACTGACCCAGTGCCTGTGGATGGGAATGCACGCGCCGAATTTCCTCCAAACGAGCATCCTTGGGGGCCAGCAGGTGATGGCGAATCCGGAGGTGCATTTCAGCGGTGATCACGACCTCGTGCTCCCGCAGCAGGTCGTAGTTGGCGTGCACCGAGCCGTGAAGCGAGTTTTCGATGGGCACCAGGCCGCCGTCGACGGCGCCGCTTGTCACGGCTTCGAAGACGGAATCGAAACTTGCCAGTGGCACGACCTGGGCGTCCGGAAAAAGAGTCAGGACCGCCTCCTCGGAATAGGCCCCGATCTCACCCTGAAATGCAATGCGTTCACGCATGGCCATCACATTTTGTCCGGAGCGGAGATCCCCAGAAGCCCCAGTCCGCCCGCCAGAACGCCCTGCGCGGCACGGGCCAGCAGCATTCGGGCCGAGGCAAGCTCTGGCGACTCTCCGATGATGCGGCAGTTGCCGTAGAACTGCGTGAAGGCCACGGCCACCTCGCGCAGGTAATTGGCGAGTCGATGCGGTTCGAACGATTCTGCAGCGCGCGCCAGTACAGCAGGATAGCGCATCATCTCCTTGATCAGGTTCTCCTCGGCATCGTGAACCAGCAGCTCAAGGGGAGCGTCGTCGCTCAAGCTGAAACCAACTTCTTCGGCCTTCCGCAGAATGGATGCGATCCGGGCGTGGGCGTACTGGAGGTAAAAGACGGGGTTCTTCTCGCTGGCCTCCTTGGCCAGATCCAGGTCAAACTCCAGGTGCGTGTTCGGGGACCGCATCAGGAAGAAGAAGCGTGTCACGTCTTCGCCGACCTCATCCATGAGGTCGTCGAGGGTCACATACGTGGCCTTTCGGGTGCTCATCTTGACGGGCTCGCCACCGCGCACCAGCGTAACGAACTGGTAGATGACCACCTGGATGCCGTCGGTGGAGTGGCCCATGGCCTGCACTCCCGAGAGCACGTCCGGAAAGGTCGCGATGTGGTCCGCGCCGAAGACGTCCACAATCCGATCAAAACCGCGCGAGAGCTTGTCGATGTGGTAGGCGATGTCCGGCAGTCGGTACGTGGGCTCGCCCGAGCTCTTCACCAGTACGGTGTCCTGATCCTTCCCGAAGGCCGTGGTTCTGAACCAGACCGCTCCATCCTTGTCGTAGGCTAGGTCCTTTCGCCGGAGTTCCTCAACGATGTCCCACACCGCGTTGGACTCGTAGACACTGCGTTCGTTGAAGAACGAATCCATCCGGATGCCCATCCGCTCAAGGGTGAATGCGATATCTTCCAAGATCCGCTCCTGCGCGGCATTCTTGAACACGTCGACATCGTCGCCTGCCAGCAGTGCATCCCCGCTGCGCTCCTTGAGGGCGTCCGCGATTTCGAGGATGTAGTCCCCCTGATACCCGTCTTCCGGGAAGCTCTCGGGGACATCCAGGCGTTCGCCGCCGGCGGCCTCGATGGTCTTCCGTCCGTGCGACGGATCAACCAGCGCCTGATACTGGGCGCGGACGGACTCGCCCAGAACCCGCATCTGACGCCCCGCGTCGTTGAAATAGTACTCGCGGGTCACCGTGAAGCCCTGCGACTCGAGCAGAGTGGCTATCGTGTCTCCCAGCACGGCGTTACGACCATGGCCCACCGTGAGCGGACCCGTCGGGTTTGCGCTGACGAACTCCACAATCGCCGTCTTTCCCGTCGGATCCACGCGGCCGAAGGAGGGTCCGGCATCCAACATTCCCCGGAGCGCGGTCGAGAGGTGGGCAGCAGCAAACCTGAAATTGAGAAATCCCGGTCCCGCCACCTCGACCGCCGAAATCCGGCTCGGGTCCAGATCGATCTTCGCGGCCAACTCGTCGGCAATGGCCCGCGGGGATTTCTTGAAGTGACGAGCCAACTGCAGGGCAGCATTGGTGGCCAGGTCACCGTGATCAGGGTTGTTCGTCTGCTGAAAGTCGACCTCGAAGGCGTCGGGCGCTCCACCCATGCTCTCGAGGGCGGCGATAATCTGGGACGACAGGTAGTCGCGCATAAGGCAGATAGGTGGCCGGATAGGCCTGGAGAGGAGCGATCGCCCCAAGTGAGTGCTGGTCAGCCGGCAGAGTCCGGAGTCCCGTCCACGAAGTAGTCTACAACATCCCGCCAGGTAACGATTCCAACCAGGTGGCCATCCATGTCGATGACCGGCAGGCCGGAAATATGGAGTGCCAGCAGCATTTCTGCGGCGGCCTCGACCGTGGCAGACGGGAGTATGGTGAACGGTTGGGGTGTCATGACCTGGTGGGCCTTCTTCTCCAGCGTCCGGTGATCGCGGGTGCGCTCGGACGGAGACTCGAGGAACGGACTCAAGGCACCCAGCACATCCCGGTCAGAAATCATTCCGACCAGAGCCTGACGATCCATGACCGGCACGTGATGAAACCCGCCCTGGTTGAGTTTGTGCCGCACGACCTTCAGCGGATCATCCGCATTCACGCGCACCACATGGCGGGTCATGATGTCTTCCACTAGGGTCATATCAAAATGTACCGCTGCAGGCCGCCTTACCAAAACCTCGCAAGCCATCCTCCGTAGGAAAGCTCATGCGAATTACCCCTGTTGTCCTCTTTCTGATCCTCGCCGCGTTGCCGGCGGGCCACGTGGCCGCCCAGCGGGATCACGCGTTCAGCATCGCGCGGGTCAAGTATACCGGAGGGGGAGACTGGTACAGCGATCCTCAGTCCCTCCCGGAGCTCCTCCGATTCGTTCGCGCGAACACGGCGATGGATGTCGCTCCGGAGCCCGAAACGGTGGAGTTGTCCAGCGACAAGCTCTTCACCTACCCGTATATCTACCTGACAGGCCACGGCAACATGGTGCTGACCGAGCGCGAGGCACAGACGCTGCGGCGCTACCTCCTGGGCGGCGGATTCCTTCACGTTGACGACAACTATGGCCTGGACCGCCACTTTCGACGCGAACTGAAGAAGGTGTTTCCGGACCGCGAGTTGGTCGAACTCCCGTTTTCGCATCCCATCTACCGGAACCAGTTCGAGTTTACCGGGGGGCTTCCAAAGATCCACGAGCATGACGGAGCTCCGGCGCAGGGTTTCGCGATCCTCGACGATGACGGCCGTGTGGTGGTCTTCTATTCCTTCGAGTCCGATCTGGGCGATGGCTGGGAGCCTGAGGCCGTCCACAATGATGCACCACAACTTCGACAGGCCGCACTTCGCATGGGGACAAACATCCTCACCTATGCCATGATGCGGTAGGGTCAGCACCATGAAGTCAACGCTCCCCGTCCTCTTCGTTCTCGGCCTCGCCGCGGTTCTCTTCGCCATCAACCCAACTCCCGAAGAATTCGAGTCCTTCGTCGAGCGGCGCGTTGAGCAGCGACTCCGCGAGGACGGTGGAAACACCAACCGTTTGGGTCGACTCCTGACTCAGATGGGGTCCTCGGTTGTCGGCTCGCTTGCAGCGCGTGTAAGCGAGCGGAAGAACTACCAGGTCTTCAGCATCTATATCGTGGATGTTGGTGGAGATGGTGATCCGGATGAGGCGTGGCGATTCCTCGGGATCGCCGGCCAGTTCATCGAGATGTCGGGGCCGGACTCGGAGTGAGGGCCGACCAGCCGCGTAACGATTTCGCGGCCTCGCGGCCGAACCGGGGCGTACATTTATCGTAGATCTGAGCCACCATTCAACGACTCCGTAATGTCCCAGCTGCAACAGGCGGATCCCCAGGTATTCGAGATCATCGAGAAGGAAGTCCATCGCCAGAACGATGGCCTCGAGCTGATCGCCTCCGAAAATTTCGTGTCGCGGCCGGTGATGGAGGCGATGGGCACTCCTCTTACAAACAAGTACGCCGAGGGTCTGCCGGGCAAGCGCTACTACGGCGGTTGCCAGTTTGTCGATGAGGTCGAGGAGTTGGCGCGCGAGCGTGCCTGCCGATTGTTTGGTTGCGATTGGGTGAACGTTCAGCCTCACTCGGGCGCCTCAGCCAACGCCGCGGTGTATCTGGCTTTCATGCGCCCGGGCGACACGTTTCTGGGGTTGGATCTGGCCCATGGTGGTCACCTGACGCACGGCTCGCCGGTCAATTTCTCGGGTCTACTGTACAAGGCCGAGTACTACGGGGTCGAAAAGGACGGCCCGCTTGCCGGCCGAATCGACATGGACAAGGTGCGGACGCGCGCCCTGCAGGTGCGCCCACGAATGATCTCCATCGGTGCCAGCGCCTACGCGCGGGACTTCGATTACAAGGCATTCCGCGAGATCGCGGACGAAGTGGGCGCCTACCTCTGGATGGACATGGCGCACACAGCTGGCCTGATTGCGGCAGGTGTACTGTCTGACCCGATGCCGCACTGCCACGTGGTTTCCACCACTACGCACAAGACACTGCGCGGCCCGAGAGCCGGAATGATCCTGATCGGGAAGGACTACGACAATCCGTTCGGCAAGGTGGCGGCGAAGTCGGGGCGGGTCAAGAAGATGTCAGAGCTTCTGGACTCGGCCGTATTCCCCGGCTATCAGGGTGGTCCGTTGATGCACGTCATCGCCTCCAAGGCCGTGGCGTTTGGAGAGGCTCTTGAGCCCTCCTTCCACGACTATGCCCGGCAGGTTGTGGACAACGCCAAGGCCATGGCCGCGGCCCTCCTTGCCAACGGCTACGACCTGGTGTCCGGCGGCACCGACAACCATTTGATGCTGATCGATCTCCGGAGCAAGGGCCTGACCGGCAAGCAGGCCGAGCAGGCACTCGGCCGCGCGGAAATCACGGTCAACAAGAACATGGTGCCCTTCGACACCCAGAGCCCGTTCGTGACGAGCGGCATCCGAATCGGGACCCCGGCCATGACCACGCGGGGCTTCACCGAGGAGGAATTTGGGCAGGTGGTCGAACTGATGGACCGCGTTCTGGTCGATCCCGGCAACGAAAAGGTGGCGGCCACCGTAAAAGATGAGGTCCGGGCACTCTGCGATCGTTTCCCACTGTATGACTTCGCGGTCGCCTGATAAACCGATCTCCGTGAGCGGCGGCCAATACTGCCTTTGCATTCGTACCCTTTGAAGAGCCTGGGTCAGCATTCTGGCCCGTTCTACCGCCATCTTCATGTCCCAATCTGCTTTGAACTCAACTGCCTACGCCGAGCTTCTTGACCTCGGTCGCCGGTTGTACGATCGCGCACTGGTGCGGCGGGAACAGGAGCAGATCACGGATCCGCGTGGCCAGCCCATTGGGTGGCTGCTCGATACGCGGATGCCGATGCTTGACGGGGATCTGTTTCGTGAAGTGGGTTCTGTGCTGGCAACCAGACTGCGATCTCGTGGCGTGGGTCAGGTGGTTGGCTTCGGGTTTGGCGCCTTCCCGCTCGTCAGTGCTGTGCTCTCGGCCGACACGCAGCCGGCCTTTTTGGGCGGATTCCTGCGCGAGCAGCGCAAGCCGCATGGTCGTCGTCGCTTGGTGGAGGGGCCTCTGAACCGGTCCTATCCCGTGGTATTGGTGGACGATATCCTCAATTCGGGCCGGACCGCCAGTCGGGCTGTGGCTCTTTTGCGAAATGAGGGATTCAGGGTTGAAGGGCTGATGACGCTCTTTAACTTCACCTGGAGCGGCGGTCGGTCCCGCATCGAGGCACAGGGCCTCTGGGTGGACACGCTGCTGGATCTCAATCTCCGCGATAACCAGCCGGGCAGCTCCGATTCGTACTAGGAATCAGAGACCTCGGGCACACCGATGAACCGGTTTCTCACCCGAAATAAAGCGCTCGCCGGACCGCCCGTGCCGGAGGGACTCGAAGGGGCCATGACAGGCGGCGAGCCGCTGTCGGAGATGGGCTTCCTCGACCACCTGGAAGAGCTGCGCTGGTCGCTCATCAAGGCTGGAATTGGCGTAGTCCTGTGCACAGTCGCGGCTTTCTTCTTCCGCGGCTGGATCATCGACGTGCTCTTGCTGGGTCCGAAGGACCCGGACTTTTTCATGTATCACGTCTTTGGGATCGATGCGGTGGAGTTCGTCCTCCAGAATCGAAATATCACGGGTCAGTTCTTTGCGGACGTCGGTACCGTGTTCGCCGTGGGAATCATCCTCGGCTCGCCCGTGGCCGTGTTCCAGATGTGGCGATTCATCGAACCTGGCCTGTACCCGTCCGAGAAGAGTGGACTGCGATTCGCGGCAGTCTTCGCCACGTTCTTCTTCGTCCTCGGCATCAGTTTCGGCTACCTGATCATCACGCCGCTGGCGCTGCAGTTCTTCGCGCAGTACTCGATCAGTCCGGAGATCACGAACGAGTTCGACATCTCGCGGTACTTCTCGATGATCACCTTCTGGGCATTCGGAGCGGGGATTCTGTTTGAGCTCCCCGTGGTGATTTACTTCCTGGCCAAGATGGGGATCGCGACCCCGGCTCTCCTGCGGAAGTCTCGCAAGTGGGCACTGATCACCTGTCTCACGCTGGGAGCGTTCTTCACGCCACCCGACCCGCTCTCCCAGGTGCTTGTGGCGATGCCGCTCCTGCTCCTGTATGAGCTGTCCATATTCATTGCGGCGGCGGTTGAGAAGAAGCGGGACAAGGAGATGGCTGAGGCGCTGGCCTGAGGCCCAAATCCGTGACCCGCTGAATCCCCGGCCGGTCCGGCGCGTCTGACAGGGACCTACCCTGGAGCACCATGCGACGAAAGACCCTCGTAATTCTGTGTCCTTTACTCGGGGCCGCTCTCTTCTGGTCTGGTTTTCAGACGGCCCGCGATGATGACTTCTACGCCATGCGGAAGAACTTCGAGCTCTTCGGCGCGGTGTACGAACAGGTAGTCGGTTCCTACATGGTGCGTGTCGATCCCGAGCGATTCATGCGCACAGGGATGGACGCCATGCTGGAGACTCTCGACCCGTGGACGGATTTCCTCGATGAAGCGGACAACGTGGCGATGGAACTGCGCGGGCAGTCCGGCCTGTCGGAAGTGGACATCAATCTCGGTACCCGTAGCGGGCGGGTCACGGTACTTGCGCCCGATGCCCTGACGGGCGCCTATGCGCAGGGAGTTCGAACCGGCGATGTCATCGAGTCCGTGGCCGGGGAGCCGGCCGAGGGATTGCCTCTGGCCCAGATCTTCCAGCTGCTGCGCGGTGAGCCGAATACGGCTGTGGAGATGGTCGTGACGCGCGCGGGAGAGGGCGAGATGACATTCATGCTGAAGCGCGAGCCTCCTGTTGTGGCCTATGTATCGTATGCGGGGCCGGTGGCCGATTCGAAGTATGCCCTGGTGAAGCTCGACGCCTTTGGTCCGGGGACCGCCCGGGAGATCGACAATGCGTTGGAGGATGTGGAAGAGGGCCTGGGAACTGATCTGGAGGGCATCATCCTCGATCTTCGCGGGAATCCCGGCGGTCTGGTCAACGAGGCCATCTCGCTGGTCGGCCTCTTTGTCCCGAAAGACACGCCGGTGGTCTCCACGCGCGGCAAGTCGCCGGAGGCCAATCGGCTGTACACCACCGGCGACGATCCAGATTGGGGTGACGTCAATCTGGTAATTCTGGTTGATGAGGGATCGGCCTCGGCCAGTGAGATTGTGTCGGGCGCGTTGCAGGACCTGGATCGGGCGGTGATTCTGGGTGAGTCGACCTTCGGAAAGGGTCTGGTTCAAGTGGTTCGTCCCATGCCCTACCACACGGCCATCAAGATGACCTATTCGCGGTACTTCACTCCAGCGGGACGAGGTATCCGCAAAGACGCTGACGCCGGGGGCGCACCCCTTCAGGACTTCAGAACCACAAACGGCCGAACGGTGCGGGAGGGGAACGGCATTGAGCCCGATGTGCTGATGGCTTCTCCGAAGCGTTCGCCGCTTGAGATAGCGCTCCTCCGCGAGGCGGCCTACTTCCGATTCGCAGGAGAACTGGCCACCAGCGAAGGCGAGCAGATTCGCGCCGCGTCACAGCGAGCGGGCGAGATTCAGCTTCCAACGGATGCGCTTGAGCGTTTTCGCAGCTGGCTCTCCGACGAACAGTTCAGCTTCGAATCCGAGCTGACCGAACGGATTGACGCCCTGGAGGCACTGGATCACCCCGGTTCTCAGGAGCCTGTACAGGCCCTGAGACTCCTTGCCAGTCAGGCGGAGGAGGAGGCTTTTGATGACGCGGGTGATCGAATCCTCGCGGAGATCCAGACCGAATTGGCTGCCCGCCTGCTGGACCCCGCGCTGCGCATCCAGCAGGCTCTGGATGCCGACGAATCGCTGCGGACTGCCGTCGACGTGCTTGGCAGCGGGCGGTATGCGTCCATTCTGGGTTCTTAGGCCGGCTTCTTACCCGGAGGCCAGCTGAAGCACCGCCTGCAGGAGAATGTCGGCGCCAGTCACGCAGTCCGCATCGCTCGTGAACTCCCGCGGATTGTGTGATACACCGTCCCGGCTGCGAACAAAGACCATCGCGGCAGGGCAGTGCGTCGCCATGATCTGGGCGTCGTGTCCGGCTCCGCTTACTAGCGAGTGGGGCTCGAGTCCCAGCGAATCCATGCCCGCCTTGATGTCCTCGATCACCTCCCTGTCAAACTCGATGGCAGGCGCACTCGCCGTTTCAGATATCTCACAGGCTACTCCTTCGTCGGCCGCGAATCTCAGGATCCCCGCCTTCATCTTCGCCACGGCATCGTCCAAACGATTCTGATCTGGGTGGCGGAGGTCCACCGTCAGGGTGGCTTCGGAAGGAATCACGTTGATCAGGTTTGGCCTGAGCGTGACCCTGCCCACGGTGCCGCGCAGTCCCGGAATGTCTCGCGCCAGCTTTCGGACTGACGTGGTGACCTGGCCAGCGACCAGTCCGGCATCCTGTCGCTTCGCCATGGGAGTTGTCCCCGCATGATTGGAGTGACCCTTCAGCCTCACCACCATCCAACGAAGCCCCTGAACACCCGTCACCACGCCCGCCGGAAGGTTCAGACCCTCCAGTTCGGGACCCTGTTCGATATGAAGCTCCAGGAAGGCACGGATGGGTGTGCCAATCAGGCTGTCAGAGCCCGCCATTCCAAGCCGGTCCAGGTTGTCGCCGACGGTTGTACCGTCGGTGCCGACAATGCTCCGGAGCGTCCCGGGGTCCAGATCCCCACGAACGTACAGGCTGCCCATCATGTCGGGCATGAAGCGAACACCCTCCTCATTGACAAAGGAAACGAGTCCGACCGAGTGGCGCGTCTCTACCCCTACCTCCTGCAAACGGGCCAGGATCTCCACGGCGGCCAACACGCCGAGGGCGCCGTCGAAGCCACCGGCGTTGGCCACGGTGTCGGTGTGGGAGCCTGCAAGCACAGCCGGGGCGTCCGGATCGGTCCCG
Source organism: Bacteroidota bacterium (assembly GCA_029262855.1). Taxonomy (GTDB): domain Bacteria; phylum Bacteroidota; class Rhodothermia; order Rhodothermales; family UBA10348; genus JABDJZ01. Next base: position 30,051 of record JAJCYP010000047.1, on the reverse strand, counting down.
GGTCGAAGGGCGAATAGGTTGCCAACCGCATCCACGCGCGGCTCCAGGCCCAGCAAGCGGAGGCGCTCGGCCACGTAGTTGCGTCCCTGAAAATCCTCTGCTGTGAAAGCCAGACGCTGAACGCCGCCGCCGGGCAGGGCTCCGATGGTGGCCAGCTCAGTCAGGCTGGTCAGTAATCGGTTGGCATTGATACGCATGGGCACAGGTTTCAACGGGAATCTAGCGACAACTCTCTGCCGAATCGTTCGTATGGATGGATCGAACCAAGGAAAAGCACGGATGCCAAAAGTGACCCGTTTCTACATATTGATCCCACTGATCATGCTCAGCGCCGGGTGCCAGCAGCCCGTCCAGTCTCAGGAGGTTGGCTCGGCAGACAGTGCCCGGAGTCTGGCGCGAGCCTCAGACAATATCGGCTCCACTCGTCAGAACGCCATCACGCGGGCCGTGCAGGCCGCGTCGCCGGCGGTGGTGTCCATCAGCGTCGTTCAGCGCGTACGCTACCAGGATCCGTTTGCCGATCCGTTCTTCGATTTCTTCTTTGGCGGACAGCGCCAGGCAATTCGCGAGAGGCAGGTGCAGGGGGTGGGCTCTGGATTTGTGATAACCTCGGACGGATACGTCGTGACCAACGATCACGTGGCGGGTCAGGGCGATGTGATCACGGTGGCTTTTCCGAATGGACAGACACTGCGCGCCGAGTTGGTGGGCACCGACCCCGCTTCGGATCTGGCCTTGCTGAAGGTCAACCCGGAAGCGCCGCTGGAGCACCTCAGCCTTGAGGACGTGTCCGATCCCATTGTGGGCGAATGGTGCATCGCTCTCGGAAACCCGTTTGGGCTGTTCGAGGCCTCCGATCCCACAGTGACAGTCGGTGTTGTGAGCGCCACCGGAAGAGATCTGGCCCCCCAGGAGGGGCGCCTGTATCGCGACATGATCCAGACGGACGCGGCCATCAACAGGGGTAACTCCGGAGGCCCGCTCATCAACGCGCTTGGCGAGGTGATCGGAGTCAACACCGCCATAATCAGCCAGACAGGTGGATCGGTGGGGATTGGGTTCGCGGTGCCCGTTGGACGAGTGGTCCGCGTCGTGGCCGAGCTCAAGGAAAAGGGGTTCGTCGATCGCTCCTACTACACGGGACTGACGGGGCGCAACGTCACGCCGCGCATTGCCAGGGCCCTGGCACTCTCCACCGTGGAGGGTGTCTTCGTGGAGGATGTGGCGCCGGGGTCTCCGGCCGACCGGGCGGGTTTCCTACCCTACGACGTGATCGTTGCCGTGCAGGGTGAGGCGATTGCCAATCAGACCGACTTTGCGGCTCGGCTGTACGATTTCAGGCCGGGAGATCGCCTGCTCTTCAGCGTTCGTCGCGACGGAAAACTGGCCAACCTGACCATGCGCCTGGGCAGTAGTCACGAATAAACGATCCCAGGCCGGATTCTGGGGTGGTCCTACCAGCCGCGCGGCTGATCGCCAGTCGCTGCGCTGGAGCTGGGATTGGTGTATCGTCCTCCCTCGCGCAGGACCTCCCGTCCTCCCGTCGTCAGGAAGTGCACGGGTATGGTCTCCCTATCCAGGTCCGAGGTGATTCCGTAGACCTCGAAGTGAAGATGTGGACCGGTTGTGAAGCCGGTGTTTCCGGAGACACCAATCACCTCGCCCCGCCTGACCCGTTGCCCGGGTCGCACTCGCACACCGCGGTGGAGCAGGTGGACATAATTGGCGATGGTCCCATCCTCGTGCTGCACCTTTACGAAGTTCGCCCGCGTCTTGAGTGATGGATCGGGCCCTCCCACACGAAAAGCGTCCTCGGTCTCGACCACGACGCCGTCCCGGGCGGCCCTGATCCTCGTGCCTTCGGGCATGTCAAAGTCCAGGGCGTTCTTGCCCGTGTGAGTGGTGCGTCCGTTGTACCCCTGGCCCACCAGCCACTCCGCGCCACGATCGAACGGCAGGCCATACGTGGTGCCGTGATCGTGATCGGCCGCAAGGGTACCCATGATCCACTTTGCATCGAATCGGTATCCCCAGCGAACGTACTCGTCTTCTATGCGGAGCCGGAGCGGCTGGATGGTCCTTGCGCGCGGGAGTGTCACTACGATGGGCAGGTCCCGATCCGCCGAGAGGTTCTCCAGATCCATCTGCAGGCGCATGGTGATGGAGCCGGGCAGCAGATTGCGGATACGAATGGCCACTTCGCCATTTCCATCACGGACGCCCTCGAGGCAGAAGGCATTGTCGAAGCAGTCTTCCTGAGCCCGCGAGACGGCGGGCAGGGCCAAGGCCAGCAGAAACAGGATCAGAGCCGCGGAAGCGGATCGTGGTCGTAACCAGCAAGTCGAAGACTCTCGTCCCATAGTCGTGCAGCCGCTTCTTTGTCCATCGACTCCCTAGACGAGCGAACAGGCTTTTCGTTCGCAAAGTAGCCGCCACTGACTCCGTCCACGTCCGGGGAACTGGCCAGATACACGGAGGTGCGGGCACCTTCTTCTGAGGTCTTCATGAACCGGCCGCCCATCGACCAGATCAGACTGAGCAGGCCATTTCCGGAGCGTCCGAATCGCGATGCGACCACACCCGGATGCAGGACGTTGGCCGTCACACCCGTGCCATCCAGCCGCCGTGCCAATTCGTAGGTGAACAGGACGTTCGCCAGTTTCGACCGGCCGTATGCCTTCCAACCGCTGTATTTTCGGGCACCCTGTAGATCGTCGAAATCGAGTTTGTTCCCCTTGTGGGCACTCGAGGCGACGTTGACGATTCGTGCCGGCGCGCTGGCCTTCAAGGTCTCGATCAGGTCCAGCGTGAGGATGAAGTACGCCAGATGGTTCACGGCGAAAGTGGTCTCGAGGCCGTCCGGGGTCTCTTGCCGCTTCCTCTGGTAAAGCCCGGCATTGTTTACCAGGACGTCAACCTGCGGGTACTCGCCTGCGATGCGGACGCCCAGGTCCCGGACTTCTTTTTGAACGGAGAGGTCAGCGAGGATCAGGTCGACCGCTGAACTGCCCGACGCGTGACATACTTCGACCAGCGCCTGCCGCCCGCGCTCGCGATTACGACAGACCATCACCACCCGCGCACCCATGCGAGCCATCTCGATGGCGGTCGCCTTGCCGATTCCGGCGTTGGCACCCGTGACAATGCAGGTGCTTCCTTCGATCTGGTTCATGCGAACGTGGACCACGCGCGCCGGAACGCGCTCACGTTGTCCCTCACATCACCGCCTCCACCAAAAACGGCGCTTCCCGCGACGATCACGTCGGCCCCCGCCTCGACCACTTCGCCGACGTTGGAAGGCTTCACACCCCCGTCCACTTCGAGGTACGCCGCCGAATCGATGGTGTCCAGCATTTCCCGGAGCCGCCTGATCTTCGACGTGCTTTGGGGGATGTAACTCTGTCCGCCGAAGCCGGGGTTGACGCTCATGATGAGGACGAGATCAACGTCGGCCAACACCTCTTCGAGGCTGCTCAGAGGAGTGGCCGGGTTCAGTGTCACGCCGGCCTTCATGCCGGCCTGCTTGATGGTCTGGATGGTGCGGTGCAGATGCGTCGTTGCCTCGACGTGGACGGTCAGGATGTCGCTGCCGGCATCGGCAAAAGCCTGAACGTACCGTTCGGGTTTCTCGATCATTAGGTGGACATCGAGAAGGGCGCCGGTCTCGAGCGCCAGCGGCTTGAGAGCCTTCACGATGAGCGGGCCGATGGTGATGTTCGGGACGAAATGTCCGTCCATGACGTCCACATGCAGCCACTCCGCTCCAGCCTCGACTGCCTCACGACAGTGGGGCTCCAGTCGACCGAAGTCTGCGGAAAGAATGGAGGGAGCCAGAATGGGCATCACACCCTAAAAGAGTGAGTCCAGGAGGACGAGAACGAGCGCGATTACCATCGCATTGACGAGTGCCAATGGAAGGAGGACCTTCCATCCGAGCACCATCAACTGCTGAAACTTGAAGCGGGGGAGTGTCCATCGAACCCAGATGAACAGGAACGCGAAGAAGCCGGCCTTGAGTACCAGTGTCAGAATCTGGAGCACCATGAGCAGGATGGAGTCTGCCAGGTCCGGGAAGACTCCAATGATCACGGGCTCGAACGGGAGCAGATAGCCGCCAAAGAAGAGGGTGGCGATGAAGAACGAGGCGACGAAAAAATTGACGTACTCCGCCAGAAAGAACATCCCGAACTTCATGCCCGAGTACTCGGTGTGGTAGCCGCCAACCAGTTCCTGCTCGGCCTCCGGGAGGTCAAAGGGAGTACGGTTCGTCTCGGCGAAGGCCGTCACGATGAAGATGATGGCACCGATGGGGTTGCGGAAGATGTTCCAGCCGAAGAAGCCCCAGCCAACCTGCTGGGCTTCGACCATGTCCACGAGATTCAGGGAGCCGGTCAGCAGCACAACGGAGAGTACCGAGAGTCCCATGGACAACTCGTAGGAAATCATCTGGGCCGAGGACCTCAGGCCACCCAGAAGCGAATACTTGGAGTTCGAACTCCAGCCGGCCAGTGTGACCCCGTATACCGAAATGGAGGTGAGTGCCAGCAGCACCAGAGCCGAAACCTCCATGTCTGCGACAACGACCCCGCGGGCAAACGGGATCAGACCACCCGCGCCCATGGCGATGATGACCATGAGAGTGGGCGCCAGCGAATGGACAAAGGGATTGGCCGTCAGCGGGACAATGTTCTCCTTGAGGATCAGCTTGAGCACGTCGGCGAACGGCTGCAGGAAGCCGAAGGGCCCAACGCGGTTGGGTCCTGGCCGGGCCTGGATATACCCGGAAACCTTACGCTCCGCGTAGACCAGCACCGAGGCTGAGACGAGAAGGAAGTTGACGATCAGGAAGGCGACAGCTGCCGTCCAGTACCAGGCTATTTCCATGGATTCTGTGGCCGAGCCCCAGGCGGGGTAGTGTGGTTAGACTGCGGCGCCGACATCTTCGAGTCGGACGCCCTGCTCTCCCATCGCTGCGTACGTGGCGCCATCGAAGGCGTCAATCGAATCAGCGATTTCGTGCATGATGTATTTGGGCCCGCGATAGTCCATCGCATGCCCAAGGCGGATCGCGACAGCAGGGAGGGAGACCCACCCCGGCTGACAGTCTACAAGATTGGATTCGTCGTGCCAGCGATCGAAAGGCGTGCCATGCAGATCAGCGCGGCTCTTTCCGACCTCCATCATCAGGGTCCGGTTCATGCCCCTGATGGCCTTGGCCGGGCGCACGCGTTGGGCGTGGCCTTTGTGATTCACAAAGGTGCCGACGGTCTCGACGACAGTTGCGGCGGGCAGGAAGACGTCCGCAGCCGGCATCGTCTGGTTGGTGGTGTTGTAGGCGTGAAGAATGACTCTCACGTTCGCGAGCTGCTCGGTCGTGGCCAGTCCCGCGGCAACCGGGTCCTCTTCGAGTACGTACAGCACGTCTACTTCGCCGGCATTCAGGCGGGCCGCGAGGGAATCGCCGGCAGGCATCATTCCGAGTCGCTCACAGCCCTCGCGGTTGGGCGAACGGTCGTCGGTGCGCAACCAGTCGTCACCGTGGCCCTCTTCGATGTGGGGGATGTAGGTCGGTGCGTCCGCTCCGAGGGAGGCGGCAAGCTTCATGAGGAGGTAGTTGTCCTCAACGGTGGCGTAGGCCGAGCCCATAAACACGACGCGCGAAGCATCGGCGTCCTTGAGAAGCGATGCGGCAGCGTCGTAGGCGGCATTCCAGTCGGTCTTTATTTTGCCGATGGCAGGGCCCTCAGGGCGATCGTCGTTGAACCGGTGGTAGTCCAGCCGCTCCTCGTCCGGAAGCCAGTATTCGTTCACGCTGGGATTGTCCCGCGGCGTGACCTTCATGATCTGGTTGTCCTTGACCCAGTAGTAGCAGTTGTTGCCGTTCGCGCCACCCGTCGTGACCGAGGCCGTCCGGGACATTTCCCAGATGCGGGCCTTGAAGCGGGAATCCCGGGATGTCAGGGCGCCGACCGGGCAGATGTCGATGACGTTCATCGAGTAGGGCTCATCGAACGTGACGCCCGGCGGAGTCATCGGATAGTTCCTGACTCCCCGCTCGATGATAGTCAGCTGGTGGCTCTCGGAGATCTCTGTGGTAAACCGGACGCAGCGCGTGCAATTGATGCACCGCTCGCCGTCAAGCATCACCTGGGGGCCGAGCGGGATGTGCTTCGGCTTGTTCACCTTCTCGAACTCGAAGCGCGAACCCTCGGGCCCGTACTTGTACGCCTGGATCTGCAGCGGGCAATGTCCCGCCTGATCGCAGATCGGGCAGTCCAGCGGGTGGTTGATCAGAAGCAACTCAAGGTTGTCCTTCTGCGCGCGCTCAACGGCCTCACTGGACCGGTGTGACTTGACCACCATGCCATCGGTGATCTCCATGGTGCAGGAAGTCTGCAGCTTGGGGAAGAACCGGATGACCGGGTTTCCGGCTTCGTCCAGACGAGGCTGGCGGGTTTCCCGATCCATCTCGGGTGTCCCGACGTCTACCAGGCACTGCCGACAGTTCGCCGGAGCGGACATGGCCGGGTGGTAGCAGAAATGCGGCACCTCGAGGCCGTGCTGCAGGCAAAACTGAAGCAGTCCTGGACGTCCCTCAAATTCGAACGTCTGGCCGTCTATCGTTACGGATGGCATGTGTTCTTGCTCTCGTTCAGGCGCGCACGCGCTCAATCAGCGCGCCGGTGGCCGTCAGCGTGTAAACGGATTGATTCAGGACGCGGGTCTCCGCCTCGTCGTGACCTTCGGCTCCCTCTTCGGCATGGTGGTCCATGTCCCCTTCGACGTCATGGTCGGCCGAGCCCTCGGCCAGAATCCCGGAGATGATCGCGCGGCGACCGGAAGCGTCCTTGGGGAAGGTGTAGAGGTACTCGCCGTTCTCGTCCCGGGGAACGTCAATGCGAACCAAGGGGCCATCCACGATCTGGAAGGACAGCCAGCATCCCATGCCCTGGCAGACTTCGGTGATGCGTCCCTCGATCTTGACGGGCTTCCCAACCAGCGCGGCCCCATCGGCCACCACAGCCTGCACAGGCACGGCATCCAGCGGTGAGATGTCTACGCCGAACGCATCATAGTTGGCCGCCACATCCACGGTCTTGGAGTGATCACCGACACAGGCGGCGAGGAAGAAGGCCAGGAGTACAACGAGCAGGTGTTTCAAGCGGATACCTCAGCAAGGTCAATACCGGAGGAGACCAGGGATGCGCGGCACTTTGCCTCAAACTCGCTCCGGAAACGGTCAATGGTGTAGCGGACTGGCCAGGCAGCGGCATCGGCGAGCGCGCAGACCGTGCGGCCCTCCATTTCGGAGCACAGATCCACCAGCAGGTCGAGATCTCTCAAATGCCCTTCGCCCTCATCAATTCGGGTGACGATGTTCTCCAGCCAGCCTGTGCCTTCGCGACACGGCGTGCACTGTCCACAGCTCTCGTGGTGGTAGAAGTGCGTGATGCGTCGGAGGAAGGACACCATGTCCGTGTCCTCGTCCATCACCAGCATGCCGCTGGTGCCCATCATCGAGCCCGCTTCACGCAGCGAGTCGGCGTCCATCGTGACGCCCTCAATCATGTCGGCCCGGAGGACCGGAGTCGAACTGCCGCCGGGCACTACGGCCTTGAGCTTCTTGCCGCCGCGGATGCCGCCGGCCACCTCGTAAATAAGGTCGGTCATGAGCATCCCGGTGGGGTACTCATAAACGCCCGGGCGATTTACATGTCCGGAGATCCCGTAGAGTACCGGTCCGGGATGCTTCTCTGCACCTGTGCCGGCGAACCAGGCGCCACCGCGGTTGATGATGTACGGTACCGCCGCGAGGGTCTCGACGTTGTTGATAGTCGTCGGGTATCCCCAGATGCCCTTCTGTGCGGGGAAAGGCGGCTTGACGCGCGGGTAGGCACGCTTGCCTTCGAGCGAGTTCATCAGACTGGACTCTTCGCCACAGATATAGGCACCGGCGCCTTTGTGGATCACGAGTTCGGACGAGAATCCGGACCCCATGATGTTCTTGCCCACGTAGCCCTTGTCGTACGCTTTTTTGAGTTCACCCTCCATGTGGGTGATCCAGTCGGCGTATTCCCCGCGGATATACAAGTAGGAGCCCGCCAGGCTCATGGCGTACGAGGCGATCAGCATCCCCTCGAAAACGGCGTGGGGATTGTATTCCAGAAGCTGGCGATCCTTGAAAGTGCCCGGCTCGGATTCGTCCCCGTTGCAGCAGAGGTAGCGCGGTACGCCTTCGACGACCGGCGGCATGAAGCTCCACTTGAGTCCCGTCGGGAAACCAGCACCGCCGCGACCCTTCAGTCCAGACTTCTTCACCTCGTTGGTGACAGCCGTCGGATCCCACTTGTCGTTCGTCAGGATCTCCCGCAGCGCCTTGTAGCCGCCGTTGGCTTCGTAGACCTCCAACTGGTGGTAGTCCTTGACCTTCGGCAACAGCACGCGTTCGTAGCTGCGCCAGTCTCCTGCTTTTCCGCTCTTGGCTTCCATTATCTATTTCGGACGCGTCCGATTGACTTTGCGGGTTTCTTGGCCTCTGCGGCCAGTTCCATGTCTACGATGCGGGTGATGAGGTCGTCGGCATCTCGTACGGCTTGGTCCAGGGTCACTCCGGCTTCATCCGGCCCTGCCAGCTCGCGCAGGGCCTCGTAAATAAAAACCTTGCGCCGGATGGATCGTCTTGCGGCGATCGGACCGAGGAAGCCGACACCAATGGCGGCCACCAGCCATACCAGCGAAATGATCGCTCCCTGACCCGATCCCTGGGAGTCCACCAGGTTCAGGACAGCCAGTATTCCGTAAATGGCAGCTGCCCAGTGGATCATCCGGGGATGTGATTTCAGTTCGGCGCGCATCTTTGCCAGCTGCGCATCAACCCAGTCCACGTCTAAGGTCTTCTGCAGGTGCTGAATTTCGTCATACGAGAGCAGGTTTGTATCGGTGCTCTTCTTCAGCTCTCGGAGCAGCAGGTGTTTTACTTTGCGCTCCCGCTTGGTCAGCCCAGCGTTGGCCCGACGCTCCCGCCCAATTTCTGATATCTCAGCCCGAACCCGATGGAACGGCTCCCGCAGTTCGGCCGGTCCGGCCGGAACCTGGCCGCGCGAACTCTCCTGAGCCCGGCGCTCCACGTTGTGGGACATATCGGAACGTTCGCGCTCCACTAGGCGATGGTCTCCGATGCGGGTGGTGTCTGGTAGGTCTCGGTGGCTGTCACATCGGTGCGACGATTGCCGCCCAAGTCGTCTTCATCCTGAGGTAGCGTAACGGACTCGAAGGGCCACGACTTGCCTTCGCGCAGCGCGTCGATCAGCGCGTCCACCTTATCGGTGGTCAGGTTGTGCACGTAGGACCCGTTGGTGACCTGAAGCATCGGCGCCGAGCCACAGGCTCCCAGGCACTCGACCTCCTGAATGCTGAACTGTCCGTCTTCGGTGGTTTCCCCCTTGTGGATGCCCAGCTTGTTCTCCAGATAATGCAGCATGTCGTAGCCGCCACAGATCTGACAGGAGAAGCACGTGCACACGTCCAGAACGTGTGCACCCATCTTCTTCTTGTAGTACTGGGTGTAAAACGTGGCCACGCCGTATGCCTTCGCATACGGCATGCCCACCTCCTCCGCGGCCAGCTTGATGACATCCGGCGGGAGATAGCCGAACTTTTCCTGCGCCAACCAGAGCGCCCTCATGATCGCGCCATCGGCGGTCGGGTAGCGCTCTACGTACTCGGCGATCTGCGCCTTCTCCGCATCGGTGAACACAAGCTCTGATGCCGGGAACGACGGCGCGGGATTCCGCTCGGGTAGTTCGACGACCGGGTTCTTAATGAAGTCAGCCATACTACTTGTCAGATTCGCCCAAGACGGGGTCGATCGTTCCGATGAGAATCACCATGTCGCCCATCGGGGCGCCCTCCATCATGGGCTCGAGAGCCTGAAGGTTGGTGAAGCTGGGAGTGTTCATGCGGGCGCGGTACGGATGGCCTGTGCCGTCCGACTGTAGATAGAAACCCAGTTCGCCCTTTGGAGCCTCGATGGCGTGGTACGACCAGACGCCTTTCGGTGGGCACACCCCGGTGTCCGTGTACATGAAGTCGTGAATCAGGCCTTCCATGGAGTAGTAGACCTCGTCCTTGGAGGGATAGCCTTTCTTGGCATCGTCCACGCGGATCGGACCGCCGACGGACGGCAACTTGGCCAGGCACTGCTGGATGATCTTGACCGACTCCTCCATTTCCTCCAGGCGGATGAAGTACCGGGCGAGCGAATCGCCCTCTTCACGCATCGGAATGATGAAGTCCACATCGTCGTACTTCAGATACGGCTCGAAGCGGCGGACGTCATACGGGACTCCCGAGCCCCGAAGATTCGGACCCGTCATCCCGAATTCGATGACCTCGTCTGCGGTAAGCGTGCCGATGCCGACATTTCGGTCGATCCAGATCCGGTTGCGGTTGAGGAGTTTCTTCCAACCGGCAACGACCTCGGGGAAGCTGTCCGCGAACGCCTTGATCATGGCGAGACCCTGCTCGGAGGGCTCTGAGGCAATGCCGCCAATTCGGCTGTGCGAAACGGTGAGTCGCTGGCCTGCGATCTCATCGAAGATGGAATAGATGTCTTCCCGAAACTTGAAGGACCACAGGAAGACGGAAACCGCACCGGCGTCCATCAGGCCCACACCCATCCAGAGCAGGTGGGCCGAAATCCGCGCCAGTTCGCACATCATCATGCGAATCCACTGGGCACGCTCGGGCGCCTCGATGCCCGCGATTTTTTCGACCGCCAGACACCACGCCACATTGTTGGAGTAGGGGCTGAGGTAGTCCATGCGATCCGTATAGGGCATGAACTCCTGGTAGGTCTTGTTCTCGGCGACCTTCTCCAGACCCCGGTGCAGGTACCCGATGTCGATGACGCACTTCTGGATGGTCTCGCCATCCAGCTTCACAGCGCACCGGAGCACCCCATGGGTGGCCGGGTGCTGGGGCCCGATGTTGAGCGTCATCTCATGCTCAAGGGGATCGGCCTCCTTTTCTCGTACCAGTCCCTTTTCCTCAAGCCACGAGTGCTTTGACTCCAGGCGGCGATAGAGGGCCTCCTGGTGACGCGGCCAGAAGCTCAGCTTGTCTTCGACGGCTTCTTCGGTGATCACACTCATTCGTCCGAGGCGGCTTCTTCGTAACTCTTGATGGGCTTGGACCCGTGCGCGGCCGCAAAGGGATCCAGCGTGAGGCCGGCCTCCGGCGTCTGGGGAGGCAGCGGCAGCGATCCCGGAACACCCAGCAATGGGAATTCCTTTCGCAGCGGATGGTATTCGAAGTCTTCGGGCATGAACATGCGGCGGAGGTCTGGATGGCCTTCGAAGCGAAGCCCGAACATGTCCCAGGCCTCGCGCTCGTTCCAACCTGCAGCGCGGTACACGCCTGTCACGGAGGGGAGCGAAGACGACTCTTCGTCCACGCGAGTCTTCAGACGAAGCCGCTTGCCCTCCTTGAGGTTCACCAGATTGTAGAACACCTCGTAGCGGTCCTCATCGGTGAACAGGTCAATGCCTCCGATGTCCACCAGGTAGGTGAAGCCCAGCTCCTCTTTCAGGTACCGGCAGACGTCGACGATGCGGTCCTTGCTCACGTAGACCGTGTGCTCGTTGGCGTAGAGAAAGACCTCCTGGACATCGTCTCCGAACGTGTCCTGGAGCGCCTTGACGGCCTCCGGGACGAAGGTCGTGCTCTTCGCGTGTGGATTCGGCGAGTCCTCTGTCTCAGAGGGCCCATCCACGGGCGTGAAATGGAATTCCAATTTGGACATCAGCCTTCGGTGGTTCCGTAGAGGGTGGCCGGCGAGATCGCGCCCTCGCCTGAGGGCGTGAGTACACGCGGACGGAGGGCGGTGGGCTCCGCGGCTCCCTTGCCTTCGTGCGCGTCCGTCGAGACCGAGTACTGGTTGCGTATTTTTTCCTGGATGTCCATGAGCGCATGAATCAACGCCTCGGGGCGAGGCGGGCAGCCCGGGATGTAGATATCCACCGGCAGGAAGTTATCACAGCCCTGGACGACGCCGTAGCAACGGTGCATGCCGCCAGTGGACGCACAGGCTCCCATGGCGATGCACCACTTCGGGTCTGCCATCTGGTCCCAAACGCGACGAACGGTGTGGGCCATTTTGTAGGACACCCAGCCGGCCACAATCATCAGATCGGCCTGCCGAGGCGAAAAGCGCATCGCCTCGCTGCCGAACCGGGCCACGTCGTACTTGGGGGCGGCAAAAGCCATCATCTCGATGGCACAGCATGCCAGCCCCATGGGCATCGGCATGAGTGAGTTGGATCGCGCCCAGTTGACGACCGCGTCTACCCGCGTCGTCAGGAAGCCTTCTCCGCCAAGAATGTCGTCGGACATGGTGGGGTTGGTTGTCGCGGCGTTCTGTCCGCGGTTATCGAGGGTTTAGCCCTCAGTCAAACTCGAGGCCGCCCTTCTTGATGTCATAAAGCAGCCCAATGGCCAGGATCGCGATAAAGAAGAACACGATACCAAGGACAGGTAGCGCCTGACCGGCCGCCATGAACTCATCGAAACTCGCCGCCCAGGGATACAGAAAAACCACCTCGACATCGAACACGATGAAGATCATGGCTACGAGGTAAAACTTTACCGAGTAGCGGTCGCGGGCCGTTCCGATTGGATCCATCCCGCTCTCGTAGGCCTTCTGCTTGATGCGATTTGGCCGGCTGGGGCCGAGGTGCTCGGCGGCCTTGAGCAGCATCATTGCCAATCCAGTGGCAATCAGGAGCATCAGAAGGAGCGGAAGAAAATCCGAAAGCATCGCGGGTGGACTTGGAGGCGTGGGTAATCACCAGACCCGGACCACCAAATGGCGCCCGGATCTGCCTGCTCGACCCTTTCGCAGGGACCGAAAAAGGCAACTACGAAGCTACGCGGCCCTCTCCCGGCGATCAACGAATAGCGTTGAATATTGGGCAAATGGACTGCGCCGGGGATGAGCGGCGGACCCGCCCCTAAATACAGAGAGCCCCGGCACGAGCGAAACGCGCCGGGGCTCTTGTCGGGAGTAGATCGAACTCTAGAAGGAGTAGGTCAGTCGGCCGATGACCATCCGCCCCAGGAGCGGGGCGCCGATGAACTCGCGGTGTTCCTCGTTGAGGGCGTTGTTGACGCCGACCCCGATCGTGAGACCGGGTACGTTGGCACTCAGGTCGTAGCTCATGCCGATGTCCACCATGGTGAAGGACGGCAGGTCACCGACGTACGGGCCCGAGCGGATCGGGAAGCCGTCCGTGACTCGAACCGCAAGGTTAGCGGACAGTCCGGAGTCGGCGCGGTACTTGGCTCCGATGCGACCCTTGAGGGTGGTAGCGTTCAGAGCGAGAGCCAGATTCGGATTGTCCTCTTCGAGCTCCGTGTTGTCAAAGAAGTCGTCGGACACCCAAGAGACATTTCCGAAGAAGGACAACTGGTTGTTATGGAAGTAATCGAAGGACACATCCACGCCGGTGTAGCTCAGCTTACCAAAGTTGCGGTAGGTCAACATGAGTTCAGGCGCGGTGCCTGGCCCCGGATTGTTCTCTGCCGGCTGGACGATGCCCACGGCTGAGGGAAAGTTGGGCTCGGCGAGGGCTACGACCAGTCCCGCGACGGCGCCAGGTGACAGCCCAAAGCTGCCAAGCGCGCCCGCCAGTGTCGGGTTGCCCTGGATGCCGGCGGCCAATGCGACGGTGAGATCACCACCTAAATTGGGCACAATCACGAGCGGGGTCTCAAGAAGCAGGGGACCGACAAAGTTTTCCTTCTGCGTGTAGTACGCGTCCACGGTGAAGGAAAGCTTGTTCGCGATGAAGCCCTTGTAGCCCACTTCGAATGTCTGCGTCGTTGTCTGCTCAAGCGGCTTGACATCGGCGAGGTCATCCGGCAGAGCCCCAGGCGCGCCAGTGGTCAAGTTCAGGATGGCCATGATGCCCGGCGTGAATCCGCTGACCTGGGTGCCCGCCTGCGGGCTGAGGAGCGCGACGAGCTGCCCCGTGGTAGCGACGTCAATCGGAATACCCTGTGCGTTGAGGATGGCGGTGATGTTGGCCGTCGGCATGGCAGCCAATCCGGCGTACACCAGCCCGTACATCTCGCCGAGATCCGCTCCCACCGGCGTCGGCTGCCCAAGTGAAGTCGGCAGAAGACTCGTCGCGACCAGGTCGGTGATGGCACCCATGCCCCGGTAGGACGAATTGCGTTCCCAGGTGAACCCGGTAGCCGAGCCGCGTCCGCGGGCGACGAGTGGGGAGGTTGCAGCGACGATATCCAGGAAGTTCGAGTTCGTGCCCGGGCTGGAGAAAGCGCGGTTGTAGGTAGCGCGGAAGGAGTGGTTGCGGTCCGGCTTGAAAACCAGCGCCGCGCGTGGAGACAACGTGACGGCTTCCTGCACATCGTTGTAGTCGCCACGAAGGGCGAGTACCGCATCGAGCTTCGGAGACACGGCGGTCTGGGACTGCACGTAGACGCCGTACTCGTTGATGGAATCGTTGTCCTCGTTCCGACCCAGAATGGTCCCTTCCGTGTCGGGACGGGTCAGGTCCGCGTCTGCCCCCAGAATGAACGACTGTTTCTGGTTGAGCTGGTAGTCGTACTGCGTCTGGAAGTTGATCTGCAGACCGTTGTCCGTCACCGGATCCGGCACACCGTCCCCATTGAAGTCCTGGTCGTACACAAAGGAATTACCGGCATCATTCTGGTTGACATAAGCCTGGGCGAACAGGTTGCCGGACTGGAGTCTGACTTGGCCGTAGCGGTAACCGAACCCGTCGGCCTGGAGCGTCCCAATGCCCGATAGTACGGTCGAGGTGAGCCCTGATTGGCCAAAGTTGGCAATGATGGACGTGCCTTCCTTGGGCCGGAATTCCAGGTTCGCGTTGATGTTGAACTTCTCGAAGTCGTTGTTTCGAGGGCCGACGTCACCTTGCAACTGAATCGCATCGTCCGGGTCGTTCGGGTCCATGGCCCAGTCATTAGCCTGACCATACGTTCCGGTGAGCTTGTAGCCGAATTTGGGAGACGCAACGCCGGCATGCCGGAACTGAATACCCATGTAGGAACGCTCGCCACCGGAGACGGACACGGTCGTCCCGGGATGCTCGAAGGGGCCCTTCGTGATGAAGTGAATCACCCCGGCATCCACGCCGGGGCCATAAAGTGCAGACCCCGGTCCACGAACCACCTCCACGCGATCGACATCAATGTTGATGTTCGGCATGATGCTGTAGATGTTCACACCAAGAGATGGGGCAGCGGCCTGGCGATAGTCCGTCAGGACGTAGGTGGCACCCGAGAAGGCGTTGTTGAAGCCACGAAGAACCACCTCGCGCCGGTCGACGCCGGTCTGGGCCATATCGACGCCTGTCGTGGTCCGAAGGGCTTCGATCGAAGAGGTACCGAGGTCAGAGGCGACGTCATCTGCTGTCAGCACCGAAATGGAGGCAGGCGCGTCGAGCACCTTCTCCGGCTGACGTCCGGATGTTACGACGACCGTGTTGAGGGTTATTCCAACCGAAAGCGCAAAGTCTGCCCTGGCGGTCTGGCCGGCGACAACCTGAATGCTCACTTCCTCGACCGAGTACCCCACAAAGGACGCCACAGCGGTATAGCCTCCGGGGGTCAGGCCGGTGATGGTATACCGACCGTCCACATCTGTGGCGGCGCCAGTCACCATGGCACCGGAATTGTTCTGGATCTGAATGGTTGTGCCGGCAAGCGGCTGCAGATCATCGCCGTCGATGACGCGTCCCGACACGCTTCCCGTCTGGGCGAAAGCGGAGGGTGCGGCAAGAAGGCCGATAATCAAGGCAAGGGCGCATGACCGAAGGGGACGATACATGCCGGTAGCGATGTTCTTCATGACTGCCGAGTAAGTTGTGGGTGGGCTTTGAGGGGTCCGCAGACTTCGCCTGGAAGACGGTTGGGGAGCCGCAGTATAACAAGGACAACGCAGTCTGCGCGCAAATTGGATCAAAGCCCCCGTTTCAGGGCGCTCTGCGCAGGCTTCGCCCTGGCCGCGCTCCGGTGATGGTGCCGTCCTCGAGGACGAAAACACCGTTCACCATCACGTAGTGCATCCCGGTGGCGTACTGGTGCGGGTCGCCGAAGGTCGAGAGGTCCTGAATGGCAGTCAGATCGAAGAGAGCGACGTCCGCCTTGAAGCCCTTGGCGATGCGACCCCTGTCCGACAGGGCCAGTCTTGATGCCGGAGCCCCCGTGATCTTGTAGACGCCCTCTGCCAAGGTCAGGGCCTCGAGATCCCTGACATATCGAGCCAGCACACGGGCGAAGGTCCCATAGCTGCGGGGGTGGGGAGCTCCGGATCCGAAGGCCGGAACGCCGCCGTCGGAGGCCACCATGGCGTGAGGCGAACGCATGACTCGGGTCACATCGTCATCCGACATGGAGTGAAACACCCCCTGACAGCTGCCCGAACTGACCAGCTCCATGGCGATGTCAGCTGCGTTCGGGACGTCGGGGGTCAACCCACGATCGGTAGCCATGTCGGCCAGGGATTTTCCGGCCAGAGAGGCGTCAAACGAGCAGTTGGCCGCGACAATGGTGGCCGAATCACCGCCCCGTTCCGAGTTGATGTGGGCAATCACGTCGTCGCGGATCCGGAGTCGATCCGCCGGGTCCTCGAGCCTGTGCTGAAGAGCGGCCAGTCCCCCGTCCTTGGACCACGACGGGAAGAGGATCGTGATGCCTGTGCTCGATGCCGTGTACGGATACACATCCAGCGTGATGTCGAGTCCCTCTTCGCGCGCTTCTTCGACTCGGGCCAGGGACTCCGTCGTGCCGCCCCAGCGGTGCTTTCCAATGATCTTGTGATGCGTCAGCTGCCCCGCGACCCCGGCCTCACGGGCGATGTCGATGAGTTCGTTGACACTGTTCATCAGCCGGCCGCCTTCGTCGCGGACGTGGCTGATGTATAGTCCGCCGAAGGGGGCGGTCTCGCGAGCCAGGGCAGCCAATTCATCAGTGGTGGCGAACATGCCCGGCGTGTATTCCAGCCCGGAGGAGAGTCCCCAGGCGCCCTCTACCATGGCCCGGCGGACCATCTCCTGCATGACGGCCATTTGCTCAGGTGACGGCGGTCTGTCATCCAGTCCCACAACCTGCCCTCGTATGGTCCCGTGACCCGCAAAGAGGCCCGTGTTGACGGCGGCCGGATGGCTGTCAAAATAGGCCAGTGCATCGCCGATCGGCCACGGTGAACTGCCGTCCTGTCCGCCCCAGACGGCGGTGACCCCTTGACGGATCAGGTTCTCGGCCAGCGGGCGCGCCGCCAACGAACCGTCGGCGCCACTGCCAATCGCGTGGCTGTGGATATCAATGAACCCGGGCGTCAGAACCAGGCCAGACGCGTCAATTCTGCGAGCCGCCGGGCGGTGCCGGAGATCACCGACGGCGCCGATTTCATCCCCCAGTATCCCAACGTCGGCGCGCCGCGGAGTCGCGCCGGTTCCATCGACTACCAGAGCATCCTCAAAGATGACGGAGAACACCGGCTGGGAGAATGCTGGTCGGGGTGTACCGGGCACCAGGCCCAGGCAAACAAGAACGGGGAGCAGGAGACGCATGATGCCGGCGGTGTGGTGACGGCAAAATGTACGAGACCAGGGCACTGATTACCTCGGACCCATCTCGATGAGGCGCGACTCAGGCGGCCCGCTTGTCGGCGGCCTCTTCGGCGGCTTCTTCGGCGGCATGGAGGGCCTCGAGTGCCATCCTCAGGAGCTCGCGAGCGTCCGAATCAGCCGCAAGGCGCGCCAGAAGGGCTTTCTGCTCTTCATCGGCGAGCGAACCAGCCAGCAGACAGGCGATGTCGTGTTCGTCCAACTTGGTATGTTTGATCGTGCGAGGCACGGAATCCGGCTTTATTGCTGCCCGTGATGGAGCAGAAACCGTGCCGACGATCTCATGCCGACAAGAAAATGAGGCCCGACACACGAGTGCGCCGGGCCTCTGAAATGGAGCCGATAGGGAGGGTCAGCTGATTTCTGATTCAAATATCGGGGGTCGCGGGGATGGATCCAAGAGGCGGCTGACGGTGGCGATACACCATGGTCGAGGATGACTGATCCGTGCACATCATCACCACCTGATTGATGTTCACGTGCGGGGGACGGCTGGCACAGAACAGCACCGTGTCCGCGACATCATGGGCGGTGAGCGGCTCAATGTTCTGGTAGACCTTCTCGGCAGCCTGAGCATCTCCGTGAAAGCGGACCAGCGAAAACTCCGTCTCCACGAGCCCGGGGTCCACCGTGCTCACGCGAACTCCGGTCCCGTGCAGGTCCATTTTCATTCCCTCGGTCAAGGCGGCCACGGCAGCCTTGGTGGCACAGTAGGCCGTCCCACCTGGGTAGGTCCACTTGCCCGCCACCGATCCGATGTTGATCACGTGACCCGCACCGCGGGCGACCATGCCGGGAATGACCGCACGGGAAACGTGGATGAGGCCACGGACATTGGCATCCAGCATGCCGTCCATGTCGCTCAGATCCGATTCGTGAAAAGGGCTCTTGCCGAGGGCTTTCCCGGCATTGTTGACCAGAACGTCGATGTCCCGCCACTCCGTTGGCAGGCCGTCCAGCGACTGCCGGACGGCCAATGAGTCCGTTACGTCCAAAGAGAACGTCCTTACCTCCACATCGTATCTATCTTTCAGATGCGCTTTGACCGGGGCTAATCTTTCGGCCCGGCGAGCGCAGAGGAGCAGCCGCGTACCGGCCGCACCGACTCCCTCCGCACAGGCCCTGCCGAGCCCGGCAGAGGCTCCTGTGATATATACTGTTTTGCTCTTGAGTCGCTTCAGGTTTTCCGCTGTCGTTCGTCCTGTGTTTCGGGCGGTAATTCGTCCCGTGGTTCGCAGGGCCAAAGATAGTCTGGCCCTGCTTCTCCTGGGGCTCATTCTTGTCGGGCCGACCCAAGGACAGGAGTCCGCATCGGGGCAACGCACAGCCTGTCTGTCTGGCTTCGCCGAAGGCTATCCCTGCGGCGCCGTGGATCTCCTGGCCTTCATACCAAACAGTACGCTGGGCCCGGGTGCCCGAGAGTCGCTGGACCTGTGGGGTTGGACCGACCCCGACACGGGAGCCGAGTATGTCCTGGCTGGAATGGACGACAGAACATCCTTCGTCGATGTATCAAACCCGCAGAATCCGCGCGTCGTCGGATACCTGCCGCACTCGGGCGCGGCAGCCAGTAACTGGCGGGACGTCAAGGTTTTCGCCAACCACGCCTACGTCGTCGCAGACGGGGCCGGCAACCACGGCCTTCAGGTCTTCGATCTCACGCAACTGAGATCTGTAACCGGCGAGGGAATGGAGTTCCAGATGACGGCGCACTACCAGGGGTTCGGCTCCGCACACAACGTGGCCATCAATGAGGATACCGGCTTTGCCTATGTCGTCGGCGCATCCGGCGGTCAAAGCTGCGGACAGGGCCTGCACATGATCAACATCCAGATTCCCGATACGCCGCGGTTCGTGGGCTGCTTTTCGCACGACGGGACAGGCCGGGCGGGCACGGGCTACACGCACGATGTGCAGTGTGTGCAATATCACGGCCCCGATCCAGATTATGCCGGCCGGGAAATCTGCCTGGGAGCGAACGAGACGGCCGTTTCGATCGTGGATGTGACCGTGAAGGGAAAGCCGCAGACGATCGCCAAGGCCGAGTATCCGGGCCTAGCCTACGCGCATCAGGGGTGGCTGACCGAGGATCAGCGCACGTTCATCTTGGGCGATGAACTCGATGAGCTGGCCGGCGAGCCGGCCCGATCACTCATCTTCGACGTGGAGGATCTGGATGACCCCGTCTATCTGGGAGAGTACCAGGCCGTCACTCGCTCCATCGATCACAACATGTACGTGAGGGGCGATTTCCTCTATCAGGCCAACTACACCGCGGGGCTCCGAATTCTCGACATCAGTTCGCCCGAGACTCCGACAGAGATTGCCTTCTTCGACACGACTCCGAACATCGATGGGGAGCAGTTCGCAGGCACCTGGTCAACCTACCCCTACTTCGAGAGCGGTACGATAGCCTTGTCGTCGATTGGCGAGGGTCTCTTCCTGGTGCAAGCCACCCATCCATCGCTTTCGGTGGGAACGCAGCAGGCCGCCGAGATTCCGGGGACCTTCCGCGTGACCACTGCCTGGCCCAACCCGTTCAGCGGGCAGGTGACCCTTGAGCTGGACATGGAGGTCGCGGGTGGCCTGCGGGTCAGCGTTCTGGACATGCTGGGGCGGGAGCTCTCCGTCCTCAGAGAAGGTGTGGTTCGGCCTGGCCCCGAAACCATCCGATTCGACGGATCCGGGTTGACTCCCGGCGTCTACATGGTCCGCCTGGACTTGGACGGCGTCGTCATCACGAGACCCATAACGCGGCAGTGAATCGACTACCCATCCTGCTTGTCCTTCTCCTTGCGGCCGGACCGGCACGTGGACAAATCCAGGATGCTAAGGCGCTGGATGTGACGGGCGGCGATTCACCGTCGAGTAGCGTTGCCAAGTCCGCCGCCGTCACCTGCCAGAACGGGTCCGCGGGCGTCTATCCGTGTCAAAACCTGGATCTTATTGCCTTCATGAGTCTGGAGGACCTTGAAGCCGGGCAGTATCGGGCCAACGACCTCTGGGGATGGGAAGACCCCCAGACGGGACGTAGGTATGTCCTTCTGGGTCTTGAAAACGCAACGGCCTTCGTGGATGTGACCGAGCCCGGGACGCCGGTCCTCGTGGGCCGCTTGCCCATGACCCAAGCAGCTCGAGCGAGCGTCTGGCGAGACATCAAGGTGTACGCCGATCACGCGTTCGTCGTGGCCGACGGTGCGGGGCCGCACGGCATGCAGGTTTTTGACCTTGGCGAACTCAGGGGACTCACCGGCACTCCGCCGGTGGAATTCTCCGAACTCACGCGATATGAGGGCTTCGGGTCGGCTCACAACCTGGTGATGAATGAAGATACCGGCTTCGCCTACGCGGTCGGTTCGTCGCAGGGAGAGTGCAATCAGGGACTGCACATGATTGACGTCCGCGACCCGCGCCGGCCCCTCCTTGCCGGGTGCTTCAGGGATCTGCGAACCCGCCGTGGGTATACGCATGACGCCCAATGTGTCATCTACGAGGGTCCCGACGTGGCGTATCGGGGTCGGGAAATCTGCCTGGCGGCGAACGAGAACGCCGTCTCAATCGCCGACGTGACCGACAAGTCGGCACCGGTCGACCTGGGAGTGGCCACCTACCCGACCAGCGGGTATGTGCATCAGGGCTGGCTCTCGGACGATCAGCGTTACTTCTTCCAGAATGACGAACTCGATGAGCGCGTTGCGGGAACCCCGACGCGCACTTTGATATGGGATGTCCTGGACCTGGACGATCCGCAGCTGGCGGGCGAGTATTTCCACGATTCGCCCGCCATCGACCACAATCTCTACGTGGCAGATGGCCTGTTGTACGAGGCCAACTACACCTCAGGGCTGAGAATTCTGGACATCATCGACCCGACCATTCCGGCCCCGGTGGCGCATTTTGACACCACGCCCGATGATGACGCCACGGGGTTTGGCGGAGCGTGGTCGGTCTACCCCTATTTCTCGGATGGCACCATCGCCGTCTCAAGCCGGAGCGAAGGGTTGTTCCTCCTAAGGGCAGCGGGGCTGTTGTTGAGTCGCCTTGGGAGTCTTACGATCGATTCCGATTCGGACCCGGTTCAGTTCCGATGGACCATGCTTCGACAGCTCGACATCGTTCGGTACGATCTGGAGCGCAGGCTTTCGGACGAAACCTTTGCGCTCGTGGCCAGCGTCCCGGCCGGGGTCGGAGGGCAACAGGACTTTGAACTCGCGACATCAGACCTGCCAGCCGGCCGATCCGAGGTCAGGCTGGTGGCAGTTTCCGAGTCTGGTGGCCGCAGAACCCTGGTCGAGGACGATGTCTTTGTCGTCCCGGGTACCCACGTGGTCTCGGATCCCTATCCCAATCCGGCCGCGGAGTCCGTAAACCTCTCGCTGGTGGTCTCGGAGATCCAGCGTGTTGCGGTCGAAGTATTCGACGCCGTCGGTCGACGCACGGCGTTCAGCCACGACGACTGGGTCGGGCCCGGCGAGGAGCTGCGACTGGACCTGAATGTGGTCGATTGGCCCGCCGGCCGATACTGGGTAAGATTTCAGGGCACGACCTTCAGCGAAACCAGAATGATCGTGGTGGGCCAGTAGGCTGAAGATTGTCCGCAGGCGGTCGATCCCAACAGGGATAAGCCCCTGCTCCGCGATGCCTTTCTTCCGCCACTCAAAAACTATCGTACTACTCCTCCTCCTTTCGGTGGTTGGACTGACGTCGTGCGAACTGCTCGGGGACACCTCGCTGCCCGACTACGCCAATCTCACGGACATCAGTTACGTCCGGCACGTCCAGGTCCTGTTCGACGATCGGTGTACCACCTGTCATGATGGATTCCAGACGCCGCTTGATCTCACGTCTCTGGCGGGATTGCGCGCGGGAACGGACGCCGGAGGAGCGGTAATCCCGTTCGCGTCCAGCAGAAGCCGGCTCATTCGCAACCTGTCCACGCGGACGGGGGGAGTCCACCCCGTGGATGTAGGACAGGAGGCACTGACAGAGGCTGAATTCGACTTCCTCAGACGCTGGATCGACGCCGGGGCCCGGGATGACAACGGGCAGCCCATGTATGCCGACGCCGAACACACGGCCATCGCGACATTTCCGGATGAGGCCCTGGTGGCCATTCTGGATACAGATCGACTGGCGGTGGCGCGACTCATAGACCTTGAGGCACTTGGATTTGACGCAGCTTCGAGGCCCGGTGCCCTGGCCGCCATTCCCGACGGTAGCGGCTGGTTCGTGTCCCTCCCCGGCGAGGGGATCGTGCTTCGCTTTGACGCCGCCCACAACCTCCGTGGGCTTGGAGAGATCGAATCTGTGGGCGACCTGGCCGCATCATTTGACGGGGCATGGATTACCGCGGGACGCGAACCGGGGGTCACAACGGGTCGGATAGAAACTGTCGAGACCGGAGACATGCGCGTGTTTCCGGTACAAAGCACATTTCCCGAGATGCACGCAGTCGCCATTCGGCCCCAGGGCGACATCGCTTTTACCGCCAGCCGGTCGGCGGACCAATTGGCCGTGATTCAGGTGGGCAAGACGCAGGCGAGCTACGTGGGAATAGACGGCCCCCGCCACGCGGTGAACGCCATGGCCGTGACTGCTGATGGTGGTACGCTGGTAGCCTTCGGCGGTCAAAGCGGACAGGGCGTCCTGTTCGATCTGTCCGCTCCCGGTTCACCGAGGCAATCTGGAGCCGTCGACTTCGGAGGAGCGCTCCTGAGCGGTACCCGGTCGGGCTCACGAGGTGCCGTCCTGACGACTTCGGGCTTGGTTCGCGTGGCGGAACTCGCGCCCGGCTCCATTGCCCGGACTCTGACAACCGTCTCCCAGGCCACATCGCTTGGATCGGCAGGGTCGGTGCTTCTGGTGGGCAGCCGCGAGACCGGCCTGGACGCTGGGCCGAGATTCAGCGATCAGCCGGTCGTTGGCGTGATCAGTGTCCTGGACGCAGACACCGGTCAGGTACTCCGGCACATACAGGTGGACGGCGTCCCGGGACGGATCACCGGGCTTTTTGCCGCAGCTCCCACCAAGACAGGACGCCGGTAACAGCGAGCCCAAGGACAGCCAGGGCGGCCGCCGCGCCGATGTTATCGCCGGCCGCCGGAAGCCGCGGGTCCACGGAGGCATCCAGCCACGGCCAAAGGGCCCTGAGTGAGCCAATCATCAGTCCAACCAGCACCGCCATCGTGGCGTCGTGCCGGTTCTTGAGAAGCCAGTTCAGCAGAACGGTGAACCCGGCAAGTCCGACGGCTGCCCCGGCTCCGAAGAGCGCAATGAATCCCAGGTCCAAAGATTCAAGCGCTTCAAGCGTCGCTTCATACATCCCCAGAACAAGGAGCAGGTAGGCGCCGCTCACACCCGGCAGGACCATGGCGCTGATGGCCAGCGCCGCGCCGCCGAAGATCATCCAGCTGTCCGGATCCGGTGTCGCCCGCGTCGGAAGAGAGGCCAGCAGCCAGGCCAGGCCTGTCGCCACCACCACCAGAATTACCGTCAACGATGTACGCTTCCCGATTCGGGCCCACGGAATCGGTAGCGAGCCGACGATAAGGCCGAAGAACAAGCTCCTCATCAATGACGGATGCGTCTCAAGCAGGTCCGACAGGAGCGCCGCTCCCAGAAAGGGCGCCGCCATTATTCCGACTGCAAGCGGCGCCAGGAACGGCCATTGCAAGGCCTTGACGCCGTCCACGAAGGCGCTCCAGTCACCTCGAACCAGATCGACCCCCGCTTGAACACCGTCGCTCGCGACGCCGATAACCCGTTCGTATATGCCGAAGATCAGGGCCATGGTGCCACCGGACACGCCCGGAATCACGTTGGCGACCCCGATGCCGAAACCGTGCAGGAAGTGCTTCAGATAATCCAGCATAGGCAGCGCGATCGGGGAGGCTTGTCAACAAAAAAGCGGCGACCCGAAGCATCGGGCCGCCGCCAAAACGGTCAGTCGTGGAGGAGGATCCTAGGCCAGCCCAAGGGCCACCCGGACGCGCGGGTCGGCGCTCAGCTCAGGGTAGGCTTCTGGCATGCTCTCGCGCTGCAGCGGGTCGAGGCTGAAGGACATCTTGATGGAGCGAAGCGCATCTTCCAACCTGCCAAGTGCCAGGAAAGCCTTGGCTTGACGGAAGTACGTGCTCGCGCAGTCTGGCTTCATTTCCAGCGCCCGGCGATAGGCATCCAGTGCCTCTTCGGGACGTCGGGCCTCGTACAGGGTCTCAGCGAAGTCCAGCCAAGCCTCGCGGTTCTCCGGCTTCAGGCGAACCACCGTGCGGTAGGCCGAAACGGCCTCGCCCACTCTACGGAGGTTGTACGCACAATCGCCCTTCGCATACCAGAAATCCGCCGTGTTGGGACTGAGGACCACGGCCCGATTGAAGAAGACCAGGGCTTCGTCATAGCGCTCCATCGCATCGAAACAGCAACCGAGACCGTACCACGCCTCCGCGTAGGAATCGTCCGCCTCGATGGCCTGCTCGAAATACTTGATGGCCTTGCGGTACTCGCGCTTTTCCTCGTACGCGAGCGCCACATTGTAACTCGTGGCCGAGTCGTTGCCCTCGAGCTCAAGAACGCGCTTGTAGCTCTCAATGGCCTCGTCCAGCAGCCCGAGATTGGCCTGCGCATTGCCTCGATTGTAGTAGGCAGAAGCAAAGTCCTCTGAGATGACGAGCGCCATGTCGTAGGAACTGACGGCATCAATGTACTTGCCGGCTCGATTCAGAACGATGCCACGATTGTACCACGCATCGTGTGAGTACGGGTCGATATCCAAGTGGCGATCATAGGCCTCGATGGCCTTTTCAACGTTGTTGGCGCGATCATAGCAGAACCCGAGCTCATACCAGACTTCGGGATGCTCCGGGTTGGCATCGGCGCAGCCCTCAAACGTCTCCACCGCCTCCGTCAGTCGGTTAAGACGTTCCAGCGTCACACCCTTGTTGAAGAGGGCCTCGTCACTGGATGGGTCAAGAAGCAGTGCGTCCTGATAGCTTTCGATGGCCTCTTCGGGACGGTCAAGACTGTCGAGCGTGATGCCTCGGTTGACCAGGGTCTCAAGGTCCGACGGGTTCAGGGCGAGCGTTCGGTCGTAGGCGTCGAGGGCCTCCTTGTGGCGCCCCAGGTTATTCAGCAGTATACCCCTTCGCATCCAGCCGTCGGACGAAAACGGCTGTGCATCCAGAACGCGATCGATTACGCGCAGCGCGTCGTCGTAACGACTCTGCTCGTAATAAAAGGTCGCGATGTCCTCCAGCGTGTCAGAGTCGAAATAGTCCGACCCTCCTGAGTGCTCGAAGGAAGCAACGAGGTCTTTTAGGCGATCTTCATTTCTGGACTCGTCAAAATCATCGAATCCGAAGTTGAGCATGCTCATGAAGTATGGCGGCGCCTGGAAAGAGCGCTTATAAGCTTCGCTGGCGCGATGGTTCGCGGAAAATATGAATTGAAGCGAGCGTCTGCACTAACAAGCGTTCGCTAACCACCATTATCTATAACGACTCAATTGTAGATTCTTGCGATTCAAAGCCTGTCCGAGAGCATGTTCCTGGTTTCATTTGAAGGTCTCGACGGTTCTGGCAAGAGCACTCAGGCTCACTTGCTGGCGGCCTGGTATCGGGA
The DNA here is from genome assembly GCA_029262855.1 of Bacteroidota bacterium. Taxonomy (GTDB): domain Bacteria; phylum Bacteroidota; class Rhodothermia; order Rhodothermales; family UBA10348; genus JABDJZ01. The sequence goes on along the minus strand of JAJCYP010000047.1, from coordinate 3,760 downwards.
ACGCGGCTTCGAAGTCGAACTGCTCCGCGAGCCTGGTGGCACCGATACGTCCGAGATCATTCGCGATCTGCTCCTGGACAGGGAGCGCCGAATCGATCCGTTTGCGGAGCTTCTATTGTTCAGCGCAGCGCGGTCCCAGATGGTTACCGAAAAAGTTCGTCCGCTGCTCGAGGCCGGCGTGGTGGTGATATGCGACCGGTTTTTTGATTCGACAACCGCCTACCAGGGGTTCGGTCGGGGGTTGGCCGAGCCTGTGTGGCTGAACGCCTTCCACCGCCAGGTTACGGGTGGGCTGGTGCCCGATCGTACCTATCTCATAGAGATCACGCCCGAGTTGGCGAGATCGCGCCGGCAGGGCAGATCGGAAGACGACCGTATGGAGGCGTCCGGAGAGGAATTCTACCGGCGGGTGTACGATGGGTACCGGTGGTTGGCAGAGAGCGAATCCGACCGGGTTCGGTGCCTGGATGGCTCAGGGAGCATTCAGGAGTTGTCGGAAACCATTCGAAGGGACGCTGAGGCCCTGATCAACGGAACAGGCCGGGCCGGGTCCGGTAACGCCGCCACAATCTGACGAACATGCCCGAACTGGCTACAGAACAAAAGGAGAGCGTCCACCGCATATTTGCGGACTTCCTGAAGACGCGGCGACAGCGTCAGACCCCGGAGCGGTTCGTGGTACTGGATGCCGTCTACGGGCAACCGGGCCACTTCGACGCAGACGAGTTGTATGTAGTACTCCTGAAAGGCAACGTGAAGGTCAGCCGCGCAACCGTCTACAACACACTGGAGCTGCTTTGCGAGTGCCAGCTTGTGGCACGCCATCAGTTCGGCAACAAGCAGTCCAAGTACGAGGCCGCCTACAGCTACTGGCAGCACGATCATCTGATCTGCATGGACTGCAACGAGCTGTTCGAATTTTGCGACCCACGGATACAGAGTATCCAGGAGATGGTGTCGGACATTTTCCAGTTCGACATCCGCCACCATTCGCTCCACATGTATGGGCGGTGCCGCAGAGAGGCGTGTCCCAATCGCGAAACGGCTGCCACAGAGGCATGAAATATGCAGGGATGCGGTTTAGACCCCTCAAACTGTGTTGAATCCCATGAATAGGGCACTATCTTTCGGATCCCACCGTCAAGATCTCTTTGTGAGACGTATCCCGCTCTTTTTATCGGTCCTCGTGCTGACCGCCGCATCCTTCGGGTACGGCGTCAAGCTGGAGTATTTCCAGATCGTTCCAGAGGGCAGGGACTTCGTGGTCAAGTGGCAGATGGAGACCGAGGACGAGGTCCGTGAATACGAACTGACCCGGCGGACTCCCTACAGCAACCAGCAATTCGTCAAGGTGCAGGCGCTTTCGGCACACGGAACGGGCGTCCCTTACGAGTTCCGCGATGACCAGGTCTACAAGTCGGCCTCGGACCAGTTGGACTATAGACTGGAAGTGGTCTACCAGAACGGGCTCCGCGAAGTCGTGCTCACGCAGTCTGTGAACTACACCAGCACCGCAATCCGCCGAACGTGGGGAAGCATCAAGGCGATGTTCCAGTAGCAGCGGGTCACCGGACTCGATTGCTGAACGCGGAGCAGGTTGGACGGATGATCCGTCGCCTTGCCTACGAGATTCTGGAGCGAAACCGCGGTTCGGAAAACATCACCGTCCTCGGGATTCTTGCGCGTGGCGATGCGGTGGGTCGGGCCCTGGCAGCAGAGATTGCAGCCATCGAGTCGCGCCCCGTGGTCTATCACGCACTGGACACCGCTCCCTATCGCGATGACGCCGCCGAGGCTCCTGGCGATCCCGCAGAGGGTGGTCCGGCCATCGAGGACCGGGACGTCATTCTGGTGGACGATGTGCTCTTCACCGGTCGCACGGTGAGGGCTGCGCTCGACGCCCTGATTCGGCTGGGCAGGCCCCGGTCAATCCAGCTGACGGTTCTCATAGACCGCGGTCACCGCGAGTACCCCATCCAGCCCGATTTTGTCGGCAGGCGGATACCCACAAAACACCGGGAGCGCGTGGAGGTCAGGATCAGTCCTGATGCCTCAGTCGACGTGGTCGAATAGCCCTACTGATCGGAACCGGTAGCAGCCCGTGTCCTGAGCCGGACTTCCGAACCCTCTCTGACTGTGGTGCCGGCCGTCGGCCCTTGGTCCCTGACGATGCCGTTTGTCGGACCGAGGACAACAGAGCGCAGGCCCAGAGCAGTAAGTTGGGCCGATGCCTCATCGGCAGGCAGGTCGGCTACATCGGGCACTACGACAAATTGGGCAGAGGGTCCCATGCTGTACCAGAGTCTGACCAGCGAGCCGCGAGGCACCCGCATTTGAGGCCGCGGCAGCTGCCGTGAGATTACGTCTCTGGGGAAGTTCGATCTGATCGAATCCTGTTGCATGGCGTCAGTAGTGAGTCCGATCTCAGACAGGAGCCCGGAAACATCCCTTCGGGATCGCCCCACCACGGACGGCACGATCACAGTTGTTGTGTCTCCTGTGTTTACGGTCACATAGATGCTGCGTCCAGGCTTGACCAGACTACCGCCGGGCGGACGCTGGTCGATGACCTTGTCTCTGGGAAGGTTCAGCTTCCGAAGAACCTGCTGATGCATGGACAGGCCGACCGCCGCAAGGGCGGAATCGGCGCGTGCTGGCGGAAGGTCCATCACATCGGGCACCTGTACGGCGACGCCGTGGCGCGTGACGCTCGGCATCACGGCCCGATCAAATATGAGGTAGGCCACTAGGCCGACAAGAATCAGCACACCAAGGCCCGCCCAAAAATACCGGTTGCGCAGAAACCTGAGACTGCCGTCCAAAAAACGTTTCAGATAGACCTTATATGTCGCAGGACTTGGTTCGCTCATCGCATCGGGATCAAAAACCAGTCAACACGCCATGTTTTGCCGGGTTTCTCTCGGAACGAAGCCGACTGCAATGATCCCAAAAATGTGTGCGACCCAAGAACGCCTGACGGAGAAAACATGAATGAACAAAACATGTCGGATCCGGGGAAACCTAACCCCCCACCTCAGGTTGGTGGGCGCCGGACTTGATGTAAGGCTGCCTGAAAAGGTGCCTCATCAGGACGCGGACTTTGACAGATTGAACAGCGGACTTGCCTTGGGCACCAACCCGCATCTGAGCGCTCTTTGAAGAGACGCCCAAGATGCGAAAAGAGGTTGACAACCGAAGCTTCTCCGCCGTACTATTCTGGTCCGCGCTAAAATTTTTAGCCCGGTTGTGATCGGCGAGACCCGGTCGTGTTCTTTGATGAGTTTGGATGCAAAGCGAGTCCTAGTCGATTCTTGCCGGTTCGCCGGTAGAGAATTGCGAGTATAGAGCAAACCAAATCAAACATCCTTACTACGGAGAGTTTGATCCTGGCTCAGGACGAACGCTGGCGGCGGGCCTAACACATGCAAGTCGAACGAGAAGCTCCAGCTTGCTGGAGTGGAAAGTGGCGAACGGGTGCGTAACGCGTAGGCAACCTACCCTCAGATGGGGAATAACTACTCGAAAGAGTAGCTAATACCGCATAACATCTCTTGACCGCATGGTCGAGAGATCAAAACCCTGGTGTCTGAGGATGGGCCTGCGTTGGATTAGGTAGTTGGTAAGGTAACGGCTTACCAAGCCTACGATCTATAGCTGGTCTGAGAGGATGATCAGCCACACTGGCACTGAGACACGGGCCAGACTCCTACGGGAGGCAGCAGTGAGGAATATTGCGCAATGGGCGAAAGCCTGACGCAGC
>JAJCYP010000046.1 GCA_029262855.1 Bacteroidota bacterium | reverse complement strand
TCGACGGCCGACGCGTTTACGCTCTTCGAGCGTTTCGAGGAAAAACTTCAGCAATACGGCGGGCAGCTGACCCGGGCCGCCGTTGAATTGGCAAAGGACTGGCGAACGGATCGCTATTTGAGACGGCTGGAAGCGCTTCTCGCGGTGGCCTCACCCGAGAAGCTCTTTCTTATCTCGGGCAACGGCGATGTCATTGAACCCGATGACGATGTTCTGGCCATTGGGTCAGGCGGTCCTTTTGCGCTGGCAGCAGCCCGCGCCCTGATGAAGCATTCCCCGGACCTCGGAGCGCGGGAGATCGTGAAGGAATCTCTGGATATCGCGGCAGACATCTGTATTTATACGAATCACAATCAGACAATCCTGGAGCTTGAGGCATCAGGATAGCCTGGCATTACCAGGTGCAATGGCACGACTCCGATCCCTCAACAGCGCGGAGCTGAGCGATAATCTCGCACTGATTCTCGTCGACTTTGATAACCTGACAGGCCTTCTCGGAGAGGGCTCATCGAACGAGAATTCCGTGGTCCTGAACCTGGTTCAGGAACTGCGTCGCTACCTCAGTGATGAGCTGCGCATCAAGCCCGCGCGGGTTATCGCGTACGGTGATTTTGGCAAACACGCACAGGATGCCGCCGCCGTCATGGCGGAAATGGCTGCCTCAGGCATCGAGACCCGCTACGTGCCGGCCGGCATTCAGTCGACTGATGCCGCTCAGAGCCTGACCATTCACGCCACCGAGCTCCTGCATTCGCGGCCAGATCTATCGGCCTTTGTTCTCCTGTCGGGGGACAATTGGTACATCCCCCTGATTCAGCATCTGCAGCGGTTCGGCAAGTTCGTTCTCGTGGCATCGCTGGAACTACCGTCTTCCATCACCGGCTTGTGGAGCGAGGTCTCCGATGCCTTCCTGAACGCCCGGTACCTGCTGGAAGGCAAAGACCGGGACTCCATCACGCGCCGGCGCCAGGTATCAGACTCCGGCCAGCTGGCAGGCGACCCCGAGACCCAACGTCGGGCCCCCGCCGAGATCACCCGCGTCGAAGATCCAGGTGCATACCGCGCTCTCGAACTGCTCGAGGATCACTTCGGTCAGTATGAAGAAGTCTATCTCACGCCGCTCCTCAGGAAGATGAGTGAGACCCTCCCCGGAGAGGATGGCGAACCCAAGGATCTCGTGAACCTCCTTCAGGAGGCGGGCGTTGTCTGGCTGGAGAAGCGACGCGGGTTTCCATACGACTACACGGTTCTGATGGTCAATGACGAACATCCGGACGTGACGGATGTACGCGCCGCCTCAGAGGACGACTCTGACTACGAAACAGACGATTATCCGTCCTCGTATTCGGAGGACGTCGATAAAGACGACCACGAATACGAAGACAGTCAGGCCTGACGTTTTCCGACGCCGGGCCTCGAGGAATAGTGGATGAGTGAGCTAACCCCGCGGCAGATCGTCGCGGAACTGGATACCTACATCGTCGGGCAGGACGAGGCGAAGAAAAGTGTCGCGATCGCGCTGAGAAATCGCTGGCGGCGGATGAATGCCGTCGAAGAGATGCGCGACGAGATCATGCCCAACAACATCATTCTGATCGGGCCCACCGGTGTCGGTAAGACCGAGATCGCGCGGCGACTGGCCCGCCTGGCGGGGGCACCGTTCATCAAGGTGGAGGCCACCAAGTTCACCGAGGTGGGATACGTGGGCCGGGACGTCGAGTCCATGATCCGGGACCTGATGGATATTGCCATCAACATGATCCGGGAGGAGCACACGGAAGGAGTGCAGGAGCGGGCCCGACGACAGGCTGACGAGCGCATCCTGGATCTTCTCATCCCTTCCCCTCCACCTCGGGCTACCGCCACAGGCACCATCGCCGGACCCGGGTTCTCGATGGCGCCACCCGTCACGGGTGAACCTGCGGAGGCCGCGCCGTCAGAGGCCGAGATGCGATCCCGCACGCGGGAGAAGTTCCACAAGATGCTGCTGGCCGGTGATCTTGACGACCGCGAGGTCGAGGTCGAGGTCGCCACGGAATCCTCGCCCATGCTGCAGGTCTTTGGACCAATGGGCATGGAGGAAATGGGTGTCAATCTCCAGGACATCTTCGGAGGCCTCGGCGGAAAGAAGCGCAAGAAGCGGCGACTGCCGATCAGTGAGGCCCGCGGCGTGCTCGCTCAGGAAGAGGCGCAGAAGCTGATCGACATGGACCGCGTACACAAGGAGGCGGTGACGCGAGTGGAGCAGTCTGGGATCGTCTTCATTGACGAGATCGACAAGGTGGCTTCGCGTTCCGGCGCCCGCGGCGGCGGCGGTGGAGGTCCTGAGGTTTCACGCGAGGGCGTCCAACGGGATCTGCTGCCGATCGTCGAAGGATCGGGCGTGATGACCAAACATGGTCTCGTCAAGACCGACCACATTCTCTTCATCGCCTCAGGCGCCTTTCACATCGCCAAGCCGAGTGATCTGATTCCGGAGCTTCAGGGGCGATTTCCGATCCGCGTTGAGCTTCAAAGCCTCACGGAAAGCGACTTCCTGAAGATCCTCACGCTGCCGAAGAATGCGCTCTTGAAGCAGTATCAGGCCCTGCTCGCCTCCGAGGGCGTCGACGTCTCGTTCACCGACGAGGCCATCGAAGACGTCGCCCGCATCGCGGCGCAGGTCAACAGCGAGGTCGAGAACATCGGGGCGCGCCGGCTGCACACCATTCTCACGACGCTCCTTGAGGACATCCTGTTCGATGTCCCCGACGTGATATCGGACACATCGATTCTGGTGGACCGTGCCCTTGTTGAGGAGAAACTGACTGATATTGTAGCGAACAGGGACCTGAGTCAATACATCCTTTGACCCCACCGGCCAATCGCGACGCAGAGTGGAATGTGGCCATGGCCGCCTCCTTCCACGCGACCGTTTTTGGCGATGCCCGCTATCTCGAGGCGATGGCCCCGCTGTCCGGGCGCTACGCGGAGTATGTCCGGAGTGAACGGGAGACCGCCCTGGCCGGCGCTGCGCTGGGCGTTCGGCGAAGGGGCCCGGTCCTTGAGGTCGCCTTGCCGCTGTTCACGCCGTACACCGGCGTCCTGCTCTCCGCCTACGCCGAGGCCGAAGTGCATCAGGGGTCCGATCCGCTGAGTCAGCTGGCCGAATCGCTGGAGACCCGCTTCGGACGAATCCGATTGCATTTGCCCCCCAGCGTCACCGATGTCCGAGGCCTTCAGTTTCGCGGATGGCAGGTCTCACCGCTCTATACGTATTGCCTGGATGTCGAGGCGGGCCTGGAAGGGTGGTCCTCGGGGGCGCGACGAAAGGCCCGCAAGCACGGTCCGGAGTTCGACACCGGTGTCGAGCCCGGGGCCGCTGCCGACATTATCCAGCTGGTCCACCAGGGCTACGCGCGAAGCGGCGGTACCCCACCCGGGCAGGCGGACCTGCTCTCGATAGCTGTCCGGAGCCTCGAGTCAGAGGGCCTTGCCGAGTGCGTGACGGCCCGCCAGGGGGACAGCCTGGAGGCCGGAATCATCCTCCTTCATGGACCGAAGGCCTCCTACTACTGGATGGCCGGCAGCAGGCCCGGCCCGGCCATGACCGTCCTGCTGGCCGCGGCCATGGATCGCCTGGCCGCGCGCGGTGCCCCGGTTCTTGACCTGGTGGGCGCCAACACGCCCCCCATCGCGGAGTTCAAGCGGAGGCTCGGTGCGCGACTCGTCCAATACTGGTCCGCGACCCTGGACCCCAGTCCTCTGGCACGGGCAGCCGCGGCGGCACGGATGCTCTGGGGGACATGACCGGCCGGGCCCTCCGGTTCGGGACGGATCGCCCGCTGCCACTGCTCTTCACAGCGCTGGCTGTACCACTGGCCTACGCACTCCGATTCGGTCGCGGCTTCGGATTCAGTGATCAGGATGAGTTTCTTCCGTGGCTCCTGGCCCGAACACAGCCGGAGGTCCTGGCCCAGGACTGGTATGTATCTACCCAGCAAGCGGCGTTCAATGTGCGATCCGGTTTCGTAACCCTGCTTGAGATCCCCGCCGGGCTTTTCGGCATCGAGGCCGTCGTCGAGACCCTCTACGTCGTGGCGGTCCTGGCGCTGGTTGTGGCGATCTTCGAGATTGCGCGCGGTCTGGGAGCGGGAAATCTTGCGGCGTCGGTCGGAACACTGGTGGCGGTGGCCATCACCCCGCGGTGGACGCTGGGTGGCAACGCGGCGGCCTCGTCCATGCTGGTCCCATCCCTGGCCGCTTGGGCCATCTGTCTCTGGGCCGTCGTCCTGTGCTTGAGGCGACGCTATCTGGCGGCTGGCGTTCTCGTCGGCCTGGCGGCATGGGTTCAGATTCTGGTCGCTTCACAGACCGGCGCCATCCTTCTCCTGGCCCTTCTGCTTACGGGCCCTGTGACCCGCCGGGAGGTCCTTCGATTTGTCGTCCCCTCGCTGATCCTGGCGCTGCCGGTGGTCGGCCTGCTCGTGAGCGCGGGGACGGGTCTGCCGGCGGATTCCTTTGACATCCTCGCCCGGATCCGCGCTCCACACCACTATCTCCCCTCGGCCTTCCCGGTCAGCGATTACGTTCAGTTTGCTCTCTTGAGTGTGGCGGGCGTGTGGGCACTGAGGCATACGCGCCTGAAGCGGAAGGCTGCCCTCAATCGGTTCATCGGGTGGCTACTGGTCGGCGTCGGCTTGGCCGTTCTCCTTGGTCTCGCTGCCTGGGTGCTGGATTGGCGCCTCATCCTTTCCCTCCAGCCTTTCAAGGGCACGGTACTGGGTCAGGTCCTTCTCACCGCGGCGCTTGCTGTTCTTCTTCCCGACTGGAAGCTGCCGGCGTGGTCCTGGGTGCTTGGGGCGGCTGTGGCGGTCGCGGCCTGGGTGGCTGTTTTCTCGGGACTCCGTCTGGATGGAAGACCGCAGGTCCGAGGAGGCGAATCCATCGAGGTGGCCGATTGGCTGGGTGCCAACAGCCCGATGGATGCGATCATTGCCGTGCCTCCCTCCTTCTCGGGGTTTCGGTTTCGCGCCGGTCGTGCCGTGGTAGTGAACTTCAAGGCCTACCCGTTCACGGCGTCAGGCGCGGACGAATGGCTTGCTCGCCTTTCGGCATGGGCTCCGGGATCCTGGGCGAACGCCGGTCGCCCGGAGGCCCCAGCGGCCACCACACTCGCACAGATGGATCGCGGGTATGACTCGCTGACGCCCTCGCGCCTGGCTGAATTGACCGCGTCATACGGTTCCGATTGGGTGGTTCGCAAGAGCCCCTTGGTGGGTGGCGATTCGCTCTTCTCGCTGGTTGCCGAGCCGGGATCCCATTTTGTATACCGTCGGGTGGACCGATGACGCACCGGGGTTCGACATCGACTGCCCGTGATCGGATACTTCGCCCCGTCGGAGTGCTCCTGTCCGGCTCGGGAGCCGCGTTCCTGATCGGATATCTGGCCAGGCCCATCATCATGCGGCTGTTTCCAGTCGAGGCCTTCGGCGTTTTCGAGTTCGTGGTCGCCCTGGTGGCCGTGGCCATTCCCGTGGCCTCCCTTCGCTATGAGGACGCGGTGGTGCTACCCGCATCGCGGGACGAGGCGCGCGATGTGTGGATGCTGTCGCTGGCGCTGACTGTCAGCACCGTCGTGCTGGCCGCCCTCGGAGTCGGTTTCCTGGGGCATCTCGTTCCCGATGAGAACACCCGACTGTGGCTCTGGACGGCTCCTCTCCTCTTGCTGGTTCTAAGATTGTCGAAACTCTTCGAACTATGGCAAACCCGGGAGAAGGCGTTCGGGACGCTCTCGGCCGGCGTCGTCGCGCAGCGATCAGTCACCACGGCCACGCAGGTCGGGGCCGGCGTGGCGGCGGTAGGCGGAGCGGGCGGACTCCTGGCAGGCTTCGGACTCGGCCACCTGACCGCCATGCTTGTCTACGCGCGCCACGCCCTGACCACGCTGACCCTCCGCGGGCCGGTCAAGCTCCGGGAGCCCGCCAAACGATACCGCAGGTTCGCTCAATTCTCCTCGCCTGCCGCCCTGGTAAGCGCCCTGGCCACACGACTCCCTTCACTGGTCCTTCTGGGCGTCTTCGGGGCCGAATTCCTGGGGTGGTTCGGGCAGGCCTTCCACATCCTCTACATACCCCTGAGCCTGGTCGGGACCGCCGTGGGCCAGGTCTTTTTCGTCGAGGCGGTAGAGGCAAGACGAAGCGGTTCACTGCACCACGAGACGGCGTCCATCCACACGCTCCTGGCTTCCTGTACCGTGGTGCCGCTGGCCGGGATCTGTGCTGCGGCCCCGGACGTCTTCGGTTTCGTCTTCGGTGCCGACTGGAGGCCTGCGGGCGAGTATGCCGTGTATTTGGCCCCATGGATTGCGCTGTCGGCGATCGGCTCCCCCTTGACCCGCGTTTTTGACGTCCTGGAGCAACAGCGACGGGATCTGGCGGTCAACATCGTGATGTTCTCGGTTGTCGGCGGCGCGCTGGTCTATATCTCCCTTTTCTCAGATCCACTCCAGGGCGTGCTGATTCTGGGTGTGGCAGGAGCCGTCTCCCGAGTCATCCAGATAGCGATGGCACTCCGGTCTGCGGGGCTTTCCCCTGGTGAGTCTTTCCGGCCATACCTGAGGCCGGCCGTTGAAGGAGCCCTGCTGTTCGCCCTGATGACCTTTGCACGGACTACCTTTTCCCCCGGGGTCACTACACTCATACTGGCGCTCGCATTGATCGCCTGGCTCCCACTACTGTATCGCCGAACCGCCGCCTCATGACGCGAAGCTTCCATCTCGTGACTGTTCTGGCCGCGTGTGTCCTGTCGGCCAGCTGCAATGCGCTCGCGCCCCCGCAAAAGCCCGCCGAACCCACCGAGCTGGCAGTCCTCACCTTCAACATTCGCTACGACAATCCGGCCGATGGAGATGACGCGTGGCCGAAGCGGGCCGATTGGGTCACCGAGACCATCAAGGACCTCAACCCCGACGTCTTTGGACTTCAGGAGGCTCTGCTTCACCAGATCGACCACATTGCCGACGGCCTGCCTGAGTACCGGTGGGTGGGTGTCGGCCGCGATGATGGTCGGGAAGGCGGCGAGTTTTCGCCCCTGTTCTACCGGCCGGACAAGATGGAACTGCTCACCAGCGAAACCTGGTGGCTCTCCCGGACGCCGGCCGACACGGGCTCTGTCGGCTGGGATGCGGCCTTGCCGCGCATTGCCACGGCCGCTCGATTGGCGCTGCGAACGTCCGGAATGCCGGAGGAGGTGACCGTGGTCAACACCCACTTTGATCACCGGGGGGACATGGCCCGCACACAAAGCGCGGCACTCCTGGCCGACTCCCTCAGGCATCGCCCTCGGGTGATCCTGATGGGGGATTTCAACTTCGTCGACACCAGCGAAGCGTACGCCCAGGTGGTAGGCAGCGGACTCGCCGATTCCTTTCGGGAATCGGGCGCGTCCGAGCCGGTGGAGACTTTCACCGGATTTGATGCCGTCTCGGGGCCAAGCGGAGATCGCATCGACATGATTTTCTTCCGTGGCGCCGACATCATCTCGTACCAGGCACTCGACGTGGTCCGAAGCGGACACTTCGTGTCTGACCATCGCCCGGTCACGGCGCGACTGCGCTTCAGCCACTGAGCCGACGGGGCCCGGCGGACCTCGGGCGCCACTGGCAGGGCCTGCAGGGCCTGGGCCGGAAACGCAGAAAGCCCCGCTTGGCAATGCCAGCAGGGCTTTCTGATCCTATTCCGCTGAGCGGGTGATGAGATTCGAACTCACGACCCTCACGTTGGCAACGTGATGCTCTACCACTGAGCTACACCCGCGGGCAAGACTTGAATAATAGGGTGCCTGAATCTCGCATGTCAACGTCCGCGGGGCTCATATCGCCTGCTTCAACAAGCTTTCGCACTCGGAGCCGAACGCGACCTACTTCGCTTTCAGATATCCCTGGTGTACCAGCAGCTCCGCATTGAGGATGGCCCCTCCGGCCGCTCCCCTGATGGTGTTGTGGGACAACACGACCATGCGAAGGTCCTGAACCGGGCAAGGCCGGACTCTCCCGACGGATACCGTCATGCCGCCTCCCAGGCCGGCCTGCCGCCGAGGCTGCGGGAAACGGGGATCCTCGAACACCTTGATGAAGGGATCGGGAGCGGTGGGCAGTCCGAATGCGGCGATTGGGTTGGGATAGTCCCGAAAAGCTGCGACGGCCTGCTCCGGCGTGGCCGGCTCCGTCAGCCTCACGGATACCGTCTCAAGGTGCCCGTCAAGCACAGCGACGCGGTTGCACTGTGCAGAGATCACGGTGTGCAACGGCTGCACGACGCCACCGGTGAGCTTTCCCAGCAGCTTGAGGGGCTCGGTCTCGAGCTTGTCCTCCTCGCCGCCGATGTACGGAACCACGTTGCCCAGTATATCGAGCGAAGAAACGCCCGGGTATCCGGCCCCGGACAGCGCCTGCATGGTCGATACGTGAACCGACTCAAGCCCAAAGGCGTCGGCCAGCGGCTTGAGGGCGCAGACCAGACCGACCGTAGAGCAGTTGGGGTTGGTAACAATGAAGCCGCCCGTGCCCCACTTCTGCTGGTCGATCAGCGCCGTGTGGCCTGGATTTACTTCGGGAATGAGCAGCGGTACATCCGGCTCCATCCGAAAATTCCGCGCGTTGGAGATCACCGGATAGCCCGCCCGCGCGAAATCGCCTTCCAGGGCTCCGGCAACGCTGGCGTCCAGCCCACTGAAGACAAAATCGCACTCCAGGCCGGGATCACAGACCTGCACGATCATGGACGCGATCTCATCCGGGATCGGTTCGGATCCTATCCAGTTGGCTGCTTCCGTGTAGGACCTGCCCGCCGAGCGTTCCGAAGCCGCCAGCGCAGTTATCTCGAACCAGGGGTGGCCGGCCAGCAATCGGACAAATTGCTGGCCAACGGCGCCGGTGGCTCCCAGTATTCCAACCCGCAATCGCTCCATCATTCCGTCGTTTCTCTTTGGCAGCGGACAGAACCCGTCCGCGGTCAAATAGTTGTCTCACAACACACCTTTTGATATTCCCTGATATTCCGCCAGACTGCATGGAAACCGCCACCGCCTCTCTCATCGACGGACGCCAGATTGCCGCCACCGTGCGCCAGGAAGTAAAGGCATCCGTGGACGCCTGGACCGCCAAGGGACACCGCGCTCCCGTTCTCAAGGTCGTGCTTATTGGCGGCGACCCCGCCAGTGCATCCTACGTCCGCGGTAAGAACAGGGCGTGTGCCGAGGCGGGCATCGAGAGCGAGACGATGACCTACGACGCCGACCTCTCGGAGGCGGACCTCCTGACCCTCATTCGCGATTTGAACGGAGATCCCAACGTAGACGGCATCCTGATCCAGCTTCCGTTGCCGCGGCACATCGACGAGGCCAAGGTGCTTCGCGCCATCTCGCCGGCGAAGGATGTGGACTGCTTCCACCCGGAAAACGTCGGCAATCTCGTTACCGGCGAGCCCGGACTGAAGCCCGCCACTCCGGCCGGCATCATGGAGATGCTCAAGCGCTCAGGCATCGAGACCAGGGGCGCGACGGCGGTTGTGATCGGCCGGTCAAACATCGTCGGCAAGCCCATGGCCAACCTCCTGGTGCAAAAAGGCATTGATGCCACCGTGACGGTCTGTCATTCGCGTACTCCGGACCTGGCCGATGTCTGTCGCAGGGCCGACATCCTGATTGCGGCGATCGGCCGCGCCGGATTTGTGACCGCGGACATGGTGAAGCCTGGCGCTGCGGTGATTGACGTAGGTATCAATCGTGTGGAGGATCCAACCCGCAAGAGCGGTTATCGGTTGGTCGGTGACGTGGACTTCAATGCCGTGCGCGAAGTCGCCGGCCATATCACACCGGTACCGGGCGGCGTCGGCCCGATGACCATCGCCATGCTACTCAAGAACACCCTGTTCGCGGCCACAGGCTCCTGGTCATGACCGCCCTCCTTCAGACTACTCCCCAGGAGGCCATCCCCGACACTTCCGCGGTCGCGGCAGATTCAACCGGTGTCCTCGGCAATCTGGGCCGCGAGGTCGGCGAAACCGGACGACTTCTGGTTTCCGGGGACCTGCAGGGCGTCGCAGACCGGATTCTGAGTGGCGCACAGGGCATGCTGGACCAGTTCCTTCCCGCCGCGCTCAGTGCACTCTTCGTCTTCCTTGTGTTTTACGTGGTCTACCGCGGTCTGGCGGGCCTGCTGGAGGCCTCACTGCGTCGGAGCAGCCGAGTCGACGAGGGGCTGCAGCATCTCATGGTGCGCTCGTTCCGGATCGCGGCGTGGTCTTTCATTGCGGTGATTGTCCTCTCGCAGTTCGGCATCAACGTGACCGCGCTGCTCGCTGGACTGTCGATCGTGGGTATTGCAGTGGGGTTTGCCGCCAAGGACACGCTGGAGAACTTCATCTCTGGTATGGCCATCATGATGGATCGTCCATTCCGGGTTGGCGACTTCATCAACGTGGACGGGACCTACGGCCGTGTCCAGGAAATCACGCTGCGCTCAACCCGGCTGCGGACCGTGAACGACGAGATCATGGTCATGCCGAACATTGCCATGATCAACCAGAAGCTGGTCAACCACTCCTTGCTTCCGTCGCTTCGCGTCCAGATATCCTTCGGCATCGCCTACAAGGAATACCCGGCTGAGGCGCGCAAGACCGTGCTTGGGCTTTTCGATGGAGACTCCAGACTCGATCCCAATCGCCCGCCGAATGTAGCCGTTACTGAACTCGGGGACTCCAGCATCGACCTCGAGGCACGGTTCTTTGTGAACGACCCTTCCCTCGAGGTGCCCATGCGGACCGAATACACCGAAAAAATTCGCGAGGCTTTGCGTGAGGCAGAGATAGAAATTCCGTTCCCGCACATGCAGTTATACATCGACGGTGCCGACGGCCTCAAGGGCGTTCTGGGCCCGGTTTCAAGGCAGCAGGACACTGATGACTGAGCGCATGAAGCGGGTTTTGGCCATGGGCATTCTGGTGGGAATATCTAGCGCAGCTGTTGGTCCAGCCTCGGCTCAGGAGAACCCGGCCAGACTCAAGGCCGAGGTGCACGGACCTCGCGCCATCGTACTGACCTGGGTGGGAATCGAAAGGCCCACTGCGGATGTGATCGAACTGGTCGATGGCCAGGGAGCCCATCTGGAAATCGAGGCCGTACTCCCCAACACCAGCACGCAGTCTCTCTTGGTCCCCGCACAGGCGATCGATCCGAGGCGTGTGTATTTCGTGACCGACACGCAGAATGAACTGCGGGCCCGGGCCAGGCGTGACCCCTGGTTCAGAACGCTCTACTCGGACAAGCCACTCGGGGCCGTTGTCAGCGCAGACCGGGAGGAAACCACGTTCCGCCTGTTCGCTCCCCGAGCCAGTTCCGTGATACTGTATCTCTACCACGGGGCGCACGAGACCGAACCTGCGCTTGCAGTACCTATGGCGCGAGATGCGGACGGCGTGTGGGAGTCAACCCAGCGCGGCGATCACCACGGGGTGTACTACGATTTCACGGTGCACGGCCCGCCTGATCCCGGGAACTGGTTCTACGAAACCCACCCCGTTCACATCAGCGATCCCTACGCCCGTGTGAATGTGGACGCCCAGGGCAAGAGCCGGGTCTGGGTCGATGGCCCTCCGCCGCCACCTGTTCGCGGGGGTAGGCCTCCCATGGAGTCGGTGGTAGCCTACGAGGTCCACGTTCAGGACTTCACGGACCTCCTGCCTGTCGAATCCGATTATGCAGGTACCCTGCCCGCCTTCCACAGGCCGGGGCTTGTGAATGCCAACGATGATCCGGTGGGTATCGACTACCTGGCGGACCTGGGGGTGAACGTCGTTCACCTCATGCCCGTCCAGGAGTACCTGCACTACCCCGATGAAGCCTGGCAGGCCGACATGGCCGACGACCCATTCGCCAAGGCGATGGGAATCGACCAGGAAAACTACCAGTGGGGCTATCGAACCACGCAGGCCTTCGCAGTCGAGTCCCGCTTCCGGAGCAGCGATGAGGACTTTGGCGTCGAGCGCGAGCAGTTCAAGGACCTGGTGGCCGCGTTTCACCAGCGCGGAATCTCCGTCATCATCGACGTGGTGCCCAACCACACGGGCGAGAACATGGACGGCCGCCACCTGCTGCTCAACTTCAACGCCATCGACCTGCCCTACTACTACCGCACGGATACCGACGTGAACCACATTGGCCCGTTCGGCAATGAGGTCAAGTCGGAGGAACGTCCGATGGTGCAGCGGTGGATTGTGGACCAGATGGCGCACTGGGTGGACGCTCTGGGCGTTGACGGCTTCCGCATAGACCTCGCGGGCCAGATTGACCAGCAGACGCTCATCCGGGTCATGGAGCAGCTGCCCGAGGACATCATTGTCTACGGAGAGCCCTGGATCGCACCCAGCGACCCCGATGTCAGGGCCAACCCGGACTGGGCGTGGTACAAGGCCGATGCGCCCATCACCTTCTTTCAGGACGATGCCCGGAATGCCTTCAAGGGCTCACCCTTCAGCCTGGAGGATCAGGGCTACGCGGGTGGGGATGCCTCGGCGCGCGAACGGGTCATGGCCGCCCTGGCCAACTCGTATCCCGAGGAGGAGAGCCCGAATGACGGGATCTCCTACCTGGACATCCACGACAACTGGGCGCTGTCGGATCGCTACGCCCTGAAGGACTACAACGGACGCCTCGGTGTGGACGAGGCCTCCGTGCGCCTGGCAGCCGGCCTTCTGCTGACATCGCTTGGCCCCGTGGTGATCCACGGAGGAACGGAGATGCTCAGGTCCAAGGGATTGGCGCCCATAGAGGAGTTTGAACGCCACATTGCAGGTGGTCCCATCTACTTCAAGGGCCGGGGAGACACGTACAACACGCGAACCCCCAACCAATTCGAATGGGACCGGCTCGCCGAGCAGACTGTCCGCGACATGCGTGACCACTGGCGAGGACTCATCGGGCTCCGGCTCAGCGAGGCCGGCTCGGTATTCCGCGTTGCCCAGCCGGCCGCGGATCACATCCAGTGGTTCACGCCCGAAGATCCGGGGATCCTGGGCTACGTCGTAGGCGGCACGGTGGCCGTAGCCATGAATGTGGAGCCCGAGGAGTCGGCCATCACCCTGACGTTGCCCGCCGGCGATTGGACGCTGGTCTCAAACGGCATCAGGGTGGACCACGAGAACGGCGTCTCGGGTGCGTATCCGTTGCTCCAAGGGGGCGATCACGAGATCACCGTGCCGGCGCGGCGCATGCTGATCTGGATCCGGAAGTAGCCTCCTGACCGGTCAGCCCTGCTCCCAGCTGTACGTTGTGCCATTGACCTCGTAGGACGCCGTGATCGTGGCCGTGGGCTCGAGCGTCTTCGCCACCGAGCAGTACTTGCCCAGACTGAGGTCCACCGCGCGAGCCACACGCGACACATCCACGCGGCCCTCGATCCTGAAAGTGATGTGAATGGTCTCATACAACGAGGGAGCCACCCCGTCGGGCTTGACACCCGAGACGTCGATGGAAAGGCTCTCGATGGGCTGGCGCCCCTTGCCGAGAATGGAGGCCAGGTCCACCCCGCTGCAGCCTCCAAGCGATATCAGGAGCAGCTGCATGGGGCTCATTCCCAGGCCCAACCCGTCCGGCCGCTCGCTGGCATCATCCAGATGTACCTCGATCCCCTGGTCGTTGGCGCCGACAAAGTGAAACGTGTCGTCCACGCGCTTCAGAGAGACGTCTATCCTGCCCATCTATGATCCCGTGCTTGCTTCAGATTCCAGTGTCCAGGTACCCAACTCGTCCAGCCAATCGTGAGCGGTGAGGTCGTGTTGAATCGGCGTGACCGACACGTAGCCGGTTTCGAGCGCCTGCAGATCCGTGTTTTCTCCGTCATCCAGGTTCACGAAGGTACCCGCCATCCAATAGTACGGCCGCTCAAAGGGGTCCAGGCGCTCGCTGTACGCCTCCTCCCACCGGGACCGGGCCTGCCGCGTGATCAGCACTCCCTTCATCGCTTGAAGCGAGAGATCCGGAACGTTGACGTTGAGCAGTATCCCAGGCGGGAGTCCGCGCTGGAGGGTCTGCCTGGCGATTCGCTGCGCGATGACCGCACTGGGACCGAAATCGCCGCCGACCCAGCGACAATAGGAGATGGCGAGGGCATCGATTCCCAGGATCGCAGCCTCCGTAGCGGCACTGACGGTGCCCGAGTAGATCACGTTCACCGCGGCGTTCGGCCCCTGATTGATGCCGGAGACCACCAGGTCCGGCGTCCTTGGCAAGAGCTTGTCTATGGCCAGTTTGACGCAGTCGGCCGGGGTGCCTGTCACCGCATGTGCCGTGATCTTGCCGTGGGGCCCGCGAAAAGGCCAGGGATGGGCGCGAACCGGATCGCGAAGGGTGATGGCATGTCCAACCGCACTCTGTTCGAGAAGGGGTGCGACCACATGTACTTCGCCCAAGGGTACCATGGCAGCCGCCAGGGCGTGGATTCCCGGCGCGTCGATACCGTCATCGTTCGAAATCAGAATCAGCGGGCGACGTGCGGCCATTCTCAGTAGCTCTCGGAATCCGCCGGGAAGGAGCCGCCCCGGACTTCGTCGATATAGGCCTTCACGGCATCGGTGATGCGGTCGGCCAAGTGCTCGAAGCGGCGGACGAACCTTGGATTGAAGTCCATCGTCAGCCCCAGCGCATCATGCGTGACCAGAACCTGCCCATCACAACCCGGACCAGCCCCGATGCCGATGGTGGGAATGGAGATGCTGGCGGACACCTCGGCGGCGAGCGGCGCGGGGATCTTCTCAAGCACAACGGCGAAGCAGCCGGCCTTCTCCAAGATCTTGGCGTCGCGCTTCAGGCGGTCAGCCTCGTCCTCCTCCCGAGCCCGGACCTGGTAGGTGCCGAATCGATAGATGTGCTGGGGAGTCAGCCCCAGGTGGCCCATCACCGGCATACCGGCGGAGATGATCCGTTGGACGATGGGTGCAATGGCCTCACCGCCCTCCATCTTGATTCCGTGAGCCCCGGCCTCCTTCATGACCCGGATGGCTGAGGCGAGTGCCTTCCGGGAGTTGCCCTGATAGGACCCAAAGGGCAGATCGACCACGACAAGGGCACGGGACACTCCCCGCACGACGCACTGCGCGTGGTACACCATGTGATCCAGGGTGATGGGGAGCGTGGTCTCGTGGCCCGCCATGACGTTGGATGCGGAGTCCCCAACCAGGATGACGTCCACGCCGGCACCGTCGATCACCCGCGCCATCGTGAAGTCGTAGGCTGTCAGCATCGCGATCGGTATGCCGGAGGCCTTCATGTCCTGGAGTGTTCGCGTCGTGACGCGCTTCAGCTCCTCAACGTCGCCTACTGCCTTGATCCGAGTACTCATTCAGCGGGGCCGGTAGTCCGGCGGATGTGGTGGCAGGGAATATACCCCCGCGGCGGGGGCGGGAAGCCCTGCAAACCATCAGGGCGGATCTCCCCGGGGAAACCCGCCCTGTCAAGTCACAGTGGGACTCAATGATCCTGCGTCACACGGCACCGAAATATCGGGGCCGTCTGCGGGCTCAGTTGGACGCCGTGTCTTCGTCGATGGAGATCCCCAGACGCGACGCGATATCCAGATTGATGTTGACCACCATTTCCTCATTCACGTAGAGGAGAGCGGGGGACCGCAGGACGAGGTGCAGACCCTTTTCCTTGGCGATGGCATCAATCACAGTCTGAACCTGGTCGAGCAGCGGAGCGAGGAGTTCCTCCTGACGACCGGACAGTTTCTCGTCCTCGCCGGCGGCAGCCTGCTGGAGCTCGGCCTGCTCGGCGGCCAGCTGCTGCTCACGCTCTGCGCGACGCTCAGCCGTCAACAGGGGCTGCTGCTTCTGGTACCGCGCGACGCGATCCTGGAAGTCTGTAGCCATGGCCTGCAGGGCCTCCTGGCTGGTCTGGTACTCGGTATTCAGCTGACGCTGGATGGCCTGGTACTCAGGCATGTAAGTGATGATGACCTCGGGATCGGCGTACCCGATCTGGACCTGGGCGCTGGCTGGCATGGCCATAAGCCCGGCGATCAGAACGAGAAAAATCCGCATGCGTGCGTTCATAGGTGGTTTCAGTTTCGTTGCGGGCGTGACGCCCTTATCTGCCCTGGATTTGATCAACGTCTATGCCAAGTTCCTCCAGGACACGATCACTCAAGTCATATTGTGACCGTGTAAACAGGAATAGAAAATCGCCACTCTTATCGAATACGTAATCGTATCCCTCTTCGGTGGCGACTCCCTCGATTGCCGTGAGAATACGGTCCTGAATAGGCCGCATTAATTGCTCCTGCTGGACGAAAAGATCCCCGTCCGGCCCAAAATATTTCATGCGGAGACGCTCGACTTCCTCTTCTGCCCGGACGATTTCGTCCCTGCGACGCTGGCGCTCCTCGGTGGTGTAAAGCAGTTCTCGGGACTGATATGCCTGAAATTGCTGCTCCACGCCCCGCTGCTTCTCGGTCAGTTCCTTCTCCCAGTCGCCCGCAATTCTATCCAATTGCTGCTGAACCGTCTGGTACTCGGGGATCCGTGTCAGGATGTACTCCGAATCCACGTAGGCAATCTGCTGTTGGGCCTTGCCGTCGGTGGCGAATATCAGGAGAAGGCCAAGTACGGCAGCATTTCGGGAAAGGGTCTTCATGCCGGGTATCTGGAAGTGTATAGTGGAGTGGACAACGATGGGCTTCCTACTGGCCGAAACCCTGTCCCAGTGAGAACTGGAAGGTCCAACGATTGGTGCCGTCGTGACGGCTGTTTATCGGACTGAAGGTATCGTAGTTGTATCCGTAGGCCAGCTCTACCATCCCGAGAATGGGAAGGAACAGGCGTACACCCATACCGGCCGATCGGAACAGGCTCGCCGGATTATAGGTCCCGAAGCTGTTCCAGGTGTTGGCGGCATCCATGAACAGGTACGGCGCTGCCTGCAACGACTGGCTCTGCACCGCCATCCACCGAAGCTCGCCGGTGTAGCGATTCAGAATGCGACCGCCGCGCGGCTCGTTTTCCAGGTCACGCGGTCCGAGTGCGGCCAGCGGATAGCCCCGCATGTAGATGACTTCCTTTCCGAAGAAGCTGAAGAAGCCCTGGGTTTCGAACGGCGAGCCACCGACTACAAAGCGCTCAAACTCTACTTCGGTCCCCGTCAGAGATCCGATGTATCCGTAGTCGGCGGTGAGGCCGATGGACAGCTTGCGGGTGAGCGGCGTATTCCAGGTGTTCGTCAGGCGCCACTTGTGGAACTGGATCAGGTTGCCCAGCGGTGGAGCGACCTCAAGGGACAGCGAGAATTTGGAGCCCGAAGACGGAAAGAGTGGGTGGTTGGTGGAGTTGCGGGACAGGGTCTGCTTGACCGTGACCTGCTGGCTGACGCCCCTGGGCAGGGTCGAGATGTAGTCCTGGTTGTCGAAATACTGATAACCGACGTTCGTGCCCATGGAGAAGAACTGGTCAGGCCAGGTCAATCGCTTCTCATAGAACACGTTGCTCGAGAAGGTGAGCAGCTTGCCCGCTCTGGACGAACTGATGAAGGCGGCACCGTCAATCTGGGAAAAAGAGAGCGAGAAGCCGGCCGGCCGCGGCCGGCCCCTGAACCAGGGCTCGGTGTAGGACATCGAGTACTGCTGGTACTGACGACCATTGGTCTGGATACCAACGCTCAACCGCTGGCCGTCGCCTGAGGGAAGCGGCCGCCACTCCTCCCGCTTGAAGAGGTTCTGGGCCGAGAAGTTGTTGAAACCGAAGCGGAGCTGCAGCACCAGGCCGAAGCGTCCCCAGGTTCCCGAGAGTTCGAGCTGGTCGGTGCCCGTCTCATCAAGGTTGAAATCCAGATTGACCGCCTTGTCTTCTTCGGCGATGTCGATGCCGGGACCGGCAGCCAGACTCTCCTGCGTGAAGTAGTTCAGCTGCATCAGTCGCCGGATGGATTCCTGGATCTGATCCCGACTGAAAGTCTGGCCCGGAATGGTAAAGAGCTCACGCCTCACCACGTGCTCCTTGGTCTTGGCGTTGCCGTTGACCGTGATGGTTCCGTAGTGGTACTCGTCTCCCTCAAAGAGGTCGAAGTGCATGTCGAGCGAGTCCCCCGGTGCGACCGTAATGGCCGGCTGCACATTGAAGCGCATGTACCCCCGATTCTGGTAGAGGCTGTAGATGTCGGTGTTCTTGCCGTTCATGTACAGATTCTGCTCGAGCCTGGAGCCGTTGTAGGTGTCCCCTTTCTCGAAACCAAGGGCGGTGGTCAATGCTTCGTCGGGATAGAGCGTATTGCCCTCCCAGCTGACGTTTCGTACGGCGAACTTCGGCCCCTCGTGGACTTCAACGGCCACCACCATGTAGGGCTTGCCGCCTTCGTCCTCGACGTACGTGGTGTCGCGGACCACCTGAGCATCGAAGTAACCCTTCTCGTTGTACTTCTCAACGATGCGGTTCAGGTCCTCCTCGAACTCTTCGGGCTTGAACTTGGCACTCCGCCAAAACCTCCACCCCACCTTGGGCTTGGTTTTCATGATCTTTCGAACTGCCCGATCAGAGAGCTCCTTATTCCCCTCGACCTGCACCTCGCCCACCTTGACCTTGGGACCCTTGTCCACGGCGAAGTGCAGGGCAATCGTATTGTCCGCGCTCAGGGTGCGCTGCACGTCAATGGTGGCCAGGGGAAAGCCCTTCTCGGCCAGAAACTCCTCCATCACCTGTGTGGATCGGGCAACCGTCGCCGGACGGACCGGAGACCTGGATATCAAGGGGATGGTCTTCCGTAGATCGTTCCGCTCGCCCTTCTTCAGACCAGAGAACGTGTATTCGGACAACTTGGGAACCTCCCGAACCTGAATGGCCAGATAGATGCCTTCACCCACGCGCCTGTCCTCCACAATCCGGACGTCATCATAGGTCCCCAGGCGATACACCGACCGGATCGCATCGGCAAACGCAGGGTCTCCGGGAATGACGACACTGTCTCCCACGCGGAGTCCACTTGTTTGCTGGACAAAGCCGCGGGTGTAATCGTCGGAAACACCCTCAACGCTGATTCCCAGAATCTCGAGATTCCGGGGAGGAGCCGTGCCCTGGGCTGCCGCGCCATCCGGAAAGAGCACCACGCAAATCAGCGCGGTAAGTAAAACAACAAATCGAGTCATGAATCAGGGTCTACGAAGGGGGTCCAACTTTAGACAAACGGTGGCGTGCGTAACGGGTTTCTATCCGGCAGACCGGTGACGCCCCCCAGGAAACGGCTGGGACCGGTACATATTGCAGTGGGGGTCAGGACGTTTCGGCCACGCGTCCAAACCGGCGGTCCCGGTCCTGAAAGTCGCGAACGGCTTCATAGAGCGACTCCCGTCTGAAGGCCGGCCAAAAGGTGGGGGTAAAATGGAACTCGGTGTACGCCGATTCCCAAAGCAGAAAATTGGAGATGCGGACGTCTCCGCCCGTTCGAATGAGCAGATCGGGGTCGGGAAGCCCACGGGTTGCCAGGCGTTCAGCCACCGCGGCCTCATCGACATCATCGGGGTTCAGTCGCCCTTCGGCCACATCCCTGGCAATCTGGCGAGCAGCCGAGACCAGGTCCCAACGGCCGCTGTACGACAGCGCCAGATTGATGGTCATGCGCGTGTGCGATGAGGTGCTGGCGATGACGTCGTCAAGTTCTTTTCTTGCCAGTGCCGGGAGCTTGCCGAGCTCTCCCATCGCGGCCAACCGGATCTCATTCCGGTGCAGGGTTTCCGCCTCCTTGCGCAATGTCCGTATGAGAAGCTGCATCAGGGCGTTGACCTCGGTCATGGGCCGATGCCAGTTCTCCGTCGAAAAGGTGTAGAGCGTCAGAAGCTTGATTCCCAACTGGGCCGAAGCCTCGGCGATATCGCGGACAGACGCGGCACCTTCCTGATGCCCGTGAACCCGGGGCAAGCCGCGGCCCTTCGCCCACCTGCCGTTCCCGTCCATGATGATGGCCACGTGTTCGGGAATCTCTCCCCGAGCCCTCAACCCATCCTGAACGGCCAGGTCGGCCGCCGTCGTCTTGCCTGTGTGGCGCTTGCCCATCAGGAATTTCGGCCCCACGGCCTCCACTGTTGAAAATGTCCCAGCATCCCGATGGCACCGGGCCGAGACGTCACAGTTTCAGGATATCGTTGAAGATCACGAAAACCATGAAGGCAAGGAGCACCACCATCCCGATCTGCTGCATCACCATCCGCACCTTCAGCGAGGGTTCCTTCCTCACGATTCCCTCGTAGATCAGGAATACCAGGTGTCCGCCGTCCAGTGCCGGAATCGGCAGGATGTTGATGATCGCCAACGTGATCGAGAGCATGGCCACAATATTCCAGAAGAACGGCGGTCCGGCATCAGCCGCCTCTTTCGTCACCCGAGCAATCATGATGGGTCCACCCACATTCTCCCGGAAGTTCTCCTGACCGGTGAACACCCGCTTCAGGCTGTTCGCGATGACGCGCGTGTTGGTCCAGGTATCCTTCAGGCCGGCCACGACCGCCGGGCCAAGATCGTATTGCCTCGTCCGGAGAATCTGCCGAACACCGAGGATGTAGCGATCGTCTGACGCCTCCGGCTCCACAACCGATTGATAGATCGTGCCCTCTGCCACGCGTCCGAGCATGGCTGCGCCTGCGGGTACAGCCGAGATCGAGTCGGGGCGGACGAATCGGATGGAGGTGGGACCGCCTTCAAACTCCGCGAAGTATGCCGTGATGTCACTCCAGTAGGCGATCGAATCGGCGCCGATGGCCCGAAAATGATCGCCCGGGAGCATGCCTATCGAGGCGGCAGGCGAGCCCTCGGTGACTTCTCCCACAACGGCCGGATCATAGGATATTCCCAGACGGCCATTGGATCTGTTCAGGCGTGTGATCATGTCGCTGGGTCCTGAGAACGACTGCACCTCACCTTCTCGACGCACGCGAACAACCAGTGGAGACTCGATCAGGGAACGCTCCACAGCCTGAAGCCCGGCACGCTCGGTGACCTCGCGGTCATTGATGGCCAGGATCTCGTCACCCGTCCTGAGTCCCATCTCCCACGCAATCGAACTGTCGGCGACAGCCACACCGCCCAGGCTGGGAACGTAGTTCTCTCCATAGGTGGCCTTGAGGGTCACGAAGACCATGGCCGCGAGGATCATGTTGAACACCACCCCGGCGACGATGACCACGATGCGCTGCCAGACCGGCTTTGACCTGAACTCCCATGGCTGCGGCTCCGCCGCCATGGTCTCGGCATCCATGCTCTCGTCGACCATTCCGACGATCTTGACGTAGCCGCCGAGCGGGGTCAGGCCCAGCACATACTCGGTCTCGCCGACCTTCTTGCCGATCAGCTTGGGAGGAAACCCTACAGAGAACTTCTCGACTCGCATCTTGAAGAGCTTGGCCAGCAGGAAGTGGCCCAACTCGTGCACAAACACGAGAATCATTATGGCCAGGAGAACCCAGCCGACGTAGGAAAAAATGTTTAGGATTCCGTCCATACCATGGCGGATCCACAGGGACCCGAAGGGAAGAATTTATTGAGCGACCCGGCAACGGATCCGGCGGCACCTAATGAGTGGCCACCCTTACGTGTTCCTCAGCGAACCGTCGTGTCGCCTCGTCAGCGGCCCGCAACGCATCCAGGGTGTCTCCGGGTCCCGCCAACCGGGCCACGGCCTGCTCAATCAGTGCCGAAATGCCAGTAAACGACAAATCTTCAGAAAGGAAGCGTGCGACGGCCACCTCGTTGGCCGCATTCAGGACCGCCGGCGCCGTCCCTCCGAGCGCAAGCACTTCGAAGGCCAATCGCAGGCAGGGAAACCGCTCGAGATCGGGCTGCTGGAAGTTCAGCGCGGAAATGGCGGTCCAGTCGAGACGCTCATGCGGCGCCGCCCATCGCTCGGGATACGTGATCGCGTATTGAATGGGCACCTTCATGTCCGGGACACCGAGTTGGGCCTTGGTTGACCCGTCTGCAAACACCACCATCGAATGAATAATGGACTCCGGGTGTACCACCACCGAGATGTTCTCGGCCGGGATATCGAACATCCACCTCGCTTCGATGACCTCCAGGCCCTTGTTCATCATGGTGGCCGAATCGATGGTGATCTTGGCCCCCATGTCCCAGTTGGGATGCCGCAGGGCGCGCTGTGGGGTTATGTTCGGGAAGTCTGCAGCCGGTAAGTCCCGAAAGGGCCCACCGGACGCCGTGAGAATCAACCGCTCAACAGATTCCGCGGGCTCGCCCACCAGGCATTGAAATATGGCTGAGTGCTCCGAATCAACCGGGATGACCTCGGCCCCGTCCCTTCGGACGGCTTCCGCGATGAGGCCGCCCGCCACGACCAGTGTTTCCTTGTTGGCGAGCGCAATCCGCCTTCCCCGCGCAATCGCGGCCAGCGTAGGCTCGAGTCCGGCGTATCCCATGAGCGCGGTGACTACGGTGTCCACCCGGTCCAGAGACGCAGCCTCAAGCAACCCTTCGGGGCCCGCAGCGATTCGACAGTTCACGCCCGCCATCTCGGCCCTCAGTTCAGCGGCCAGCGACTCATCGGCGATTACGACGAGTTCGGGGCCGAATTCCTTCGCTTGCCTGGCCAGCAGCGCAACATTTCTCCCCGCTGTCAGTGCGCGTACCCGCAATCGGTTGGGGTACAGCCGGATGAGATCCAGGGTTTGTGTCCCGATTGACCCGGTGGACCCCAGCACGGCAAGATTCTTGACCGAATCGGTTTCCGCGACAGCTATTCGAATATGAGGCAACATCTAAAACGCGTCCGGTGGGTGGCGATGGGATCCGGCCGACGCACCGCGGCGTCAGGCGGGAAACTTACGCCCATGCCCGCCGATATTAAAACCATGACCCGGTTTCGATTCCGCCTGCCGTCGATTCTCCTGATCCTGACCCTGCTTGCTGTAGCGGGCCAAAGCCAGTCTACGCGGGCCCAGGGCATCGACTCCACGCTGGTATTGCGCTACCAGCTGGCAGAATCCTATCTCCGGGCGGCCCAGTTTGATCGGGCGATCGCGCTGCTCGAGGGCCTGGTGGAGCGTAGTCCTGAGACCTATGTCTTCTTCGACAAGCTGCGCGAAGCCTACGCCTCGGTCAAACGGTATGACGAGGCCATCGCCCTGGTGGACCGGCGGATCGTCCCGGGAGAAGCGGGCACTCCGTTGCGTGCGGAGAAGGCCCGGCTGCAGTATCTGAAGGGTGACGAAGAGGCCGCCCTGAACACCTGGGACGAAACCATTCGACAGGTTCCGGACCGTCCGGGGTCCTATCTGGTGGTGTACCGCTCACTGATGCAGATGCGGCTGTTCGAGAAGGCCGTCGAAGTGTTGGAGTACGGCCGCTCCGCTCTGAACAATGACGAGCTCTTCCAGACGGATCTGGCCTATCTCTACAGTCTGACGGGGCGCCACGCCGATGCGGCCAAGGAATATCTCGGAGTGCTCGAAGAGAACCAGCGCCAGATCACATTTGTCCGGGGCCGTCTGGCGCAACAGATTGAGCAGGAAGATGTCTTGGAGGCCAGCATCACCGCCGCAGAGGCAGGGGTGCGGCGGCAACCCCTCAACCGCGCGTTTCGCGAGCTGCTGGGCTGGCTGTATCTGGAGGCCGAACGCTACGAGGATGCCCTGGACGCCCACCGCGCGATAGATCGGCTGGAAGACGAACAGGGCCGGGTACTCTACGCTTTCGCCCAGCAGGCCAGTGATGCGGGGGCCTATTCCGCCGCTCTGGAAGCCTACGAAGAGATCCTGCAGCGCTATCCCGACGCGCCGTCAGCGCCCGAGGCGCGTCGCGCGACGGGAACGCTCTATGAGCGGTGGGCCGATCGGTCCGCCGAAATCGGGGATGCCTCCGCAGATTCTCTTTACAGAGAGGCCATGGCGGCCTACGGCCGGTTTATCGAGGCCCACGCCGGACATGAACTGCTTCCCGAAGTCCACTTCCGCCTGGGCAGGATCCATCGGGAGATCCTGATGGACTTTGACACTGCCGAGGCCACCTACAACCTCATTCTTGATCTATGGCCGGGCAGTAGCGCCGCCGAGCGAGCCTCCTTTGAACTGGCACGACTGGCCGTCCTCAGCGATCGCATGGGCGAGGCACAGACGCGGTATGCCCGACTCGCGGACGAACTTCGCACCGGCGAGTTGGCTGAGGCCGCCCGGTTCGAACTCGCGCTCATTCATTTCTATCGGGGCGAATTCGAGGCGGCCCTCTCGCTCACCGAATCGATGAAGGAAAACACCTCTGCCGACGTTTCAAACGATGCGATCGGGCTCAAGGTGTTGCTCGTGGAGAACCGGGGGCCCGATTCTCTGGATGTCCCCCTTCGAGGCCTGGCGTCCGCGCGGCTATTGGTCAGGCAGCAACGATTCGAGGATGCCCTTGCGGCAACCGACGAGGTCTTGGCGGCTGTGGGCAATCACCCCCTGGTGGACGAGTTGATGTTTGAGCGGGCGGGGATCCTCGTGTCCCTCGGGCGAGCAGAGGATGCAGTTTCGTCGTTCAAGGAGTTTCCCCTCATTCACCCTGACTCGCATCTGGCCGACCGCAGCCTCTTCGAGGCGGCCAGGATCGAAAGCGAAATTCTCGGCCGCGAGGCGGACGCCACCGCGACACTCACGCGCCTGATCACCGACTACCCCGGATCCCTTCTTGCTTCCGAGGCCCGCACCCGTATTCGAACGCTTCGCGGCGATGGTACATGATGCATAGACGTTTCCGGTTCTTCGCCCTCCTCCCCCTGTTCCTGCTCCTGTCGGCCCCACTCCGGGCACAGGATGTGCTGGTACCCATGGATGAGACGCAGTCTGATCACCTGAAGGCGTACGGGGTCACCTTCTGGACCCTGACGCAGGGCATGGAGGCAGACTGGCTGCTGAACTACCGCGGTGGCTCCTTCCTCCTGCCGGCCGAGCCCGCGATTCTGAACGAGCTGCGGGTACGCGATGTCCGGTTCGAAACGTTGTCAGGCAGCCAGGTGGCTGGCATCCTTGCGGAAATCGAACGCGAGGACAGCAACATGAGCACGGTCAAGCTGGAGAAGGCCCCGCGTATTGCTGTTTACGCGCCGGATCAAACCCTCCCCTGGGATGATGCCGTACTGCTCGCGCTGACCTATGCCGAGGTGCCGTACGAGATGATCTACGACCTCCAGATTCTCGAAGGAGAACTGGCCAACTATGACTGGCTCCATCTGCATCACGAGGACTTTACGGGTCAGTACGGCAAATTCTTTTCGTACAGGGCCACGGCCTGGTACGTCGAGCAGCAGCGTCAGGCCGAGGCAACAGCACGCAGCCGTGGTTTCAGGAAGGTCTCCGAGCTCAAGAGCTCGGTAGTGGAGACCATCCGGCGCTACGTGGGCGAAGGAGGGTTTCTCTTTGCGATGTGTTCGGGTACCGACACGTTCGATATTGCACAGGCTGCCTTCGGCGTCGACATCGTGCCGAGCGAATATGACGGTGACCCCATCGACCCCGACGCCATCACTCGTCTGGATTTCGGACGCACATTTGCGTTTCAGGACTTTCGGCCCTCGTTCAATGCGCGCGAATACGAACACGCGAACATTGATGCCGGCGCCCCTCCCCCGCAACTGCGCGACCCGGTCGTCGACTACTTCACGCTTTTCGAGTTCAGTGCGAAGTGGGATCCCGTGCCGACCATGCTGACGCAGAATCACGTATCCACGGTGAAGGGCTTCATTGGCCAGACTTCGAACTTCCGGAAGGCGGTGGTCAAGCCCGAAGTCGTCATTCTGGCCGAAGCACCTGGCCGCGACGAAATCAGGTATCTGCACGGGCCATTCGGCCAGGGGACGTTCACGTTTTACGGCGGCCACGATCCCGAGGACTATCAGCACTTCGTCGGCGACCCGCCGACCGACCTGAACCTCCACAAACATTCTCCGGGATACCGCCTCATCCTGAACAATATTCTCTTCCCAGCCGCACGAAAAAAGAAACAGAAGACTTGATGGACCAGGAGGCCCGACCGGTATCACGGTCGATCGCCCGGATGAGCGAAATCGTCCTGCCGAACGACACCAACAACCTCGGCAATCTGCGCGGGGGCAAGATTCTCCACTGGATGGACATCTGCGCCGCCATCTCCGCCCAGCGTCACTCAGGCCACGTCTGTGTCACGGCCAGTGTGGACAACGTTCAGTTCAAATCGCCCATCGCCCAGGGTGAGGTGGTGATGATCAGGAGCCACCTCAATCGGGCGTTCCGGACATCGATGGAAATCGAAATCGCGGTGTGGGCCGAGAATCCGATCGCCGGGACCACGCGCATGTCGAATCGTGCGTTTTATACCTTCGTGGCTATCGATGCGAGTGGGACCCCGCAGCCGGTGCCCGCCCTGAAGACCGAATCGGCCGAAGAGGAAGCGCGCTACGAGGCCGCCGCGCGGCGGCGCGAATTCCGGCTCCTGTTGTCCGGAAGGCTGGCCGATACCGATGCCGAACGATTGGCCAACCTTATCCGTGAGTACCCGACCAACTCTGACTAGGCCAGCCTGGAGCGTGCTGGTTCTATGCCTGCTGATTGCCTTGTCCGCAACGGAGATCGCGGCGGCCCGGCAAAGTCAGAATCCTCCGGGACGTCTCGGCTTCGGCCTTCAGGCTGGACCACTATCGGGTTTCAGCATCAAGGGGTACCCTGCCCGGGGTACAGACGGCCGGTTCGAGTCGGTGGTGCTGACCGCTTCGCTCAACTTCAAGGGATTCGCCTTCGCGCAGGCCGCCCTGCTTGACGAACTCCCGCTCAGGACTTCCCCGCTGACGGTGTATCTGGGGCCTGGCCTCGCCGGCGAGGTTCGGGATGGTCGGGCCTCGGCCGGGATCGCTTCCGCCGTCGGCATCCGGTTCTTCAAGGCACGCGTCGAGATCTACCTGGAGCTGACTCCGCGGCTTATGCTACTACCCTCGCGCGAGGCGTATGCCGCCGCCGGCGTCGGCTTTCGCATCTATCCCTGAAACCGGGTCGTGACCCAGCGGTTTGGGGGCGACCACGTTTTCGAAGACCAAAGCGGCCGCCCGCGCCGAATCGCCATTCTCCACCGACGCATCATGATCACCGGCGCCAACGGCCTGCTTGGCCAGACGTTGGTGGCTCTGCTCTCCGAGTTTCCGGAGTATGACCTGCTGGCTACCGCACGCCAGCAGGCTCCGCTGATGAAGACAAATTCCGGCGGGTATCAGGCCCTGGACATCACCAATTCGGCCGAGGTGAAACGGGTCTTTGAGGACTTCACGCCGGACGTCGTGGTCAATTGTGCGGCGATGACGCAGGTTGACGCCTGCGAAACGGACAAGGACCGGTGCTGGCAGGTCAATGTCGATGCGGTCGAGACCCTTGCCAGGAATTGCCTGATCCACGGAAGTCATCTGGTTCAGGTTTCCACGGACTTTGTTTTTGATGGCAAGTCCGGGCCGTACCGGGAAACGGCCCGCCCCAAACCCCTGAGTTTCTACGGCAAGTCGAAACTGGCCGGTGAGAATGCCGCCCGGGGTGCCGGACTGGATGCCTGGTCTATCGCACGAACCGTGCTGGTCTTCGGCGACGGTGCCCATGGGACCCGCAGCGATTTCGTCCGGTGGGTGGTTCGGGAGTTGTCGGGCGGCAACCGAATTCGTGTTGTCACAGACCAACTGCGAACCCCAACCTTTGTCCGGGACCTCGCTGGCGGCATAGAGCGACTCGTCCGTTTTGGCAAGGTGGGTACCTATCACATCTCCGGCCGGGAGGAATTGACCATTCTGGAGTTTGCGCACCGGATTGCGCGCACCTTCGGCCTGGACGAAGACCTCATCGATCCGATCCGGACGGCCGATCTGAAATCGGCCGCCGAACGGCCCTTGAACTCGGGTTTCCTCATTCTGAAGGCCGAGTCGGAGTTGGGCTACCGCCCGACCCCGCTCGATGAGAGCCTGTCGATTGTCAAATCCATCCTGGCTGCGTCTCCCGCCTGATCCCACTTTTCCATGATCGACATTGCAGTCCTGAGAGAGCGCCCGGAACACCTCAAGAGAGGAATCCGGCTCAAGCGAAACGGTGACGAGGCCACTGTGGATGCGCTCGTCAAGGCGGACCGGGAACGACGCCTGCTGGTGACCCAGGCACAGGCACTGCAGGAAGAAGCCAACGCTGCCGCCAGGGCCATCGGTGGGCTCATGAAGGCCGGCCGCAGGGATGAGGCGCAGGCACAGATCGCCGCCAACGCAGCGCTGAAGGAGCAACTGAAGGTCAAGGAAGAGGCCTCCAAAGAGTTGGATGAGCGGGTTCGGCGACTGATGCTCGAGATCCCCAATCCACCGCATGAGTCGGTGCCCGAGGGCGCGGGTCCGCCCGACAACGCCGTGCCCTACCAGGCGGACGTTCTCCCATCGTTCGACTTCACGCCACTTCCCCATTGGGAGCTGACCGAAAAGCATGGCCTGGTGGACTTCGACCGCGGAGCCAAGGTGGCCGGAGCGGGATTCCCGTTCTATTTGGGCAAGGGTGCCAGGCTTCAGCGTGCGCTGATCCAGTTCTTTCTGGACTCGGCGGACGAGGCGGGCTACACGGAGGTTCAGCCCCCGATTGTGGTCAATACCGACAGCGCCACCGGGACGGGCGCACTGCCCGACAAGGAAGCCCAGATGTACGAGGTCCCGCGGGACGAACTCTACATGATCCCGACGGCCGAGGTACCCGTCACCAATTACCGCCGCGAGGAGATTCTGCAGGAGTCTGACCTTCCGGTGCGCTATGCCGCCTACACGCCTTGCTTCAGGCGCGAGGCCGGATCGTACGGCAAGGACGTTCGGGGACTGAACCGCCTTCATCAGTTCGACAAGGTGGAGATTGTCCAGCTGGTCCATCCTGACACCAGCTACGACGCCCTAACCCGGATGTGCGATCACGCTGAGGGTCTGCTGAAGCGCCTCGGACTTCCCTACCGGCGCCTCCTTCTGTGCACCGGAGACATGGGGTTCACACAGTCCAAGACCCTTGACCTTGAGGTTTGGAGTGCCGGCCAAAAGCGCTGGCTTGAAGTATCCTCGGTCTCGAATTTCGAGGACTTCCAGGCGCGTCGAATGAACATCCGCTATCGCGCCGCTGACGGTGGAAAACCGCAATTCGTACATACCCTCAACGGGAGCGCCCTGGCCCTGCCCAGGATCATGGCCAGCCTGATTGAGCTGTACCAGCAGGAGGACGGCAGCATTCTCATCCCTGAGATTTTGCTACGGTATACCGGTTTCGATCGAATCGGGTAGACCGCCGGGTCAATGTGGGCGCCGCCCGGGCAACAGCGGGACCAGCTCGCTCGGATTTCGGAACCCCTTGGGGGTATTCCTGTCTGCGGTGTGTAGTCCACGTGAACGGATAACAACACACCATGGGTATGCACAGACGATCGTTCCTGGGCCTCGGGGTCGCTGCGGGCGAAACGAACGCTCCACCGATGACCGACGAACTGGGCTTCGTGCTCGGATCAACGCCGGTCGCCCCCGAACCCAGGCCCAAAAGCCGGAAGCGGGGTGCGCCATTGGGAATTGCCGCGGGGCTCGAGGCGCACGCCACCGTCCTTGCCGAAGCCGAGGTCAAGCACGTGCTGCGCCGGTGCACCTTCGGCGCCGCACCGGGCGCGATGGATATCTGGGTCGGAAGGACGGCCCAGGAAATGGCCGACTCTCTCGTGGATTTTGCCCTGGCGTCACCGCTTCCCGACCCGCCCAGTTGGGCCAATGAACCCATTCCCGGGCGTGGCTCAACGCAGGATGAGCGTCGCGCCTATCGGGATTTGAGCAACGAGTGGTTGCTCGAGTTTCGACTGGATTGGATGGCCCGGATGCGCACGGAGGGCCTGAGGGAGCGCATGGCCTTGGTCTGGCACAACCACTTCGTTACCGGTGTCTCGACCTACCGGTATGCCGTGTTCGCCTTCCGCTACGTGCAGATGCTCCGGACGTACGCGCTGGGCAACCTGAAAGACTTCGTATACGCCGTGGGCAAAGACCCGGCGATGCTCATCTATCTGAACGGCATCCAGAATGAGGCCGGGGCCCCGAACGAGAACTATGCCCGAGAACTGCTGGAACTGTTCACCATGGGTCAGACAGCACCGGATGGCTCGGCCAACTACACCGAGGACGACATTCGGGAGCTTGCGCGTGCCCTTACCGGCTGGCTGGTCTCCGGGACCACGTTGGAGGCCGTCTTTATCCAGAGCCGCCACGATGCCGGGGAAAAGACCATTTTTGGCCAGACCGGATCGTTCGGCTACGACAGCGTGATTGATCTGCTGTTCGAGCAGCGCGGCGAGGCCATCGCCCACTTTGTCTGCCGGCATCTCTACGAATCGCTGGTGTATGCCGAGGCCGACGAGACCCTGGTATCGGAGATGGCCGCTCTCTTGATGGCCTCGGACTTCGAACTGGCGCCCGTGATTCGGGCCCTCATGGCGAGCGCACACTTTCACGATCCGGAGGGCCATGGTGCCCAGATCAAGGCTCCCGTCGAGCACGCGATAGCCCTCACGGTGGAGACCGCCGTCCAGCCGACGCCGCAAACACTGAGTGTGCTGCAGCGAACGGCGAGACTCAACGGGCAGTCCCTGCTGGACCCGCCAAACGTCGCGGGCTGGCCCGGTCACCACGACTGGATCAACACCACCACGCTGCCCTTCCGCTGGTTTGTCGCCGATGCCCTCATGTCTGGGCAGGGCGGGACCGATGTGGATCTTGTCCCGCTGGCGGAGTTGCTGCATGACGCCAGCGACACCGAGGCGGCATTCAGGCTGCCTGTTCGCATTGTCGAGCACCTGATCCCCGCACCCGTGGAACTGCTCGACATCCCTGAAATCACCGATGACTTCGGCGGTGATCTCGTCAATTTCCCGGTCCCGGCCTGGGTAAACGATGCCCCCCCTCACGTCCGGAACCTGGCAAAGATGTTTCTCGGAGGACAACCCTGGTACGAATGGTCTCCATACGTACCAGGAGCCAACGAGCGACTTACTTCTTTTGTGCGCCAGGTCTCGCAGTATCCCGAACATCAGCTCGCGTGAGGTAGCCCATGTGTCACTCAGATCACAACCCCGGGCGCCGCGGAAGCCGCCTCGCAGACGGCCGGGCACATGCCCACGATCATCACACCTGGTCGAGGCGCGATTTCCTGGCCAATGTTGGCCTGACCGCCGGGGCCGGCACGATCGCGCTGTCCGGCTTGCCGGTTCGAAGTTTTGCCCGGACCAGCATGCTGCAGGAGTTGGCGTCCGTCGAGACCGACCGCGTCCTGGTTATTCTCCAGCTGTCAGGTGGCAATGACGGACTCAACACCGTCGTCCCGTACAGGAATGACCTCTACTTCAATGGGCGTCCTTCGCTGGCCATCCAGAACAGTCTGGCTATTTCGGACGACTATGGCCTACACCCGGACATGCAGGGTCTCGCCTCCATGTTTGCGGAGGGCAACATGGGAATCGTCCACACCGTGGGATACCCCGAGGCCGACCTCTCTCATTTTCGATCCACGGATATCTGGATGACTGCCGGGGACGGCACGCAGGTCCCTGACACGGGCTGGGCCGGCCGGTACCTCGACTCCGAGTTTCCGGAGTACGGAGAGGCACCCACCTCGTATCCACTTGCGGTTCAATTGGGGGGTGGAGCGCCACTCATGTTTCAGGGTCCGGCATCGCAGATGGGCATGTCCGTACAGAGCATGGCTCTTTTCGACCGCCTTGCGGCGACTGCCGAACTGTACTCCCTCGAGGGCCTGCCGTCGTCCAGGCTGGGAGGCGAAATGGCCTTCCTCCGGTCAGTTGCCAATGATTCCTTCTTCTTCGCCGAGGCCATTCAGACGGCGTCGGATGCGGGCACCAATCAGGCCGAGTACACCGCTCCGAACCCGCTCGCCGAGCAGCTCTCGGCCGTCGCCCGCCTGATTCGGGGCGGGCTTGGCTCCCGGATCTATCATGTGTCTCTTGGCGGTTTCGACACCCACGCCGGACAGGCCAACACGCACGCCACCCTGCTTCGGTACGTCTCCGAGGCCGTAACCTCCTTCATGGCAGACCTCTCCGCCGATGGCTGGGCAGACCGGACGCTTGTGATGTCGTTCAGCGAATTCGGCCGCAGGGTCGGCCAGAACGGGTCCGCCGGAACGGATCACGGCACCGCGGCGCCCCTATTCCTTTTTGGGCCTTCTGTCAAGGGCGGCCTGTCGGGCTCCGAGCCTGATCTGGCCAACCTGGTCAACGGCAACCTCAGCTTCGGAACCGACTTCCGGTCCGTCTACTCGACGGTGCTGAACACCTGGTTTGGTCTCGGAGCCGGCACGACCGCCGGGATTCTGGGAGCTTCCTTCCCCGGTTTGGACCTGTTTGAAAGCGGGGTGGGCACGGGGATCGGCGATGCACCGGACATCCCTGGCTCGGTCACACTGGCCCAGCCTTACCCCAACCCTGCCCGCGACTACGTCGATCTCTCGTTTTCGATGGCGCAGTCGTCTCAGGCACGCCTTGAGGTATTTGACATGCTGGGTCGCCGGGTACAATTGGTCGATCTCGGTCACCGTGCTGCCGGTTCGGCCTCCATTCGGCTGGATACCAGCAGCCTCACTCCGGGAAACTATCTTACCCGAATCACCGCCGGGGGACGCGCTGCCACATCGAGCCTGATCGTTTCCCGGTAGAACCGCCGCTTGCTCTCCGCTAGACGCCGCTGGACGCGGAAACCTCCGTGAACCACTTTCTGGACGAGGCCATCAAGGAAGCCCGAAAGGGACTCGAGGCCGGCGGGATACCGATTGGGTCCGTATTGGTGGTCGACGGTGAGATAGTGGCGCGGGGCCACAATCAGCGCATCCAGAAGGGCAGCCCAGTTCTCCACGCCGAAATGGATTGCCTGGAGAACGCGGGCCGACTCCCGGCCAGCACCTATCGCCGGGCTACCCTCTACTCCACGCTCTCCCCCTGCGACATGTGCAGCGGGGCCATCCTGCTCTATGGGATCCCGCGCGTCGTAGTCGGAGAAAACCGGACCTTCCGTGGGCCGGAGGACTACGTGCGATCACGCGGTGTGGACGTGGTCGTGGTGGACGACCAGGAGTGCGTCAGCCTCATGGAGGCTTTCATTTCGTCGAATCCCGCGCTTTGGGGCGAGGATATCGGGGAATAGGGCCGGTTGTCCGATTCGGCGGCAGTCGCGGTCGCGGTCACGGCAACCCGGGAGTCACTGACCTCAGGCCTTCCCGGCGGCCGGACTCCCCTTGCGTTTGCCCGAGGGCTTCACGCTTGGCGTGCCCTGATGCCCGTCGCCTGAGGGTGTCACCATGTCGTCTCCAGGGAACTGCTTGATGTGGTCTGTCTGGACCGGCTTGCCCGTTCCGGCCGCAATCGGCGAGGACTCGTGGATATAGAAGTCGGCATTGGGGAGACTGTCGTTGTACCGGCGGGCCATGGCAGCCGCGTCGAACATCGACTCATCAGCATTTTCGGTCAGTTCGATGATGCTGTTCTGAATCCTGAGCTCAAACAGATCAAACGCGTGGCGGAAGGCAGTCTCCTGCATGTCGAATTCCACGCCGCTGGCACCGGACCGAATGAGGTGGTCCATCTTGGAAAGTGACGCGGCGAGAGCGAACAGGTAGATGGCGTTGTCCGCAACCCGCGCCTGCACCATCTGCCGGGTTATGATTTCTTCCCTGTACCATTTCGAGGCCATCTTGAAGAAGTGCGAATGGTCCTGCACCAGGCGGGTCAATCTATTGGAGTAGGCATCCAGAGAGGGATGAGCCCGGGTAACGGAAGGGGCGGAAGGCTTGATGCCCAGGAACAGCTGCAGCGCCAGGGGAACGGCGCGTCCCAGGAGCTTTACGTTAGACGAATTGGCGAAAATGCGACCAAAGTTTTCCGCCAGCGACTCGTCTGAGTCCCAGCCCAGCGCCTCCTGGATGCCGATCATCTGTTCGGCAAGCTGCTTCCCCCCGTACGCAAAAATGAACGGCTGCATCACTTCATTCGAACCCTCGACGACGCGGTGGATTCGGTTGTCGCGCCAGATTCGCTCGATCTCGTTCTCGGTCACGAAGGCTTCGCCTCCCATGATCTGCATGGCATCATCAATCACCTCCCAGCCGATCTGGGACGAGAAGACCTTGGTGATGGCGGTCTCGACCATGATGTCCTTGTCATGCCGATCCAGCATACCGGTCATCATGTAGAGCATGGCGTCCAGGCTGAACGTGAACGCATGCATGCGGGCGATGCGCTGCTGAACAAGCTCGAAGTCAGCGAGCGGCCGCTCGAACTGGTACCGGGTCTGAACCCATTTGGTAGCCTGATCGCGTGCCCGCTTTGCGGCACCGGTGATGCCCGCTGAGAGCGTACAGCGGCCAAAGTTCAGGCAGGTCAGCGCGACGTTCAGCCCGCGACCCTCATGATGGAGCAAGTTG
Source organism: Bacteroidota bacterium (assembly GCA_029262855.1). Classification (GTDB taxonomy): domain Bacteria; phylum Bacteroidota; class Rhodothermia; order Rhodothermales; family UBA10348; genus JABDJZ01. Next base: position 71,907 of record JAJCYP010000046.1, on the reverse strand, counting down.
GCTATGGGCACCTTCACGTTCGTGAGGCGAATCCGGGCCTGCCAGGTACCGCGGATGCAGGACTTGCTGCGGTTCTTCTCGAAGATCTCGACCCCCTCCATATCCGGCGTACAGATCAGCGCCGAGACCTTGTCGGCCTCCTTGCCGGTCTTCGAGTCAACCATCCGCTGCTTGGCCATCACGGTAAACATCCCGCTGAGCGCGCCCGAAGTGCTCCATTTCTTTTCACCGTTGAGGATGAAGTATGTGCCATCCTGAGACTTCACACAGCGGGTTTCCTGCCCCGCTGCGTCCGATCCGACCTGGGGCTCCGACAGACAAAATGCCGAGAGGTACTCACTGGCAACTTTCGGGAGGAAACGGGTCTTCTGCTCTTCTGACCCGAAGAGCATGATGGCCTTGCACCCGATCGACTGGTGTGCAGAGACCATGACCGACGTGGACCCGCAATAGCTTCCGATCATCTCCAGCACCCGGTTGTAGCTGGAAATACCCAGACCCAGACCGCCATAGGCCTCGGGCACCGTCATGCCCATCACCCCCACCTCGAAGAGGCGTTTGATGGCCCATTCCGGGATGTATTCCTCCTGATCGATGAGGACCGCGGGGTGCTCGTTCTTCAGGTAATCCTCCAGCCGCTCAAGCAGGGCGTCGCACTTGGCCGTCTCCTCCTGGCTTGAGACGGGGTACGGAAATACGTACTCCTCTTGAAAACGCCCCCAGAAGATGTTCTTCGCGAAGCCCATCGTGGATGGCTCGGGACCCATCATGGTCTCAATGTCCCGGATCATGTCTTTATCGCGGGAGGAGACGTTTTTCAGCTTCAGGTTATCGAAAGCCATGGCAAGCGGTGGAATGGATAAATAAGGAACCGGTTGCGGCGGAATCACGCAGCCAGCGAATTTTCGCTAGAACGCACGAAAGGCTGACAGGATTCCTTTGCCGGGCGCCTGTACCTTTCCTTTTACACCGCCTTTACAAACCAAATGCCGACATTCCGCGACCGCCTGACCGCCGCCCATATCGACACAGGATCTGCACTTTGCGTGGGTCTGGACCCCGATTTGGAACGAATCCCGGAGCACATCAAGCGGTCTCGCGGCCCAGAGTCTGCCGTCGAGTTCTTTTGCCGGGGAATCGTTGAGGCCACCGCCGAGCACGCTTCGGCTTACAAGCTCAACTTCGCGTTCTTCGAGCGATTGGGCGATCAGGGGTTTTCGGTCTTGCGCCGGGTGCTGCGTGCCGTGCCGGAGGGGACGGTCACGATTGCAGACGCGAAACGGGGTGATATCGGAAATTCTGCCCGGTTCTACGCGGCCTCCGCGCTGGACGACATGGGTTTCGACTCCATCACCGTGAGCCCCTACATGGGACGCGACAGCGTCCTGCCTTTTCTCTCTGACGCCAGTCACGCGGCCTTTCTACTGATTCGGACCTCGAACCCGGGCCGAACAGACCTTCAGGATATCGTCGTCGATGGCTCCCCGCTCTATCAGCGTGTGGCAGAGAAGGCCGTCGAGTGGGATCGCGACACGGAAGGCACCGTCGGCTTTGTGGTGGGCGCTTCAGATCTCGACGCCATGACCCGCCTTCGGCAAGCGGCTCCCACGACACCGTTCCTGATTCCAGGAGTCGGCGCCCAGGGCGGCAGCGCAGCAGACGTCATCCAGTGTTCAGGGGCTGTTCCCGGACTGACCATCGTGAACTCGAGCCGGGCCATCTGCTATGCCTCGTCCGGCCCGGACTTCGCCACCGCGGCCGGCGCGGCCGCGGCTGAGGCTGCAGGCGCGCTTCGCCTCTCGCCCCTGCCTACCCATGGCTGAGCCCATTATCCGAATCGTCCGGCTCACGCTCCGCCGAGAGGCTGTTGACGCGTTCCACGCCATTTTTGCGGAGGCCTCTCCCGTGATCCGGGCTTCTCCGGGCTGCCTGTCCCTGGAGCTCTGGGTGGATGCCCGGTATCCGAACATTGTTACCACCCACTCAAGGTGGGAATCAGCCGACGCCCTTGCAGCCTACCGGGACACAGCGTTTTTCCGAGCCATCTGGATTCGGACCCGGGCGCTCTTCGCCGCTCCCCCTTTCGCTGCCAGCCACCACGTCATCGGCTGACTTTTCGGGCATTGCGGGCTTTCGATGAACCGGGGATGGCCGATAACTGCTGTTGACAACAGTCTCCAATGCAGGAACGCGCCACTCATTCCCCCGGTAGATCCGGTCTCGACCTCGAGTTCCCCCCGATGTCGTCCACCGTCCGCGAGGTTAACCGCCTCGTGCGCTCAGGCAATCAATCCACGGACCTTCTCGCAGATGTCATCGCCGCCGATCCCATGATGGCCGCGACCGTATTGCGCCGGGTCAACTCAGCCTTCTATGGCGTCCGGCGACAGGTCTCCGACCTCAGGAAGGCCGTGTACCTCCTCGGATTCGAGGACGTGGCCAACCTTGTCCTCACCGCGTCCTTCCTGAAACTGGCAGACATGGTGGGCAATCGCGCCGCACAACAGCTCTTCACCGACCTCATGCAGTTGAGCCTTGGTGCCGCCATGTACGGCCGGATCATTGCTGAGGAATTAGGCCTGGATGACGCCGGTGCGTGTTATTCCGCCGGGCTGCTGCACACCAGTGGTCGCCTGGTACTGCTTTTCAATTTCGGCGAACAGTACACCCATCTTTGTCGATCCGGATCGGCCAAACCCTTTCCTGACGCCTCCATAGAACGCAGTGTCGTGGGTATTGACCACGCGCAAGCCAGTGGCCTGGCCCTGACCGAGTGGCAAATGCCGGATGACCTGGTCCAGGTGGTCAGTTCGCTCGAGGCCCCGGGCAGGCTGAAAGACGCCACGCTGCGCGACGTCGCACTGGTGGTCGGGGTAGCCGTTTCGGCCACCGAGCAACTTTGCCTGAGAAATGCGCCCAACCTTGCCTTCGAAGCGAAAGCGGCCCTTCACGTCCTCGCCCGCATGCGCGGCAAGCAGGCCAGTCATGTTGCGGCCCGTATTTCCGAGGAGCGTAAGAACGTCAACAACCACATCGCGCTTCTCGCCGGCGATCTGGCGCTCGAATAATTCCGACTAGAAGGCCGCGCTCAGACCGGCCTGAACCATTCGTCCCGGCCCCGGCAAACCCAGCTGCGGCAGTACGGAGCGGTCGGTCAGATTGTCGACACGGACGAACAACTCGACGAACAATCCGGAGGAGCTGTAATACCGCCTTGAGGCCCGAACGTGGAGTTGGAGGACCTTCGGGAGCCCAACAAGTTCGTTCGCGGGATCGAGACCGTATGCGCGCCCGGTATACACGGCCTCGGCGGAGAGTGTGCTCCCCCGAACCGCGGTGGTTACGAGCGTCACCGTCGCCAGCACATTCGGCTTCTCCACCAGTCTGTCGCGGTCGGCATCGCCAAACACCACCGCATCGGTCATCGTGAGCGAGTAGCGAACCGAAACCGGCGCGTCCAGCGTCAGGTCGCCCACGGCTTCGATGCCCAGCACCCGACTTCCGTCCAGATTGATACGCTCCCGCCGCCGCTCGCCATCGATGTCCACGTTTCGTTGGTCGATGGTATCGCGCGTTCGGTTGACGAAAGCAGTCAGTTCCATGGAGCCGAGTGACCCCTCGTGTCGCAGTCCGACGTCAGCCAGAAGTGCAGACTCCGGGCTGAGGTCGTTGTTGAGGAGGAAGCGATTCAGTGCGGTGCCATACAACTCGCGCATCGTCGGGAAACGCACCTTCCGGCCTATGGTCGCCTGCAGAACCGTGGAAGTACCAAGAGGCCTCTCCAGGCTGGCCGTCGCGCCCCAGGCCGAGAACGCATCACCCCGGGGCTTGTCCGCTGTTTCGGTCGGCGCAAAATGGTCAACGTTGAACCCGAGCACAAACCGGGTTTCCCGCGCCCGAACACCGTACTCCGTCCCGGCACTGAGGGTGTACTGTCCGTACCTCGCTGACGGGCCCAGAAGAACCTGGGCGCCCTCCTGCGGCGTACCTGAGTCGACCGTGCCCTTACGCTGATCGTGCCCGGAGATGAGCAGGTTGAAGGCGGACCGGAGCGTCCCGGCAAACAGTGGCTGCTCCAGGACCGTTCGCATTCCCAAAGTGATGTCACGATCCTCCTGCGTCGCGGAGAGATCACTGTAGTCCCCGCTGAGATACTGCTCGATCCGCTGCTCGAAGCGCGTCAACCACGCCGAACCCCGGAGGACCTTCCCGCAGGCCAAATCCAATCGAAGGTTTGCGGCGGCCATGGAGGTCGTCCACTCGGGGTAGCGCCAGAATCGAACATCGCCACTGGCCGGATCCAGGTGCCCCTCCGGGGCCACGCCCTTCCGGGCATCGACGTGCAACAGGCTGACCCCGAGTTGGCCCTTTGCCCAGGAACGGCCGGCCCGGACGTAGGCATGGCCCATTCTCCGGTCCGTGTTCATTCGGAGGCCGTCATTCGTCTCACTGAAGTCCAGATCCACATTGGTCCCCAGCGTGAAGCCATCCGTCCTGCTTGCACCGACGGACGCTATCAGTGAGTTCTTGCCCCTTCGCCTGACGTGCATGGCATCCAGCCGGCCGTACGCGCCTGTTCCGCCGGCAATCGTGGCCTCGGTCAGGCTGCCGTCGCCCAGCAGAGACCGGGTGGATAGATCCACAACACCGCCGAGGACGTTCGTGCCGTAAAGCACGCTTCCTGCCCCTTCGGTCACCTGCATTCCCCCGAGAATCGAGGCAGGAAGCACCGAGAGATCAACGCGGTTGTCCCAGGGCACATTGAGCAAGGCGCCGTCCAGGAAGATCGCCACCTGCCGCTCGCCCGAACCGCGCAGATAGATCAGCGACTCTCCACGCGAGTTGGTCTGAAGATGGGCCGAAGGCAGCAGCCGGGTCAGACCCGCAATGTCCGCAGCATCGGTCCGGACAATGTCGGCCAGCGGGACCCGGCGGACCGAACCCACGCGGGCCATGGCCTCAGGAGTACCGCCCACGACAATTTCGGAGAGCTCGTAGAATCGGAGCGAGTCCGATTCAGTCGAGCCTGTCTGTGCCCGCGCCTTCCCTGAGGGAGACACGGTCAAGACGAGCAGTATCGTCAGGAGCGCTGACTTGACGTAACTCTCCACAGGTACCATGGGTGATCTGAACTGCTGCGCGTTACCGGTCCCTGGAACCGCCAGTTCCGTACGAACGGGGCATTTGTCCTTCAGTTTTCCTGAAGGGCGTCCCTGATGGAAATCTGCTGAAGGTCGCCTTCGATTCTGGCCATCCTGGCGGGGACGGTTGAGTAGAGCGCCTCAGGTCCCCTGTCAAGATCTGTCCGATCAAGTATGCGCGCCGCAATGCGATCATACTGATCCTCGATGATCTGTTGCTGTGTGATCATGGCCCCCAATGCCCGCGAGAGGGTACGGTAAGACGAACCCTCGCCGACCGAGGCGGCCGTCTCCCGGTGAAAGGCCAGCGTTGACTGCTGGGCTGTCTGAAGGGCCGCCAGGGCGACGGCTTCCGGCACAAGCATCGGCCGCCTCGAAGTAGCCCGATTCAGCGCATCGTAGTCACCCTGAAGCCGGTCTGCGCGATCTTCGTAACGCTCGAGAGCCTCCTGAATCTGGGCGTACATGGCCTCCTCTGACCCGTGGCCCCCGTACATGCGGCATCCGGAGAACACGATCAACAGGACGAGGAGGGCAGAAACGTTCTTTAGACGCATGGGAAAGCAGACCTGAATTCGGTTCAGATGATGGTGTCGTCGGGAATCGTCGCGTTCTTTGGAATAACCACAATCCCGTCCCGGATATAGAATCCGTCGCCGTCCAACTCCTGCACGTTGTCGCGGTTCTTGATGATGCACCGCTTCCCAATCGAAACGTTGCGATCCACGATGGCGCCCTCGATGTAGGAGTCCTCACCGACGCCGGGGCGCTCGGGTCCTTCGACCGTCTCCCGCTCGTTGGGGTCGTGCCACGGAAAGTAGTCACCCCCCATGAACACGGTGTTCTTGAGGGTGGTGTTGTATCCAATGAAGGAGCGCAGCCCGATGACCGAATTCGAAATCTGGGCGTTCAGAATTACGCTGCTCTCGGCAATGATCGACTCCTGAATGAACGAACTCTCGATCTTCGCCGGCGGAAGCATCCGCGCGTTCGTGTAGATGGGAAAGCGAGGATTGTAGATGTCGAAGTCCGGCTGCTTCCGGGCCAGCATCAGGTTGGCATCGAAGAAGCTTCGAATCGTTCCGATGTCGCTCCAGTAGCCCTCAAAGGGATAGCTGGAGACCTTCACGTTCTCAATGGCACTCGGGATGATTCCCTTGCCAAAATCATTCGCCGTTGGATCCTCGGCCAGGAGGCGGTCCAGGACGTCGGCGGTAAACAGATAGATGCCCATCGAAGCCAGGTATACCCGGCCCTGATCCTCCATCGCCTTGGAGACCGCGCTCTCCTTACCGGCCAACGCGTCAGAGGCAGGCTTCTCGTGGAATTCGGTGACGAGTCCCTTGTCGTTCGTCTTCAGAATCCCGAATCCGGGGGCATCGGCGGCATTGACCGGGATCGTGGCGAGCGTAATGTCCGCCCCGCTCTCCATGTGATGGGCCGCCAGCTTGCGGTAATCCATCGTGTAGAGTTGATCCCCGGAAAGAATGAGCACGTGGTCCCTGCGATAGGTATTGACGTGCCTCAGGCACTGTCTGACCGCGTCGGCCGTTCCCTGAAACCAGTCGCCCGACTGAGGCGTCTGCTCCGCGGCCAGAATGGAAACGAAACCCTGCCGAAACCGATCGAATCGATAGGTCTGGGCAATGTGCCGATTCAGACTTGCCGAGTTGAACTGCGTCAGGACGAAAATTTTCTCGACGCCCGAGTTGATACAATTCGACACCGGGATGTCAATCAGGCGGTACTTGCCCGCAAGTGGCACCGCCGGCTTCGCTCGATGATCGGTTAGTGGGAAGAGGCGGGAGCCCGCGCCGCCTCCGAGAATGATCCCTACGGTGGATTCCATGTGTGCCTCTGATTGCGATGATGGATTCTACGGGCGAACGCCAATTGCCACAAGACGCGGCGGGTGATCCTTCCGTCAAATGGGCGGGATTATTGCCCGAAACCAGATGGTTCGCCTCCTGTACATCGGTTGACCTGACGCCACACCTATGCCCGACTCCCGGAAGAACGATACCATCCAGAACAGACTCGCCCAGGCACGACGACGCCTCGCGCTCGGCGAACTGGGAGCTGGCCTGCTCGTGCTGCTGGCTGCGGGCTGCCTCTACTGGGTGGTAGCCAGCAGTGTCGAGGCGCTCTTCCGCCTTCCGGCTGGAGGGCGAATGGCGGTGGCTGCAGGCGCCTCGCTGCTTCTGGTCGGCCTGACGCTCTTCTTTGTGGTTTTCCCGATCCTGCGGTGGGTCGGCATTCTGCCCGGACTTTCGGACGACGCGGTTGCGATTCGGGTGGGCCAGGCGTTTCCGGACGTTCGAGACCGACTTCTGAACATGCTTCAGTTGCTGGACGGACGCCATTCGGACGCGCCTGCACCGCTCGTGGCCGAAGCCGCCACGCGATTGGGCTCGGAACTGGCCGCCGTCCCGGTGGAACGCGTGGAAGACTTTGCCCGGGTTCGAAGTGCAGGCAGGCTCGCGACATTGCCGGTCGTGGCTCTCTTGGCCGCGGTACTCCTCTGGGGGAGTCAGTTCAACGACGCCACCTGGAGACTCCTCTCGCCGAGTACAGAATTCGAGGAGCCCCTGCCCTTCTCCGTCGCTGTTGCGCCTGGAGATGCCGCCGTCGTCAAGGGCGCCGACGTTGAAATTTCTGCTACCCTGAGCGGCATCGAATTTCCTGACGACGTGTGGCTGGAGTACCGCTACGCCAACGAGTCAGTCTCGGAGACGGTGGCGATGTCCAGCGCCCCAGCGGCGACCTACGGCCTGGTCAACCTCCGCCAGACCCTTGATTACCGGGTTCGCGCGGGACGGTTCGAGTCCGCCTGGTATACCCTCTCGGTCACCGACCGCCCCGTGGTGGCCCAGTTGTCCGCCTCGTTGAGGTATCCCGCCTACACGCGCCTCCCCCCCATCCGACTACCCGACAATGACGGAACGGTTACCGCCCTCGTGGGCAGCCGTGTAGTGGTGGACGCGGTCTTTACCGGCCCGGAAATCGAGTCGGCGAGCGTGCTTTTTGGCTCCGGGCGCACCACCGAACTGACAGGAAGTGGCCGGTCCTGGACGGGCCAGTTCACAGTCCGCGGCGAGGACACCTGGAAACTGGAGGTCGTCTCTGTGGACGGCGTGCGCAACGCAGATCCCATCGCGTACCGTATCCGCGCCACCCAGGATGCCGCACCCTCGATTCGATTCATCTCTCCTGAGCCATCGGTCGATCTGGATGAGTATGCCCTGGTGGACCTCGGCTGGCAGATGTCGGATGACTACGGCTTCTCGCGATTGCACCTGAACTACCGGCTTGACGAGAGCCGTTTCGGGGAGCCCTCGGACTCCTTCATGGTCATGCCGCTGCCTATCGCCGCCGCCACGGCCCTCGAGCAGACCGGGTCATTCGATTGGGGCCTGATTCGGGATACCGAATTGGATCCGGTTCCGGGCGATGTCTACCTCTATTACCTGGAAGTCGCGGACAACAACGCGTATTCAGGGGCCTCAACGGCCCGAACAGCAGTGTTTCGGCTTCGCATGCCCTCGCTTGCTGAGCGGTATGAGAAATTGGACGACAAGGAGGATCAAGCCGAAGACGGGCTTGAGGAAGTCGTGGACGAGGCCCAGCGTCTTCGAGAACGGTTTGAGGAACTGCAGAAGGAGCTTCGCTCAAAGACTGAGGCCGAATGGCAGGACGAGCGAGCCCTCAGTCAGTTGATGGAGGAGCAGAAGGCGCTCGAGGAATCGGTCGAGAAGATCGCGGAGCAGATGCAGGAGCTCACCGAGGAGATGGCGCAGAACGACCTGGTCAGCGAGGAGACGCTGAACATGTTTGAGGAACTCCGGGAGGTGGCCGAGGAGATCAATACGCCCGAATTGATGCAGGCCCTGAAGGACCTTCAGGAGGCCATGGAGCAGATGAACCAGCAGCAAATGCAGGAGGCGATGGAGGAGTTCGAGTTCTCCGAAAACCTCTACCAGCAACGCATGGAGCGTACGCTGGAGCTGTTCAAGAATATGCGCGTGCAGCAGGATCTTGAGGAGGCGGCTCGCAGGGCGGAGGACCTGGCGCAGACCGAAGAGAAGCTGGCCGAGGAAACGGAGCCCCTGAAGGCAGAAGGCGACATGCCGGCCGAGGAACGTCAGGAGCGCGCCGAGGACCTTGCCAGGGAGCAGGAACGTGCGGCCGAGGAAATGGAGCAGCTCGAGAAGAAGCTGGAGGAGATATCCGAGCGCATGGAGGAGCTCAACAAGGCACCCAACGAGTCGATGGACGAGCTGGCCGACGACACGCGCGACAAGGAGATGCCCCAGGAAATGAGGGAGAACGCTGAGCAGATGCGCAGCGAGGATTTCCAGAAGGCACAGGAACAGCAGCAGGAGATGAGCCAGAATCTGCAAAACCTCCAGCAGAGCCTTCAGGAAATGCAGGAGGGTATGCAGGGCGCCCAGATGCAGATGAACATGGCGGGTCTTCGCCGGGCATTGGACGATGTCTTGGGCCTGTCAAATGACGAGGAGGTCCTGCGGGCCGAGGTCCAGCAGTTGGCGGCCGACAGTCCTCGCCTGAGACAGACAGCACAGCAGCAGCTTCGCCTTTCGGAGGGACTCAGTCACGTCTCAGACTCCCTGCAGTCGCTTTCCCGCTCCATCCCCCAGATGTCGAGAGATGTCCAGGTGCACGCCGGCGAGGCCTTGCGCGAGATGGCCGATGCGACAGCCGCCATGACCGACCGCGCCGCCAGGCGAGCGTCCGGTCATCAGAAGGGGGCCATGACGCATCTGAACGAGCTCGCCCTCATGCTGGCCGATATGCTGGACCAGATGATGAATGGTCAGGGCTCGGGTGGCAACATGTCCATGGAGCAGATGATGCAGCAACTCCAGAACATGGCGGGCCAGCAGCAGATGATGAACCAGCAGGTTCAGCAGCTGCTCAACGACATGCAGGGCAATCGCCTTTCTCAGGACGTGCAGCAGCGCCTGCGTCAACTGGGGGGACAACAAGAGAAGATCCGACAGGACCTCCGTCAACTCAGCCGCGAGCGTTCCCTGGAGAACGAGGCCCTGGGGGATCTGGAAAAGGTCGCCGAGCAGATGCAGGAGACCATCGAGGAGTTGCAGCAACAGAGACTCTCGCGCCGGACGGTACAGCGCCAGCAGCAGATCCTGACTCGACTGTTGGAGGCTTCCAGGTCCATTCAGGAACGCGGCAGGGAGCGTAAGCGGGAAAGCCAATCCGCTGACCAGATCAGCCGTCAGAGCCCGGATGAGCTGTCAGCCTCGGAGCAGGCCGATCAACTGAGACGTGACCTGATCCGGGCCCTGGAACGTGGCTACGCCCCGGACTACGAGGAATTGATCCGGCGCTACTTCGAGTTGCTCAGCCAGCAAGGGCAACCTCCCCAGGGTCAATAAAGCGGTCCATCAACTCCGGCGTCGGTACCCGGCAGGTGTCGCGCTTCCCGAACCAGTTGTACCGGTAGCGAGCCACCAGGCGGTATGCCGGGTCGCGGAGAAATCGCGGCACAACCCGGGTCCACCAGAGATAGCGGGCCGGTCCCGTCAATCTTCGGGCAATCCGAATCGCCGCGTCCGACCGGAGGAAAACCTCACTACCCTCGACCAGAATAATGCTCTCCAGAAACCCATCGGGCAAGCTGACCGACGCCAGAAGATTGGCTCCAGCTTTGGATTGCAGCGCTCCCAGACGGAACCGGGCCTGTGGATCGTGATCTATCACGTAATTGACGGCTGCGTTGCAGAGGTTGCAGACCCCGTCAAAGAGTATGATTGGGCGATTGTCGGTTGGCAAGGCGTCCGAAGAGGATGGATGAGCGGCCCGCGCAGGATAAGGACCACATCAATTCCTGCCTGACCGTTTGAAAAACAGTGACATAGTCGTATTTTACGGAGCCGTCAGGAATAACTCTTTGTATGATCTGGTCTAGTTCCGTCGTAGTGGTGTAGGCATCTGAGGAGCCGGTACGAGGGACAATTGTCGAGGCCAGTCCATGGGCTTCGTTGCCCACCGGCGCAGACGCGCATCGCGATGACGGATTGAGTCCTTGCAGCCATCGGGCTGTTCCTGCGGAATCCTCCATTCAGCCCACGAATCAGAAAGCGCTATGAGGGTCCTGTTTGTCTCGGACGAGGTAGCCCCCTTCACCAATAAGTCGGAAGTCGCCACACTGGTCCGGACCCTCCCCGAAAGCCTGCATGAGAATGCCGGCGTCGAGACCCGGATCATGATGCCGAGGTACGGAATCGTCAGCGAGCGACGCAATCGGTTGCATGAGGTCATTCGGCTGTCCGGGTCCGAGATCTCAACGGGCGAAACCATGGAAGCCCTGAAGGTCAAGGTGGCCTCCATCCCGGGGATCAGGCTTCAGGTCTACTTCATGGACAATGCCTACATGTTCAAGCGCCGCGGCATCTTCGCGGACAAGGCAGGCAAGTTGTTCGCGGACAACCCCGAGCGGTCCATCTTCTACGCCAAGTCAGTCCTCCAGACCATCAGCAACCTGGGATGGCAACCGGACGTGGTGCACGCATTCGGCTGGCTCAGCGGGATGGTGCCCTTCCTGCTGAAGACCGAGTACGCCGACCATGCCCTGTTTGCCGACGCCAAGGTGGTCTACACCCCCCAATCGGTGGACTTCGAAGGCAAGATCACCGACAAGATGGTCACAGACTTCGGCCTGCCGAAAGGTGGTGCCCTGTCCGGCAAGGAGCCCACCGAAATCGGCGCCTCATTTGCAGACGGCGTAATCCACCTCGGACCCCACGATTCGTCCAACGGTGCCCAGAAGTTTGGCGAAGATCCTGAAGCCAACATGAATCTTGCCTCGGCGGTCTACGAACGGGTCCAGGCGGGCGTGGCTGCCTGAGCAGCCGGGAAACCTCACTTCATGCCCTGCATTGCAGGGCTGGCAAACCCCATCGCCTGTCGATGGGGTTTTTGCTGTGATACAAACCTGCGCGCTGGCTCCGTTGGCGATCTCCAGGCGCTCCGTTTCGCAGAGGCATACGATCTGGTCTCTCCGGATCGTTGCGAAACGAACCCTCTAGTTTATGCATCGACTACTTCTCGCCTTCTGCCTTTTGGCCGTGGCCGCCTGTGACGATCCAGCCCCAGTGGGGATCGACCTCGTGGATGAACAGTCTGGCACTCCGTACGTCCTCCAGGTTCAATCCTCGGCACCGGAGTACATTCCGGCCATTGAAAACACAGGCAACGCAGCCCGGACGTTGTTCGGCTCGGTGGATGATCCCGAACTCGGCACCACCGAGGCTCGCGGCTATCTGGACTTCGTGTCCCCCGGTGTGTTCACCCAGGCCTTCGAAAACAACCCCATTGAGCGGGCCGACCTGCTCCTGCTTTCGAACTACCTCTACGGCGACTCGCTGACAGAGGTCACCGTCACCTTGAGAAGCGTGGATCTTGAATGGTCCGGCACTGGGACGAACTCGGACACGACCATCTTCGTGGGTGACGTGGTCACGCAGTCCCTGCAGCACCCACAGTCCACCCTGCTCGCCATTCCACTCCCCGATGACTGGATTGCCCGGTGGGATACCACGTTCAAGAGCGAGACCTTCGGCGACGCGTTTCACGGCTTCGAACTCACGACCGAATCCCGATCCCTGGTGTTCGGGGCCCAGGTGCTGGGATCATCGATCCGGCTAGTCACCGCCGGAGACACGACCTTCTTCAGCGCCGGGCGCAGTCTTACCAGGTTGATTGACCCGGTGGGACCATCCTCCGGATCCAGCGGCCTGATTTTTCAGGATGGTCAGGCACAAGCCGCCGCGTTTACCCCGCAATTTGGCGCACCCACTTCCCTCGTGCTGAACAGGGGACTCGTCCGCGTTCCGGCCGATACCTCCCTCAGCGTCAACACCCCTACGGGTTTTTCCAGACCCGCCATCGCCCAACTGCAGTTGGATTGGATATCCCGTGACGGGACTCGCCTGCCGATAGGACTGGCCTCCCGCGGAGAAACGTATTTCCAGTTCGAGTCGATACAACTTCACGACTCGCTGAGTGTCCTGTTGAGGGGAAAGAGTGCGTTGGATCATTTTGAACTCAGGGTGCCAGACTCGGACAACGGGATCTCGGTGATCCTGATGCCCACGGCTCCGGTTCTCCACCTTGCCGTAACCCCCGTCCAACGATGAGGCGCATTCTCCTATTTGTCCTGCTCTCGACCCTCACGGGTTCGACGGCATTTGCCCAACAGTCGGGTGAAGGCTCGGTCTACTCCCGATTCGGATTGGGACAGCTGCTGCCGCACTACGCCTCAAAATCGTACGCGTTGGGTGGCGAAGGGCTGGCCTACAACTCGGTGACCTTCACGAACCTGGCCAATCCGGCCTCGCTGAGCGATCAGGGGCTGGTGAGGCTCTCCGGGGGCATGAGGTTCGAGGGCGTCGAGACCACCGATGCGCTCGACGTTCAAAGCAAGTTGTCATCCAGCTCTTTCGACGGCCTGACGCTGGGAATCCCGCTCATTCCCAACAAGGTGGGTGTGGCACTCGGCTTTTCGAAGATGAGCCAGGTCGGCTATCTCATCGACGTGGTCAAGCCCCTGGATCTGGGCGATGCCCTTGACTCGGGTGAGAGCTTCGGCGCCAGATTCCAGGGCAGCGGAGGGCTGAACCGCATCAGCACCGGCGTTGGCTATCGGTTGAACCGAACGCTGTCCCTCGGACTGCGGACTGACGTGATTTTTGGCCTGATCGAGGATGTTCAAGAGACGGTGTTTCAGGACGCCCGGTACGTGGATGCGAAAGTGGTCCGCTCAACCCGGTTGGTGGGTGCCACTCTGGGTCTGGGAGGCCGCCTCTCTCTGAGGGGACTGCTGCGCGAGTCGGACTTCTTTAACGTGGCGCTCACGTTGGATCTGCCTACCACGCTCGACGCTACGCGCGTCGTTGCCGAGGGCCGCGGCCTGACCGCCGACACCCTGAGCAGTGAGATTACAGGTTCGACGAAGATACCGCTGTCGGTTGGGCTCGGGGTTCTCTACCAGCCCAGCGCAAAGATCTCGATGAACGCTGACCTCCGTTTCGAACCATGGAGCAACTTCTCGAGCGATCTCAGCTTCCCGGGATACACGGCCGGAGGACAATCCAATACCGATGACCGGCTTCGTGTCTCCGGCGGAATTGAATACTTTCCGGCGGGTCGCGATCTTCTTGCTTCATTCATGGAGCGGACAGCGTATCGATTGGGCGCGTTTACGGAGTCCGGCTACATCTCTCCTGCTGCTGGCCAGCGGGTCAACTCTTATGGCATTACAAGCGGCGTGAGCCTCCCGACACTGAATGCCGGCACAAGGATTGATATTAATCTGGATGTGGGCACCAGAGGCACTGCGACGGGGAGTCTGGTTCGCGATCGATACTTCAGGATCGGGATCAACGTCAACTTTGCAGAACGCTGGTTCGCACGCCGCCAACTCGGCTGACATTCAGTTTAATTTCCTGTGGACGCAACACGGACGACCAACATGCATCACCTCTACCAGTCAAAGCACCTTCAGAAGTCGGGGCTCCTGGTTCTGGCACTGAGTTTCACGCTATCTATCGGCGCGAGAGCCCAGGATGGGCCTTGTTCGGACGATGCGAACGACATCCGGACCGCGTATAGCCTCTACTATGAGGACTACAAGAACGAGAACTGGGAGACTTCCCTACCGTATCTCAAGTGGATTATCCGCTGCTCGCCAGGCTTCCCAAACAACAGCGATCGTAACTACGAGCGCTTGGTTGAGGTCTTCGAAGGCATGGGCATGGGCAGCGATGACCCCGACATGCAGCGCACCTATCTCGACTCCGCTCTGTATGTTTTCGACACGGCGGTGTCCAATCTTCAGGACGTTGGAATCGAGGTCAACGAGTACGAATGGGTATTCGAAAAAGGACGATTCCTCCAGGGTCACTCCGAGGAACTGCCCGACCTTCAGAGCGAGGTCGGGGCCACCTATCGGCGGGCCTTTGAACTCGACTCCGAGCGCATCCAGGGGTACTATATCAACTACGTGATCCTCGACCTCGTGCAGCAGGACGACAAGGGCGCGGCGGTTGACTTCATGGACGAGGTTGAAGAAGCCCGTTCCGAGGACGCCGAAGTCATGGCCATGATCACGGACTGGCGCGGCCGGCTCTTCACCTCTCCCGAGGAACGCATCGGATTCCTGGAAACCCAGCTCGAAAAGAAGCCCGACGACGCCGACCTGATCGCGGAACTGGTTGAGCTCTACATGGATGAGGGCTACCGCGACGAGGTGTACGATCTGGCCCCGCGCCTGATGGAGAGCGATCCCTCAGCTCGGACGTTCCGTCTCATCGCCAAGATGCGACTCGAGGATGGCCAGGCCGACGAAGCCATCAGCCTGTACGAGAAGTCACTGACCATGGACAGTGGTCCCGGGGCCGCCAAGGAGGTCTACTTCAACATCGGCATCGCACACCAGCAGGAGGGCCGCCTGTCCCGGGCGCGTACCGCCTTCCGTCAGGCGCTTTCGGCCGACCCGAACTACGGTGCTGCCCTGCTCGCCATTGGCGATCTCTACATGACTGCCGTTCAGGGTTGCGGCTCGTTCGAACGAGAGGATCGGGCCGTTTACTGGCTGGCCGCAGACTACTTCGACAGAGCAGCCTCACGGGACCCATCCGTGTCGTCTCAGGCTCGTCAGAGACTGAACAGCATCCGCCGCCTCATGCCTACGGCCGAGGACAAGTTCTTCAAGAGCTGGACGGCCGGGGACAGCTACACGGTCAACTACGGCTGCTACGCCTGGATGGGCGAAACCACTCGCGTGCGGTAGATCCCGACGGCCTTTCACTTCAAACCGCCCTTGACATGCCCTTTATCGAGTCCGTCCACGCCCGCCAGATCATCGACAGCCGTGGCAATCCCACTGTGGAAGTCGAGATCACCACGGAGGGCGGCGGCTTTGGCCGAGCAGCCGTTCCCAGTGGCGCGTCCACAGGCGAGCACGAAGCCGTGGAACTCCGCGACGGGGATGCGGATGCTTATCTCGGAAAAGGTGTACTGAAGGCTGTCGAAAACGTCAACACGACGATTGCAGACGCAATCGAGGGATTGGATGTCCGCGACCAGGCCGATCTGGACGGCCTCCTCATCGAACTGGATGGATCTCCCAACAAGGGACGCCTGGGCGCCAATGCGCTCCTGGGTGTGTCTCTGGCTGCAGCGTACGCCGCGGCCGATGTGTCTGGGCTCCCGCTCTACCGCTACGTGGGGGGCACCAATGCCAGCACCCTGCCGGTGCCCATGATGAACATCATCAACGGGGGCCGGCATGCCGACAACAGCGTCGACATGCAGGAATTCATGATCATGCCTGTGGGCGCAGGGACGTTCTCCGACGGCCTTCGAATGGGCGTGGAGGTCTTTCACCGGCTGAAGATGGTGCTTTCGGGGAAGGGCTACTCGACCGCAGTTGGAGACGAGGGTGGCTTCGCGCCAAACCTGCGCTCGAACGAGGAGGCCATCGAGGTCATTCTGGAGGCCGTGGAGGCCTGTGGTCTCTCGGCCGGGAAGGACGTCATGATTGCGCTTGATCCCGCGGTCAGCGAAATGGTCGTGGACGGCAAGTACGTGTTCTGGAAGAGCGACCCGGACAATCCCCGGACGTCAGACGACATGGTCGGCTTCTGGAAGTCCTGGGTGGATCAGTACCCCATCATTTCGATCGAAGACGCCATGGGCGAGAACGACTGGGCCGGATGGAACAGTCTTACCAAGGCCGTCGGCGACCGTGTGCAGCTGGTCGGCGATGACCTGTTCGTGACCAACACGCACTTCCTGCAGAAGGGCATCGACGAAGGATGCGCCAACGCCATCCTCATCAAGCTGAACCAGATCGGTACACTCACAGAGACCCTGCAGGCCATCGAGCTGGCCCACAAGAACGGTTATCGGGCCATCATCAGCCACCGCTCAGGCGAGACCGAGGATACCACCATTGCCGACCTCGCCGTCGCGGTCAACGCAGGCCAGATCAAGACGGGATCGGCCAGCCGCTCCGATAGATTGGCGAAGTACAACCAGTTGATCCGGATTGAGGAACTTCTGGGTACTTCTGCGACGTATCCGGGGATGAAGGCCTTCGCCAACGGCGGCTAGGAACCGACAACCACGCTCCCCGGACGATCTCCGATTCAAGTATGATCGATCGAGCCCGAGAACTACTGGCCCGTTACCGTGGCATGATGCTCGGAGTTGCGGCAGTGCTGGTGATTATCTGGGTCGGGTTTCTTGACAGTCACAGCCTCCTCAGGCGGTATGCCTGGCATAGTGAGGCCGAGGCCCTGCGAAGCGAAAATCAGGTGTTGACCGACGAGATCGATCGCCTTCAGTCGGAGTTGGAGACCGATCTGACCGATGAGGAAGTGGAGCGGATCGCGCGGGAGCAGTATGGGATGCAGCGTGAGGGAGAGACGGTCCATCCGGTGCAGCAGGGACAGTAGATGGATCAGTTGGCCATTGGTGTTGACCTCGGCGGCACCTCAATAAAGTGCGCCTTGGTCTCCCGGGGGCATGGTCTTGTGCACACCGCCCACTGTGATACCGAGGCGGATCGCGGACCCGACGCGGTGCTGGCCAACATGGCCGGACTGGTCAGACTGATGCTGGACCGGGCCGAGAGTCCGGTGCTGGGCGTGGGAGTCGGCAGTCCGGGCATCATCAATTGGGATCGAACCACCGTCTCGCAGCCACCCAACCTCCCCGGCTGGACATCCATCCACCTCGGGGATTCCCTGTCTCCCCTCATCGGAACGCCTGTCCGGGTGTTGGTGGAAAACGACGCCAATGTTGCCGGTCTCGGGTGCGCACACTATGGCGCCGGCAGGCGCTTCGATTCCTTCATCATGGTGACGCTGGGGACAGGAGTCGGCGGCGCCATCATATATCGGAACCGCATTTTTCGGGGTGCGACGGGCGGAGCAGGCGAACTTGGGCACATGACCATCGACTACGACGGTCCAGCCGACAATCACGATATATGTGGAGCGTCGGAAGCTTATCTGGGGCAACGCTTTCTTTCTGTACACGCCGCCCGGATGGCTCGGCAAAACCCTGCGTCGAGCCTGAACGACCTGCTCGCATCCCAGGGAGAGCTGGAACCCCGGCTCATCTACGATGCCGCCGTTCAAGGTGACGAGACGGCACGTGAGATCCTCAATTGGGCGGGCCACAAATTGGGCGTCCTCCTCGGTTCGGCCGTTAATTTGCTTGATATCCGGAAGCTCGTGGTGGGAGGCGGCCTCTCGGCAGCCGGCGACTTCATTTTTGACGCCGCCAGGAGCACCATTCTGCAGTATGTAACCCACGGTCTGAGAGAGGGCATTGAGATCATCCAGGAACCCAGAGGAAATGAGGTCGGCGTGCTTGGCGCTGCCCATCTGGTCTTCCACGATGCGGATGACCGGTCGGCCTCTGGGACGAGTGCTTAGCGCCATCGCCTATCGCACGCTTGGGCTACTGGCCCTCTGCGCCTGGGGCCTTTTCACCGCGCTCGAGGCCAGCGCACAGGTATCGTCAGCCAGTACGCCTCCGATGACCCGAAGCGGTCAGGCCAACCGGACTGGCCGCGACCTGAAGGGACCGGTTCAGTTCGTGGCAGCGGATTCGATGACCATCACGTTTGGGAGCACGGACCTCGGCTCTCTTTTTGGACAGGCCGCCGTCGATTACGACAACGTGGCTCTCAGGGCCTGGCGCATTGATATGCTCTTCGATATCGAGGAGGTTCAGGCGCAGGGACTCCAGACCGACACCGGGATGGTAGGGCTCCCTGAGTTTCGCCAGGGCGAGGAGACGTTCACCGGTAACCAGCTGGCCTTCAACATGCGCACCGAGCGTGGACGGGTAGTCGAGGCCCGGACCAAGGTTCAGGAGGGCTTTGTGCGGGCGGACGTGGTCAAGGCTACCGAAGATTCGACCCTGTATATCAGGAACGGCGCGTATTCAACCTGCCCGTGCATCGACGACCCTTCGTACTCCCTCCGGTCGAGCAAGATGAAGATTGTCAATCAGAAGTGGATCTACACGGGCCCCATCCAGCTGTACCTGTTCAACATCCCGACACCGCTGTGGCTCCCGTTCGGGTTTCTCCCGGCCCAGGAGGGTCGCCGGAGCGGCCCCCTCCCACCGAGCTACGGCGAGGACCAGAACGGATTCTACCTTCGCGATTGGGGCTGGTACTTTGCGCTGAACGACTACATGGACCTGCAGCTTCAGGGCGGCTTCTGGACCCAGGGCAGCATTCAGGGAAGTTCGCTTTTCCGGTACGCCAGGCGATACGGTTTCAGCGGTCAGGTCGGTCTGAACATGGGGAGGTTTCGGGAGGGGGTTCGCGGTGACCCGGCGTTTGCGATTCTGAATACCGGGTCCTTCCGATGGAACCATGCTCAGACCATCAGTCCGACGGCGAACTTCGACGCCAACGTAAACCTGTCCTCCAGCGGCTACCTCCGGGGCGTGTCCCAGGACTACACAGATCGTGTAACCCAGTCCATTCAGTCCAGTGTCCGGTACGCGAAACGCTGGCGTTCCCGCAGCCTGACCATCAACGGTACTCATCGGCAGGCGGTCACTTCGGGATCCGTTCAACTTGGACTGCCGAGTCTGTCCTTTTCCCAGAACTCGTTCAAGCCGTTCGCGCGCTCCACACGCCCGCCGGGATCAGGCGAGCGATTCTATGAGAAAGTGACCGTCAGCTACACCATGTCGGCGGACAATAGGTTCGACTTCACGCCGTTGTCGGATGATGCGCTGATCAGCGCAGGCGATTCCTCCGCCGTGGGGATCGACTGGATCGATGCCTTGCTCTCGCAGGAAGACTTTGTCCGGGCCACGGGCTCTGAGGAACGGTTTGATTTCAAGGCCACCCACCGGATTCCGGTTTCCGCTCCCTTTTCTGTCAGCCGCTTGCCGCTGCTGGGGGACTTCCGGATGAACCTCTCTCCCAGTCTATCCTACACCGAGAACTGGTACCTGCGGACGGACGAGAGGGTGTTCAACGACAGCACTGGAAGCGTGGAAACCAGTACGGTGCCCGAGTTCTTTGCCCTTCGGCAGTACACCGCGAGTATGTCCGCGTCCTCGGTATTCTACGGGATCTTCCCGCTGAAGCTGGGCGCGTACCGGGGTCTGCGTCACACGGTACGGCCAAGTGTCGGCTTCGGATATCGACCGGACTCGTTCTCCGGATCCAATATTAAATCCTACACGGATGCCAATGGCGATGAGGTCGAGTACGCCGTCGTCCCGGGCGTCACCCGCGGCGAGCAGCAGTCGCTCACCTTCTCGCTCGCCAACACCTTTGAAACGAAACGGGCTCCGGCTGACTCTGCCGCATCGGCCCAGAGCCGGCCCGTGAAGCTGTTCGACCTCAATCTGGCCAGCAGTTTCAATTACGCTGCGGACTCGCTGGGATTCGGTCCCATATCCCTTTCGGCCCGAACCAAGATTCTGGGCCAGGTCGACCTGGATGTTCGTTCCTCGTTCTCGCCCTACCGGCTCAACGAATCGGGCCAGACCAGGAACGAGTACGCATTTGGGGCCTCAACTCCTCTGGGACGCCTGACCAGTGTGAGCATGACGCTGCGGACCTCACTTCGCAGCCAAACCTCGCGTGGCGAGAGCAGGCCACTCACCACACCCAGGGCTGGTTTTTCGGGCAATCCCGGGGCGTCCCCACTGGGTGCATCTACGCTTGCCGACAGTTTTCAGCAGCCGTTTGGCGGCCCTCAAACCGACTTCGCCATCCCCTGGTCGCTGGGGCTGGACTTCACCTACGGGCTCAATCGTTCGGGGCTCACCTCCACCAAGCGGGCCGTCGTAAATGCTTCCTTCGATTTTTCCCTCACCCCAAACTGGAAGGTCACCGGCCGGGGCGGCTACGATCTTGAGAAGATGGAAATCGCCACGACAAACCTCGCCGTGGCCCGCGACTTTGACTGCTGGCAGATGTCGTTCAACTGGATTCCAACCGGGTTTTACCAGTCCTGGGGCTTTGACCTGCACGTCAAGAGCAGTCACCTCCGCGACCTCCTGCGGATTCGTCAGCCCAAATCAGATGTCCGCGATCGATTTGGCAGCCTCTAGGAGTAAACGGGTCGGACCTGGGCGGCGGGCCCTCCCGCTGTTGGCCATCGCCCTGTTGGCGGTCTGCGGACTGACGAGCTGTGGACTGGCCGGCGATGAGGACGACGCCAGCGGCACGTACCGGTTCGAAAACAGCTACGGCTACTTCGAGACGATTGTCCTACAGCCTGACCGCTGGGAGGAACTCCGCTTTTCGGTTACGGGCCAGGTGACTGTCCAGGACGTAGACGGTGACGTTTCCGGATCGGGCTCCTGTACCAGAACGGCCATCAGCATCCGGCACCCTGATGGCGAAGAAACTCGAACAGACCTGACCGAAGAAGCCACGGTCTCGGGAACGCGCTCCGGATCAAGACTCTCTGACTTCAGGATCTCGGGGTGTGCGTATCCACGTGCCATGTTTGGGAGACTCGAGGGGGGCAGAATAGTCCTCGACACCGACCTTGATTTCCCTGTGTCCAGAGGCACTACCGTGATCTCCGATCGATTCGGGGACCCCTCGACTCTGGTGATGAACCGTTCTGACCAATAATGCGCGTCGGCGCGTATTTGGCCCGGCCCTTGCATTGTCTGGTGGAAACGACCAGCAACGGCAAACAACATGTTTCATCTGCCCAAACGGGTACTCAGTCTCCTTCCCGATCGCCGGAAGGTAATGGAGCCGGCTTCTGACAAGGACCGCCGGATTGCACGCAGGCTGCAGGATCTGTTCGAGCGAGAGCTTGCCCTGTCAGAGATCGGCAGCCTTCAGTTCTTCGTCCACAAGGGGTCTGTCGTACTGAAGGGGAGCATACAACAGCCCGCTGATCGCGCCGCCGTTCTCGAAATCATCGAGTCTGTCCCCGAAGTGAAGCGTGTGGTCGATCACCTGGATCACGAGCGGCTGGCAGCCTGACCGCCCAGCGCCACGGCCTGACCGCCCAGCGCCACTCAGAGCTTTCGGAACCAGGCGTTGTCCACCCGCCGGAAGCCGAGCTTCTCGTAGTACTTGGATGAGATGCTGCTGTGGCGCAGGAGCAAGTCCGTGCCTTTGCACTGCTCAAACACCACGTCCAGCAGCTTCCTCCCGACTCCCGAATCCTGCACGTCGGGTTCAACGGCCAGTTCGCAGAGGTAACTCTCCGAAACACCATCGGACATCGCTCGAACGATGCCGGCCAGTTGGTCACCGTGCCAGGCCGTTATCACGAGCGATGACGCTTCGAACTTCTCCCATACTCTGCTCGGCGTGTCCACGGCCCGCAGAAGCGGGGCCCGCCGGTACAGGGTGATGATCTTCCCGGGTGTCAGACCTTCGAGTCCGACTCTGATTTCAAGATCCTGGATCATGGAGAAGACGTCTTGAGGTCGTTTATTACCCAACTCGCGGTGGCCGCACTGAGTCGAGGATTGGAATCCAAAGTAATGTCGGACGGGATACGGAGCCGCAGCATTTGCCGCTCAACCTCCACCTCCCATTCCACGTGTGCACCCAGGAACTGACGTGACCTGACGATGCCCTGGACCGCGCCGGCAGGATCCGCGCGCAGGTCCTCGGGCCGGATGCTCAGGACTCGATCCTCGGGTCCCGGCGCACCGGCCGGGAAGAGCGACCAGGCCAGCGATCGATCTTGAATGATATTGCTACCGCCCAGGAAGCCGGCCACGTATGCGGTTCCGGGATTGCGGTACAGTTCGTCTGGAGAACCCATCTGTACGAGACGACCATCGCGCATCACTGCCATGACATCGGAGATGGCCATGGCTTCCTGCTGATCGTGGGTAACGTAGATGGACGTCGTACCGAGAGTCTGTTGAAGCTCCCTCAGTTCGGCCCGGGTTTGTTCGCGCAGCGCGACATCCAGGTTTGACAACGGCTCATCAAACAACATCACCGCCGGCTCCACCACCAGGGCACGTGCGAGCGCGACTCGCTGCTGCTGCCCGCCCGAGAGCGCAGTCACGGGTCGTGCGGCCAGATGCCCCATCCCGACCCGATTCAGAGCCGCGGACACCCGCTCGGCACGATCGGCCTTCGGAATGCGCCGCACGCGAAGACCATATTCCACGTTCTCTCCCACCGTCATGGTCGGGAACAGCGCGTAGCTCTGGAAAACCATCGCCGTCGGCCGTCGCTGGGCGCTCACACCGGTCACATCCTTCCCGTCAATGAGTATGCGTCCCGAAGACGGCTCCTCAAGCCCGGCGATCATGCGAAGCAAGGTCGACTTTCCGCAGCCGGATGGTCCGAGCAGGGTAAAGAAGGTCCCCGGCTCGACCGTCAGACTGACGCCGTCCACAGCCCGGACATCGCCGAACAGCTTGGCGATGGATTCGAGCGCAACCGCACCCGCGGACCGACCTGTGTCAGACATGGGAAGCGATCGGCCTCAGGAGAGAGCCGCTTTGACCTTGTCGGCGGCTTCCTGGAAGAGAATGGCGGTCTCGACCTTGAGACCGCTCTCGTCCAGGATGGCCTTCCCTTCCTCGGCGTTCGTGCCCTGAAGGCGAACGATGAGCGGCAGGCTCATGTTCACCTTGGTGGCCGCCTCGACGACGCCCCTGGCAACCCGATCACAGCGTACAATACCACCGAAAATATTGACCAGAATGGCCTTCACGCCTTCGTCCTTGAGGATGATGCGGAAACCAGCCTCGACCGTGGTTGGACTTGCTCCACCCCCAACGTCCAGAAAGTTGGCGGGCTCGAAGCCGGCCAGCTTGATAATGTCCATGGTCGCCATGGCCAGTCCGGCTCCGTTGACCATGCAGCCGACATTCCCATCAAGCTTGATGTAGTTCAGGTTGTGGCCACCGGCCTCCACCTCAAGCGGATCCTCCTCGTGGACGTCCCTGAGCTCGGCGATGTCCTTGTGCCGGTACAGCGCGTTGTCGTCAATGGTGACCTTGGCATCGATGGCCAGCACCTCACCCTGCTCTGTGAGCACAAGCGGGTTGATCTCGGCCAACGAGCAGTCCGTTTGGTCGTACGCGTGGTAGAGAGCCGCAATGAACTTGGCCGCCTGCTTGAGAGCGGGACCCTCAAAGCCGAGGCCGAAAGCGAGTGCGGACACCTGGCTCCGCTGAAGACCAATCATGGGATCAACCCATGTCTTGAGGATCTTCTCGGGCGATTCGGCGGCGACCGTCTCGATCTCGACGCCGCCCTCTGTGGAAACCATGATCACCGGCATGCTGCGCACGCGATCCAGCGTCACGCCCACGTAGAACTCCTTGGCGATGTCGATGGCTTCGGCAACCAGGACGGTCCTCACCAGCTGCCCTGCGGGACCGGTCTGATGCGTCTTCAGCATCATGCCCAGCATGGCATCGGCCTTCTCGCGCACCTCCTCGATGCCGCGGGCCAGCTTGACGCCTCCCCCCTTGCCACGCCCACCTGCGTGAATCTGAGCCTTGACCACGAACAGGTCTGCACCGGATTCGGCGTGCATCTTCCTGGCAGCCTCGGCCGCTTCGTCAGCTGTGCGTGCGACCATTCCGGACTGGACAGCGACTCCGAAGCGGCCCAGCAGTTCTTTGGCCTGATACTCGTGGATCTTCATCAGCGATTGGAGGATTTTACTCGACGGAGAGAAACTACGGGGCGCTCCGGGGGAATATCCTTCTCGCCCACGTTTTCGCGGTTTCTTACAGCGCAGGACGGCTCCTTATGTCGGGTGAACCGAGCCGGGTTCAGGTCGTTGGCGCACCTGGCATTAACACAATCGCGTTGGGCAAGCCTCTCAAGACGTTCGACCTCCTGATCATGCGACGCCTCTCGGTCACGTATGTGGTCCTGATAGGCGCCCTGATCGTGTTTTTCATCGTCCTCCACTACGTCGAATTCGTCGATGACTTCATCGACAGTGGTGCGACCATGGGCGAGGTGTTTTCGGTCTACTACCCGAACTACATCCCCGAGATCGTCCGCCTCATGTCTCCGCTGGCCCTGTTCCTGGCCACCCTGTTCATGACCGGGCGCATGGCTCAGAAGCTTGAACTGTCCGCACTCCAGACGTCGGGCGTCTCTCTCTACCGGATTGTAGTCCCCTTTGCGCTGGTCGGTCTGGCCATCACCGGCACCATGTTCTGGTTCAATGGCTGGGTGGTCCCTGAGTCAAACCGGGTCCGGATCCGGTTCGAAAAACAGCATACCCAGGCCAAGTCGTCCGTGGATGAATACAACAACATCCACCGTCAGAACAGTCCCGGAAGCGTCATCACGGTCAACTTCTATGACCGGGCCACGCAGACGGCCCACACGGTGACCATGGAACGGTTCGAGGAGGGCAGGCGCCTGACGGAGCGCATAGATGCCCGGTCCATGCAGTGGTCCGACGAAGACAGCACCTGGCAGCTCCGGTCCCCGGTGATACGGACATTCCATGAGGACGGGACCGAGAGAATGAGGAGCCCGGCCAGACTGGATACGGTCCTGGCATTGCTTCCCCGGAACATGGCGCGAACCGACGGCGACGTGGAATCGATGACCATCACCGAAGCCCGCGAGTATCTCGCGGTACTGGAACGGTCCGGCGTGGACAACCTCGGCGTTCCGCGAGTCGCCTTCCAGGGCAAGTTCGCCTACCCCTTCGCCAACCTGATCCTCGTCCTGCTGGCGGTGCCGCTTGCGGCCGTCCGTAGACGAAAGGGCCAGGCCCTCATCATGGGAGTGGGTCTCCTGATTGCCTTCGTCTATCTGGCACTCATGAAATTTCTCGAGCCGTTCGGGTACGAGGGCATCCTTTCGCCCTTGGCCACGGCCTGGATTCCGCACGCCCTCTTTCTGGCGGCGTCGATCCTGGTGCTGCTGCGGGCGCCGAAGTAGCGAGCCGACGCTAGGCTTCGCCGCTCGGTCCCGCGAACTGAACCGCCGGCCCCGGGAAGCCGCCTTCGGCGATCTCTCCGTGGGCCCGCTCGTACCGCTCAATGTTTTCAGCCAGTGCTCTCAACAGGCGCTTGGCGTGGGCCGGGGTCACGATGATGCGGGACTTCACGCGGGCCTTCGGAACACCCGGCATGACCCGGATGAAGTCCATCACAAACTCCTCCGAAGAGTGGGCAATCATCACCAGATTCGAATAAATCCCCTCAGCGGTGTCCTCGTTGAGCTCAATGTTGATCTGCTGTTGGTTGGTCTCGTCACTGTTCGCTGCCATGGTCTTTCGATACTGAAGTCAGGCGGAAATCGCCGCTTCTGACTTCCCTGTTGAGAGAGCGCGAATGAGGTCGCTCTTGGTGATGATTCGAAACCCGCCGCTTTCCGACTTGAGCAGTACGGCGCCAGGCTCCTGCTCAAGGTACGCAGAGAGGTGCTCCAGATGCAGCGAAGGCGGAACGACGGGTATGGCTGCCGCCATGACGGATCCCACCGCAGAACCGCGGGCGTCCGGATCCGACAGCAGCGTGTTCAGGATTACGGTCTCGGACAAGCTGCCAACCACCTCCTCTCCATCGATCACCGGCACCTGGGAAATCCCGTTCCTGGACATCATGTCAATGGCGTCCCCCAGCGTTTCCGTCGAAGAAACCGCCAGCACTTCGGGCTCACCGCGTCGCATGGACACGATCTCCGCAACCGTCCACTCGGGACGGTCCGAAAGGAACCCGTGGTTGCGCATCCAGGAATCGTTGTAGGTCTTCGACAGATAGCGGAAACCGGAATCGGGCAGTACGACAACCACGATGTGGTCGGCCGTCAAGCTTTCCCGGTTCGCCTCCATCCACTGGACGGCGCCAGCCATGGCCATCCCGCAGGACTGGCCGACAAACATGCCCTCCTCACGGGCCAGGCGACGGGTGTAGACCATCGAGTCGCGATCGGTCACCTGGACGTAGTCATCCACGAGATCGAAGTCCATGTTCTTGGCCAGGATATCCTCTCCAACACCTTCGGTGAGGTAGGGATAGATCTCCTTCTGGTCGAACTCCCGCGTAAAGAAGTACTTGTGATAGACGGACCCGAACGGATCGACGCCGATCACCTGGACATCCGGATTCTGCTCCTTGAGGTAGCGTGACGTCCCGGAGATGGTCCCGCCGGTCCCGGCTCCCGCTATGTAGTGGGTGATGCGTCCTTCGGTCTGCTCCCACAGCTCCGGCCCCGTCGATCGATAGTGCGCTTCCGCATTGGCCGGGTTGTCATACTGGTTCAAATACACCGAATTGGGCGTTTCCTTCTCCAGGCGCCGGGCCACCGAGTAGTAAGACCGGGGATCGTCAGGGGCCACCGCGGTGGGACATACAATGACTTCCGCGCCGAGTGCCCGGAGCACATCCACCTTCTCCTGACTCTGCTTGTCAGTCGTGGTGAAAATGCAGTGGTAGCCTTTAGCGATCGCCGCCAGCGCCAGTCCGGCACCGGTATTCCCGCTGGTACCCTCGATGATCGTACCGCCGGGCTTCAATTTGCCTTCCCGCTCGGCAGCCTCGACCATGGCAACACCGATCCGGTCCTTGATGGAGGCACCGGGGTTGAAGAACTCAACCTTCGCCAGAACTGTGCACGGAAACTGACGTGCAAGGCTGTTCAGGCGAACCAGCGGCGTATTTCCGATGGTCTCCAGAATGTTCTCACTCCACATGAGGCAGGTCGCGGGTTTCTATATTGTGACACCGGGGATCGGCAACAGGGCCGACCAGCAAGGTAACCACCCGCCGAGGCTTTTCGGATCTTCGGATATTAGGTCTTGATGCAGTCTGAATTCTTTTCGTCGATGGCTCAGGAGGTGTTGGTGACCTCCGTTGACCCGGTCACCGGTGCCGCGGTCCCCAATCCTGAGTGGGTCGACGCCGTTGGTCCGGCTGACGACCCCTTCCGAAACCTGGGTGACGAGAAAGCTGCGGTCCGCGCATTGATAGCGAAAGCCTCGCGGGGGCAGATGAACCTCGGGGAAGTCTTCATGATTGATGCGGAGCCCATCCCGCGCAACCTGCTGCTGAATTTCATACCGGTCCACATCGGTGATAGAAGCGAAGACCTCGCGGTGATCATCACGGGTGAGTTCATGGAGTTTCCCAGTACCGTCAACTCTGCCCAGACGCTTGGCCACCGCATGGAGACCCTGGGCCGCATGACGATGGGAATCGCTCATGACTTCAACAATCTCCTGAGCGGGATAATCGGCCACGCTGAACTCATGGAAGGCGCGCTCAACCGCGACCTTGACCGGGAGGTGCTCTCGGAGCACGCCCGGACCATTCACCGCGCCGCCCAGGACGGAGGCGCCCTCATCAAGAAGATCCAACGCTACATCCGACGGGAGCACGAGTCCGCCTTCGTCCCCGTCGACCTGCCGGCCCTCATCCAGGACTGCGTGGTACTAACCCGGCCGTACTGGTATAACGAGCCCCGCAGTGCCGGCATCGCCATCACGGTCCAACAGCAGTTGGACACGGTGCCAGCAATTCTCGGATCGGCCTCCAGCCTTCGCGACGTACTCGTCAACCTGATTCTGAACGCTGTCCAGGCTATGCGTAGCGGCGGGATCATCACCCTCAAGACTGGCCTGGTGAATGGACAGGTGGTGTTGACGCTCCAGGACACCGGCATCGGCATGTCTTCCGCCGTGGCCGAGCGGATTTTTGAACCGCAGTTCACCACCAAGAAGGACGGGAACGGCATCGGGCTGTCGGTTGCATCCGGAATTATCCAGGAGCACCGTGGCTCGATTGCGGTCAAATCCGAATCCGGCGTGGGCACGGTCTTCACCCTCACGTTCCCCGTGGCGGACTCCGGGCAGGTGCCGGACTCGACCGTCGCCAGCGAGGCATCCCCCGGCGCAAACGGGATTCGGGTTTTGGTCGTGGACGATGAGAGCATGGTTCGCACCGTGCTTCGCCGGCTGCTCAGCCTTCGGGGCCACGAGGTTACTGAGGCCGATTCCGGCGCCGCCGGCCTGAGGTGTCTCGAGTCTGACACGTTCGATGCCATAATTACCGACCAGGGCATGCCCGAGATGAAGGGACGCGAATTCGCCGCGCGGGTACGGGAAAAGCGGCCGGATCTCCCAATTATTCTCCTGACCGGCGATACCTATCACGGACAGGCGGATTCCATCATCTCCGCGGTGATCGCCAAGCCCTTCAAGATTGATGAGGTCGAGGCCACCATGGTCGACCTGCTCTCCCATCGTCAGGCATGAGCATTTTCCGTTCTGCCATCGTGTCAGTCTGGACGTGTTGGTCTGGTTTTTGACATTGAGGCTTCGAGTTTTCCCATCACGGCCATTCGCGTGATCCGCTACCTGGATCCGTTCGCATAAACCCCCATCAGATGACCCCGGAATTCCTTCGCCTGATCGACGACGAGGATCCAGAACAGAGCATTCCTCTCCCGACTCCCGATGAGGAGAAGGAGATGAGCACATCGGACGTTCCCGATGTGCTGTCCGTACTCGCGCTCCGCAATACCGTGCTCTTCCCGGGCGTCGTGCTCCCCATTACGGTGGGACGAGACACCTCCCTCAAGTTGGTCAAGGACGCCTTCTCGGGAAGCCGACTCATCGGTGTGGTCGCTCAACGCGCAGCCGAGACCGAGAACCCGGACAGCGACGACCTCTACAGCTACGGAACGGTTGCCAGCATCCTGAAGCTGATCAAGATGCCGGATGGCTCGCGTTCCATCGTCATTCAAGGGAAGCGGCGCTTCAAGATCAACGGCATTGTCGAGACCGATCCCTACTTCAAGGCACAGGTCGAGGCGGTCAACGAGTCGACCGACGTCGATCAGGTCGAGATTCAGGCGCGCATCAGGTCCATCAAGGAGTTGGCGATCCAGATTGTGAATCTGTCGCCCAACCTTCCCAGCGAGGCGGCCTACGCCATCCAGAACATCGAGTCGCCGACGTTTCTGATCCACTTCATCGCGTCAAACCTGCAGATTGACGTATCCGACAAGCAGGAACTCCTGGAGACCCTGCCTCTGGTGGAACGCGCCGACCTCGTGATGCGGCATCTGGACAAAGAGCTCCAGGTCCTTCAGCTGTCCGAGGAGATCCGCTCCCGCGTCAAGACCGACGTGGATCAGCAGCAGCGCGAGTACCTCCTCCGCCAGCAGCTGAAAGCCATTCAGGAAGAGCTGGGCGACACCGAAGGCACCGGAGTCGAGATTGGAGAATTGCGCGAGCGGGCCGAAAAAAAGAAACTCCCTGAGCATGTCCAGAAGGCCCTGAACAAGGAACTGGACAAGCTCGGCCGGTCCAACCCCGCCTCACCGGACTATGCGGTCACTCGCAATTATGTAGACTGGATCCTGGACATTCCCTGGGAGGAATACTCCAAGGACAAGCTCGACATCAAGCGCGCGGAGAAGATTCTGAACGAGGATCACTACGGCCTCGAGCAGGTCAAGCAGCGCATTCTCGAGTACCTGGCCGTCCTCAAGCTGAAGGGCGACATGAAGGCGCCCATCCTATGCTTCTACGGCCCTCCGGGGGTCGGCAAGACCAGCCTGGGCAAGAGCATTGCCCGGGCCGTCGGCCGTGAGTTCGTCCGGATGAGTCTCGGTGGTATTCGGGACGAGGCCGAGATCCGCGGCCACCGTCGCACCTACGTCGGGGCACTGCCCGGCCGCATCGTTCAGGGAATCAAGAAAGCAGGCACGGCCAACCCGGTCTTCATGCTCGATGAGGTCGACAAGCTGGGATCGGATTTCCGTGGCGATCCGTCGTCGGCTCTGCTGGAGGTCTTGGATCCCGAGCAGAACAGCGCCTTCAACGACCACTACCTCGAGTTGGACTACGACCTCTCGAAGGTCCTTTTCATCGCGACGGCCAACTACCTGGAGATGATTCCCGCTCCGCTTCGGGATCGCATGGAGCTGATTCAGATTACGGGGTACACCCAGGAGGAGAAACTGGCCATCGCCAAGCAGTACCTGGTCCCCCGCCAGCGCGACCGCAACGGTCTCAAGGAGGATCAGTTTGAAATCACCGACGAGGCGCTGAAGCTGGTCATAGACGGCTACACACGCGAGTCCGGTGTCCGCAACCTGGAGCGTACCATCGGTTCGGTTGCCCGCGGCGTCGCCAAGAAGGTGGCCCTGGGTGATTTGGAAGGCGAAAAGGTTGACGGGGAGGACATCGAAACCTACCTCAAGTCCCGTCGCTTTGAGTCCGAGGTGGCCGAGCGCACGGTCGTGCCTGGTGTTGCCACGGGTCTGGCCTGGACGCCTGTCGGCGGAGACATCCTGTTTATTGAGGCTTCGGTTTCGCGCGGGACTGGTCGGATGATCCTGACCGGACAGTTGGGCGACGTGATGAAGGAGTCCGCACAGGCGGCGCTGTCTTACGTGAAGGCCAATGCGGAGGATCTCGGAATTCCGAACGCGGCCTTCCGGCACTGGGACCTCCATGTGCACGTGCCGGCGGGCGCCATCCCCAAGGACGGACCTTCGGCGGGAGTGGCCATGCTTTCTGCATTGGTGTCCATTTACACCCAGCGACGGGTCCGCCACACGGTCGCGATGACGGGTGAGATCACGCTGCGCGGCCTCGTTCTTCCCGTGGGTGGCATCAAGGAAAAAGTGCTGGCCGCCAAACGCGCCGGCATCAAGAAGGTCTATCTGCCAGAGAAGAACCGTAAGGACATTCTGGAGATTCAGCGGGGCGCACTCAAGGGCCTGTCCGTGGAGTACCTGGCCCGCATGGAAGACGTGCTGGAACAGGTCCTCGTGAAGCGTCCGACGAACGATCCCAAGGAATTCTTCAAGGTCCCGGCGGCCGAGATTCAGCGTCAGCCGATCGCCGGAACCCCGGATCTGGTAGTCAGCAACAACTGATCAGGGGGCGCTTGGCGGGCCGGGAAAGCCCGTCGGGCGCGCCACTGCTGTCATTCCTTCCCGGGAGGCTTATTCGCGTCTGATGGTTCTTCGTACTCGGCCAGGATCTTGGCGTCTTCGACGTTCGGATCCAGTCCGTCCCGAAAGGCACGCTCTGTATCGGCGATCAGCCCCGCTGCGCCATCGACCACGGTCTCCAGCACGGAGCCGGCCGCCCGCGCGACGTGCCCCGAGAGGTACACCGCTTTACCCAGCCAAGTGAGCTGGTCGAACTCTACCTCGGCTCCCCATGGATCCTCCGCAGGCACTGCCTACGCATCTCCAGCGTCGGCCGCCGGCTTCCTTGGAGCGCGCTTGCGCGTGGTCTTCTTCGCCGCAGCCTTGGTCGTGGCTTTGGCTTTGGGCTTTGGCTCCGAATCGGCCGCGCTCTCGGACGAGTCATCACAGCAGGCATCCCGCTCGCGCTTGAGGCCGTCGACAAGATCGTCAACCACGCTGGAAACAGCATTTCCGGCTTCGCGGGCCCCGTTGGCCACCAGCGACATGGCCGCCTCTACCAGGAAGCGGGCCTGCTCGTCAGCCTGCAACTCGTCAAAGCTGTTTCGCAGGTTGTGGAAGGCGTCGTTCGTTTTCTTTTCGTCACTCATGGTGTTTCGGTAGGATAAAGCCTCTGGGCGGCACTCCATTGTAGACGGGAACTGGAGGTCCAGGTTTCAACTGGAGGTCCAGGTAGGCAGACCACCGGGCACACCGAGAAACGGGGCGACCGTCTCTCGACAGCCGCCCCGTTCGAATCAATCGAGCGCCGCGGACTCAGCCGCGGGCGTCCTGAGACTTCAGGTAGGCCTGAGCTGCCGCAAGGCGCGCGATGGGCACGCGGAAGGGCGAGCAGGACACGTAGTCCAGACCGATCGCATGACAGAAGTGAACCGAAGCCGGATCGCCGCCGTGCTCACCGCAGATACCCACCTTCAGGAGCGGGCGCTGAGAGCGTCCTTTCTCCGTACCGATGCGGACCAACTGGCCAACGCCTTCGATGTCGATGGACTGGAAGGGATCGTCAACCAGGATCTTGTTCTCCACGTAGTGCGGCAGGAACGTCCCGGCATCGTCACGGGAGTACCCGAAGGTCATCTGCGTGAGATCATTCGTCCCGAATGAGAAAAACTCGGCTTCCTTGGCAATCTTGTCAGCGGTCAAGGCAGCACGCGGGATCTCGATCATCGTCCCGATCATGAAGTCCACCCGGGCGCCCTTCTCCGTGAAGACCTTCTCGGCCGTGGCCTGAATGACCGCCTTCTGATTGCGGAACTCCTCGACGGTACCAATCAGGGGTACCATGATCTCCGGAAGAACGTCAACGCCCTTCTGGGAGAGTTCGACCGCCGCCTCAATGATCGCGCGAGCCTGCATCTCGGTGATTTCCGGGTAGGTGATCCCCAACCGACATCCGCGATGACCCAGCATCGGGTTGAACTCATGCAGCGCCTCGACCTTGGCACGAACCACCGCAACGTCGATACCCAGCTTGGAGGCCATCTCCTCTTCTTCCTTGGCCGAGTGCGGCAGGAATTCGTGGAGCGGCGGATCAAGCAGGCGAACCGTAACCGGGAGTCCGGCCATGACCTCGAAGATGCCGAGGAAGTCAGACTTCTGTACCGGCAGAAGCTTGGCCAGCGCTGCGCGCCGCGCCTTCTCGTCCTTGGCAATGATCATTTCGCGGACGTGATCGATGCGATCACCCTCGAAGAACATGTGCTCGGTCCGGCAGAGTCCGATGCCCTGAGCGCCAAACTCGAGCGCGGCCTGCGCATCGGCCGGCGTGTCCGCGTTCGTTCGAACCTTCATGAGGCGGAAGCCATCGACCCAACTCATGAACTCGGCAAACTCGCCCGTCATCTCGGGCTTGACCAGCGGCTGCTTGCCAAGGATGACCTGGCCGGTTGAGCCGTTGATGGAGATCCAATCGCCCTCCTGGACGGTCACATCACCGTTGGTGAAAGACTTCGATCCGTAGTTGATGACGATGTCGCCGCAGCCGGCGACACACGGCTTGCCCCATCCACGGGCAACCACGGCCGCGTGGCTCGTCATGCCTCCACGGGACGTAAGGATGCCCTCCGCGGCGTGCATTCCACCGACGTCTTCGGGGCTCGTCTCGATGCGAACCAGGATCGTAGCCTGACCTTCAGCCTTGCGGGCCTCGGCGTCTTCAGCGCTGAACACGACCTGACCGACCGCGGCGCCCGGCGACGCCGGAAGTCCCTTGGCAATCACGGATGGCTGATAGGCTACGGGGTCCTCGAACCTTGGGTGCAGCAGCATGTCGATGTGGATCGGGTCGACGAGGTTGCGAACCGCATGCTCCTTGTCCACCAGCCCTTCCTTGACCAGATCGACGGCGATCTTGACGGCGGCCGGTCCGGTGCGCTTTCCGTTCCGCGTCTGCAGCAGGTAGAGGTTGCCGTCCTGGACGGTAAACTCAATGTCCTGCATGTTCGCGTAGTGCTTCTCCAGCTTGTGGGTGGCCTCGACCAACTCGCGATAGGCAGCCGGGAATTTCTCGGCCATCTGCGAAATGTCTTCCGGGGTCCGGATTCCGGCCACCACGTCTTCGCCCTGGGCATTGACCAGGAACTCGCCGTACAGCTTGTGCTCGCCGGTCGAAGGATTGCGCGTGAACAGAACGCCTGTTCCGGAGCCATCACCCAGGTTGCCGAAGACCATCGCCTGCACGTTGACCGCCGTACCGATGAGACCCGTGATCTTGTTGATCTGGCGGTATTTCAGGGCCCGGTCACTGTCCCACGAGCCAAACACGGCGTTGATCGCCAGGTTGAGCTGCTCGTAGGGATCGTCCGGGAACATGTACCCGGTGTGCTTGCGGTAGATGGCCTTGTAGCGGTCGACCAGCTCACGAAGATCATCGCCCGTCAAGTCGACGTCATTCTCCACGCCGCGCGACTTCTTGAGCGCCTCAATAGCGTGCTCGAACTGCGCATGGTGAACGCCCATGACCACGTCGCCGAACATGTCGATGAAGCGGCGATAGGCGTCGAAGGCAAAGCGGACGCTCCCGCTCTTTTCAGCGAGCCCCTCCACGACCTCATCATTCATTCCGAGGTTGAGGACGGTATCCATCATGCCCGGCATGGACTCGGCCGCACCACTGCGAACCGAAACCAGCAGGGGGTTCTCGCGGTCGCCGAAGCCGGTGCCCATCGCCTTGGCGATGTGGTCAATCCCGTCGCGGACGCTCTGCTCCAGACCCTCGGGCCACTGGTTCTCGTTCTCGCTGTAGTATTGGCAGCTCTCGGTGCTCACCGTGAAGCCCGGAGGCACCGGCAAGCCAATCGAGCTCATTTCTGATAAGTTGGCTCCCTTCCCACCAAGGAGGGCCTTCATCGACTTGTCCCCTTCGCACTTCCCGCCACCGAAGACGTACACACGCTTCTTGGCTGTTGCCTGTTCTGGCTCCTGTTCCACGGTTTCCATATTGACCTGGCTGATTTTTCAGATTCATTCGCTCAAAGCGTAAGAAGATAAGGTCATGCTCTGCCCGGCCGGTCAGGCTTCCCGCCAAGAACTGATTAATGCACGGGAAGCGCTTTCAGGCCCGTCTGCCCGGCTGCTGGTTCGGGGCCTCCCAGTCGACGATGATTGGCCGGAGCGGAACGTCCGTCGACGGGACGCTGTATAGGGGCGCCATTAATTTTTTGCCCCAGCTGTCCGCCAGCATGCAGTTTCTCGTAGTAGTCGAGTCCCCCACCAAGGCCCGCACCATTCGCCGTTTCCTGCCCAAAGAGTACCGGGTAGAAGCCAGTATGGGGCACGTCCGGGACCTCCCGGCGTCAGCCAGCCAGATCCCCAAGAAGTACAAGGGGGAAGCCTGGTCTCGCCTGGGCGTCAACGTGGAAGAGGGCTTCGAGCCGCTCTATGTGGTTCCGCCGGACAAGGCCAAGGTCGTCAAGGAATTGAAGGAGGCTCTCAAGGACGCTGACACCCTCTTCATCGCCACTGATGAAGACCGTGAAGGAGAGTCCATTGGCTGGCACCTGCTCGAAGTACTGAAGCCCAAGGTGCCCGTTCGCCGGATGGTCTTCCACGAGATCACCGAGAAGGCCATCAAGGCAGCACTGGAGGAGACCCGCGAGATGGACACCAGCCTGGTCGAGGCTCAGGAGACCAGGCGTGTGTTGGATCGTCTGGTAGGGTACACGCTGTCGCCGCTGCTGTGGAAGAAGGTCGCCCCCAAGCTCTCCGCCGGGCGCGTGCAAAGCGTCGCCGTTCGCATCATTGTCAACCGCGAGAAAGAGCGAATTGCCTTCGTTCCGGCCACCTACTGGAATCTCGATGCCAAGCTGCAGGTCCCCGCCGGGTCCTTTGAGGCTGCCCTCACGCACGTGGCCGGCGTTCGTATTGCCGCCGGGCGCGACTTCGACGATGACACGGGTCGCCTGAAGGAAGACCTGAAGCCCGGTGTGGACGTCCTTCAGTTGGAAGAAGCCCGGGCCCGCCAACTGGTTGAGCGCCTGAAAGACAGCGCCTGGATGGTCGATTCCGTGGAGGCGAAAATGTCCTCGCGGTCGCCTGCGGCACCGTTTATCACGTCGACCCTCCAGCAGGAAGCGAGTCGTAAGCTTCGCCTCTCAGCGCGCGAAACCATGCGGGTGGCGCAGCGCCTGTACGAGCAGGGTTTCATCACCTACATGCGTACCGACTCGACCAACCTGAGCGGAGAGGCCATCAAGGCCAGTCAGGATGCGATCACCCGGCTCTACGGGAAGGACTACCTCTACTCCGGTCAGCGGAAGTACTCCAATAAGGTGCGAAACGCCCAGGAGGCGCACGAGGCCATTCGCCCGTCCGGCACCGAAATGAAGACCCGCGAGACCCTCGGGCTCTCCGGCGTCGAAGGGAATCTGTACGATCTGATCTGGAAGCGGACCGTCGCCTCCCAGATGGCCGATGCGCGCCTTCGCACCGTCACGGTCAAGATCGAAGCCGGATCGGGAGACGATGCCTGTACGTTTCGGGCATCCGGCCGCACCATTGAGTTTCCGGGCTTCATGCGAGCCTATGTGGAAGGCTCGGACGATCCCGATGCCCAGTTGGAGGATCGCGAGTCTCCGCTACCGGAGATGACGAAGGGCGATGCGCCCAACTGCCGCAAACTGGAAGCGCGCGGATCCGAGACCAAGCCGCCGGCCCGCCTGACCGACGCTTCATTGATCCGATTCCTCGAAAACGAGGGCATTGGAAGGCCGAGTACCTACGCCTCGATCATCGACACCATCGTCAACCGGGGCTACGTCACCAGGCAGGGCAATCAGTTGCAGCCGTCGTTTACCGCCTTTGCCGTGACGAACCTGCTGGAGTCGAATTTCGGGAGTCTCGTGGACGTTGGATTCACGGCAGGCATGGAGGCGAGTCTGGATGACATTGCCAGCGGGGGCCGCAAACCTCTCCCCTACCTCCAGAAGTTTTTCCAGGGTGCGGAGGGCCTGGAAGGGAAGGTCGCGGCCGGACTCGACGCGATCGATGCCCGAACGATTTCAGAGATCAAGATGCCGTCCTGGCTGCCGTACTCGGTGCGGGTCGGACGCTACGGTCCCTACGTAGAACACGAAGAGAATGGCGAGACGCTCAAGGCGTCCATCCCCGAGGACTGGACTCCGGGCGACGTGACGTCCGGCAAAATCGCCAAACTCCTCAGGGACTCGAACGAGGGAGATCGTCTTCTGGGTATCCACCCGGATCACGACATGCCGGTTTTCGTGTGTCGCGGGCCGTACGGCTACTACGTGCAGCTGGGCGAGAAGGACCAGGAGGGCAAGCCCAAGCGCATGTCGGTCCCGAAGGCCCTGGACCCCGCCACCGTGGAGTTGGAGACCGGAATCGCTCTGTTGAACCTGCCCCGCATGGTGGGTACCCATCCGGAATCTGGCGAGGACCTCTTCGCCAACATCGGTCGGTACGGGCCATACGTCCAGCACAAGCGGACCTTCGCGTCCCTCACACCGGCCGATGACGTCCTGACGGTGGACGAGCCCCGTGCCCTGGAGCTGATCGCCAAGAAGGAGGCCAAGAACAAGCCACTCCGTACCGTGGGTGATCACCCGGAAACGGGTGATCCGATAGAGCTTTTTGAGGGGCGCTATGGCCCCTACGTCAAGCATGCCAAGGTGAATGCCTCGTTACCCAAGGGCTCGGATCCGGACGCAATCACGGTCGAGCAGGCCGTCGAGCTGCTGAATGCCCGGGCAGCGAAGAAGAAGAAGCCTGCGGCCAAGAAGAAACCCGCAGCCAAGAAGAAACCCGCCGCGAAGAAGAAGTAGTCGGTCCTATCGCCCCACGTCGCCCGCACCGAGGTGCAGGTTGTACAGCATGCTCAGGTAGGAGTCATAGCGACTGATGGGAAAACGGCCCTCGTCGATTGCGTCCTTCACGGCGCAGGACGGCTCGTGATCGTGCGTGCAGTTGGGGAACCGGCATCCGGGCAAGAGTGGGACCATTTCGGGGAAATAGTGGGCCAGCTGCCCCACCTCCAGACCGATCAGGCCAAACTCGCGGAGGCCCGGCGTGTCCACCAGGTATCCTCCATCCGGAAGCGGATGGAGGGACGCAAACGTCGTGGTGTGAGTCCCTTTCCCCGTAGCCTGGCTGATCTCCCCGGTACGCAGATCCAACCCTGGCGAGAGGAGGTTGAGCAGCGTGGTCTTTCCGACGCCGGATGGCCCGGCGACGACGCTGGTGCTGTCCCGCAGCGCCTTCCCGAGCTTGCGCAGGCCCTTCTTGCGCTCAGCACTGATCTGGAAGACGGGATAGCTCAGACCTTCGTAGAGCGTGACGAGCTCCTTCAGGTCCGCGCGGGCCTGCTTGCCCTCCAGGAGGTCGATCTTGTTGATGATCAGCCCGGCCGGTAAATCCTGACTTGCGGCCATGACCAGGAAGCGATCGACGAATCCGGTGTTCAATTTGGGTTCATCCACGGCCTGCACCACCCAAGCACGGTCGATATTGGCTGCCAGTACGTGGGATTTGCCAATCTGTCGGCCGGCGGCCCGACGAACCAGACTGCGGTCGCGGGGCGCGATCCGAAAGATCACGCCGGTCCCGTCTTCATTCAGACGAATGGAGACCCGGTCCCCGACCACAACAGGATTCGTCTCGCGTGATCCTGACAGCCTGAACTTGCCGCGGACCGTGCAGTCGATCCGTTCGCCCGCGGCCTCCACGTCATACCAACTGCCCGTAGACCGCATGACGCGGCCCTCAAGCTCTTCTCCCAGTCGCGAAGCCTTCTGACTTGGCAAGGGCCTCGCTATCGGGTCTTGGACCGCCGGGGTGCCATCGCGGGCGACCGCTCTTCCACAGCGGCATCGAGATCAATGCGCTCGCCCTTGGCAGGCAGGGCGGGCAGCTCGAAACGATCTTCCAGCTCCTCGATTCGATCCGCAAGCGGATCCGTAGCCTTTCGGACAGCACGATGCATCATCCGCTCCAACTCGCTGGTGGTCACGCTGGAGGAACTCGAGGTGTCAGATTTCCCGACTCCGCGTGTCTTCTCCCGATGGGCCAGGACCATCTTGGTCAGTGAGATGACCATTCCTGAAAAGATCGCCACAACGGCGATGACCATAATTTCTTCAGGCATGGATAGAGCCTCCGCTTTCCGTTAAACGCCCGGTACGTTGCCGGTGGCGATGCGGTTTCAGCATGCGTGCGTCCGGTACGCCCGACTGAGTGCATTGGGGTGAAGCCGCCGAGGCATCACGCAGTTCAGCGCCTTGATCGTGTATACTGCTATGCGATTGCACATGATACGGAGTATGTCAGCACGGCAACGGCAAGTATAACCCTATAGACACCATGCGAGTGTTGCTGAAGCAGGGGGGGAGCGTTCTCCCCCTGCTGGTCGTCTTCTGTTCGCTGTTTACCACCTCGTGCTCGGACGGGGGGGGCATCCCCGGTAATGTCGAGACCTTCGTCTCTGGCCGGGGGTTGAGAATCGGGGGTAGTTGGTCTCGCCCTACCGAGATCTCGATAATGTCTCGGGTCGAAGGCGTCCAGACATTCGTCTTGGGGCTTGAGCCAGCGCGAGATGGCCTCCTGCTTCTGCTTAGTACGCCCGACGACCCATTCACGCGACCGGCACAACGTCATGCCCTGACGATTGTCCGAAACAACGGCTCGGAATGGACCATCCAAGGGGTCGTACGGGGGAGTTCTCAGTTCCACCGAGCAAGCGCCATATCGTTGCCGGCGGGGGATAGGATTTTCTGGTCGGGCGACCCGCCTGGAGAGGTGCCTCCGCTCCCCTACCCGCCTACATTTCGCACCTTCGTATCATCGACGGTGTATACGTGCATGTGGCAGGACACTCAATGCGCAAGAGTGGACTCTGCGTCCCACGAGCCCCGCAATTTCGTCGATTTCAGTCAAGTCGTCGAATACGATGGGGACCAGCATGTCGTTTATGAAAACTCCCTGGTCTACCATGTGCGGGCTACGGCTTCCGGGGTCGAGCGCCTGGGTTTTGCCGGCGGCACATCTCCAAGCCTGTTGAGGCTTCCCGAGAGTCTCTTGATTGTTGCTGCAGGCCGCGTGGACGGAGAAGCCGGTTGGGGTTTGGTCACTCGTCGCTGGAACAGTACCACCTGGTCATCCCCGTCGACAGTGTTTCGAGACGTATCTGAAAGCGTTGAAAGAACCGCGGGGCTTCTCTCAGAAGCCGGAGTTGTGCACATAGCTTGGATGACGCGCAGAAGGTCGGGAGAGATCATCCTTTATCACGCGAGCTCGACGGATCTTGGCATCAATTGGTCGGAGAGGCAGGAGGTTTTCAGACACCCCTCGTTGTACTCACGAAGCCCCATGTTCATAGAGGGCATATATGGCCAGATTCACTTGGTCTGGGGTCACCACGCCACACCGCCCAAACAGCGGACCTTCCACTCTGTCCTAACTGGGGGAGCCTGGTCTGAGCCGGAAGAGCTATTTGTGAACTTCCCGACCACGTCCACCAGAAAAGTGGCCAAGGCGCCGGACGGCACCATTCATTTGGTATTTCAGTCGGACTCGACGTTCTATGATTCGGTGTACCAGTAGCCTCAAATCTGAGCGGTGGCGCACCACCACCAGACGCCCACTTCGCAACCTCCGATTACTCAGCCGCGGCCATCTGCTTTTCGTGCGCCGGCGCCACCTCGGGCATGTCATTCCCGCGGGGGGTGAACGACTGGATGCCGGTCAACTGCCGGCCCAGAATCAGTCCGTGGATATCGTAGGTGCCTTCGTAGGTGTTGACACTTTCGAGGTTAACCATATGGTGCACCACGCGGTACTCGCCCGTGATGCCGTTTCCACCGAGCATGTCGCGGGCTATCCGGGCAATCTCCAGCGCCTTGCCGCAGTTGTTGCGCTTCGCCAGGGAGACCATCGCCGGATGCGCCTGACCGGCATCCTTCAACTGGCCCAGGCGATGGGCCAATAGCTGCATCTGGGTGATGTCGGTGACCATGTTGGCCAGCTTGGTCTGCACCAACTGCATGGCGCCGAGCGGATACCCGAACTGCTTCCGCTCCATCACATACTGGAGTGCGCGGTGGTAGCAGTTCTCCGCGGCTCCGAGGGCTCCCCAGACGATGCCGTAGCGGGCGCTATTCAGACACGAGAAGGGACCGCGTAGCCCGCGCACGTCGGGAAACGCCATGTTGTCGGGGACGAAAACGTCCTCCATCACGATCTCGCCCGTGTGACTGGCTCGAAGCGACATCTTGTTGTGTGTCACCGGCGTGGAAAACCCCTCCATGCCACGCTCCAGCAGGAAACCGCGTATGACGCCCGGGTCATCGCTGGTCTCCTTCGCCTTGGCCCAGACAACGGCCAGGTCGGCGACCGGCGAATTTGTGATCCACATCTTGGCGCCGTTCATGATCCAGCCACCCTCCGCGCGGAGCGCCGAAGTCTTCATGGATCCGGGATCGCTGCCGTGATCCGGCTCGGTCAGTCCAAAGCAGCCGATGAGTTCCGCTGTAGCCAGCCGCGGCAGGTACTTCTGACGCTGCTCCTCGGTCCCGAAGACGTGGATGGGATGCATCACCAGCGACGACTGGACGGATGCAAAGGAGCGGTATCCCGAGTCAACCCGCTCCAGTTCCCGGGCGACGAGCCCATAGGCGGTATAGGACGCGCCGACTCCGCCATACTCCTCGGGGATGGTCGCGCCCAGCAGGCCCAATTCGCCCATTTCCCGGGGGATGTCATCGTGGAAGACACCGTCCTGGTTGCCTTCCAGCGCACGCGGCTCCAGGTTGGCCTGCGCATAGTCCCGCGCCGTTTCCATTATCAGGCGGTCTTCCTCACCGAGGAGTGCCTCAAAGTTGAATGCGTCCTGCGGGTTGAAGGTTGGCTTGGCCATTCGCCGTCTCAAATTGTGGGTGTCAGGGGACAACACACAAGATACGACGTGGTTTTTCGGTACCGCTTCCACTCCCCTGATCTCAACCCATCTTCACTCCGGCAGTCCGCGGCGATCGGTTCGCTGGGTTCAGGGGCGAGTATCTTGAGCGGATGGCAGATTCACACACATCATTTGATCGCGTCGCCCTGCTGGGTGTCGGCCTGATCGGAGGATCGCTGGGACTGGCGCTCAAGCGACACGTCCCTGCCCTCACGATCACCGGGTTTGACAGCCCGGAGGTATTGGACCTGGCACGGGAGCGTGGCGCGATTGACCAGAAGGCGGCAAGCGCAGAGGCCTGCGTTCAGGATGCTGACCTTGTGATTCTGGCTACGCCTCTGGGCCCTGCGCTTCGGCTCTTGACCGACATCGCTCCGGGCATCAAGGCCGGAGCGGTCGTCACAGATGTCGGATCGGTCAAGAACCCCATTACCCGGCATGCCCAGAGCGTGCTCCCCGATCATGCCCTGTTCATTGGTGGGCACCCCATGACGGGATCGGAAAAGACAGGGATCTCCCACGCCGACGCGGTGCTCTTCGAGAATGCCGTGTACGTCCTGTGCCCCGAGTCCACTCATACGGCCGGGTTCAGGGCCTTGTCGGCACTGTTGGCACGAACCGGCGCGCATGTTCGTGTGATGGGCTCCGAAGAGCACGACCGCGCGGCCGCGCGCGTTTCGCACATTCCCCAACTGCTCGCCATTACGCTCGTCAATCAGATTCTGGACGATTCCGATGCGGCCAGCCTGGCCGCAGGCGGATTTCGGGACATGACCCGAATCGCCTCCTCCTCTTTCGAGATGTGGAGGGATATTCTCCTCGGGAACAAGGGCCCCGTTCTTGACGAACTCGCGCAGGTCTCGGCCTCAATTCAGCGCCTGCGAAACCGCATCGCTGAGGGGGACATGGAGGCCGTCGCCGAATGCTTCAGGACGGCCGCGGCAACCCGCAACGCGATCCCATCCAACTCGAAGGGTTTCCTGAACCCGCTCTCCGACGTTTTCGTCTACACGCCCGACGAACCCGGGGCGTTGCTGACCATCGTCAAGGTCCTCTCCGAGGCCGACGTGGATATCAAGGACATCGAACTTCTGAAGATCCGCGAGGGTACCGGGGGTACATTCCGCCTCGGATTCCGCGACGCCGACTCGTCTGCGCAGGCCGTTGACGTCCTGTCTGCGTCGGGATTGCACGCTTACTCGCTCTAGACCCACCCCCCATGCAAGAGACTCCACTTCACGGCATTCACGTCGGCCTTGGCGCAAGAATGATGGAATTCGCGGGCTTCGACATGCCCGTCCATTACGGCAGCATCATTGAGGAGCATCATGCGGTGCGGAAAGCGGCGGGCATGTTCGACGTCAGCCACATGGGCGAGGTCTTCGTAACCGGCCCGAATGCGGCCGCATTCATCCAGAATCTGGTCACGAACGATGTGAACCAGCTGGATGATGGCCGGGCCATGTACACGGTCATGTGTCGCCCGGACGGTGGAATCGTGGATGACCTCCTGGTCTACCGCCTGCGGGCAGACGTCTACATGCTGGTTGTCAATGCCTCCAACATCGCCACCGACATCGCCTGGATGGAGGCAAACAACGGCGCGGGTGCTGAACTGGGAGACTATTCCGATCAGATGTCCCTGATTGCCGTCCAGGGCCCGGCGGCATTCGACATCGTTTCAGAGGTGGCCGGGAAAGACCTGAGCGACCTGCCGTTCTACCGGTTTCTCCAGCCAGAGCCGGGCGAATTCATGGGAGCCGAAAAAATTATCCTCTCCCACACGGGATACACCGGCGAGCCCGGCCTTGAGATCTACTGCGAGAATGAGCGCGCGGTGGAAATCTGGAACGCGGTCTCGGCCGCAGGCGAGTCCCGTGGTCTCAAACCCGCGGGATTGGGCTGCCGGGACACGCTCCGCCTCGAGGCGGGCTACTGCCTGTACGGGAATGACCTGACTGGTGACACCCACCCGCTGGAGGCGGGCTTGAGTTGGCTCGTCAAATTTGATGCGGGCGACTTTGTGGGCCGTGATGCCCTCATTGCCGCCAAAGAGGCCGGTCTGAGCCGCCGGTTGGTGGCCTTTGTGGTGGAAGGACGCGGCATTCCTCGTGCCGGATGTGACATCGTCAATGAAGCCGGCGAGATCATCGGCCATGTCACCAGCGGCACCCAATCGCCTACGCTCGGGCAGGGCATCGGCATGGGGTACGTCCGGAATGAGCCGGAATTCCGCAAACCCGGCAGTGCCATCGGCATTCAAGTCCGAAACCGGGTGCTGCCTGCCGTCGTGAAAAAGGCTCCCCTCCACACATGAGCAAACTCGGATTCAATCGGCATATCGAGGTCTTTCTCTCTCCGGCCGGAGTACAGCCTGACGACTTGAGTGGGCGCACCGTCGTCGTAATCGACGTGCTGCGGGCCAGTTCGACCATCATCTACGCGCTGTCTCAGGGTGCGCGTGAGGTCAT
Source organism: Bacteroidota bacterium (assembly GCA_029262855.1). Taxonomy (GTDB): domain Bacteria; phylum Bacteroidota; class Rhodothermia; order Rhodothermales; family UBA10348; genus JABDJZ01. Next base: position 26,925 of record JAJCYP010000046.1, on the reverse strand, counting down.
TCCTGTTGCCAATCGTGGCGAAGCTGGCCGCATGGCCTCCACCCTCGACCCGGCCAGCTACGTCCTCGGCGGTGAACGAGGAGGCAAGCAGATCGAGGGCTACCACCTGGGAAACTCTCCGTTGGAGTACACGGCCGGCCGGGTCGCGGACAAGACCGTGATTCTCAGCACGACCAACGGAACGCCTGCCATTCAGGCTTCCGTCGAGGCTGCGGAGCTGCTTGTGGGCGGCTTCGTCAACGCCCACGCCGTAGCGCAAGCCGTCCGCGACGCCGGGAATGATGTGACCATCATCTGCGCCGGGTGGGAGAACCGGGTCTCGCTGGAGGACACGCTCTGCGCCGGCTTTCTGGTCGACCTCCTCCTGGGTGGCGCGAGTCCAGCGAATCTCTCCGACACGGCTTACATGGCCTTGTGGCAGTATCGACACGATCAGCAGGATCTCTCCATCCCCATTTCCCGATGCAACCACGCGCGTCGGCTGGAGGCGCTCGGGCACGGCCCGGATATTCCCGTCTGCATCGAAGTAGACGCCTGGCCGGTCGTCCCCCGGCTGCACGAATCACGACTCATTCTGACCGCTGCTTCCGAACAGCGGCTTTCGCGGGCCGGCGAGCTCGGGATTACCCCTGTGGCGCAGGAGTCCCGTGACTCGGGCGAACTTTCATCAGCCGGGTAGCCGTCGTAGGTTCAGGCATGGCATCAACCGTCAAGAAGCGCTCCACGACCAGGAAGAAGACGCAGGATCAGCCGTTCGTGTCCGGTCAACGGAAACGCGAGATTCTCGGCCTGATTCTGCTCGTGGTGTCGTTTCTGGTCGTTCTGGCGATTCTGACCTACAGCGCTCTGGATGACCGTCTGGCCCGGCGTTTCTCGCTCGACGCCATTCTGGATCCCGGAGATGACCGCGCCACCAACGCGTTGGGCCTCACCGGTTCATGGGTCGCCTGGTTTCTGGTCCCCAACTTCCTGGGATACTGCTCGCTGCTTCTCCCCATGCTGCTGGGCAGTTGGGGCTGGGTCTGGTTCCGAAACCGCATTCCGGTTTACCTCCCTCTGGTCTCCTGGCTGGTAATCGGCGGCGCCTTCTTTTCGGCGACGCTCTTTGGATGGATCGGAGTCGTTGGCGAGTCCGACATGACCGCCTGGGCCGGTTCGGTGGGTCTGGGAATGGCCGGGTGGATGGAGCAGGTCTTCGGCCGACCGGGCTCATTCGGCCTCATCGTGCTGCTGCTGGCTGTCACCGTGCTCCTGATTGTTGACCATGACATTCAGCGGTCCCTGGACCGGGTCGAAAATTTCGTCGTCCGCGCTGGCAAACGCTTTCGCGAGGGCTGGGAGAACTTCAGCCTGGATCGCCTCGAGCGAAAAGAGGCACGCAAGGAGGCCCTGGCCGAGAGGCGCGAAGCCCGCAAGGCCGCATCCCCAACGGTGGCGGCAAGGACCGGGATGGCCTCACCCGCGACCCCCGACGCCCGATTCTCAACCCCGCGCGAGGCGGAGATGATGCCGAAACCCGCGCCCGCGGTGTCGGCTGGCCCGACCGCCAGGACCCTCCCCCCGTCCCAACCCCCACGATTGGATCCCCAGACACCCTCGAGTCCCGCGCGCGCCACGCCAGAGGGCGAACTCGAACTTCACGTGGCCGAACGTCGCGAGGAAGAGCGAACGGACCGACTGGATTCGCCGTCCTCGCGCTCGCCATTTCGGATGCCGCCACTCACGCTTCTGGACGAGGATACCGGCGGCCGCGCCGAGGTAGACTATGAGGAGCTTGAGGAGAACAAGCGGATCCTGCTCGACAAGCTGAGCACCTACAGCATTGAGATTGTCGAGATCAACGCGATCATCGGCCCCACGGTGACCCTCTATGAGTTGACCCCCGCTCCGGGTATCAAGATCAGCCGCATCACGGCCCTGGAGAATGACCTGGCGATGGCCATGGCGGCGCCAGGAATCCGCATGATTGCCCCGATTCCAGGGAAGACCGCGATCGGCGTCGAGATACCCAACCGTCACCGTGAGCTGGTTCGCATCCGTGATGTCATCGGGACGGCACGCTTTCGCGATCACGGAATGGAATTGCCGCTGATTCTGGGCAAGTCGATTGAAGGCGAGGTGGTGCTTCAGGATCTCACCAAGCTCCCGCACGGCCTGATCGCGGGCGCCACGGGCTCAGGAAAGTCGGTCGGGTTGAACACCTTCATTGCCGGCCTTCTGTATGCCTGCTCTCCGGACGATCTGAAGTTCGTCATGATCGATCCGAAGAAGATCGAACTGTCCGCCTACGGCCGGATTGCCTCCCACTACGTCGCGATGCCGCCGGAGGCCGAAACGCCCATCATCACCGACGTCGCACAGGCTCTCGGAACGCTCAAGAGCTGCGAGAAGGAGATGGAGGATCGCTACGACCTGCTGTCTGCCGCCCGGGTGCGTTCCATCCGGGAGTACAACCAGAAGTTTGCCTCAGGAGTCCTGGATGCGGAGGAAGGCCACCGGCATCTTCCGTACATCGTGGTCGTGGTCGACGAGTTGGCCGATCTCATGATGACGGCCGGAAAGGACATCGAGGCACCCATCGCGCGTCTGGCGCAGATGGCCCGCGCGATTGGGATCCACCTCATTCTGGCCACCCAGCGCCCTTCTGTGGATGTCATCACGGGACTCATCAAGGCCAATTTCCCGGCGCGGATTGCGTACCAGGTCGCTTCCAAGATCGATTCGCGGACTATCCTGGATCAGAACGGCGCCGAGGGACTCGTAGGAAACGGCGACCTCCTGTACATGCTCGGGAGCAAGATCATCCGGCTGCAGGGTCCGTACGTCTCACTGGACGAAATCGATCGCGTGACCCAGTTCATTGGTGAGCAGCGCGGGCCGGGTCCGTACGTGCTTCCCTCCATGGAAGAGGCCTTCGACGTGAGCACCGGTGGTACCGCCTCCGAACGCGACGACCTCTTTGGCGAGGCCGCCCGGATCATTGTCCGCAGCCAACAGGGATCGGTCTCCCTGCTCCAGCGCAAGCTGTCCGTGGGCTACTCGCGCGCGGCGCGCATCGTCGACCAGCTGGAGGATGCCGGGATAGTCGGGCCTTTCGAGGGCTCCAAGGCCCGGCAGGTTCGTGTAGCCGACGAACTCGAACTCGACGCTCTCCTGAAGTCCCGCTGATGGCTGACACTCCCTTTCCAGTCCTGGGCATCCTCGGCGGTGGACAGCTGGGCCGAATGACAGCACTGGCGGCCATCCGCATGGGGGTGGGAATCCGCACCCTTTCCCCCAGTCCCGCCGGGCCCGTTGAGGGCCTTGGAGAGGCTCTCGTGGGCGATTGGACGGATCCGGATGTCCTGCGTGCATTCGCTGAGGGTTGCTCGGCAATTACGGTAGAAAGCGAGTGGGCTCCGGCCGAGAAACTTCTCCCGGTCCTTCCCAAAGGCGTGCGTCTCTTTCCGACCCCGCAAACGCTTGAGCTGATCCGCCACAAGGGCGTTCAAAAGACGACGCTTGCCCAGGCGGGCCTCCCGGTGGCCGCCTTTGAACTCTGCAAGACTCTCGCCGAGGCACAAGACGCGGCCGAGCGTCTGGGACTCCCCGTGATCCTGAAGCGATATGAGGGCTCCTACGACGGCTACGGCAATGCCTCCGCCCGAAGCCTGGAGGACTTCGCCCTGCATTGGGATTCCCTTGCGGGCGACGACGGGCTGCTGGTCGAGGCCTTTGTCCCGTTCCGGCAGGAGCTGTCCGTGCTGGTGGTCCGGTCTGATGGCGGCGAGATGGTCTGCTACCCGCCCGCCTACACCGAGCAACGGGACCATCGATGCCACGCCGTGGTGGTCCCCGCGAACATCAGCGCCGTTACCCGGGATCGTGCCCTGGAAGTGGCTCGCGCGGCGGCCGAGGCCGTGCAGTCGGTCGGCGTCCTGGGTGTCGAGTTGTTCGAGACCCAGGACGGTGCGGTCCTGCTGAATGAACTGGCTCCTCGGCCCCACAATACCGGGCACTACACCATTGAAGGGAGCCACACGTCACAGTTCGAGAACCATGCCCGTGCGGTGCTGGGATGGCCCCTAGGGAATCCCGGACTGCGCGTTCCGGTGGCCGTGATGATCAATATCCTGGGGTACCGTTCGGCGCCCGTTTCGTCCACCTCGCTTCCCACGGCACTGGACATTCCGGGTGCAGCCGTACATCTCTACGGGAAGCGGGAGGCCCGCCCGCGCCGAAAGATGGGCCATGTGACGGTGACTGGAACGGATCCTGAAGAAGTAAGGCGGCTGGCTGAAGCGGCGGCCTCCGCAATCAAACTCTGACAGCTATGAAGGAAAGTGATTCTCCCCTCGTCGGCGTGGCCATGGGCAGCGAATCCGACTGGCCCGTGATGACAGCCGCTGTCGAGGTCCTTGAGTCTTTCGGCATCGGCTTCGAGGCCCGTGTCCTGAGTGCGCACCGCACGCCGGCTGCCATGCAGGAGTATGCCGAATCGGCCGCCCGGCGGGGCCTGAAGGTCATCATTGCCGGAGCCGGCGGTGCCGCTCATCTTCCAGGCATGATCGCGGCCTCAACCATTCTCCCGGTAATCGGCGTCCCGGTTCCGACGCGAAACTTGAAGGGTCTGGACTCGCTGCTGTCCGTGGTACAGATGCCGGGCGGAGTACCCGTCGCTACCGTGGCGATTGGAGGAGCGAAGAACGCCGGCCTCCTGGCCATCCAGATTCTAGCGACCGGTGATCCGGATCTCAGCCGGAAACTGGAGACCTACAAGGCCGAACTCCAGGAACTGGTGCGCGACATGGATGCCCGCGTGGGCCGTCTGGCCCGCGGCACGTCCGAGTGAGTGCCGGCCCGGAGCACCCTCTCGGGACCTGGCGAGCAGCGCCCTCTCAGGACCTACCGCGTAGCGCCTTCCAGGAACAGATCGCGCTGGCGGGTCACCTCTTTGCCGGACTTCCGGTCCCGAACCTTCACGTACAGGGTGTACAGACCTTCCTCCTGGTTCTCGGCGTCCATGATCAGGTACTGACCGTCCGAGGTTGAGGCGACCGAGACGGGCACGGTAACCGACACGCCGCGCTCGTTCCCGCCGAAAATCCCCTTGACGAAACGGCCGACGGCTGATCCTTTCTGCTTGGGTCGAAGCGCGGCCTCGACCTCGTAGTCGCCCCGGCCATCGCCGGACACGTCCAGGTTGTAGACCTCGAAGTAGAGGTAGATTGGATTCGCCCGAGAGAAGACACTCCATGGGGCCGGCGTGATGGAGAGTCCGTTGCGGACCACGTCCGAGCCGGACAGCGGCCGCCCGTCATCGGTCTCCTCAACGCGGTACGCCAGCATGATGTCACTGATGTTCAGGTCTTCGGTGTCGAAGTCGGGCACGTCCACGCTCCGGCGTTGGACGGCCACCGTCCCACCCGAGGTCGTTTCAAACTCGACAGAAACATCCACCTTCCCGGGGGGCACGGAGACCTCCTCGGAGTCGATCCAGAGATTGGCCTCCTCGAACTCGACAATCTGATCGGTCCGCAGTCCGTAGATGGTCCGTCTGCGCTCGGCCAGGATGTCGCGGTTCTCGCTGATGACAAACGTGCCGGCGTTGGCCGTGATGTCAATCATGTCACCCTGATCGCCAAACTCCAGGATCGGGATGCCGTAGTTGACATACAGATCCGTCCTCCCGGCCGAGCCCTTGAAGGCAGACACGAGGTATGGCAGCTCGATCTGACGTCCAGGCGCCTCGTACTCGTATCGATCCGGCGTCTTCCGAATGGTCTCCGCCGCCTTGATGGTGTAGTCATTCACCCATGGCAGAGCGCCCTGAGAAAGGTCGGCAGCGGACGGGCTGAACATCCGGTATTCCCCGTTCCGATACGGGTCCTCGAAGACGAACTTGAAGTCGCCATAGTCCCAGATATTGAATGTATTTGCCTCATCCGAGAGACTGAAATCGGTGCCGCGCTGGGCAACCTGAAGGGCGAGCCGCGTCCCGGCCTGAGTCGGATCCGTCGATTGGGTCCCAAGCTGGCCGGGCGTGCCCCGCTGCACGCCTGAGGTCGATTTCGGGATGATGACCACATCGCCCTTGGGCACCCCGTAGCGCACCAGAATCGCTCCACGCTCGGTTTCCCAACCGCGCAGTTTCAGTTCACTCGATCCGTACAGCAGATCAGCGTAGGTCAGTCGGCTGTAGTGCTCCAGCTTTCTCTCGTTGTAGGGCGTGAGATAGCGCGGGTCCTTGGACGTCCAGTATCGGGCCGTATACCCCGATGGATCCTCCCGATACCTGCGTTTTTCGTCATCCGGCATGAGGAATTCGATGTCGGAAAACGCTGTCAGCGTCTGGGTATCCATGCTCTCGAACGAACTCTCGAAGGCCTTGGCCGCCGCATCGAGATTCCCGAACCGGTGGTGCGCCAGTCCCAGGTACGTCCACAGTTCCGGATCCTCTGGGAAGTAAACGTACATCTGTTGAAGCATCTCGAGGGCCTCGGACCACTCGCCTTTCAGGGCATATACCTCCATGAGACGGTCATAGACCACCCTGTTTCGGGGATCGGCATCGAGCGCCTTGAAGAGGTGATCCACCGCCCGCTCATACGCCTTCTGGGCCCGAACTGCGAAGTCAACCACCGGAATACCCTGTGCCTTCAGGGTCTCGACATCAAACTGGTCAGCCAGAAATATAGACTCGGGATTGAGGGACGGGAGGGCCGTCCCCATCGCCGCATTGGCGTCGGGGGTGGCTGGTTCCTGATTGTCCGGGTCAAACGTGCCGAGTTGGCTGATCTGATCCTGCAGCGCCGTGGCCAGCGGGTCTACAGTCTGACGGGCACGATACTGGTACTCATTGAACTGCACGGTGGGATACATCAGCGCATTCCGGTAGCGCCAGAAGTCGCGGATGTAGGCGTCGCCAAGTTCGGCGTGAGCAAACGCATTCGTCGAGTCCAACTTGAGGATCTTTCGGGCCAGCTCGCGGCGACGGGTCTCCCGGATCTTGTCCCGGAGGAAACTCTTCGAATCGACGCCCAGCTGCTGCATGCGGGCCGTGAGATAGACCACGTTTTCGGGCTCGATTTCAAGCGCCTTGTCCAGCGAGCGCCCGGCCTGGCGGTCGTCCTTGAGCTCGGTTTCGAAGTAGACCCGGGCCAACAGAAAGTGCGCCTGTGCATTGTTGGCATCCTGGTCCACGGCCTTCTGGAAAGCCGCAGCAGCCTCCACAAACCGGCCTTCGCGGAAGGCCAGAATCCCGGTTACCATGGGATCCGAGGACGACTGCGCCACGGCAGCGGGTCCGGAGACGCTGGCAAACAGGAGAATCAAGAAAACTATGCGGGCCATGACTGCGTGCACGGAAGTGCGATGTGAAGCTCGATCCGAGTACAACGCGGACCCGTATCGCTTGATTCGGTCGCCGGTATGTTCGGCAGCATCATTGAGCCGAATGGTGAGAATCGGCGTCTCAACCGGCGGCTACTGATTTGAGAATCCTGCGAGGCGGAGTGTCTCAGCGGGCGGAAGGGTATGGGCCGTCTCGAAGTACCCACCACCGACGAAGCCGAATCCGTTCTCAACGTTGGAGAAAGTACCCGGCTGAACCAGAAGTTCGGGGTCGTAGTCCCCGCCGGGCGGAGTCCATTCTGTGGTCGTGATGAAGGCCTCCACCGACAGGTCTGTGAGGATCACTGGATCCGTGCCGGGCTGGAGCCCTGTGACAGAAAAGATCACTCCGATGTCGCGGGACATATTCACGAGGACCCTCCACCGGTCTCCGGACCGAACCACGAAGTTCGAATACACCACCGGGATGGTCCACTTGAAGGGGGCACGCGTGCTTTCGACGGAATAGATCACGCGTGGACGCAGGACCTGCTCGGCGCCCGTGAACTCAACCGGGAAGAAGACATTGCCGAGGACCCCCTCGACATCGCCCAGAGTAAGGGACGCCCGCTGGGGCATCCGGACGCTGACTGTCGTAGCCCTGCCTTCGGGCTCCTCCGCGCGGACCACGTAGGTGGTTCCGAACGCTGGCCTGAAAGGCCCGTGGTACACGTGTCCCACTGAACCATCCCAGAACGTGACGACTGAATCCCGCAACAAGGTGGAGCCGCTCGGGCCCGATATCTGGACCGTGGCATCCAGCGGCGCGGGATCGGTATGCGCCAGGAGCTGCTCAATCGGAAAAACGCGAATCGCCTGCTGATCTGCCCCCGGATCGAGATAGCCATACAGGGAGAATGGCCGCTCACCTTCCAAGACAGGAGCGACCGCCTCCTCGCAGCCCGCAGCCAGCAGAATCAGGAGGAGGCCCATCGCCAGGAAGGAGCCGTTGGAGCGGGTGCAGGTTCTTCTCATTGCCCGAATCCGTACTTGAGCCCAAAGGTGGGGATGAGCGGGAGTTGGTTCACCCTGGTAAGCGTGAAGGTGTCGAGATAGAAGAGGTTGGACCGGTCGTAGATGTTGATCACGCCCGCCTGCACCGTGAGGGCCCCGCCCCGCGTGACGAATCGCTTCTCGACACTCAGATCCAGTCGATGGTACGTGGGCAGCGTGCCGGTGTACGGCTTCTCGTAGATCACCCGACGACTCCCCGGCTCCCCGAAAACGTCGACGGGCTCGTTCATGAGGACGAACCCGTCGAATCCGAGCGAACGGCTGTACGGCAGACCTGAGCCGAACTGCCACCGCGCCGAGATCTCGAATCCGGATACCTGATAGGCACCGAGCACGTTTACCTGATGCCGACGGTCGTGTGCCGGTCTGTAGTCGATGGCGGACTCGCCATACCAGAGTTCCAGCGACTCCTGCTGCGCGCGATACCGCACGGCAGACAGGCCGTAGGTGATGGTGCCGAGGAAGTGCTGTCCGCGCGCCTCCAATCGAACGTCAGCGCCCCAGATGCGCCCGTCAGCCTTCTGGAGGTTCGTGGTAAACCGCGGAAAGGCCGTCCATTCCGGGACGAAGAGTCCATCGAGCCGCTTGTGGTAGGCCTCCACGCCGACATCCACACGACCCTTGATGGACCGCGAATAGCCCGCAATCAGGTGCAGGGCCGAAGGCACCCGGGCAAAGGGAACGGCACTCCAGGCCGTGAACACACCCGCTGCGTCCCGCTGATCGGTAAGCCCGACAACTTCCTGATGGTACACGCCAACGGCGGCGCTCAGCCGATCGACGCCCCGATCCCAGGCGGCCCGCAATCGGGGCTCGACAAAGACGCGGCTCTTGCTGGGAAAATTGTGTACCCGGAGACCGGCCGAGGCCTCCACGCCGTTGTCCAGCCGAATGGAGGGCTCGACGAACATCCCGACCTCGGTGAGGAATTCCCGCTGGGCAAAGACGTTTTGGAAGAGCCCGCCCAACTCGGTGGTCAGCTCCAGAGTACGGGCGAAAAGGCCCCAACTGATCTCCAGATCACCAGCGAAATGGGTCACATTGGCGTTCGTGTTGACGGCCCCCAATCGGCCCGTCCTGGCGGGGTTGTTCGGGTCTCCCACGGCCGTCTGAAGTCGGGAATACGACACCAGAAACTCGGCCAGCACTGGAAAGGCCCGCGGCAGAACCAGGTAGCGCAGTCCGTAGGCCTGGTTTCGCCAGCTGGCGACATCGTTGGAATTCGATCCGCGGGGCTGAAAAGCCGCGCCGACCTGACCCTCGTCATACGTCCGCAAGGCGGTGATCGAGAGTTGGCTATTGCTGTTGACATTGGCGTGGACCTTGAGGAAGGTGTCGCCGAAATCAAAGGGCAGCGGCTCACCGACCAGGTTCTCCGCGCCGTAGTTCAAGACGCTGCGGCGTGCCGAGGCCAGGAACGAGACCCGGTCATCCACGATGGGCCCTTCGAGCAGAACGCTCGTCACGAACGGCGCCGCCGAGGCGGCGCCCGCATAGGATCGCTTGTTTCCCGAGCGGCTCTGTACGTCGATCACGCTGGAAATCCGGCCCCCGTAGGCGGCACCATATCCCCCGGCATAGACATCGACCTGATTGAGAATGTCCGAGGGGAAGGCGGAAAAGAACCCGAGGACGTGGAAGGGCTGATAGACCCACATGCCGTCCAGCAGGACCAGGTTCTGCCAGGGCTCACCGCCCCTGACAAACAGTTGACCTCCCCGGTCTCCGACCGTGACGAGTCCAGGAATCGCCGAGAGGTAGTTGATGAGGTCTCCCGAGACATCCGGCGAGGGCACCACGGCGATGTCGGCCGGCTGGATTGTGATCCTCCCTGCGTCCACCCGCGCCAGGCCTGTGTCGCGGTCTCCCTGGACCAGGAGTTCATCCAGGGCCTCGCGAGAGGACGCCAACCGGTAGTTTCGGAGCAGGATTTCGCCCGTTCGCACATTCACGGTATCCACGACGGACTCGAAGCCTATAAACGTCACGGTCAGCTGGTACGTGCCAACGGGAAAGCGCGACAGCGCGAAGAAACCATCCCTGTCTGTGGCCGAGCCGGCCACCAGAGACGTGTCCTGTCGCAGCACGACCGTTGCACCCTCCAGAGGCTCGCCGTCTGCCAGATCGGTTATGAAGCCTCGAACCACCTGAGCCTCCACCATCCCGACCGGCAGTATCAGGGCCAGGAAGACGGTGCAGAGCGCGGCCCTAGCGGAAATGTACCCGTACAGTGGTTTCAACCGATGTGCTGGCAACGAGGTCGTTGATGGTAAGGGTGAGAAGATACTCGCCGGCCTGTCGGCCCTGGGTGTCGATCAGGAGATATTCATTGATGTTCGCGCTCTCTCCCGTCCCGCCGAATTCGACTCCAACGGATTCGCCTTTGCCACGGAACAGCCGGGCCAGACCCGACCGGCCGCCCCGAACCGGAGAGAGCGTCGCGGCGATGTCGTACTCGGCGGTCCCCGCCGGTTTCCTTGCCAGGCCATAGGCCTCGAAGTAGGCGTAGAAAGGCGCATCGGTGTCGAACCGGTAATCGCCCGAAGGGGTTATGGCCAGTCCGGATCGACGCCAGACGCCGGGGTAATCCAGGCCATCGGAGTCTTCGATGAGGTCGGCCAGCAGCACGCTGGAAACAACGAGCCCCTCCCCGGTCGGCGCCTGCTGGGGCGTGCTCCGAAACACCAGAGTCCGTGCAGGACTCGTCAGCGTTGAGGGGGCCACGGCCTCAACACGGACCTCATACGTCCGGCTTCGGCTCCGGGGAACGCGCATCGCGGCCACGAAATGCTCGCCGGGCCGCCAGTTCAGTACATCGGACGGGCCAACGGAGACAATCCTGTTGCCCTCATCGAGCACCATGGCCCCGTTGTCGGCGCCAAGCAGATCCTCGGGCACTCTTCCCGTCCCGACCACCATATACGCGCCGGGATCCCTGAAGATGGCCGCCTGCATGTCGGCCGTCTCCCACGAGGGCTCTATGAAAGTGGGCGTGTCGCGAAAGCGCTCGCGGGACAGGATGACATAGTCCGCTGATCGCACCTCCGTGTTGGCGCGGGAGCCCTCGAAGGACCTCGACCTCGGCGCATAGAACGACCAGGTGCCACTTCGGGCCAGGTCCATGAAGCGAAAATCGAAGGCGGGATACTGAAAAATGGAATAGCGATCCCAGCCCGCCGCATCTCCGCCCGGCCTGTCACCCCCGGTAAACTGGACCTCGCCACTGGGGACGCCGTAGCGCAGAATCACCCGACCCGGGTCCGTGTTCACTCCGGGCTCGCCGGAATAGGGATTGCCAAACCGGAGATCGGCATACACCCACCGGGCGACGTGCTCGGTGAAACGCTCATTGATGGTGGTCAGCACCACGGGATCCTGCTCCAGCCACCAGCTTGAGAGGTCGCCTGGCACCGGATATCCGGGCGGGAGAATGCCCGCCGGGTCAGTCAGCATAGCCCGTCTATCGGGAGGCAAGCGGTCGAGCCCAAGCTCGGCGAGTGTCGAGGCCGCCTGAAGTCTCCCCTCCTGGTGCGCGGCCAGTGCGCCCACCAGATAGCCGTCCGGATGGCTCGGCAAGATGGTCCGAAGCCGCGCGGCATCCTCGGAAAGCGCCTCATAGTCCCCGGAGCCCAGATGCACAACGCCGAGTTGCCGCAGAGCAAACGGTCCCGTCACGGGTGATCTCAAGGCTACGCGGAGCCGTCTGACCGTCTGACGCATCAACCGGCCCTCTCGCGGGGCCGATGAGACGACCATGTCCACGTCCTGGCTCCGATGGTTCATGCGGACACCCGGTCCGATTCCGCGGCCTCCGGAACGAAGGAGGATCGCGGCCTGATCAGCCGAGAAACCATCCGGAACGCTCGCGCGTCGGCTGCGGCGAGCCACCTCTCGGGCATCCTGCGTACCGATAAGCAGATTGGCGCCCGCATCCAGCGAATCCTCCCTAAGAATGGAATTCGCATGAACGCGGTTTCGGGCAGCCCGGGCAGGTTGCATCAATGTGGGATTCCCGTGCTGCCGCGCCCACATGGCGAGCGCCCTCAGGTCGGAGTGCCACCGGGCCGCCTCTTCCAGGGCGGGGCCCGCGTCACGGACATTGTTGTCGGCCAAGAGTCCAAGACCGAGCGTGCGCCACGCATCCCCCAGACCCTCCGCGTCACGGTCAAACTGCCTGAGACAGCGCGCCGTTTCTTCCTGGTCGAGACATCCCGCCGGAAGATCCGCTTGACGCGCCACCACATCCCCGGCCGCCAATCCACCGATAAGCAAAGAGACGGCAATCCAATAGTGTCGAGGCGAGGGGGAGATCAAGGCGCGGACCCGCAGTTGATGGGCCATTTTCCGAATTCGCCTGGAAAGGCGCCTCGATGCCGGCCTTGAGCGGTCACTTTTTGCGGTCGAGCAGCCGGGATCCTGCGAGACAGACCCAGCAGCCGGGTGGCCTCAGTCGTCGCCGCCGCCTTTCCTGATACGGTCCAATCGCCTCTTTGAGTCCCGCTCGGCAATGTCGGCCCGCTTGTCATGCAGCTTCTTTCCCTTGCCAAGGCCGATCTCGAGCTTCGCTCTCCCGTTCTTGAAGTACAGGCGCAGGGGAATGAGGGTGTACCCTTTCTGCTGCGTCGCCTTCGCCAGCTTCTCGATCTCCTTGCGGTGCAGCAACAACTTCCGCGGACGAAGCGGCTCGTGATTCATCCGGTTGCCGTGGGTGTAGGGTGCGATGTGGCACTGCTGCAGAAAGATCTCACCCCCGACCGCCGCACAGAAGGCTTCCTGGAGGTTGGCCTTCCCCGTTCTGAGAGACTTCACCTCGGTACCGGTCAGCATGAGACCCGCCTCGACACGTTCGTCGATGTGGTACTCATACCGGGCCTTCCGATTCGATACGATGGTCTTTGTGCCTTCTGCCATCTACAGCATCGGGTCACGGGTGTCGTTCCCGATATCCGCCGTTTCAGACACCTTGGCCGGTTCGACCTCCCTGAGTTCCGAGGTGACGCCGTAGAAGTAGAGGTGCCGGCAGAGTTCAGTCAGGCTGGCCGTGACGATGTCGTCGAAGCGGAATCGGGGGAGCCCCATTCCGTCTTCGCCGGGGACGGTGCCGTCCAGGTGATCGGCGGATTCGACGGACGCTGCGGCCTCGCGAAGCACCCCGATTACACCGGCGTCGAGTTCGCCCTCTCGCATCACAAACAGACCCCAGACCATCGGGTAGTTCGTGAGTTCGTACCACTCCTGGCCGAGATCCAGGGTCAAGCTCCCGTCATTCGGTGCCGGCTCATCAAAGGCCAGAATGGCGTCGGCGTCGGAGGCTGCCGCCGGGCCATTGAGGGGCTCCAGGTTTAGGACGATGCCGTAGTGCTCCTGAAGCACAATCCGAGCAACCTGGGCCTCAAGCGCCGTTGGGTCGGCACAATACAGGGACTCCGGCCGGCCCTGGAAGCCCTCTCGCAGCGAAATCCTGGCGTGAGGCGTGGACCATCCGGAGTACGCGACTGCCGGGAGCACATCGAAGTCCTCAGACAGATCCACGGCCAGGTTCGCGGGCATCAGCGCCATGTCCACCAGACCGGCACCCAGACGCCGGGCGCCCGCCTCCCGGGTGTCGAAACTGACCTCGGTCTGGTCAGATTTCAGGGCTTCGCCGAAGGCCCGAAGCCTCGGGTCATCCCAGATGGATATGCGGAGTCGTTTGCTATCGCTCATAACCTTAATACGTACGGAAACCGTCCACGCAATGCGCCGACGGTTTCCGTGACAGACTCAGATGGTCTTCGAAGTCGGCGGGATACGCCCGCCGGATCTCGACTAGCGCGTGCGCTTTTCCTTGATACGGGCGGCCTTTCCTCGGCGCTCCCGCATGTAGTAGAGCTTCGCCCGACGAACCTGTCCACGACGGACGACTTCGATCTTGGCAATCTTGGGAGAATGCAGCGGGAAAATCCGCTCCACGCCAACGCCATTCGAGACCTTGCGGACCATGAACGTGCGACGGGCTTCGGAGCCCTTCAGCGCGATCACAACACCTTGGTACTGCTGGATGCGTTCCTTTTCTCCCTCAACCACGCGGACGTGCACGTTGATGGTATCGCCCGCCGAAAATTCGGGGACATCGTCGCGTAGTTGGGTTCCCTCGATGAGGGACATCATATCTGTGGCCATCGGCGGACCTCCAGTAAAAATCGTGTTCTTGATTCAGTTCGTCTCGGCTGCAGCCTTGCGCTGTCCCGCCTGCTTGGTCACACCGCGCTGCTCAGCAGGCGGTGCCCCATCGTCGAGAAGATCCGGCCTCCTCAGCCGCGTCTTCTCCAGTTTCTGTCCTTCGCGCCAGTCTGCCACCTTTCCGTGGTCACCACTGAGCAAGACATCCGGCACACGCATCCCACGAAATTCCGCGGGTCGCGTATACGTCGGAGCGTCAAGAAGGCCGTCCTGGAAGCTGTCAGACAAGGCGGATCCCGCGTCCCCGAGGACCCCCGGGATGAGACGAACGACCGAATCTACAAGCACCATTGCGGGGAGTTCCCCCCCGCTCAGGACGTAGTCTCCGATCGAAATCTCGCGCGTCACCAGATGGTCTCGCACCCGCTGATCAATGCCTTTGTAGTGCCCGGCGATGAGAATTATCCGGGCCGAAAGCGAGAGTCTGTTGACCATCGGCTGGTCAAGGACTTCGCCGTCTGGCGTCAGGAAAATCACTTCGTCAATGGGCGGTCCAGCCTCTTCCGTGAGGCTCTGGATGCAATCGAAAAGGGGCTCCGGTTTCAGCACCATGCCGGCACCACCACCAAACGGGTAATCATCCACTTTGAGATGCTTTCCCGTGGCAAACTGGCGCAGGTCGTGGACCCGAATGTCTACCAGACCCTTGTTCTGGGCCCGCTGGACAATACTCTGCCGGAGGGGCGAGACACACAGGTCCGGAAGGGCTGTTATGAGATCGATCCTCATTTCAGTCCCTCTCGGAGGCGGCTTCGCCTTCCAGCAGGCCGTCAAGCGGCACCACGGACAGGTATCCGGCATCCAGATCCACGTCGGGGACGAGATCCGGCACGAATGGCACCATTCCGAGAGACCCGTCCAGACGGCGGACGGACAGCGTGGGGTGTGCCGGGAGTTCCAGCACATCCACTACCTCTCCGACCTCGCGCCCATTGGCCATCACCTTCAAGCCCACCAGGTCGCTGAGAAAAACCTCGCCATCCTCAAGAGGAGGCAGATCCTGCTCGCGTGCCCAGACAGTCACTCCGGCCATGGCCTCAGCGGCCTCTCGACCTTCCACGCCCTGCAACTCCAGAAGAACGGCAAGTCCAGCCTTGAAGGGCTGGAAACCGATGCTCTCAACGGTGCAGGGCCTGAGCCCATCTTCGGTCTCACCCAGGAAAAGTGTGTCGATGCCCTCGAGCCGCCCGGGATCGTCCGTCTCAGGGCGCATCTTTACGACGCCCATGAGGCCGTGAGGACGCGTAATGCTTCCCACGATGCGATATCCGGTATGGTCTTCTGCCCGACTCACCAGCCTGGATCAGCCTTCCGCCTTTTCGGAGGCAGCTTCCTCGGCTTCCGCGACGGCCTCCGGGGCCTCCGCAGGAGCCTTGGCCGCAGCAGGAGCCTCGGCTTCCGCAGGAGCCGGCTCAGTCACCTCAGGTGGAGCTTCGACTTTGGCCTTGGGTGGCGCGTTGTCAGCGGCAACCGTGGCGGCGTTGGCCTTGTCCTGCGCCTTCTTGAGCTCGTCGGCAGTGGCCTTGTTGGCCTCTTCCTGAGCCTTCTTGGCTTCCTCGGCGGCACGGATCCGCTCTTCAGCGGCATCCCTCTGCGCGGACTCAGCGGCCTCGCGAGCCTTCGCATCAGCATCGGCACGGATCTTGGCCAACTCGGAAGCGCGTTCGGTTGCCTCCTTGTTCTCGGCAGCCAGCATGGCCCGCTTGCGATCCTTTGCCGTGGTCTTGGTGCGTCCGGCCCACTTCTCGGCGAGGCGGGTGCGGTGCTCCTCGACAGCGGCGGCAATGTCCTCTTCCTCAGCACCCTTACGGCGCATATGGAGTGCCAGCATGACACCTTCGCGGCTCAGAATCGAGCGGACGGTATCGGAGGGCTGTGCGCCTTCCAGAAGCCAGTAGATGAGGCGATCTGTCTTCAGATCCACCATGGCGGGTTCCTGGAGCGGCTCGTACCGTCCAAGATCCTCGATGTAACGACCATCACGGGGACTGCGGGAGTCCGCCGCGACGACGGCGTAGAGAGGCCGCTTTTTGCGACCCATTCTGCGTAAACGGAGCTTTACCACGTTCTTCCTTGCTTGATTTATCTAGTCAGTTTGGGCGCCCCATCAGCGCCCCGAGGTCGACGGAGCGACCCTTGCCCATGAGTTTGGTCATGGTCTTCATCATCTTCCGCATGTCGCGGAACTGTTTCAGGAGTTGATTCACGTCGCGAACCTCCATGCCCGCTCCCTTGGCAATCCGCTTTCGACGGGGGCCGTTGATCAACTCCGGATTTCTGCGTTCTTCGATGGTCATCGACTGGATAATGGCCTCGATATGCTTGAATGCATCATCGTCCACATCCATCTGATCCACCTGCTTTCCGACGCCCGGGATCATCCCGACGAGGTCCTTGAGTGACCCCATCTTCTTGATCTTGTCGAGTTGATCCAGAAAGTCCTCCAGGTCGAACTTCTCCGAGCGCATCTTCGCGCGGAGTTTCTCGGCCTGCTTCTCGTCAAACTGCTCCTGGGCCTTCTCCACGAAGGAGACCACATCGCCCATCCCCAGGATGCGCTGGGCCATCCGGTCCGGGAAGAACGGAGTCAGGGCATCCAGCTTCTCACCTGTGGACGCAAACTTGATGGGCTTGTTGACCACGGTCCGGATGGACAGCGCCGCACCACCGCGGGTATCACCATCCAGCTTGGTCAGAACGACGCCGTCAAAGTCCAGACGTTCATTAAAGGCCACTGCGGTGTTGACCGCGTCCTGGCCTGTCATGGAATCAACGACGAACAGGATCTCGTGCGGCTTGACCGCATCCTTGATGTTGGACACCTCGCGCATCATCTCGTCGTCGACGGCCAGGCGACCCGCGGTATCGACGATGAGCACATCCCTGCCCTGCTTGCGGGCCGCGACCAAACTCTCCCGGGCTACGCGGACGGCGTCGCTGACCGGAGTGTCGCCGTCCATGATCGAGAAGACCGGGACTCCGACCTGCTCGGCCAGCATGGACAACTGCGCGACGGCGGCCGGGCGATAGACGTCGGCGGCAGCCAGCATGGGCGAACGCCCCTTGCTCTTGAAGTGCTGCGCCAGTTTGCCACAGAAGGTGGTCTTTCCCGACCCCTGCAGCCCGGCCACCAGAATCACGGTCGGCGGCGTCGGGGCCAGCTCAACCGCAACGTGCTCTTCTCCCAGGAAATGGACCAGTTCGTCATAGACGATCTTGATCATCTGCTGACCCGGGGAGACCGAGTTGACTACCTCATCTCCGAGTGCCTTTTCGCGCACCCGCTCGGTAAAGTCCTTGGCAACCTGGTAGTTGACGTCCGCATCCAGCAACGCACGCCGGATCTCGCGCATGCTCTGCGCGACGTTCAGTTCATTTATCTTCCCCTGGCCGCTAAGTGTTTTTAGCGCACCTTCCAGCTTATCGGATAGGCTATCAAACATAGGCTTGGATTAAGGGAAGGACTTCCGGTGGCCGGGATGGATCAGAGGTGATCCGGTGCGGGACCGTGAACTGGTTTCCTTTCAGGAATTATTGAACAGAAAGGAGAAGGTAGGCGGATCGTTCCTTTTTGACAATCGACCTGCATGCCGCACCAAGTCTATCCTTTCTATCTTCACTGCTATCTTGGGTGCCATGACCACTCCCACTGACATCCTCCGCGCGAAGCGGAAACTCCGGAAGGAAGTCCTTGAGAGGCTGAGCGAAATGGTAGCCTCGGACCGAGAAGCGCAAAGCCTCGCCCTGGTGGACGCCCTGGCGAGACTCCCGGAGATCAATCGGGCGTCCTCGGTGATGGCGTTTTGGCCCATGACGCTGGAGCCTGACCTTTCGATCCTATTGGACCGATTGGTGGCGCGGGGGGTCCAGGTGGCCTTGCCAGTCATTACTCGCTTCGAGTCCGTCTCCGAGGCGCGCGAGCCCCGAATGGTCGCTCGACAGTACGGGTCCGCGGATGCTCTGGTCACCAACCAGTGGGGAATTCGTGAGCCGGAGGGCGCAGAGGTTGGTCCGGAGTCTCTGGACATCGTGCTCATCCCCGCCGTCGCCATCTCGCGCGCGGGTGAACGCCTCGGGCACGGTCGCGCCTACTATGACGAGTACCTGACACGGGCCACCCGTGCCCTGGCGGTTGCGCCGGTTTTTCGAGAGCAACTCGTCCAGACGCTGCCGGTCGAGGCGCATGACCGGTCAGTGGATTTGATCATTACCCCGGATGAAGTGATCCGGACACGGACTCGTGCGTAACAACGTATCCTGATACGCGTAGGCATCACCGGCCCGGGATCCTCCCACTTGGCATAACAACATGGCAACCCGAACCAGAAAAAGCACACGAACGGACTCGCCCGAGAATGACTCCGGGCGAATCGATTCCCTGTTGTTCTCGGACGACGAATTGGATCTGGAGGATCTGTCCGAGGACGAACTGGAGGACCTGTTTTCCGATGAGGAGAAACCCTCCAACGGGTTCTTCAACCTCCCGACCATCGCGGGCTTTTCTTTGATTCTGGTGGGGATCGCCTACATCTTCCAGCTGCTCGGGTTTGCCCCAGGCGTCGACTTGAGTGTGCTGGCCGCCATGCTGCCCTGGATGGCGGGCATCCTGATCATCCTGCTTGGTTTCGGCGTCCTCTCGTGGCGTCCGGGTCGCAAGGCGAAGAAGAAGAAAATGTCCGCGCGTGAGCGTCGGGCCGAGCGTGCCGCCGAGAAGGCGGAAACGCGGCTTTCATCCAAGGAAGCCCGGACCGAGGCCAAGAAGGCGCGCTCGTCAGACAAGCCCAAACTCCGCAAGACTCGCGACAAGAAGCTGATGGGCGTTGCCGGCGGGATTGCTGACTACTTCAATATTGATCCGACGCTCGTCCGAATCGCCTTTGTGATCGGGACGATCGCCTCGGGTGGCCCGTTTTTCCTGGCCTATCTGATTCTGGGCTTTGTGATGCCCGACCCAGAAAAGCACACGTTTGAAGAGCGCATCACCATTATTCGAGACAGCTGACATGAGCAGAGGAACCCTCACCCGCTCCACCTCCGATCGAATGGTCGCCGGCGTTTGCGGCGGACTCGCCGACTATTTCGACCTTGACCCTACGCTCGTGCGGGCAGGCTACGTGCTGCTGTCGCTCCTGTCTGTGGGGTTTCCAGGGCTGATCGTATACATCGTGCTCGCCCTGGTGATGCCTGAGCGTTGACACGCCCGCAGCACTACCCCGGGATCGTCCCGGAAACAACGCGGGACAGCTCGTCCGGCCGGAAGTGCGTGTCGATGGCAGCGTTGACCCGCTCCAGCGAGCAGGCCCTGATGCGGTCTACATAGGAATCGACCCATGAGAGTGGGCGGCCGTCCTCCATCTGCTGGAGCAGGGCACCGGCGAGACCGGCCGTGGTGGCCATGCGAACCTGGTAGCTCCCGGCAATGGTCTCCTGCTTTTCGGCGAGTTCCTCAGCGGTAACGCCGCCGGCCCGGAAGCCCCGAACCACCTCCTCCGTGGCCTTGATACCGTGATCCAGGTTGTCCTGGGACAGGGTCACGTGCATGCGCCACATGCCGTCGTACCGTGAGTCCACCCCGCGCAGGCCCGAGCCAATACCATAGGTGAGGCCTCTCTTTTCCCGGACCTCGTTCATCAGGCGCGCTGAGAAATTGCCTCCCAGAATGAAGCTGGCCATGTACGCCGGCAGAAAATTCTCATCCAGGCGTGTGATCGGCATCGCATGCCCCCAACGGACTTCCAGATTGTCGCGGTCGGCGATGTCGACTTCGCTCTGGCCTGCCGTTGCGACCTTCGATGGTGGATCGAGCGCCCCGTCGTTCGAGACTGTCCAATCAGCCGCGATTTCGCCGACCATCTCCGAGCACGCCTCCACGTCCAGGTCACCCACGATGACCATCCTCGGGCTTCCCGTCACCGTGGCGTTGTGCGCCTGTTTGACGTCTGCGATCGCAAGCGATTCGACCAGGGACTTCTCCTGCGCGGGGTCGTGCATGTAGTTCGGGTGCGAGGGGGCGAAAACGGCCTGGGAGAGCGCCACATCGGCCCGGTAGCCGGCATCCGTGATTCCACGCTGAATCGAGGCGAGGAGCCGGTCGCGACTCTTGGTCAGTTCGGACTCCTCAAGCGCCGGCTGCTTCAGCTGTTCGAACAGCAACTCGACAACGGTGCGCACGTCCGCCCGCAGGCACCGGGCCGAGAACCGAACGCGGGCTGCAGAACTCGAAAAACCCAGCTGGGCACCCAGGTTCTCGAGTACTGAGGCCACCTCAAAACGATCACGCGACGCGGTGCCCTTGTCCAGCGTTCGGACCATCCAGTCCTGAGCCAGCTCGCCTCCGGCGACGTAATTCGGGCTGGTGTCGATGGATCCACGGATCGTGACGACATCCTTCACGGCCGTTGGAAGAAGAGCCAGATCTACGGGGCCGGCGTGAGTCCGCCTCGTGCGGTCGGCGATTGCCATGAAGTGCGTCCGCGGGGGCTGAGGCGCGAGCGAGGAAGGCCCGCCGAGATCAGCCCGCCTTTCTAGCGGCAGTTACTGGAGAAGACTTGAGGAAGCGCATGATACGGGAGTGTACCACATCGACTGAACTGTCTCCGTTGACTTCCCGAAGAAGTCCCGTCTCCCGGTAGTGATTCTCGAGTGGCTCCGTTTCCCTGCGGTAGCCCCGAAGACGCGCGGCGATGGCTTCCGGCTGATCATCCGGGCGCTGCACGATATCCTCGGGAGCGACGTCGCGCGGCGGAGGGAGGTAGTCCAGGTGATAGCTTTCGCCGGTCACCCGGTGGACGCGCCGTTTTGACAGACGCCGGATGATCACCTCGTCCGGAACAGACAGGAAGATGACCCCATGCAGTTCCGCCTTGTAGGCGCGCAGGAACGAGTCCAACCAGCGGGCCTGCTCGATGGTTCGAGGGTATCCGTCCAGGATGAACTTGTTGAACCCGGCCGCGGCCACAGCAGAATCTGCCAGCTTGCGGACCAGTTCGCCCGGTACCAGCTGGCCGGACGTGACATACCCCCTGGCCTCTTCCCCGAGTTCGGAGCCTTCTCGCATGGCCTCGCGAATCAGGTTGCCCGTTGAGATGGTCACGAGTCCGTACTCGGATGCCAGGATCTGGGCTTGAGTGCCCTTCCCCGCGCCGGGCGGACCAAATAGTGCGATGCGCATGAATAGAGGCCGGTTTCGCAACCGGCGGCGTCCTTTCGAAAACGGGACCCGACGAGGGCTATGGGTAATGATACGGTAATCACGTGCCTCCCGAAACCTGTCGATTCCGCCTCCCCGACGAAAACCACCAAGCAAGAGCGAATTTTCGCTGGCTTCGTGTGCCCGGAACTCCTAGATTTTCGCCCACAGCGAAATTTCCGGAACACCCGTGGCCGTAAGCGAAGACAACCTCCGATTTATTCTGGGCCTGAAGTTGAAGAACCTCCGGCAGGCAGGCGGCCTCTCGCTCAAGCAGCTCGCCGGCTCCTCCGGGATGTCCATCTCGTACCTGAGCGAGATAGAGAAGGGCAAGAAGTACCCGAAGCCTGAGAAACTACTGGGCCTGGCGAGGGCGCTGGATGTTTCGTACGACGATCTGGTTTCGGTTCGCGTGGACGAACAGCTGGACGCCGTGACAAAGACCCTCAGGTCACCCTTCTTTACGGAGTTTCCCTTCGAGGTGTTTGGTCTCCAGGCTCAGGACCTCTTCAGCCTGTTCTCGGAGGATCCCTCGCGCGCGGGTGCGCTGGTTCGCACGCTGCTGGAGATCGGGCAGATCTACGACATGCGCGTGGAGCACTTCCTCTTTGCGGCTCTTCGTTCCTACCAGTTGATGCACGACAACTATTTCGTGGAGATTGAGGACGCAGCGGCGGGATTCCGTTCTCAGGTCGGCCCCGAGGCGCTGCGAGAAGACCCGGCTGGCGCCTTGACCCGGACTCTGGAGCGGGTCTACGGATATCAGCTGGACTGGGTTGGACTCGCGGCCCAGCCCGAGTTGCGGGACCTCCGCTCCGTTCTGGCCGATGAGTCGGACCCGACGCTTTTCGTCAACTCGAATCTCCTCCCAGCCCAGCAGGCCTTTGTCCTGGGCCGCGAGTTGGCGTACCACGTGATGGCCCTCGGCGAACGCGCGAAAACGTCGTCGTGGCTTCACGTCACGTCATTCGAGCAGGTGCTGAACAACTTCAGAGCCTCCTACTTCGCCGGTGCGGTACTGATCGACCGGGACGAGGTCACCGAAGCCATCAAACTGTTCCTGCGGAAGAAGCGTTGGTCCGGGCCCGACTTCCTTCGGCTCATGAATGACTTCTCGGCCACGCCGGAGATGTTTCTCTATCGACTCGGTCAACTGCTTCCGGCGCTTCTCGGCTTTCAGAACATGTTCTTCATGCGCCTGAACCACGACCAGCGTTCGGGCGAGACGCGCCTGTCGAAGGTCTTCAACAAGACCGCCGTTCCCCTGCCGGCCGGCTTCTGGCAGGACGAGCATTACTGCGCCCGATGGGCCGGTCGACGCCTCGTCGAGGGGCTGGCCAAGGGCGAGAAGGGCACGCACGTTCGAGCACAGCGATCACGATTCCTGGGGAGCCGTGACGAGTTCTTTGTCATCTCCATGGCCAGACCGCTGCGACTGTCGAGCGCGTCGTACTCGTGTGTGAGCCTGGGCTTCAAGATCGACGACAACTTCCGCGAGGCGGTCGCCTTTGCTGAAGATCCGGCCTTGCCGATCGAGGTGGTCAATGTGACGTGCGAGCGGTGCCCCATGAGCGCTGCCGACTGCGCAGATCGACTCGCCGAGGGCAGTGTCCACGCCGCCAAAACCAGACTGCTGCGACGAGAGGCTGCTATAGACCGCCTGATTCGCGAGACAAACGCAGGAGCGCACGCCGAGTGAGGAGGTAGAAGGCGTCGGGGGAAACGGCCAGGTCCACGATTCCGAGGCCGGCCGGGTTGCTGACGATTGCCGGTCCAGTCGTGCATGAGCGGACTGGGGGGGCCTTCGAGTCAAGGGGGCTGAGGCAAATCAGGTGATCTTTGGTCGCCACCCAGACTTCTTCGGTGGACGCCGCAATGCTGAGTGGCGCGGCCGGCAGCGGTTGTTGTCCCGATAGCGTGCCGAAGGCGTCGAAGAAGAGAACACGGCTCCGGTCGGGCTCCGTGACCGCGATACCCGAAGGGATCCGGGCAAGATGTCGAGGCTGGATCCGAGTGCCCGCGGCTTCGGCGACGGTCCGCTGGGCGCGACCGGACTCGTCCCAGAAGACGAGGAACCCTCCGCTGGACTCGACCGCGACCACCGCCCCTGACAGCATGTGAACCACATCCCCGGCCGTGCCGGATGGACGGTCGGCAGCGTCTGCCTGATCGTCGAGAAACTCGGGAGTTGACGTAAAGCCCTCTTCCGCGCTGACGGGGAGTCGAAGCCGCATCAACAGATCCCCGGACAGACCGTGAACGTCAATCGTTCCCTCCAACTCGTCAGCGACAAGCACGCGCAGGCCGCCGGAGGCATCCACTGCCGTCGGCCTTCCTCCGGGCAACCCGGCCTTTGACCGTGTCCCGTCCGGGGCGATTTTCACCAGGTAGCCGGCGCCGGGGTCGGCGACCCAGACTGTTCCTGTCAGGTCGATGGACAGCGAACTGGCCGAGATGAAGGTGGCGAGGGTGTCCGCCGGCTGGGCCTGGGCCGCCAAGCTCAGGCCGAGCAGAACGAGCGCGATTGCGCGGCGCGGCCCCATCACGCCGGAGTCAGGTGCGCCAGACCCTTCCTGCCGATATCCCGGCGATACTGCATGCCCTCAAACGATATCAGCTCGACCGCCTCATAGCACATCGCCAGCGCCTCCTTGAGTTCGGGAGCGCGCGCAGTCACCGCCATCACCCGACCTCCTGAGGTTTCCAGTCCGTCCGGGGTCAGTGACGTGCCAGCCTGGAAGACCTCGACCCCGGGAAGTGCACCCGCCGCTTCGACACCTGAGATTCGGCGACCCTTCGGATAGCTCCCTGGATACCCCTCAGAAGCCAGCACAACACACGCCGCCGAATCGGACGCGACCTGCACGTCAAACGTCTTCAGCTCTCCGGCTGCGGCAGCCGTGAACAGCTCCACGGCGTCAGACTCCAGAAGCATGAGCACCGGCTGCGTTTCGGGATCACCCAGGCGGCAGTTGTACTCGACCACCTTCGGTCCGTCAGGCGTCAGCATGAGGCCGACATACAGAATGCCCGAGTAGGGCTGCCCCTCTCGGGCCATTCCGGCAAGAGTCGGCTCGATCACGCTCGAACAGGCTGACTCCAGAAGTGCCTCCGACAATACGGGGGCCGGGCAATACGCCCCCATTCCTCCGGTATTCGGCCCCGTGTCGCCTTCTCCGATGCG
Source organism: Bacteroidota bacterium (assembly GCA_029262855.1). GTDB lineage: Bacteria > Bacteroidota > Rhodothermia > Rhodothermales > UBA10348 > JABDJZ01. Next base: position 1,945 of record JAJCYP010000046.1, on the reverse strand, counting down.
TTTGTGGTCCTGCGCCGGGGACAACAGCACATAGTCCGATCCGTCGCAGAGGGCGAAGAGGCTGGCCTCCTCCCCTTCCATGAACTCCTCGACGACGACCTCCGAGGCCGCCTCGCCGAACACGTGCTCCTGCATCATGGCCGACAGCGCGTCCTCGGCCTCGGCCATCGTCATACACACCACAGCCCCCTTTCCGGCCGCCAGGCCGCTGGCCTTGATGACGATGGGGGCGCCAACCTGCCGGACGTAGGACAACGCCTCGGCATGCTCCAATCCCTGGAAGGTGCGGTGCGCGGCGGTCGGGATGCCGTTCCGCTGCATGAATGCCTTGGAGAAGGCCTTGCTTCCCTCCAGCCGCGCGGCGGCGGCGGATGGACCCACCACCAGGATCCCGGCGTCGCGAAGTCGGTCCGCCAGACCCATGACGAGGGGCACTTCGGGGCCCACGACACACAGGTCGATGCTCTCCGAGATCGCAAACTCCACCAGGTCGGGCACATGGTCTGCCGCAATGGAAACGTTCGTCGCCAGAGCAACCGTTCCCGGATTCCCCGGTGCACAGTAGAGCCGATGCTCCCCCGAACTTCGGGAGAGGGACCAGATAATGGCGTGCTCCCTCCCTCCGCTTCCAACAACGAGTATTCTCATAGAGACCGCGCTTTTCACATTCATCCAGGGTGACGGGCGCTAAAATACGCCTGACGACCACCCAATACGCCTGCCGCACCATCTCCACGCTCTTTCCATCCCGAATCGGCTGCCTTGCCTCCTCGGTTGCCCTGGCTCTGCTCACTGTACTGGCCAGTCTGCGGGCCGAGCCCGCCGTGGCACAGGAGTCCTTTGAGTGGTACCCCATCTTCAAGCCCGCCTATTTCTATTCCCCGTCGGCGGGATTCGGGGTCGGAGCGGGGATCGATGGGCGTCACCTGCTGGCCTCCGGCGATGCCGTGCGGATGCGAACCCGCGTTCAGCAGTTTCGCCAGTCCACCAGCCTGGGATGGGCCTCCGGCCGCCCGGGGTTCGGCTGGTCAGGTTGGATGGTGAACCTGAACCTCGTCCGGAATCTGCACGAGGGCTTCTATGGGGAGGGTCCGTCCTCGGCGGCGGCCGACGAACAGGTTGTGCATCGCCAGCAGGCCGTGCTCGAACTCCGCCGCAGCCAGGCCATTCGGGCAGGCGCCTGGATCCAGCCTCGGATCGCGGTCCGGCTTGACCATCTGCTCTCGTTCCGCTCGGCAGATCCCAAGGCCACCCCTCGCGCAGAACTCACGACCGAATTGCGGGTCCGCGATGACGAGGGTGCCCGTGTTTCCTTCGAGGGTGGGATCGACGCGGGCCTGCCCGTTCCACAGGGTGCCTTTCAGGTGTCCAGTACCCTCCGCGCCACCGACGGGAGCCTCGTTCAGGCTATCGTCGGCGTGGTCGTGGATCGCACGTGGCTGCTCGGCAATCACCGCACGATCACCGCACGTCTGATGCTCGATCGAACCGTGTACCGATCGGACGCCATTCCGTACTACTTCCTGCCCCGTCTTGACGATCGGCTCGCGCCCGGCCTGGATCGATTCCGTTTCTATGGCAATGATCGGGTCGTGATCGGTGCGACCTATGTCCACCCGATCGTCGAGATCCTGAAGAGCCACGCTTACGAGGGCATGGTCAACTTCGGACTCTCGCAGGTCTACGGCGATGTGTTGAAGGACTTCGGAGCTCGCTTAGCCATCGCCCCTGACCGTACGGCCTTCGCCGGCAGCGTTCCGCTGGAGCCGACCATGGGGATAGGTTCCCGTCTGGTTTCCCGCCAGTCGGGGCTGGAAATCGTCTCGGTCATTCTCGGCTTTTCCGGCGAGGGACTCCAGGCTGGGACGCTTCGGATCACGCAGCGACTTTCCGACTGGTACTCGGTGCTCCGGTGACCGCCTGGTGGCTCTTGGCAATCCCGCCG